>NZ_JAKRNI010000035.1 GCF_022346945.1 Microbacterium sp. ACRRU | reverse complement strand
AACGTCTTCTTCAAGGGTCTGCACGCCTACTCGGGTCTGACCTCCTGACGCGTCGCCCGCGCGGGCGACGCGTCAGGAGGTCAGACCCGAGTAGGCGTGCAGACCCTTGAAGAAGACGTTGACGATCGTGAAGTTGAACAGCACCGCGGCGAAGCCGATGATCGACAGCCAGGCCGAACGGGTGCCGCGCCAGCCGCGGGTCGCGCGAGCGTGGATGTACCCGGCGTACAGCACCCAGATCACGAAGGTCCAGACCTCTTTGGTGTCGAAGCCCCAGAACCGGCCCCACGCGTCGTTGGCCCAGATGGAACCGGCGATGAGAGTGAATGTCCAGAAGATGAACCCGACGATCGCGAAGCGGTACGCCAGAGACTCCAACGCATCCGCCGTCGGCAGGGTCTGCAGGAAGCTGCGGCGCGGCGCCGCGGCGTCCGGGGAGGCGGCGGCCGCGGCGAGCTTCCGCTCGCGGCGCGCCTGCAGCAGCTGCATGATCGACAGCCCGAAGGCGAGGGCGAACAGCGCGGTGGCCAGCGACGCGACGAACACGTGGATGACGAGCCACACCGACTTCAACGGGTCCGCGAGCGGCACCACCTCGACGTGGAAGGCCAGGGTCGCCCCGCCCAGCAGCACCACGGCGAGACCCGTGATGAGAGAGCCGAGGAAGCGCAGGTCGTACCGGGTGAGCACAGCGAGGTAGACCGCGACGACGAGCAGCACACCCGTGAGGGCGAACTCGTACATGTTGGACCACGGCACACGCTCGGCCGCGATACCGCGCAGCACCGTGGCGGCGAGGTGGAACAGGAAGCCGAGGGCCGTGAGCGCCGTGCCCATGCGGGCCCAGAGGTACCGCGGCCGGGCGGGTGAGGTTCCGGATGCCGCCGACGGCGAGGCGGCGTCGATCACACCGCCGCCACCCGCGGTGACCAGCTCGCGCGCGACGATCTCGTCCTTGGCCTTGAGGGCCAGGTCGGATCGGCGGGCGAGATCGATCGCGTAGGCGATGAAGGCCAGCACGTAGATCGCGACGGCCGTCCACACCAGCAGGAGGGAGATCTCGTCGAGGACGAGCGGGTCGGTTCCGGGCATGATGTCAGTCTACTTTTCCGGTGTCGGGGCGGCTCTGGTCGTCGGGGGCCGGGAGCGTGGAACGGTGCCGTTCGACCACCTGGTCGAGCGCGGCGGCGAGCGTGGGGTCTTCGCCGCGGGCGAGGGCGGCGTACTCGATGCGCACGGTGTCGCCGTCCGCTGCGGCCTTGACCCACATGCGCCGACGCGGGACGAAGAGTGCCGCCAGCAGCCCGAGCGTGGCCAGCGTGGCGAAGACCAGCACCCACGGACCCGCGAGGTCGCGGTGGATCGACAGCGACACGAAGCGCTTGACCGAGTCCTGGTAGCCCGCCGCCCCCGCGGGCGCCTCGTTCTCGAACGTGATGGTTCCGAGGCCCTCGGGCAGGTCCTGCGTCTCGCCCGGCATGAGGCGCAATGCCGGCGTGCCGCTGTCGCCGCCCGCGATCTGGGTCATCTCACTCGTGTCGAGCGTGTACACCGACCGCGGTGTCCCGCCGTCGATGCCGAGGTCGCCCGAGTAGGCGCGCAGCGTGAGCACGGGGTACTCCAGGCCACCGAACGTGGAGGTGAGCGCCCCCGTGTCGAGGGTGTCCATCGTCGGGTAGAAGAAGCCGACGAGACCCAGCTGGTCGGGCAGACCGTCGGCGACCTTGATCACACCGAGCGAGGTCATGTTGGCATCCTGAGGCAGGAAGGCCACCGAGTCGTGGAACACCTCTTCGCCCTGGGCGTTGCGGATCGTCACGGTGGGCGCGTAGCCGTTGCCGAGCAGGTACACGCGATCGCCCTGCACGTCGAGCGGATGGTTGACGCGGATCTGCCCCTCGCGGCGGTCGCCGCCCGGAGCGATCGTGGTGACGTTGGCGGCGAAGTCGCCGGCCTGGCCCGAGCCGGGCTGCCCGGGCGGGACGTAGCTCACGTCGAAACGATCGAGCGTCATCGAGTACGGGGCCAGGGCGTTGCTGTCGACGAAACGACCGGGATTGAACGAGGAGTAGTCGAGGAGGCTGTTCGTGAACGCCTGCCCCTCGACGAGAACGCGCTGACCGGTGTACGTGAAGCCGCCACCGACACCGACCGCGATGAGCACACCGACGAGAGCGGCGTGGAAGACGAGGTTTCCGGTCTCGCGCAGGTACCCGCGCTCCGCCGACACCGAGAAGGCCCCGCGCCCGTCGTAACGCGCCACGCGGTACCCGGCCTTGCGCAGCTGCGCCGCGGCACTGTCGACCGCCGCGGCGGCGACGACGTCGGCATCCTGCCCCTCCGGCACCGGAACGGACGCGACGCGGTGATCGTCGAGCCGCGCGAGCCGCGCGGGCGTGCGCGGAGGCTGCGCACGGAGCGCCTTGGCGTGGTGTTTGGTGCGCGGCAGAACGCACCCGATGAGGGAGATGAACAGCAGGATGTAGATCGCCGAGAACCACGGCGACGTGTACACGTCGAAGAGGCTGAGGTTGTCGAGGACGGGCGCGAGATCCGGGTTGTCGCGGAAGTACTGCGTCACGCCGTTGGGGTCGGCGCTGCGCTGCGGCACGAGCGAGCCCGGGACCGCCGCGATCGCGAGGAGCAGCAGCAGCACGAGCGCGGTGCGCATGCTCGTCAGCTGCCGCCACCCCCACCGGAGCCACCCCACCACGCCCAGGCGCGGGGAGGAGATCTCCTCACCGGAGGGCGCCGCCGAGTCGGCGTGGTCGGACGGACGGAGTACGCCGTCGGCGGGTTCGGTCACGGTGTTCCCTCGATCAGAGCGGGAGCTGGACATTGCCGATCACCCCCTGCAGGTTCGACATCCACGAACCCCACACGCCCGTGACCATCAGCAGGCCCAGCACGATCAGCAGCGCGCCGCCGATGAGGTTGACGACGCGGATGTGCCGACGGACGAAGGCCACCGAACGGGACGCCCATCCGAAGCCGAGCGCCAGCAGCAGGAACGGGATGCCGAGGCCCAGCGAGTACGCCAAGCCGAGGAGTGCCGCCCGACCGGGGTCGCCCAGGTTGTACGACACCGAGAGGATCGCCGCGAGCGTCGGCCCGATGCACGGGGTCCACCCCACGCCCAGCGCGACGCCGAGGAGCGGAGCGCCGACCAGCCCGAGGTTGCCGCGCGCCTGCAGGCGCACCGACCGCTGCGCGAGACCGAACAGCCCGATGAAGACCAGCCCGAGCAGGATGATCACGACACCCATGATGCGGGTGATCGTGTCGGCGTACCGCAGGAAGAACATGCCGGCGGTGCCGCCGAACACGTTGACCGCCATGAACACGAGCGTGAACCCGGCGATGAAGAGCAGGGTGCCGAAGACCAGTCGGGAGCGGCCGGGGGCGGATGCCGACCCCCCGCGCGGCGCGACGGCGCCGCCGATGAAGCCGAGGTAGCCCGGCACGAGCGGAAGCACGCACGGCGACAGGAACGAAACGAGGCCCGCGGCGAGGGCGACGGGGATCGCGAGCCACAGCGCCCCGTCGAAGACCAGAGCTCCGGGGTTCACGCGCTCTCCGCGAGCACCGTGCGCACCATCGCCTCGAGGATGGATGCCTCGGGCAGCTCACCGATCACGCGGGCGGCGACGCGCCCCTGCCGGTCGAGCACGAGCGTCGTCGGCGTGGCGTTGATCGGTGTCTTCTCGGCGAAAGCGAGCTTGAGCTCCGCGTCGCCCACCGCCATGGCGCTGGGGTAGGACACGCCGTTGTCGCGGGCGAACGCCAGCGCCGTGGCGGGCTGGTCGTACGTGTTGATCCCGAGGAACTCCACGTCCTGACCCTCGAACGTCTGGAAGGCCTGTTCGAGACGGGGCGCTTCGATGATGCACGGGCCGCACGTGGCGTACCAGAAGTTCACCACGAGGACCTGTCCCGCGAAGTCGGCGCTGGAAACGGGCGACCCGTTGTCGAGGGTCCCGGCGAAGTCGACCGCTTCTCCCCGCTGATCGGGCGCGATCTCCTGGGTCTGGAAGCCGTTGGCCGCGATGAAGCCCTTGTTGTCACCGGCGCGGTACTGCTCGGCGAGAGGGTCGGCACCGCAGGCGGCCAAGCCGGCGGCCAGGATCGCGACCGCGGCGGCGGAGAGGATTCGGCGCATCAGACGGCTCCTACGTCGACGGCTCCGGCCGTCGCGGCCGGCTCGGCGTACGCCACCTCGACCCAGCGCGAGGTCCCGGCGGCACCGTCTCGCCGCTCGAAGCTCGTCACGCTCGACAGCGCACAGCGGCGCTTGCGGGGGTCGTGGCGGGTGGGTTGGCGTGAGAGGGCCAAGTGCGTGACCCAGATGGGGAGCTGGTGCGAGACGACGACGACATCGCCCGAGGGAACGCGCTCCCAGGCGTCGGTCATGGCCTCGGTCATGCGGGCCACGATCCGCTCGTACGGTTCGCCCCAGCTGGGCACCGCCGGGCGCGAGAGGTGGCGCCAGTTGATCGGGTTTGCCAGGGCGCGCTTCATCCGTCGCCCCTCGAACACGTTGGTCGGCTCGATCACGCGGTCGTCGATGAAGGGCTCGATTCCGAAGAGCTCGACGAACGGTTCGGCGGACTCGCGCGTGCGCTGCAGCGGCGACACGACGAGAGCCCCGACGGGCCGCTGGAGGCCGTGCACGTAGTCCGCGGCCTGGCGGGCCATACGGCGGCCATCGACGCTCAGCCCGAATCCGGGGAGCCGGCCATAGAGCACACGACGGGGGTTGTGGACTTCCCCGTGGCGCACGAGATGAAGGCGGTCGGCGGGCACGTCACCAGTCTACGGGCGGGTCTTGTGGGCCGGCTGAGCGGGCGGCGCCGTTGGTTCGACGGCGTCGTATCCGCGAGCACGGGCGCTCAGGCGCCGCGGCGCGCTTCCAGGAGCGAGCGGATCCGGGTGTACAGGAACCACGCGATGCCGAGGCCCACCGCGGCGATCACCACGTACTGCAGGATGTCGGCGTACTGCTCGATGACGTGCCAGTTCTCGCCGAGCAGGTACCCGGCGAGGACGAAGATGGTGTTCCAGATCAGGCTGCCGGCGCCGGTGAGCAGACCGAACCGCCACAGCGGCATCTTCGCCACCCCGGCGGGGATCGAGATGAGGCTGCGGAAGATCGGCACCATGCGCCCGAAGAACACGGCCTTGCCGCCGTGGCGCTCGAACCAGGCCACGGTGCGGTCGACGTCCTCGGGGTGGAGCAACGGCATATTCGCGGCGAACGCGCGCAGGCGCGCGGCGCCGAGCCACCGGCCCAGTCCGTAGAGCGCGAAGGCGCCGACGATGGAGCCGAGCGTGGTCCACAACAGCGCTTCGAACAGCGTGAACGACCCCCGGCTGGCGGTGAGGCCCGCCATCGGCAGCACGACCTCGCTCGGCAGCGGCGGGAAGAGGTTCTCCAGCGCGATCGCGACACCGGCGCCCACGGGACCGATGATCTCCATGAGCGACACGGTCCAGTCGGCCAACGACGTGAGCCACGACGTGTCGCCCGAGGAGGATACCGCGGACGCGTGCGTGAGGGTGGTGTCGGTCATCGGGTGCCTTCGCGCTCGGTGATCGGCCGCCCGTCCGGACGTCCGCCCGAAGCCTACGGGTGTCGCCTCGGCGCGACCTGTGAGCGCGTCAGGTCGTGGAGACCCCGGCGCTCACGATCGCCGCGGCCACGAACCACGTGGCCGTGATGAGGACCGCCCCCACCAGCGGAACCCAGAACGTCACGCGATGACGCACGAGGCGCACGATCGCGGCGACGACCGTGAGGAGCAGCACGACCCAGGGGGCGATGACCGCGAACCACAGCCCGAAGTTCATGACGCCGAAGTCGCACCGTGCCGCGCCGCAGGCGTCCGAGGCGAACGCGAGGAAGAAGCCCGCGTAGGAGCCCGCGATCGCGACGAGCGGGAGCAGGACCAGCAGAACGATCGTCAGGGCGAGATCCCATCCCCGGCGCGCAGGCCGTTGCGGCCGCTCGGGCCGGAGCATCCGGTACGACTCCGGGGAGAGGGAATAGGTCACGGGCGACATCCTAGGGATGCCGGGGCCCCGATTCGCGCGGAAGGGTGCCCGGGTCCTACGTTCGAGCCGTGTCGTCCTCCTCCTCTGCCGCCCCCGTCGGGCTCGAGGGCGGGTTCCCGATCACGCGCGAGCTCCTGGGTGCGCGATCGCTGCCGCCCTCCCCCGTCGCCTACGGCGGCCCGCTGCCCGCCCTTCCTCTCACCCTTCGTGAGGCCCTCCGCGAGACGTGGGATCTCCGGATCGACCACGACCCGGCGGCGTTCGACCCGCTCACGTCGCGGGCGTTCGGCATCCTGTACGCGCACGTGCGCGCCGAGCAGGTGCTTTTCGCCCTCTCCTCCCGCACCAACCTCACCCTCGCCGGAGCCACCGTGCGCGTCGTCGGCGACGGAGCGCTCGCCCCCGTCCTGACGACCGCCCTGCGGCGGCTGGGCGCCGCGGTCGTGCGGGCGACCGACGACCCCGTGGAACTTCTCGCCGCGCGGCTCGACGGAGTTCGCGTGGAGCCGGTGTCCACCGCCGGCACCACCGCGTTCACCCTGCTCACCGGTGTCGGACACGACGGTGTCTCGGCTCTCGACTTCGCGGGCATCGTCGCGGATGCCGCACCCCGACCGACGACGGCCGCCTCCCTGCCGTCTCCGCGCGCGCACGTCGGCACGACACCGAGAGGAACGCTCGTGGAAATGCCCTCTCCGCTCCCCGCGGACACCGAGCCGACCACCGCGGCGCAACGACGTCTGGCCGACGCGCTCGTCGCCGCGCTGATCGTCGACGACGGCCCGGACGGCGACAGCGGCGCCTTCGCCGCGGCGGTGACGCCGTGACGGGCCGCATTGCCGACGCGGGCCTGTGGCCCGAGGGGCACGACCGCATCGAGTGGGCTCGCGCCCACATGCCGGTGACCACGGCTCTCGCCGCGCGTCTCGGCCGCGATGGCACCGTCGCGGGCGTCCGGATCGGCGTCTCGGACGTCCTCGAGCCCAAGACGGCGACGGTCGCGCTCGCTCTCGCCGAGGCCGGCGCCGAGGTGACGGTCACCTCGGCCGGGCGGAACACCGACGACGCCGTGGCGGCCGCACTCGCGCACGCCGGTCTGCCGGTGTACGCACGGGCGGATGCCGACAGCGCCGAGGACCGCGCGAACGCCCTGGCGCTTCTCGCCCACCGGCCCGACGTCATCGTGGACGACGGGGCGTCCACGATCCGGCTGGCCCACCTCGAGCGCCCCGATGTGGTGGCCGACATGCGCGGCGCCACCGAGCAGACGACCTCCGGTGTGCGTCCCCTTCGGCGTATGGAGGTCGAAGGCGCGCTGCGGATCCCGGTCGTCGCCGCGAACGACGCCCGCTCCAAGTCCCTGTTCGACAACATGCACGGCACCGGGCAGTCGGTCGTCTTCGCCGTGGCCGACGTGGCCGACCGCTCGTTCCTCGGTGCGACGGTGGTCGTGGTCGGCTTCGGTCGCGTCGGCACCGGGATCGCCCAGCACGCCGCCGCTCTCGGCGCGCGCGTCGTCGTCACCGAGACCGACCCGGTCGCCGCGCTGCAGGCCGCCTTCGCCGGTTTCGAGGTGCGAACCCTCGCCGAAGCCGTTCGTCACGCCGACATCGTCATCTCGGCCACCGGCATCCGTCACTCCATCGACGTCGCCCACCTCGACGCGCTGCGCAGCGGCGCGGTGGTCGCCGTGGGCGGCGGCGTGGGCCAGGAGATCGCGCTCACGGCCGCGCGGGCCGCGGGGGCGGTCGAGGTCGCGCGCGACGGGGCGGTGTCGGTTCTGCGGATGCCGAGTGGAGCCGAGGTGCGCGTGCTCGACGACGGCAACTGCCTCAACGTCAGCGCCGCCGAGGGCAATCCGGTCGAGATCATGGACCTCTCGTTCGGCGTCCAGCTGGCCTCGGTCGCCCACGTGCTGTCCACCCCGTCCCTCGGCGCGGGCGTGCACGAGCTGCCGCGCGCCGCCGACGACGAGGTGGCCGCTCTCGCCCTCGCCTCCTTCGGCGGGACGCTGGACGCGCCGTCGGCGGCGCAGCGGGCGTTCCTGGCCGCGTGGAATCCCGAGGAGGACGAGGAGTGACGGTCGTCGTCCACCGCGCGCGGTTCGTCCTGTCGCCCGGCGCCGCCGCGGTGACGGACGGTGCCGTGGCCGTGGCGGGCGGCCGCATCCTCTCCGTCGGTTCCGCCGACGAGGTCCTCGCGAGTGTCGGGCCGGGCGCGGTGGTGCACGAATGGGACGGTGCGCTCACACCGGGTCTGGTCAACGCCCACACCCACCTGCAGTACAGCGACATGGCCGCGGTCGGTCTCGCCGCGCACGCCGGTTTCGAAGCGTGGATGAGCGCGTTCATGGAGCTCTACCCCGTGCCGCGGGACTGGGGTGCGTCGGCCGCCGCGGGAGCCGCGCTCGCCCTGCGCTCGGGAACGACGACCGTCGCCGAAATCGTGACCGACGCCGCCGCGGGATCGGCGGTGCACGACGCCGGGCTCCACGGCATCGCGTTCTGGGAGGTCCTCGGGTGGACCGAGCGGGCCTGGGGCGAGCGCGGCGAGCGCACCGTGCGGGCACAGCTCGCCGCCCTCCCCGCCACTCCCGCGACCGGACTCTCCCCGCACGCGATCTACTCGCTCGACACCGCGGTCATCCGCGACCTCGCGCGCCTGTCCGCGGAACTCGGCGTGCGCCAGCACATCCACGCCGCCGAGTCGGCGTGGGAGGACGCGTACGTCCGCTCCGGCACAGGCGATCTCGCGGAACGCTGGCGCGCCAACGGTCGCGGCGAGTTCGCGCTGCTCCGCGACGGCGGGGCCGGCACCGGGGTCATCCGCTACCTCGACGACCTCGGCGCCCTGAACCCCTCCACACACCTCGCGCACGGAATCTACGTGGATGCCGCCGACCGGGCGCTGCTGCGCGCACGCGGTGTCAGCGTCGCCCTGTGTCCCCGCTCGAACGCCGTGATCGGGCTCGACGCGCCACCCGTGGCCGCGTACCTGCGCGAGGGGAACGCGATCGCGGTCGGCACCGACTCGCTGTCGTCCTCGCCCAGCCTCTCGCCGTGGCACGACGTGGCCGCGCTCCACGACATCGCCCGCGCCCAGGGATACACCGGCGACGACCTCCACGCACGGCTCTTCGCGGCCGCGACGATCGGCGGCGCGCACGCGCTCGGAATGGATGCCGACACCGGGGCGCTCCGCCCGGGCGCACGGGCCGACCTGGCGGTGTTCCCCGTGTCCGCCTCCACCGCGCGCGACGCGCTCGCGGAGCTCGTCGAGGCCGGGCCCGACGAGGCATCCCTCACCGTGGTCGGCGGCCGCGAGCGCTGGACGCGCACGCCCGGGCACGATCGGTCGTCTGCCGGGGTGTGACGCCCCGGGGTTCACGGTCGGCGGAGCACCCCGGGCGTCATCGGTCCCGCGGTGCCGGGCCGGTCGACAGCGCCTGGACGAACCGCCGCAGGAACTCGGTGCCGTCGAACGCCGTGACGGCGCGGACGGAAGGACCTGCCGGTGTCCCCCACACCAGGGGCAGGCCGTCGTGGGTCAGTGCGACGCGAGTGGCCAGCGAACCGCCGTAGGGCGTGTAGTCCACGGGCCCCTCGATCCAGCCCGTGACGATCTCGGGACGATGGAGTACGACGGTCGCGAGGCCGTCATGGGCCGACGAGATCCGACGCCCCCACTTGTACTGGTAGAAGTCGTTGTAGGCGTCGAGGACCTCGCCGGCGAACTCCGCCCACGGGTTGCCCGCTCCGCGCAGGACGGCGAGCACGTGCTCGTCCAGGATGGCTTTCGCGGTGACGTTGACGCCCACCATGACCACGTTGCCGGAGTTGCGCGCCCCGAAGACGATCTCGGCCGCTCGACGGTCGTTGGCGGTGTTGGCATCCGTCAGGGTCGCTCCCCCCGGTGCCGGGTACGGACCCGCGCCGCCCATGATCACGACCGAGCGGAACTTCAGGAACAGGTCGGGGTCGCGCTCGAGCGCGCGGGCGATGTTCGTCAGCGGCCCGAGGGGATGCAGGTCGACCTCGCCGGGGTGCTCGGCGGCGATGCGCACGATGGCATCCACCGCGCTCTCGTCCTCCACGCGCAGCTCGGCGCGCTCGAAACGATCGCCCAGACCGTCGGTGCCGTGAACGAAGTCGGCGATCGAGGCCTCGCCCTCGAACGGCGTCGCCTCGCCGAGGTGGATCGGGATGTCCTCGCGACCGGCCAGCCGCAGCACCGTCCGCACGTTCCGCGCCGAGTCCTCGACCGGCGTGTTGCCGTAGATCGTCGTGATCGCCTCGATCTCGACGTCCGGCTGCGCCAGCAGGTACATCAGCGAGTGGGCGTCGTCGAGACCGGTGTCGGTGTCGACGAGGACGCGGCGGACGGAAGGGGGGACGGATGCCATGAATGCTCCTCGGGCGGAAGAAGGGGACGCTCTCACCCTGCCGGTTCCCCCACGCCGACACGGCGCGGCGTTACATCGCGTGACACGTTCGTTCCCTGTTCGTCACGTGGACGCCCCAGAGTGAGCCATGACGCGGGTAGCTCCCGACCCGCCTCCCCCACAGCACACGTCGACCGGCGCCACGGCGTCGTCGGGAACGGACAGACCCATGGCATCCATCTCTCGCCTGCGCCGCATCGCCGTGCCTGCGACCGGGCTCACCGCCGTCCTCGCGCTCACCGCCTGCGCGGGCGGTTCCTCGACCCCCGCCGCCACGGACGGCTTCGAGGGCGTCGAGCTGACGGTGTGGAACAACATCGACTTCGAGCCGTACCAGGGACTGCAGAAGACGTACTTCGAATCCTGTGCCGCCGACCTCGGCATCACCGTCGACGTCCAGACCCAGTCGGGCGACTACACCACACGCCTGCTGCAGGCCGCCGGCGCGAAGTCGCTGCCCGACGTCGCGCTGCTCTCCACCGACACGCAGCTGCCCCAGCTCGCGTCGCAGGGGGTCCTCGCGGACCTGGGTCAGTACGACGTCAGCACCGACGGTCTGGCCGAGAGCGCCGCCGACCTCGGCCGCTACGACGGCACGCTGTACGGCCTGCCCGTGCAGGTGGAGGATTACGCCGTCTTCTACAACAAGGCCGCCTTCGCCGCGGCGGGAGTCGCCGAGACCGCTCCCGAGACCTTCGACGATCTCGTCGCGCTGGCGGAGTCGCTCACGACCCCGACGCAGAAGGGCATCGTCCTGCCGGGAATCGGCGGCGACGGTTCGACGCCGGTGTACTTCCTGCCGTTCCTCCTCTCGGCCGGCGGCGACCCCGCCGACCCGACCGGGGCGGGCGCGGTCGAGGCGGTCGACCTGTACAAGAAGCTCGTCGACAGTGGCTCCCTCTCGTCGGAGTTCGTCAACTGGGGCTGGGACTCCATCGACCAGTGGACGTCGGGCTCCGCCGCCCTGACGGTGTCGGGTCCCTGGAACCTCGTCGATACCTCGATCCCGTTCGAGTGGGGCACGTTCCCCTTCCCGACCGCGGAGGCGGGCGAGTCGCCGCAGGTGAACCTGCTCGGCTACGCGTACGGCGTCGCCGCCAATGCGGACGCGCAGAAGGAGGCCGCAGCGGCCGCCCTGGTGCAGTGCCGCGCTTCGGAGGAGAACCAGATCGAGACCGCCGTCCAGGGCGGGTACATCCCCGCGCTGCAGAGCGCGCAGGAGGCCTTCGTGGAGCAGGTGCCCGCGGCGGCCCCGTTCGTCGACGCGGTCGACGGCGCGTACAACTCCGCGGAGCTGGGCACGGAGTGGAACACCCTGCAGCAGCAGTACGTCGACGCCATCCAGAGTGCGACCGTCGGCGGGCAGACGGCGCAGGCCGCACTGGAGCAGGCCAGCGGCCAGTGACGGCGGACACGCTGACGTCGACCGACCGGCCGGGGGTCCGCTCCCCCGGCCGGTTCCGGCGTTCTCTCGCGGCGCGGCAGCGCGGTGAGCTGTGGGGATTCCTCTCCCCCGCCATCGTGTTCTTCGTCGTGTTCTTCCTGTTCCCCCTGGGGTACGGCGTGTACATGAGCACGACCACCTTCACGACGGGAACGTTCATCACCGGCCGCGCGCCCTTCGTGGGAACGGCGAACTTCGAGGCGATCCTCGCGGAGCCGGTGACCTTCCGCGCCCTCGCGAACACCCTCGCCATCACGGTCGTCTCGGTCGCGGTCGAACTCGTTCTCGGCCTCGCTCTCGCGCTCCTGTTCGCCCGACGCTTCCCCGGCAGCCGCTGGCTGCCGACCCTCATCCTTCTGCCGTGGCTGCTCCCGGCCGTCGTGGTCGCCACGGTCTGGAAGTCGCTGCTCGCCGGCGACGGCCCGATCAACGATGTCCTCTCCTCGATCGGCATCCCGGTCGAGCCGTGGCTGGCCAACCCCGCCACCGCCCTGCCTGCGGTCATCGTCGTCGCCGTCTGGGCGAGCCTGCCCTACTGGGCCACGATCCTGGGCGCCGCGCTGAAGCAGGTGCCCGCGGAGCAGCTCGAGGCCGCGCAGCTCGACGGCGCCGGGGCGTGGCGCCGCCTTCTCTCGATCGTGATGCCGACCATCTGGCCGGTGATCTCGGTGCTCGTGGTCATGAGCGTCGTCTACACGCTGCTCATCGTCGACCTGGTCCTGGTGCTCACCGCCGGCGGCCCCGCGAACAGCACCGTGACCCTCGGACTCCTGTCGTACCGGCAGGCCTTCCAGCAGTTCCAGTTCGGACTGGGCGGAGCGTACGGGATGCTGCTGCTGGGCATCAGCATCCTGTTCGCCATCGCCTACACCGTGATGTCGATGCGCCGGGAGCGTGACGAATGACCGCCACCCTGCCCGTCGCCCCCGCGACGGCGACGCCCGAGCCGGCCGCAGCCCCCGTCGCTGCCCGCCGCCGCAGACGCGGCTGGACGTGGACCGTGGTCACGGTCATCGTTCTTGCGGTCTACCTCTTCCCGGTCTACTGGATGGTGTCGGCGTCGCTCCAACCCTCCGCGAACTCCGCGGACACGGCCTGGTTCCCCGCGGCACCGGGACTCGGCGGATACGAGAAGGCCCTGGACGACGCGGGCATTGGCGGATTGCGGGTCTCGGTCCTCGTCTCGCTCGGCTCGGTCCTGGTGACCCTCCTGGTCGCGATCCCCGCGGCCTACGCGTTGAGTCGCCTCCGCTCCCGCGCGGTGAGCATCGCCCTCATCCTGCTGCTGCTGGCGCAGATGATCCCGAGCGTCGTCCTCGCCACATCCTTCTACGCGATGTTCAACTCCTGGGGGCTGCTCAACACCTTCATCGGGCTGATCCTCGCCAACTCCACCGCGGGCGTGCCCTTCGCCGTGATCGTGATGCGGGCGTTCATGCTGCGCCTGGACACCGAGGTGATCGAGGCGGCGACGGTCGACGGTCTCGGCCCGGTCGGCACCCTGTGGCGCATCGTCGTCCCGCTCTCGCGCAACGCGATCGTGACCGCCGGGGTGTTCGCCTTCCTCTTCAGCTGGGGCGATCTGCTGTTCGGCCTGACCCTCGTCAACCGCAACGAGATGTACCCCATGTCGGTGCTGATCCTCGCGCTGTCGAACTCGAACCTGAACACGTGGGCCGCGACCATGGCCGCTTCGTTGATCGCGAGCGTGCCGGCGCTGGTCGTCATCCTCGCCGCCCAGCGTCACGTCAAGGCGGGCCTGACCGCCGGCTCCGGTCGCTGAGGCGCAAAGGCCGCCCGCGCCCGCACGTAGACTGGCTTCTCGTGAGCGAACGCGTCCTGGTGCAGCAGCTGAAATCCCTCCCCGCGGGCCCCGTCTCGGTGTCCGGTTGGGTCGAGACCGTGCGCGATCAGAAGAAGGTGCAGTTCGTCGTCCTGCGCGACGAGACCGGTGCCGTGCAGCTGGTCAACCCGGCGACCCGTCCGTCCGAAGACGCCGGCGAGCAGGATGCCACGGCCCTCGCGCTCACCGAGACGATCGGCGCCCTGGCCAACGGCACCTTCCTCACCGTGCACGGCGAGCTCAAGCACGACGAGCGCGTGAAGCTCGGCGGTGTCGAGATCAGGATCGGCGAGCTCGAGATCGCCGCCGCCGCGAACCCCGAGACGCCGATCGCCGCCGACAGCGGTCTGGACAAGCGCATGGACTGGCGCTTCCTCGACCTGCGCCAGCGCCGCAACAACCTCATCTTCCGGGTGCAGACCACCCTCGAGCACGCGATGCGCACGTACTGGGTGGAGCGCGACTACATCGAGATCCACTCGCCCAAGCTCATGGCATCCCCGTCGGAATCCAACGCCGAGCTGTTCGAGGTGCCCTACTTCGAGGACAAGACCGCGTACCTCGCGCAGAGCCCCCAGTTCTTCAAGCAGATGGCGCAGGTCGCCGGCTTCGGCAAGATCTTCGAGATCGCCCCCGCCTTCCGCGCCGACCCCTCGTTCACGAGCCGCCACGCGACGGAATTCACCTCCGTCGACGCCGAAATCAGCTGGATCGACTCGCACGAGGACGTTGCCCGCATGCAGGAAGAGCTCCTGCAGACCGCGATCCAGGCGGTCAAGGACAAGCACGGCGACGAGATCCAGGAACTCTTCGGCGTCGACGTCCAGGTGCCAAGCCTGCCTTTCCCGCGCATCCCTCTCGCCGAGGCCCGCGACATCGTCGCTGCCCGTGGATACGAGATCCCGCGCACCGACGGGGATCTCGACCCCGAGGGCGAGCGGCAGATCGCGGCGCACGTGGGCGAGACCTACGGCCACCAGTTCGTGTTCATCACGGACTACCACCCCGAGATCCGTGCCTTCTACCACATGCGCGACCCCGAGACCGGGCTCACCAAGTCGTACGACCTGCTGTTCAACGGTGTCGAGATCACGACCGGCGCGCAGCGCGAGCACCGCGTCGACGTCCTCGTCGAGCAGGCGAAGGAGAAGGGGCTCGACCCCGAGCACCTCGACTTCTACCTCGACTTCTTCCGCTTCGGCGCCCCGCCGCACGGCGGCTTCGGCATGGGCCTCGCCCGCGTGCTGATGCTGCTGCTCGGTGAGTCGTCGATCCGCGAGGTCACCTACCTGTTCCGCGGACCGACGCGCCTGGCCCCCTGATTTCGCCGGCCCGACCCCCGGGGTTCACTCTCCGGGCCGGGAAGGGCCATCCCGGGCTCATAGCGTGTCGTCATGGTCGAAGGTAGCGCCGTGCGCACCGTCCCGGTGGACGGTCCACCCCGCGCGGGCTGGCCGATTCGGCTGAACGGGATCGGGCGTCGTCGCGAGGGCACCGCGGTGCTCGACGACATCCACCTCGAACTGCCCGCGGGCATGATCGTCGCCGTCGTCGGCGAATCCGGGTGCGGGGCATCGACCCTGGCGAGGATCGTGGCCGGGCGCGAACGCCCCGACCGCGGCGAGGTGCGCATCGACGGACGTACGCGGCCGGACGCGCCCCCCGTGGTCGCTGTCCCCCACCGCTTCTCACCCCGCTGGCGCCGCGCGCGCGACACCATCGTTCCGCGAGCGCAACGCGCCCACGCGGAAGCGCACCAAGAAATGGAGCGGCTCCTCGACCTCGTCGGCCTCGAGCACCGGGAGGAGCGGGCACGTCGGCTCTCCCGGGGCGACCGGCAGCGCCTCGCCATCGCGCGGGCCCTGTTCGCCCGCCCTCGCGCGCTCGTGCTGGACGACGCCCTGAGCTTCCTGCACACCTCCGCCCGGGAACGAGTGCGGGACGCCGTGGTGCGGGAGCTCCGTCGCCGCGGCACGACCACCCTGTGGGCGACCCGCGACACCGCCGAGGCGGTCGCGGTCGCCGACCGCGTGGTCGTCCTCCACCGCGGCCGCGTCGCCGCCGAGGGCTCCCCCGAACAGGTCTACGCACGTGCGGCGGAACCCGCGGTCGCCGCCGTCCTCGGACCGGTCAACGCCGTTCCCGGCATCGTCGAAGGTGCGGTCGTGGATGTCTGGGGGCAGCACGTCCCCCTGGCCGGCCCGGCCCACGACGGTCACTGCGAGGTGCTGGTGCGTCCGCAGAACGTCGTGCTCGTGGCATCCGATGCCCCCGGAATGGATGCCGTCGTGGAGGAGAGCACGTTCCTGGGAAGCGTGCGGCGCTCGCTCGTGCGCACCACCGATGGGAGTCTCGTGCAGGTCGATCACGCCGTCACCGACCGGCTCGACGATCACGCCCGCGTGCGGATCGCGCTCGCCCCGGTTCCGGTCACGACGCGCCCGCTGGGCTGAGGCGGAGGCTCAGGCGGGGAAGTCGATCCCCGCGCGCTCGGACACCACCGAGCGGACGAACGCCCCGGCCTCCTGGTGCGCGGGGTGGACCTGGTAGCGCTCGAGAGCGTCGACGTCCGCGAACTCGCTGACCAGGACGACATCCCAGTTCGTCTGGGGGTAGGCGACGTTCCGGCCGACCTCGAGGTGCAGGATCTCCGGGATCTCGGCGCGGAGCGCGAGCAGGCGCTCCTCGATCTGCTCGGCGTGCAGCGCACGCGTGTCCGCGTCGTCGGCCGCGAGCTTCCATAGGACGATGTGACGGATGCTCACGCGGAAGCTCCTTCGAGATCGGCCGCCAGGAGCGCGGCACGCAGGCGATCGGCGGAGACGCGCCAGTGCGCGTGCAGTTCACCATCGAGGAGGACGACGGGGATCTTCTCCCACCACCGCTCGTAGAGCGCGGCGTCCTGGGCGATGGACGCCCGCTCGATGACGACCCGAGCGGCGACCTCGGACGGGAGATCGGCGACGACGGTCTCGACGATCTGCTCTGCCACGTCGCACAGGTGACAGTCGGTCTTGCCGATGAGCGTCAGGGTCGTCACCCCTCCATCCTAGGAGGGCGCCTGGGGGTCAGGATTCGACGTCGTAGCCCGAGGCGATCCACTCGCCCGTGCCGCCTTCGACATTGGTCGCGTCGTGGCCGCGCGCGGACAGCGCCTCGACGACCCGCGCCGAACGCCCGCCCGCCTGGCAGATGACGTCGAACGCGCCTTCGGGGAGCATGTGCAGGTTCTCGCCGAGAGTCGACATCGGAAGGTTGACCGCACCGGGGACGTGCCCGGCGGTGAACTCGTCGACCTCGCGCACGTCGATGAGCGGACGGTCGCGTCCGGCGTGCAGGTCATGGACCGAGATGGACTGCATTCTTGCTCCTCGGAGACGAAGGGAACGGATGCCGCATACACGAAGCGCCCGTCAGCAGACAGGCGCTCGGTGTGGTGGTCGCTTTACTTCTTGTTGCGACGCTGGTGACGAGTCTTGCGAAGCAGCTTGCGGTGCTTCTTCTTCGCCATGCGCTTACGGCGCTTCTTGATGACAGAACCCACGGAAAACCTCACTAAGTCGGGGTCTGGGTGCCGATGTCGGCTCCCGGGAACGGGCAGGCGTTGGAAAAAGGCCTCGGACCAGTCTAGCCGACGTCGGAGACCGGACGCTGCACGAGCTCGGCGACGGCCGATTCGGGCACGCGATAGCTGCGGCCGAACCGCACGGCGGGGAGCTCGCCCGCGTGGACGAGCCGGTAGACGGTCATCTTCGAGACCCGCATGAGGTCGGCGACCTCGGCGACCGTGAGGAAACGCACGTCGGGCAGCTCTGCCATCGATCACCCTTCGCCGCGGGCGGACTTCACCCTGATGTCGACACACTCTAGGGTCTGCGCGCGACGGCTGTAAACCGTCGGGGCTTGAGTGACGGATGTGACGGGGAATGCCGCCGCCCTCGGGCGTGCGGGACTCAGCGACCCGGGAGCTTGCGGAGCGCCGATGTCACGGAATGCTTCACCGAAGCCGCCGCGCGGCCGACGACCTCGGCGGCATGGACCGCGGACTCGGGGAGAGCCGGTTCGTTCTCGACGTCGATCGAGAAGAAGGGACCGAGCCAGTCATCCACCTCGTCCAAGGGTGCGACCGCCAGGCTGTAGTACCGGTGCTGCCCCTCCTCACGGACCGAGACCAGTTCGGCCTCGCGCAACACCTTGAGGTGCTTGGACACCGTCGGCTGGCTGACGCCCAGCGCGTGCACGATCTGCGAAACGCTCGTGCCCCGTTCTCCCCCGGTCGCACGGTCCAACAGAAGCTGCAGGATGTCGCGACGCGTGCCGTCAGCGATCACGTCGAAGATGTCCGCCATGGCATCAGGTTAGCCGCGGTCCAGCCCGAGTACCATGATTCCGGTGCTGGCCCGAAGGGAGCGACGCATGGCGGCGACGCCCGACGAGGTGCGTATGTCGATGCGCGTACAGCGCATCGCCTATCGCGCATGGGACGGCCTGCGGGATCTGACGACGGCATCCCCCGCGCGATTCGCGGTGCTGGTGTTCGTCATCCTCATCCTGCTGTTCACCGCGCTGTTCTCGTTGCCGGCCGCCGCCGCCGACGGGCAGCGGACCCCCTTGGCCGACGCCCTCTTCACGGCGGTCTCGACCATCTGCGTGACGGGTCTGTCGACGGTCAACATGTACAGCGACTGGTCGCCGCTCGGTCGCGCCATCACCTACGTCGGCGTCAACGTCGGGGCGCTCGGGGTGCTGACCCTCGCGTCGATCCTCGGCCTCGTCATCTCCAAGCGGCTGGGGCTGCGCGCCAAGCTCATCGCCGCCGGCGACAGCAATCCGCTCCGTGTCCACGGCGGACCCGTGAACGAGGGCCAGACGATCCGGCTCGGCGAGGTGGGCCAGCTGCTGCGCACGGTCGCGCTGTCGACCCTCGTCATCGAGGCCGTCCTCGCGGTCCTCATCTACCCCTCGCTCATCATCGGCGGCATCGACCCCGTGGTCGCCCTGTGGGAGGCGCCGTACTACGCGGCGATGGCCTTCACGAACACCGGGTTCGTCCCGAACGCCGAGGGGCTGGCCCCTTTCGCGCAGGACTACTACCTGCTCACGGTGCTCATGATCGGCGTCTTCCTCGGGTCGATCGGATTCCCGGTGATCTTCACGCTGTGGCGGCACTGGTGGCGGTTCCGGCTGTGGTCACTGCACGCGAAGCTGACGATCATCACGACGATCGTGCTGTTCTTCGCCGGCGCCGGTGTCATTCTCCTGCTGGAATACGACAACCCCCTGACCTTCGGGAGCATGGACGCGTGGGACACGACGTTCCAGGCCTTCTTCCTCTCCGCCATGACACGCTCGGGCGGGTTCTCCGTCGTCGAGGTCGGCGACCTCAACGGTGCGACGCTGGTCGTGGGATCCATGCTCATGTTCGTCGGCGGCGGCTCGGCATCCACCGCGGGCGGGATCAAAGTCACCACGCTGGCGGTGCTCGCCCTCGCCGTGTGGTCGGAGGCCAAGGGCCGCCCCTCGGTCCAGGCGTTCGGCCGACGCATCCCGAGCGACGTGCAGCGCGTGGCGCTGTCGGTCGTGGCCTGGGGGGCGACGATCGTCGCGCTGTCCACGGTCACGATCAGTCGCATCACCGACGCCCCCATCGAGTACGTGCTCTTCGACGTCATCTCGGGCTTCGCGACAGTGGGGTTGTCCACCGGCCTGACCGCGGAACTGCCCGACCCGGCGGTCTACGTCCTCGCACTGACCATGTTCATGGGACGCATTGGTACTGTGACACTCGCCGCGGCCGTCGCGGCCTCGTCCCGTTCGCAGCTGTACGCGCTGCCCGTCGAAAGGCCGATCGTTGGTTGAACGGATTCGCAGCGACGCGCCCGTCCTGGTGATCGGCCTCGGACGCTTCGGTGCGGCGTGCGCCGGCGAACTGGACCGGCTCGATCGCGAAGTGCTCGCCGTCGACGGCAACCTCGAGCTGGTGCAGAAGTGGTCGGAGCGTGTGACGCACGCGGTGCAGGCCGACGCCCGCAACATCGACGCCCTGCGCCAGATCGGCGCTCAGGACTTCCAGGTCGCCGTCGTCGCCGTCGGGTCTCTCATCGAGGCATCCGTCCTCATCACCGCCAACCTCGTCGACCTGAAGGTCCCGCAGATCTGGGCGAAGGCGGTCTCGCAGTCGCACGGCAAGATCCTCGCGCGCGTGGGCGCCAATCACGTCATCTACCCCGAGGCCGAGGCCGGCGAGCGCGTCGCCCACCTCGTCAGCGGCCGCATGCTCGATTTCATCCGTTTCGACGACGACTTCGTGCTGGCCAAGATGTACCCGCCCAAGCTCGTCCGCGGCGTGGGGCTGAACGAGTCCGGTGTCCGGACGAAGTACAACGTCACCGTGGTCGGAGTGAAGAGCCCGGGCCGGCCCTTCCGCTACGCGGAGGCGAACACCGTGGTCACAAACCACGACCTCATCATCGTCTCGGGGACCAACCGCGACATCGAGCGGTTCGCCGCCCTCGACCGCTGAGCCCGCTCTCCGCGGTGATCCCCCACCCGCACGACATCGATAAACGCGATCGGCGCCGAAAAACGCGTGCGGAGCGCGTTTATGAACGCGGAAAGCGTTTATGTCCGGGGAGGGGATGCGCCTAGGCGTCGATCGCCAGCTCCACGGTCACGGTGTCGCCGACGCCGAGGTGCTCGGCATCCTGGAGCGCTTTCTTGATCGGCACGACGTACGCGCCGTCCTTCGGCCAGAGCGATGTCGTCACGCGCGTGTCGCCGATGGTCACCGCCGCGGGGATCATGCCCCATCCATAGGTCACCACCGGAGCGACCTCGGCGATCGCGGCCGCCTCGGCGGTCGGCACGGTGACGAAGTGGAACGGCGCGGGCCCGCGCCAGAACCAGATCTCGCCCTCGAACCGCAGCAGCACGTCAGGCTCCGGCGGCCAGTTCTTTCGCGCGGGCGAGAGCGGCCTCGGCGGCAGCGGCGAACGTGTCGTCGAGGCGCGCGTTCTGCAGCACCGCGATCGCGCGCTCGGTCGTCCCCTTGGGGCTCGTGACCCGGCGACGCAGCTCGGCCGGATCGACATCGGCGGATGCCAAAAGCGCCGTCGCCCCGATGAACGTCTGTTCGGCCAGGAGGCGCGCGGCGTCGCCGTCGAAGCCCATGCGGACGGCGGCCTTCGTGAATTCCTCGACGAGGAGGAAGACATAAGCGGGACCCGAACCCGAGATGGTCGAGAGCGCATCGATCTGCGCCTCGGGCACCTCCACGACGTGACCCACCGTCTCGAAGAGCGCACGGACGACGGCGACGTCCTCGGGAGTTGCCGCGGGGCCTGCCGCGAGCCCGGTCACTCCCTGACCGACGAGGGACGGCGTGTTCGGCATCGAGCGCAGCGTCGCGACGCCCTCGCCGAGGTGGCGGGCGAAGGTCTCGAGCGTGACACCGGCGGCAAGGCTCACCACGACCGTCCCGGGGCGCAGGTGCGGGGCGATGTCATCGAGCAGGTCGGGCACCATGGCCGGCTTGACGCCGATGAGGACGATGTCGGCGGATGCCACCGCCCGAACGTTGCCGTCGGGCTCCGTTTCCAGCGCCACACTCGTCACGCCGTCGAGCCCCGCGAGCTCCTCGGCCTTCGCGGCCGAACGGTTCGTCGCCGTGATGCCGCCGCCCGTGAGACCCGCCGCGACGAGGCCCCGCAGGATCGCCCCTCCCATGGAACCGGCGCCGAGGATGGCGACTGCGGGCAGGGAGGAAGTTGCATCCGTCATGATTGCAAGTCTACGAAGCCTGAGTGCGGCGCGGAGGGGCGCGCGTTAGAGTCGAAACGCGCCCGTGCCGGAGCGGGCGAGAGTGACACGGAGGACCCCATGACTCTCTTCGACGGCATCACCTCGCGCCTGGTCGAGACCGGTCGGCTGAGCGTCAATGTGCTCGAGCGCGCGGGTGACGATCCCGCCACGGTGCCCGACCACACGGTCGTCTTCGTCCACGGCAACGTCTCTTCCTCGCTGTTCTGGCAGGAGATCATGCAGGATCTGCCGAGCGACCTCCGGGTGCTCGCGGTCGACCTGCGCGGTTTCGGCGGCACCGAGCACGCTCCCATCGATGCCACGCGCGGTGTACGCGACTTCAGCGACGATCTGCACGCCGCGCTCGAAGCGCTCGGCATCCCCACCGCGCACCTTGTGGGCTGGTCCCTGGGCGGCGGCGTGGTGCTGCAGTACGCCCTGGACCACCCCGTCCTCTCGCTCACGCTGCAAGCGCCCGTATCGCCCTATGGGTTCGGCGGCACGCGCCGCGACGGAACGCGCCTGACCGACGACGACGCCGGTGCCGGCGCCGGCGCCGCGAACCCCGATTTCGTCCAGCGCCTCATCGACCACGACACGTCCACGGAGGCGCCGACGTCGCCGCGCTCGGTGTTCCGCTCGGGCTACGTCGCACCGGGGTACACGAGCGACCACGAGGACGTGTGGGTCGAGTCGATGCTCACGACCTCCACCGCCGGCGGGAACTACCCCGGCGACTCCGTGCCGTCGCCGAACTGGCCCGGCTTCGCCGCCGGCACCATCGGCGTGCTGAACACGCTCGCACCCCGACACTTCGACGTCTCCGGCATCGTCGACCTGGCCGCGAAGCCCCCGATCCTGTGGATCCACGGCACGGCCGACGCGATCGTCTCCGACGCCTCGTTCTACGACATCAACCACCTCGGAGCCCTCGGCATCGTGCCGGGGTGGCCCGGTGAGGATGTCGCCCCGGCGCAGCCGATGGTGTCGCAGACGCGCGACGTGCTCGACGCATACGCCGCCGCGGGCGGCGAGGTGACCGAGATCGCCGTCGAGGGCGCCGGACACGCGCCGCACCTCGAGCGACCCGCGCAGTTCCGCCAGGCCCTTCTCACGCACATCGGGTACGTCGGCCGGCCCGCCGACCCGGCACCGCCCACCGAGGCGATCATCCTCCGCTCGGCGGACTGAGGCGACCGTCGTGGAGTACTGCCTGTTCACGGAGCCCCAGCAGGGGTTCTCGTACGACGACCAGCTCGCTTTCGCCCGCTCGGCCGAGACGCACGGCCTCGACGGGTTCTTCCGCTCCGACCACTACCTCCGCATGGGCGAGGGCGATCCGACCCCCGGCCCCACCGACGCCTGGACGACCCTCGCCGGCCTCGCCCGAGAGACCTCGCGGATCCGGCTCGGCACTCTCGTGTCCTCGGTCACGTACCGTGTCCCCGGCATCCTCGCCATTCAGGTGGCTCAGGTCGACGCGATGTCCGGCGGCCGCGTCGAGCTGGGCCTGGGCACCGGCTGGTTCGAGCAGGAGCATGCCGCGTACGGCATCCCCTTCCCGTCGCGCCGCTTCGACCTGCTCGAGGAGCAGCTGGCCATCGTGACGGGCCTGTGGTCGACGCCGGCCGGCGAGACCTTCTCGTTCGAGGGCGCGCACTACCGCCTGGATGCCGCGCCCGCACTGCCCAAGCCCGTGCAATCACCCGTCCCGGTGATCGTCGGCGGCGGCGGCCCGAAGCGCACCCCGGCCCTCGCCGCCCGCTTCGCGACCGAGTACAACATCGGGTTCGTGGCCGAGGACGTCGTCGCCGAGAAGTTCGCCGTCGTGCGGGCCGCGTGCGAGAGCACCGGGCGCGACCCCGGAACGCTGAAGTTCTCGGTCGCGCTGCCGACGATCCTCGGCGCCGACGATCGCACCATCGAACGCCGGGCGGCCGCGATCGGGCAGACGCGCGAGCAGTTCGACAACGGCGCCAACCTCATCGGCTCCGCCGCGCAGATCGCGGACAAGGTCGAGCGCCTCCGGGCGATCGGCGCCGACCGCGTCTACTTCCAACTGCTCGATCTGCGCGACGTCGAGCACGCCGACGAGATCGGCACCGACCTGCTGCCGCTCCTGCCGCGCTGAGCGCCCGTCGTCCCGGGCGCGTCAGTCCCGTCGACGTTCGAAGAACTCCCGCAGCAGAGCGGATGCCGCCTCCTCGGCGACCCCGCCGACCACCTCGACCCGGTGCGGCAGACGCCGGTCGCGCAGGACGTCGTACAACGAGCCGGCCGCGCCCGCCTTGGCATCCCACGATCCGAACACCACCCGCGGCACCCGCGCCTGCAGGATCGCCCCCGCGCACATGACGCACGGCTCGAGAGTCACCACGAGCGTGCACCCGGCGAGGTGCCACGTCCCCAGAAGAGTCGCGGCCTCTCGGAGCGCGACCACCTCGGCGTGCGCGGTGGGGTCCCCCGTGATCTCCCGCAGGTTGCGCCCCTCGCCGACGACGCGCCCCTCGGCGTCGAGCACGACCGCCCCCACGGGGACGTCGTCATGCACCGACGCCGTCCCGGCCAGCGCGAGGGCGCGCTGCATCGCGGCGAGGTCGGCAGCGGCGGGGGTCACGGTGCTCTCCCGGAAGACGAGGGTGGAGGGCTCGATTCGAGCGGCTAGCCTTGAGCCTATGCGTGTCCACGTCGCCGACCACCCCCTCATCACCCACAAGCTCACGGTGCTGCGCGACCGGCAGACCTCGTCGCCGGTGTTCCGCCAGCTCACCGAAGAACTCGTGACTCTGCTGGCGTACGAGGCGACCCGGAACGTGCGCGTCGACGCCATCGAGATCCAGACGCCGGTGACGAAGACCCAGGGGGTCAAGATCAGCGAACCGCGTCCCATCGTGGTGCCGATCCTGCGCGCCGGTCTCGGCATGCTCGAGGGCATGGTGAAGCTGCTGCCCACGGCCGAGGTCGGCTTCCTCGGCATGGTGCGTGACGAGCAGACCTTCGAGCCCACCACATACGCGGAACGCCTGCCCGACGATCTCAGCGACCGGCAGTGCTTCGTGCTGGACCCGATGCTGGCCACGGGCGGCTCCCTCGGGGCGGCCATCACCTTCCTCTTCGACCGCGGCGCGCAGGACGTCACCGCGATCTGCCTGCTGGGAGCGCCCGAGGGCGTCGCCGCGATCGAGAAGCAGGTCGAAGGACACGACGTGACCCTCGTGCTCGGCGCTCTCGACGAGCGGCTTAACGAGAAGGGCTACATCGTGCCCGGCCTCGGCGACGCGGGCGACCGCCTCTACGGCACGGCCTGACGCGGGCACTTCATCCCGGGCGGGTCTCGCGCGGTCGGAGCCCCCCCCCCCCCCCCCCCCCCGCGGGGGGGGGGGGGGGGGGTGTGGGGGGGGGGGGGGGGCGCCGCGCCCCGCCCGCCACCAGCCCGCCCCCCA
>NZ_JAKRNI010000034.1 GCF_022346945.1 Microbacterium sp. ACRRU | reverse complement strand
CCACGAGCGAGCTCGGCCGCCTTGGCTTCGCTCTCTGCCGTGATCTGGCGCTGCAGGGCGATCTTGGCGAGGTTGTCGAACTTGTCGGCCTCGCCGACGTTGCCCGCGGCACGCAGCTCGTCGCCCTTGCGGCTGGCGGCGAGGGCCTTGTTGCCCCACTCCGCCGCGGCCTGGACGTCTTCCTGGTGGTCGCGCTCGAGCAGGCGCAGGTTGCCGATGGTCTCGGCGATGGCCGACTCGGCGTCGGCGATCGAGTTGGAGTAGTCGCGAACGAGCTGATCGAGCATCTTCTGCGGGTCCTCGGCCTGGTCGAGGAGCGCATTGATGTTCGCGCGGACGAGGGTCGAGATCCGACCGAAGATGGACTGCTTGGCCATGCGGGATTTCCTTCCTGAGGCGACGATGTCGAGTCTGGTGCCGATTGCTACGAATTTTCTGTGACGGCCCGAGCGGACCGGACGAGGAGCGTCAGAAGCGGCCCCCTCCCCGGCGTCCGCGCGACCCGCCGAACGAGGAGCCGCCGGAGCGGGCGCGAGAACCCCCGGAGCGGAAACCTCCCGATCGTGGCGAGCCGCCGGCGCTCAGGCCGCCGAGCATGCCCCCGAGCCCGCCGCCGCCGAAGCCGCCGCGCGAGCGGGAGCCGCCGCCGAGGAGAGCATTGACGGCGATGCCGCCGAGGATGGCGCCCATCATGTCGCCCCCGCCGCCGCCGCGGCTCGCGCCGAAGGCTCCCACGTCGTTCTGGGCGAGCGACGCCGCGTGCCCGGCGAGGTCGGCGGCGCGCTGCGCGGACGTGAGGGCGGACGCGGGGTCGACCGCGCGCAGCTGCTCCGCCTGCACGAGCGCAGCTCCCGCCTCGGCCAGTCGCGTCCGCGCGGTGGGGCCGATGGCGCCTCGGCGCGCGGAGATGAATTCCTCCGTCGCCGACACCTGCGCGCGCGCCTGAACGAGCACGGTGTCGAGCTGCGCCTCGGCTCGCCGGCGTCGCTCCGCTTCGTCCTGTGCTTCGCGCAGAACCGTGTCGATCGCGGTGTTGCCCTGTTCGAGCGCGGCCAGAGCGCGCAGGGGTGAGGTCCGCGGCGGTGTCAGTGCCGCACGCCCGGAGTCGAGGTGCGCTCGCGCGGACGCCACCGCACCCGCGACGCGGCCGTCCGGATCGGGCAGCGCGGCCGCCGCAGCGAGGTCGCCCTCGATCTCGGCGACGAGCGCGGCGGCACGCTGCTCCGAGGTGGCCAGGTCGGCGGTCAGCGACGCGATCGCCCTCTCCAGGCCCTCCGCCTGCGCGACCGCGCTCTCGCCGGCGCGGATCGCCACGGCGGCCTCGCCGGTCTCGCCCGCCGTGATCGCCGACTCGGCGGCGGCGAACTGCTCCGTCGCCAGGTCCAGCCGCGCGCGGGCCTGCGCGGGATTGTCGGCGATCGTCGCGAGCGCATCGTCGGCGTAGCGCTGCCGCAGTGCGTCCGCGTCGCGCGACGCCCCCTCCAGTGCGGCCTCGACCGCAGCGTGTCGTTGTCGTGCGCGGGCGAGGGCCCCCGGCGCGTCGGACTCGACCGCCCGGAGCTCGTCGAACGCGGCCGCCTTGGCATCCAGGGCTTCATCCGCAGACGCGCACAGCCGCAGGATCTCGATGTATCCCGCCCGGCGCTGATCGTCGGTCTCGGGCACGTCGTCGTCGAGCTGCTGCGAGATCGTGAACGCCCGGTCGAGGTCGTTCTTCGCCTGGGCGAGCACTTCGGCGAACGGGGCGGCGGCAGCCTCCCCGAACTGGGCGCGTGCGAACCCGAGCTCCTGCTCGCTCGTCTTGATCGCGTCGTCGGTGGCCACCAGCGCAGAGCCCGCCTGACGTGCGAGATCGTCGAGGTTCTCGGCGGCGGTCGCGGCGGTGGCGCGCGTCCGAGCGCGACGTCGCAGCCACAACCACACCAGGCCCCCGCCCAGGGCGAGCACGAGGAACACCACGAGAGCGATGAGCGCGACATCCGGTCCGCTGCCCGCCGGCTGGGGCGGCGTCGGCTCGGCATCCTGGGCGGCGCTCTCGATGCCGGCGGCCGCGGCGTCGGCGGCGGCGGCGTAGTCGCCCGCGGCGAGCTGGGGTTGGACGCGGTCCTGTTCGATGGCGGTCAGTTGCGCTGCGGACAGCGCCCCGTCATCGACGTCTCCGGAGAGGTAGAACGCACGCGCGTCCACGGCAACCGCGAGCACGTACTGATGGGGTCCCAGGTTGTTGAGGTTGGCCGTCTCGTTGGCCCAGTCCTCGGCGGCCGCGGGCTGCGTGAACTCGTCGACGTAGACGACCCACAGATCGAGCCCCGTTCGCTCGGCCAGCCGCGTCATCCGCGCCTGCACCTCGGCCTCTTCCGCGGAGCTCAGGACGTCGGCGCTGTCGAGGACGTAGCCCGACCCCAGCGGCGGGGGCGGAACAGCGGATGCCGCGAGAGGCATACCGAGGACGGACACCGCCGCGACCACGAGACCCGCCATGATCGCGCGCGTCTTCGGCTTTCGCATGCATCCCCCTTCGGCGCTGAGGCCCCCACTCTATAAAGCCCCCCGGACACCCGGGAAGGATCGGCGCGTCCGCCCTGAGCGCACGCGTCGGCCGCATAGGCTCGGGCGTTCGGAGGTGCTCCCATGGACGATCGCTACGGCACGGACGTGCTGGCGCGCGGGTGGCGCGAGGCCGGACGGAAGAAGGCCGCGCAGGTGCCGGCATCCGCCGACCTCGTCGTGGAGGTCGCCGGCGACGGCTTCTGCGGAGCCGTCACGCGCGTCGACGGTATGCACGTCGAACTGGAGGACCGGGTCGGCAAGCGGCGCGTCTTCCCGCTGGGCGGCGGGTTCCTCGTCGACGGGGAGCCGATCGTCCTCGTCGCGCCCGCGGCTGCGCCGAAAGGACGGACACGCACCGCTTCGGGTTCGTTCGCGGCACCCGACCAGCGCGCGCGCACGGCGCGCGCCAGTCGCATCTTCGTGGAGGGCAAGCACGACGCGGAGCTCGTCGAGAAGGTCTGGGGAGCCGACCTTCGCGCCGAGGGAGTCGTCGTGGAGTTCCTCGAAGGCGTCGACCTGCTCGAACAGACCCTGGATGCCGAGCCCCCCACCGCCGAACGTCGCTACGGCGTGCTCGTGGACCACCTCGTGCCGAACTCCAAGGAATCGCGCATCGCCGAGAAGATCGCACGAGGACGCCACGGCGCGCACGTGCGCATCGTCGGGCACCCCTTCGTCGACGTGTGGCAGTGCGTGACACCGCGCGCCGTGGGCATCGCCGCATGGCCCGAGGTGCCGCGGGGCATCGAGTGGAAGGCCGGTGTGTGTCGCGCGCTCGGCTGGCCCGCGGAAGAGCAGGCCGATCTCGCCCGCGCGTGGCAGCACATCCTGTCGCGCGTGACCACCTTCCGCGATCTCGAGCCGGCCCTGCTCGGCCGTGTCGAGGAACTCATCGACTTCGTGACCGTCCCGTGAGCGGGCGGAAGCCGCGCGAGCAGTCGCGCGACGCTCTAGGCGAGGCCGAAGGGACCTCGCCTACCCTGGATGCCATGGAAGCCCCCGTGTACCGCGACCGTCCGGTGTCGTTCGTCCGGCGCAGCGGCCGCATGTCGGAGGCGCAGGACCGCGCGTGGGCCGAGCTCTCGCCGACGTATCTCCTTCCGGTCGAGCGGGGCGCCGCCGCCACCAGCGTCCGCCCGGGGTCGCGCATCGATCCGGTACAGGTCTACGGGCGTCGCGCGCCGTTGATCGTCGAGATCGGATCGGGCCAGGGGCACCAGATCGTCGCCGCCGCGTCCGCCCGCCCCGACACGGACTTCCTCGCCGTCGAGGTGTTCTCCGCGGGGTTGGCCCGGACGATGCTGGATGCCGACCGCGTCGGCGCCCGCAACCTGCGTCTGGTGGAGGCCAACGCCCCCGAGGTGCTCGAGCACCTGCTGCCCGCGGCATCCGTCGACGAGCTGTGGGTGTTCTTCCCCGACCCGTGGCACAAGAAGAAGCACACCAAGCGCCGCCTCGTCGCCCCCGAGTTCGCGCGCATCGCGGCGCAGGCGCTCCGGCCCGGAGGAACCCTGCGGCTCGCCACCGACTGGCAGGACTACGCCGATCAGATGCGCGCCGTGCTCGATGAGGCGTCGGACTTCGAGCGAGCGTTCCCGGGGGAGTGGGCCGAGCGATTCGAAGGCCGTGTCCTGACCGCATTCGAGCGCAAAGGCATCCGCGTCGGGCGCGACATCCGCGACCTCACCTACACCCGCCTCGCGCCATGAGCGTTCACGCCACCGTCCCCGAGAGCGTCCGACGCACCTGGACGCCCCGACTCGTTCCGGCGGTGCTGGTGTGTCTTGCCGCCCCGGTGCTGTTCGTCGCGCAGATCGTGTGGCTCGGCTGGATCGTGCTGGCGCTCGCCGTGGCATCCGCGGTCATGGTCGATCGGATCGCGGGAACCCCGATCGTTCCCGCGCGGGGCGTGGCGGTCCCGGCGCCGAGCATCGCCCGGGACGTGTTCCTCATCGCCCTGGGGCAGTTCGTCGTGAGCCTCATCCCGCTCAAGGCCGAGCTGGACAACGCGGCGTTCGTGCGCTTCACCCTCGCGCTCGGCGGGGCCGTCGTGCTGCCGTACGTCCTGTCGCGCTTCGTGTTCCGCGACCGGGCGATCCGTTTCCCGTGGCGCGGGGGCGGCCGGTGGACGTGGTGGCAGTGGGCGTGGCTGGTCGGCGTCATCGTGCTCGGGTGGCTGATCCTGCCGTACTACTTCATCACGTCGGGCGTGTACACGAACTGGCCCGTCGTCGACACCCCCGAGCTGATCGCCCGCCTGTTCGTCGGCGTGGGCGCGGTCGGCATCTGGGACGAGCTGTTCTTCGTGTGCACCGTGTTCGCGCTGTTGCGTCGCCATTTCCCCGACCTGAGCGCGAACGTGCTGCAGGCCGTGGTCTTCGTGTCATTCCTGTGGGAGCTGGGGTATCAGGCGTGGGGGCCGGTGCTGACGATCCCGTTCGCGCTCGTCCAGGGCTTCCTGTTCCTGCGCACCCGGTCGCTCTGGTACGTCGTGACCGTGCACCTGCTCTTCGACGCGGTCGTCTTCGGCGTCCTGGTCCACGCGCACAACCCCGGTCTGGTGTCGATCTTCCTCGTGTGACCCCGCGGCCGGCGGTCTCCGCCGACGATGGTCGATGCCGTGCACGGGCGATGCTCAGGGGCGCTCGCTAGCATTGGAGGCGCGTGCGACCCGCACCACCGGACGACGGATCAGTACCCGGACAGCGACAAGACTGGCCAAGGAGACCCGTCATGTCGTGGATCATTCTGGCTCTGTCCGGCGTGCTGGAAGCGGTGTGGGCCACCGCCCTCGGGAGGTCCGAGGGCTTCACGAAGCTCTGGCCCAGCGTCGTCTTCGCCGTCGCGCTCGTGTTGAGTATGGGCGGGTTGGCCTGGGCCATGCGCGAGATCCCCACCGGCACGGCCTACGCGGTGTGGGTCGGCATCGGTGCCGCCCTCACGGTCGTCATCGCGATGATCGGGGGAGCGGAGTCGGTTTCCGTGGTGAAGATCCTTCTGATCCTCGGCCTGGTGGGCTGTGTGGTGGGGCTCAAGATCGTGGGCGACGCCCACTGATCAGGGCATTTCCTGAATGTCAACCGGGAAGACGGGTTGCATCGATCCGGTACGATCTGGCCGAATGCACTTGTCCGGGCCGGACACCGTCGTCAGCAGCCCACTTCTCCCTGTTGAAAGGTTCCGAGTGAGCGCACCGCCGAGCGAGCTGGTCACCACGGTACGGCCGGCTCCCACCGACGATCGTCTCGCGCCGCTGCGCGACCGGGGCCGCCGCCTGCTCGATTCGCGCCTTGGACGGGCACTGCGCCAGTACGGACACGACGTCCTGCGCGCCCCCCAGGGCGTCGAGCCCATCGAGCGCGGCGCGTTCGCACGAGTGCTGGTCCTGTGGGCCATGGCGCGCGTGCTGAATTTCGGTCTCCTGTGGGGGTTCTACTCGATCGCCAAGGCGGCACGCTGGGGCTTCGGGCCCGACGGCGAGCGCCTGGGCACGTTCTTCGACTACCTCACCGGCTGGGATGCCGACCGGTACGGACAGATCGCGGCGCAGGGCTACCCGCTGTCGCTGCCGATGAACGTCTCCGGCGACATCCTCCCCAACAACTGGGCGTTCCTCCCGGTCTTCCCGTTCCTCGTGCGCACGCTGTCGGGCGCGACGGGTCTGGGCTGGCAGCCGGTCGCCGTGCTCATCAGTCTGGCCGCCAGTCTCGGCGCGACCTGGGTGCTGTTCCGTCTGCTGCGGACGGTGACGACCCCCCGGTCGGCGTGGTGGGCCGTGGTGTTCTTCTCGTTCGCGCCGATGTCGTTCCTCTTCGTCATCGGTTACAGCGAAGGCCTGTTCATGCTGCTGCTGTTCAGCGGCATGCTCTTGGCCATCAAGCGCAGGTACCTCTGGATCCTGCCCATCGGACTCGTCGCCGCCTACACGCGTCCCGGCGTGCTCGCCCTGGGCCTGGCGCTGGGCATCGTGTTCCTCGTGCGGTTCTTCCGACGTCGGGTCGATCCTTTCCCCGTGCGGGAGTGGGCTTCGCTCATGGCGACGGGCCTCACGATCGCCGTCGCGGGTCTGTCGTGGAACCACATCGCGCAGTTCGCGACCGGCACACACAACGCCTACATCCGGACCGAGCTGGGGTGGTGGCTGGACTACGTCGGCAACGATGAGTTCACGCCGTTCACGCCCTGGTTCCGGCAGGCGGGCACGCACTTGGGCATCGTCGGGATCATCCTCGTCATCGCCCTCGTCGTCGCGTTCGCCGCGCTGCTGTGGTCGCGCCCGGTGCGCCGCCTGGGCCTCATGGTGGTCGCCTACGTCTTCAGCTACGGGCTGTACATCTTCGCCGTCTTCCTGCCGCAGCAGAGCACGTTCCGCCTGCTCATGCCGATGGCACCCCTCATGGCCGACGACCGGTGGTCGTCGACGCCTCGCCGGCGCGCGGCGATCCTGATCGGGTGCGTCGTTCTGCAGGCCGTTGCGATCCTGCTCCTGTGGACCCGCGGTAATCCCTGAGCGCCGAGGCGGACGCGGCACGACACGCGAGGGGCGAGCACGATACGTGCTCGCCCCTCGGTCGTACCCGCGATGGTCAGTCGGGGCTGCCGCCCGGATCGATCGCGTCGACCATATCTTCTTCCACGGCGTTGTCGGCGTCGGGCTGCGCGGTGCCCACGGCGTCGTCCGCGGCTTGCGCGCCCGCGGGCTCGGTCGCCGGCTCGGGCGGAGTGGGAACGGTCGGCTCGTCGGGGGTCGGGGCGAGCGGCTCCGCGGGCGTCGCCGGCGAGGGCTCGCCGGGCGAGGAGGGGATGCCGGGCACACTGGGCGCGTCGGGCGTGGTGGGAGGGTCGAGGGGTCCTGGGTTCGGTGAGCTCATGGCATCCACCCTCGTCCTCTGCGCGATGAGCGGGGGAGGGTCTACCGATCGACGGCCACACGGTGTATCCGGGCCGCTAGGCTCGACCGGGATTGATCGCGAGGGGGTGCCGTGTCCACAGCGCACGAGGTCACACGCCGTGAGGCCGTCGACCAGTACCGGATCGTCGGGGGTCTGCCCGAGCCCGACCTGCAGGGTCTGGTGGAGTTGGCCTCGACCGTGTGCGGCGTCTCGACCGCGGTGATCAACATCATCGACGACCGCGCGCAGCACCAGGTCGCCGCCGTGGGGGTGCAGGCCGCGTCCTGTTCGATCGAGGATTCGATGTGTGCGGCGGTCCTCGTCGATCCGCGCCGTGTGGTCGTCCCCGACGCGCGTGAGGACGTCCGCTTCCAGGACAACCCGTTCGTGACCGGCGTCATCGCCTCGGTCCGCTTCTACGCCTCCAGCCCTCTGATCACCCCGGCGGGCGTGGCGATCGGAACCCTCTGCGTCTTCGACGATCAGGTGGGAGAGCTCACGGATGCCAGCGCTCGCGCGCTCGATCTCCTCGCCCACCAGGTCATCGACGTGCTCGAGCTGCGGCGACTGACGCGTGACCTGGCCGAGTCGAACGCTCAGCTCGAGCAGTTCGCGACGCAGGTGAGTCACGACCTGCGCAATCCCCTCACCGCTCTCTCGGGGTTCCTCGAGCTCGCCGCCGACAGTCCGGAGATGGTCGACGCGCCGCGCGCGGCCCGCTCCCTCGAACGCGCGGAGTCGGCGGCGGCGCGCATGAGCGCGATGGTCACGGATCTTCTCGACTTCGCGCGAATGGGCGGAGCGCGTCCGCACTTCACGCGAGTGGACGTCGGTGAGATCGTCGATGCGGTGCTCGAGGATCTGGACGGCGCCGTGGTCGAGACCGGGGCCGAGATCGTCGTGGATGCGTCGATGTTCGTTCGGGCGGATGACACCCTGCTGCGCGTGCTCCTGCAGAACCTCATCGCCAACGCGGTGAAGTTCACGGTGGCTGCAGGGCGGGTGCCGCGCGTTCTGGTGAGTGTCGAGCAACTCCCCGACGGCTGGCGCCTCACGGTCGACGACAACGGCGACGCCGTCGAGCCGGCCCTGCGCGACCGCATGTTCGAGCCGATGCAGCGCGGGCACGACGCCGAGGTGCAGGGGCTCGGGATCGGCCTGGCGACCTGTCGCCGGATCGCGCTCGCCCACGGCGGCCATATCGGCCTGGACGAATCGCCCGCCGGGGGGACGCGCGCGTGGGTCGTGCTCCCCAGGGCCGCGTGAGGGCCTAACGGTCGCGATCGCGCCGCGCAACCACCGTGACCGGCTCGGCCGCCGCCCCGTAGCGTGGAGCCATCCGGTCGGGAGTCTGGGTCGTCGACATGCCTCCCGACGACGGACGAGGAGGTGGCCCCGATGGCTCGCAACGTGCGGCAGCTGCACTGCAGACCCGATGACGTCTTCCGTGTCCTGGCGAACGGGTGGCTGTACCCCCTGTGGGTGGTGGGCGCGTCGCGTATGCGCGATGTCTCGGATGCCTGGCCGCGCGAGGGCGCCGAGCTGCACCACTCGTTCGGATCGTGGCCGCTGCTCGTCAACGACACCACCGTGATGCGCGTGTGGGAGCCGCCGTATCGCGCGGTCCTGGAACCGCACGGGGGACCGATCGGGATCGCCCGGGTGTCGATCGACGTCAAGGCTCGCGGCGACGAGTGCGTCGTGCGGCTGCAGGAGGAACCGGTGACGGGACCCACCAAGCTGCTGCCCGATGTCGTGTTCGACGCGATCACGCGGTGGCGCAACGCTGAGACACTGCACCGCCTGGCCTACCTCGCCGAAGGCGGGGCGCCGGGCACGAAGGGCGGGGCTTCCGCGATCGGGCGGGCCTCGAGCGCCGAGAAGGAGCCGATTCAGCGATGAGCGAGAGCTACGACGCGATCATCGTGGGGTCGGGCCCGAACGGCCTGGCGGCGGCGGTCACCCTCGCTCGGGCGGGACTGTCGGTCGCGCTGTACGAACGGCAGAACACGCTCGGCGGTGCGGCCTCGACGGGCGAGGTGACTCTTCCCGGGTTCCGGCACGATCTCGGCTCGGCGGTGCATCCTCTCGCGCTGCAGTCGTGGTTCTTCCGCGAGTTCGGGCTCGAACGCCGCGTGCGGTTCGTCGTTCCCGAGGTCTCGTTCGCCCACCCGCTCGACGGGGCGCGGGCGGGCCTGGCCTACCGCGACCTGCATCGCACGGCGGACGCCCTCGGGCGCGACGGCGCCGCCTACGCGCGTCTGCTCGCGCCGCTCGTGGCGCATCTGCGGGGGGTCGCCGACTTCACGGGCAACGCCCTGTTGCGCATCCCGGGCGACCCGCTCGCGGCCGTCTTCTTCGGCATCCGTTCTCTCGAGCAGGGCGGTCCCTGGTGGAATGCGCGCTTCCGCGAGGACGTCGCCCCCGCGATGATCACCGGCGTGTCCGCGCATTCGATCCTGCCGCAGCCGAGCCTGGCGGCCGGGGGAGCGGGGCTCGTGCTCGCGACGTACGCGCACGGGCGCGGATGGCCGATCCCCGTCGGGGGGAGCCAGTCCATCGCCGACGCGATGATCTCGGACTTCCGCGCGCACGGCGGCGCGGTGCACACCGGCGTCGACGTCGCCGACCTCCGTCAGCTGCCGCCGGCGCGCGCGGTGCTCCTGGACGTCACCCCGCGCGCGCTCGTCCGCTTGGCGGGGGATCGGATGCCGTGGGCCTACCGCCGCGCGATGGAGCGGTTCCGCTACGGAGGTGGAGTGGCCAAGGTCGACTTCGCTCTCTCCGACCCCGTGCCGTGGGCCGACCCGGATGTCGCGCTGGCGGGGACCGTCCATCTCGGGGGCACGCGCGCCGAGATCGCCGCCGCAGAGAACGCCGTTCTGCGCGGGGGCCACCCGGATGCACCGTACGTGCTGGCGGCACAGCCGTCGCTGTTCGACACCACCCGAGCGCCCGAGGGGCGTCATGTGCTCTGGGCGTACACCCACGTGCCGGCGGGAAGCGCAGCCGATCGCGAAGAGGCCGTGGTGGCGCAGATCGAGCGGTTCGCGCCGGGATTCCGTGACACGGTGCTCGCCTCGTCGTCTCGGACAGCGGTCGACGTCGCGACGTGGAACCCGAACTTCCCGGGCGGGGACATCTCGGCCGGTGCGCCATCACTGCCGCAGCTGGTCGGCCGACCGGTGTACAGCCCCGATCCGTGGCGAACGCCGATGCCGGGGATCTATCTCTGCTCCTCGTCGACCAGCCCGGGCCCGGGGGTTCACGGACTCGCGGGCTGGCAGGCGGCCCTCAGCGCACTGCGCCACGAGTTCGGGACGCGTCTGCGTCCGGACCTCGCCCCCCGAGACGATCAGATCGCGTCGGTCTGATCGCCGGGGGCTGCGCGGACGGGTTCAGCTGATCTCGCCCGCGGGCGAGGCATCCGTGTCGGCGGCCTCGTCGGCATCGCGCTGCGCGGCCGCGCCCTCTTCGGGGGATTCGGAACCCGCGCCGTTGCCGTCGGCGTCGGGGGCGGCGTCGTCCGGGCGGCCGGATGCGGTGTTGTCGGTCATGAGACTCCCCTGTTCGCGCGCCGGAAACCCGGCGACGGGGCGACGGTGCCACATCCCGCGACCGGTGTCCAGGGTCTGGCGGTCGATGCGGTCAGAGAGGGGAGACGCCGTAGCGTGCGGTGAAATCCGCTCGCGCGGCGTCTTCCATGTCGTCGGCCTCGTCGCGGAGGTCGAAAGCAGCCGGGTTCACAGGTAGGGCGCGAGCGCGCCGGCGGTCAAGGCGAACACGAGAGCGGTGCTCCCGGCCGCGGTCGCCAGGACGACGGAGGCACGTTCGGTGCGTCGACGGCGGGCGGTGTTCGCGGGGTGGGTGGTCGAGCGCAGCGACGACTTCGCCGCGTCGAGCTCGTCGTACCGCCCGATCGGGACACCGTGCGCGTCGCGAGCAACGAAGCCCCCGGCGACACGGTCGACGCAGCCGAAGTACTCACCGCCACGGTGGGCGACCCAGAAGCCGGAGTCGACCTTCGCCCACATCACGCGCGCGGACGTCAGGGGGGTGACGGATGCCACGGTCGTATTGGTCATGTCAGGCCGCCGTCCGCATCGGGACGCGGCGAGCAGGCACGGACGCCCGCGTCGCGGGAGCCGTGGCGGGCGCAGCGGCCGGGATGTCGACGTCGAACGCCACGACCAGGCCCGCGGAGGAGTTCGCCATGTCCGCCATGTTCTTCAGGGTCTGCGAGTCCAGCTGCTCGGGCTCGGCGCTGTCGAAGACGAAGCGCAGGGGGATCGAGGGCTGAAGCCACACCGTCGATCGTCCGGGCGCGCCGTCGACATGTGTCCAGCTGAGCGTGAAGCTCTCGCTGCGGCGGAGCTTGGTCGCGATGACGACCTTCAAGTGCGAGAGGAGACGGTCCGGGATGCGGATGGGCTCCGGCGAAGTGCCGTAGTAGAGGTTGCCCATGGGGAACTCCTTTCGTTGGTTTAACTGCATGATGAACATACTCGCTTAGTAACTAGTTTGTCGAACTATTCTTTCTGAGGTACGCTCTGGGGATCGACAGCAAGGGGCGAACACCATGACGAACATGCGTGCGGTGTCGCAGAGCCTCTCTCCTGGCGGAGATCGTGACTCGGGCACCTATTGGTACGGCGACGAACCCGCCGACCGCCGGGTGAGGAGCAAGGCGGTCCTTGAAGCGCTGCGCGTGTACCGGGCGGCCGAGCTCGCCATGCGTCGCCGGACGCGGGAATCGATGTCGATGGGTGAGAACGAGCTGCTCGTCCTGCGTTACCTGCTCCGCGAACCGGACCGGCGGGTGCGGCCCGGCGAGCTCACGCGTTACCTCGGCCTCTCGACGGCATCCACGACGGCGATCCTCGACCGGCTGGAACGATCGGGCCACATCACACGTGCGGCCAATCCCGACGACCGGCGCAGCATCTTCGTCCAGGCCACTGATCGTGCTCACGCCGAGGTGCGCGAGACGCTCGGGAACATGCACGACCGCATGCTGGCCGCGGTCATCGACATGTCGCCGGACGAGTCCGCCGTGGTGGTGAGCTTCCTCCACCGCATGAGCGAAGCGGTCGACGGCGTCGCCGTCGACGCTGCCTCGTCGACGTCGCCGTGATCTACGTGCTGGTCGGCGGCCCGCGCGACGGACAGCATGTGGACGACCTTCCCCGGGGCTACCGCCTGGATCTGGACGAGCCCGCGCCCCAGCGGTTCGGCGAATTCGACACCGTTCGTGCGGTGTGGTTCGAGCTCGACGCGACGATGTTCCGTTCGCGCCAGCACCGCGACTGACGCACCCCTATCCCACGACCGACGGCGGTGCAACCCGCCCCCTCCGACAGCGGGCGGGGCATCACGCTGGGGTGCATGAGATGTGTGACGTACGCCGGAGAAACCGTGATCACGACCGACGACGTTGCGGCGTCCTTGGTGGAACTGACCGCCGCGGTGGCCAAGGAGGGTCAGGCCGAGGCCGTCAGCATCCCGATCGTCACGGAGGACAAGAAGGTGGCGCAGGCCGAGCTCGTCATCGGCGTGGGCAACGATGTTCTTTCCGCGCCCGTCGAGTGGACGGGGGAGGAGCCGAACTTCTCCCGCGCGTCCGAGGACCTGCGCAATCACCGGCTGTACCCGCGGTCGGCCCTGCGCATCGTCGAGCCGGCGTTCGAAGGCGCCGACGAACCCGACGACTGGGATTTCGATCAGCCCACCCAGGCCTGACGCCCGCGGCGTCCGCGGGCGTCCGCCCTCCGTCGCGCGTTACGCTCGCCTCATGTCGCTGACCACACCGGCGTCCCGGATGCCATGACCCCCGACCGCAGATTCGAATGGGGCGGCCTGAGCGCGGGACGTGCGGACTTCGTCACGGCGAGCGAAGCGTTGGGCACGCTCGAACGGATCGTTCCCGGGTACGCCGACCTTTCGCCCGAGACCGGGGTGTCCGACGGCGACGCCGTCGTCCGGCTGTCCTCGCGCGAACGGTGGGCGATCGTCTCCACCCCCGGCACCCGCTGGTTCTCGGTCCGGGTGGACACGGGGCATCGCGTCCGCCTCGACGACACGACGTCCAGCCGCGAGGAGGCCGCGATGCTGCTGACGACCTTCGTCGAGGCGGCAGCCGCCTACGTGCGGGACGGGGCCGTCGTCCAGGGCGACCGGTTGATCGTCACGGCGCTCGGGCGCACCTTCACCCTCACCCGGCCGCTCGGGGACCGCCTGCGTCGGCGGGTCGGTCGTCGCTGAGCGGGCATCCGGCCGCAGGTCAAGCCTCTGCGTCCCTCGATGTCGTCCTGCAAGGCTGGCCGCATCGGCCAACGAAGGGATGACCCATGAGCGATCCGCAGAACAACGCCCCCGCCGACGACGCGGCTGATCTGGGCGACGACCAGACGGTCGCGCCCAGCCAGACGAACGACGTCGACGAACAGTCCAAGGCTCCCTCGGGCGACGACCCGAACGCCGACCACCAGGCCACGGGCATCGGGGTCATCGGCGAGGAGTGAGGCTTTGCGCTCGACCCGCCCGGGTCGGGCGGGGCCGCGACGCGGTGCTAACCTTGAGCGGTCCGCCTCCGTAGCTCAGGGGATAGAGCGTTGGTTTCCGGTACCAAAGGTCGCAGGTTCGATTCCTGTCGGGGGCACCACTCGAAGGCCCGGTCTCTCGTTCGCGAGGCCGGGCCTTCGCGCTCGGGCCTGCGGCGGACGAACCCGCCCCCGCAAGGAACGCTAGCCCGCCGCCATTGTCAAGACCCGGCGTGAATTCTCAGGCGAGTGTCATCCTGGCCTGACCCTCCCGAAAGGGTCTGGCCCTCCCGAAAGGACTGTCATGAGCATCGGAGCCGGAATCGCGCTGATCGTCATCGGCGCCATCCTCGCCTTCGCCGTCGATCTGCCGAACAATTACGTGGACCTGACGACCATCGGCTACATCATGATGGGCGCGGGCGCGATCGTCTTCATCATTGGGCTGGTCTTGATGGTTCGCCGTCGGCAGACCGACACGGTCACGCGCACCGAGGGCGTGGGCGACGCGCGCGTCACCCGATCGACCACGCGGTCGTCCGGCGACGACCTCGTCTGACACCCCGGGGGCGCTCGGCCCCCCAGGCGCATGACTGATACCGACACCGATACGACCCAGCCGTTCGACGGCTCGACCGCCGATCTCTTCGACGGGCGCTACCGTCTGGGACGGCTTCTCGGCGAGGGCGGGTACGCCCGCGTCTACGAAGCGGTCGACACATCCCTCGGCCGGACGGTAGCCCTCAAGATCATCAGCGGAGACGGCGCAGATCCCTCCGATGCTGCACGCGTGCGATCGGAGATCCGGTTGCTCGCCTCCCTGTCGCATCCCTCGCTCGTCACGCTCTACGACGCGCGCCTGGCTTCCGCGCCGACCTATCTCGCAATGGAGCTCATCGCGGGCCCGACGCTCACCGACCTCATCGCGCGCGGGCCCGTCCCCTCCGCCGACGCCGCGCGATACGGTCGCGAGATCGCCGAGGCGCTGTCCGTCGTCCACGCGCGGGGCATCGTGCACCGTGACGTGAAGCCGTCGAACATCCTGCTGCGCCCGCCGGCGCACACGGGTGAGCGGGCGCGGGCGACCCTGGCCGATTTCGGAATCGCCGCGCTCGTGGGCGCGACCCGCGTGACGCGCGCCGACACCGTCGTGGGCACCGCGGCCTATCTCAGTCCCGAGCAGGCGCGGGGGATGCCCGCAGCCCCGGCCAGTGACGTGTACGCCCTGGGTCTGGTGCTGCTCGAAGCTCTCACGGGGCGTCGTGCGTTCGCGGGCCGCACCCCGCACGAAGCCCTCGCGGCCCGGCTCGTGTCACCGCCGGAGATCCCCGAGACCGTTCCGCAGCCGTGGCGGGTGCTCCTCACGCGCATGACCGCGATCGATCCGGCGGAGCGACCGGATGCCACGGCGCTCGGTGCCGAGTTCCGTGCGCTGCCGAGCGCACCCGTACCGCCCACTCCTCTCGGTGCGACGGCACTCGTCGACGGGCCGGCGCCCGACCCGGTCACGCGCACGCGCGTGCTGGCCCCCGTCGCGGAGGAGCCGCGCCGCGGAACCCGTCGCCGTGCCATCATCGCGGCATCCGTCCTCGCCGTCCTGCTCGCCGGCGGCGGTGTGACCGCCGCGGTGGCGCTGAACGCTCCCGCCCCGGTCTCCGATCCTGGGCTCCCTCCGCTTCCGGCGCCGTTGGATCAACACGTCGACGATCTCTGGAAGGAAGTGGGGCAGTGAGCCGCCGTCGCTTCGCCATGACCGCCGTCGTGCTCTCGGCGGGCCTCGCTCTCGCCGGCTGCACCCCGCCCGTCGCCGAGCCGACGGCCTGGCAGGGCGTCGTGCAGACCCTCGCGTCGCAGGCATCGGGCGGAGACTACGCAGCCGCATCCGCGACCCTCGACCAGCTCGAGGCGGATGTGACGGCACAGCGCGACGCGGGAACGCTGCCCGCCGCCGAGGCCCAGGCGATCCTCGACCGGATCGCCGCGGTCCGCGCCGACCTGGTATCGCTGGTTCCCGCCCCGGAGCCGACGACCGAGACCACCCCGGAACCTGCCCCGGAGGCGCCCGCGCCGACCACGGTCGACGACGACGGAGCCGATGACGAGGAGCAGCAGACGCCCGGCGAGTCCGATGGCGAGGGTCCCGGCAACTCCGACAACGGCAAAGACAACAAAGGCAAGAGCGACCAGTCCAAGGGCCCCGGGGAAAAGGGCAAGAAAGACGGATGAGCGGGGCGCGTCCCACCCCTCCCGCGCCATGCGAGGATTGCTCGGTGCCGCGCCGAGTGACCGCTGAACTCGACCTCGATCTGGGGGCGTCCGTCGACCTCGTCTTCCAGATCACCGCCGCTCGCGGCGTCCCGCTCCAGAGCGAGGAACTGACGTTCGCGCGCGACGGCCGGTCGTTCACCGCGACCGAGATCGTCGATGCGGAGGGCAGCCGTCTGCACCGTCTCGCGGGCGAGCCCGGCCCCCTCTCCGTGCGGTACGAGGCGGTGGTCTCGGGTACCGCGCCGACCGTGCCGCCCACCGACCTCGAGACGATCACCTACCTGCGTCCGAGCCGCTACTGCCAGTCCGACGAGGTGTTCGCGCAGGCGCGCCGCCAGTTCAGCGGGCTCGCGCGCGCCGACCTCATCGCCGCGGTCTCGTCGTTCGTGGCATCCAGCGTCACCTACACGCCCGGGATGAGCATGGGCACCGACAGCGCGGTGACCACCCTCATGACCGGTCAGGGCGTCTGCCGCGACTACGCGCACCTCGTGATCGCGCTGCTTCGCGCGATGGACGTCCCCGCCCGCTACGCCGCGTGCTACGCACCCGGGCTCGAGCCGATGGACTTCCATGCGGTCGCGGAGGCCTACCTGGACGGCGCGTGGTACGTCATCGACGCCACGCGCCTGTCCGACCGGCGCTCGCTCGTGCGCATCGCGACGGGTCGGGATGCCGCCGATTGCGCCTTCCTCAGCTACCACGGCGGCTACGTCGGTCTCGAGCGGATGCGGGTCGACGCGTTCCTCGACGACGGCGGGGATGCCGGTGCGCCCGATGACCACGAGGCCCTGGTACAGATCGTCTGAGGCGGGTGGACGCACCCGGCTCGCCTAGAATTGCAGGGTTATGGATCCCGCAGCCCTCTCCGCCGCCCTACTCGCCGTCATCGCCCCGCTCGCCGAGGCGCGACGCGAAGGGTCTTCGGCGGGGCTCACCGCCGCTGACCTGCCCCTGGAGCGGCCCAAGAACCGCGATCACGGCGACTGGGCGTCGAACGCGGCGTTGAAGCTGTCGAAGATCGTCGGCGCCAACCCGCGCGAGTTCGCGGCCGAGATCGCGGCGGGGCTCGAGAGCGTCGAGGGCATTGCGAGCGTCGAGGTCGCCGGTCCCGGGTTCATCAACATCCGACTGGATGCCGCCGCCGCCGGCGCCCTCGCCCGGACCATCGTCGAGCAGGGAGCGGCGTTCGGCACGAACGACTCCCAGCGCGGGAACACGATCAACCTCGAGTTCGTCAGCGCCAACCCCACCGGCCCGCTTCACATCGGACACACCCGCTGGGCCGCGCTGGGCGACGCGATCGCGCGCGTGCTGCTGGCCAGTGGCGCCACGCTTGTGCGCGAGTTCTACATCAACGACGCCGGGGCGCAGATGGAGCGCTTCGGTCGCTCGGTCGTCGCGGCCCTCCACGGCGAGCCGACGCCCGACGACGGTTACGGCGGGGCCTACATCACCGCCCTCGCCGAGCGGGTCGCGGCCGCGCATCCGGACATCCGAGAGCTCGACCGGTCCGAGCAGATCGCTGTCGCCACCGAATCGGCCTACGGCTTCCAGCTCGGCGAGATCCAGGCCTCGCTCGAGCGCTTCAACGTGCACTTCGACGTGTGGTTCTCCGAGCGCACGCTCCACGCGCGGGTCGACGGGCAGCCGAGCCTCGTCGACGAAGCCGTGGACCGTCTGCGCGAACAGGGGCACGTCTTCGACGACGAGGGCGCCGTCTGGGTGCGCACGACCGACTTCGGTGACGACAAAGACCGTGTCATCCGTCGCTCCAACGGCGAGTACACCTACTTCGCCGCGGACGCCGCGTACTACCTCAACAAGGGCGACCGCGGCTTCGCGCACAAGATCTACCTCCTCGGCGCCGACCACCACGGGTACGTGCACCGCTTGAAGGCCCTCGCCGGGGCGGCCGGTGACGACCCCGAGAAGGACATCGAGGTGCTGATCGGTCAGCTCGTCTCGATCAACGGCGCCCGCCTGTCCAAGCGCGCGGGGAACATCATCGAGCTCGATGACCTGCAGGAGTGGCTCGGCACCGACGCGCTGCGCTATTCGCTCGCGCGGTACCCCGCCGACTCGCCGCTGACGCTCGATCCCGAGATCCTGCAGAAGCGCACCAACGACAACCCGGTGTTCTACGTGCAGTACGCCCACGCGCGCACGCACAACGTCGCCCGCAACGCCGCGGACTCGGGGGTCGACCGGTCGGAGTTCGCTCCCGAGCTGCTGGAGCACGAGACCGAGTCGGCGCTCCTCGGTGCCCTGCAGGAGTATCCGCGCGTCGTCGCGTACGCCGCCGAGGTGCGCGAACCCCACCGGGTCGCGCGCTACCTCGAGGAGCTCGCGGGCCTGTACCACCGCTGGTACGACAACTGCCGCGTGATCCCGCTGGGCGATGCCCCCGTGGAGTCGGTGCACCGCACGCGCCTGTGGCTGAACGACGCGACCGGTCAGGTGCTGCGCAACGGGCTGACGCTCCTGGGCGTCGGCGCACCGGAGCGCATGTAGTCATGACGGATGCCACGCGCCCCCGCCGCCGTACCGGACGAGTCATCGCGGTCATCGCGATCGTCATCGTCCTCATCACGGGACTGCTCGTGGCAGCCGAGGTCATCGCGCGCTCGGCGGTGTCGAACACGGTGCGATCCCTCGTCGTCACGCAGGTGGGTCTCCCCGCCGATCAGCAGGTCGATGTCGAGGTGCCCGGCATCGTGCTGCCGCAACTGATCGCCGGGCGCCTCTCCCAGGTGGCGGTGTCGGCCCCGGATGTCGCCCTGGGCCCCCTGACCGGCGACGTGCGCGTCGACCTGCAGGACGTTCCGGTCGCCGGCGACGCCCCCGCGGCGGGCGGCTCGGCATCCGTCCGGCTCGACCCCGATCAGCTCCGCTCGCTCCTGGCGCAGATTCCTGATTTCCCCGCCTCCACCGTGGGCGTGGCCGCTCCTGACCTGACGCTCTCGACGGAGCTGTCGGTGTTCGGCATCCCCATCCCGGTCGGTATCTCGGCGACGCCCGGAGCGGCCGAGGGCGACCTGACCCTCACGCCCACGTCGTTCGAGCTGGGCGGGAACCGCGTGGATGCCGACACCCTCCGTGGCCAGCTCGGCGGCGTCGCCGACGGGGCGCTGCAGACCTGGAGTCTGTGCATCGCCGACCGCCTGCCCGCGGGGCTCACGCTCTCCGCGGTGAACGTGCAGGGGCAGGACGTGGTGGCGTCGTTCGACGTCGACGGCGGCCTGCTGAACGACCCCGCTCTGCAGCAGAACGGCACGTGCGGCTGAGTCACGCGGACATCGGCCGGGTGTCGCGGTGTTCCGGCGTGGGACGGGGGCGGCATATGCCGTGCCCTAGACTGCAAGGACTGCCCGTCGCGTGACGCCCCGCGGGGGCAGGAGCCGTGATCCGCGGCCGTCGCGTCGCCGCAAACCCGATTGGTTCCTCCGTGTCCGCCTCGCACTCCGCGCTCGTGCCCGACTGGCTCATCGCCCCGGCCGAAGCGAACGAGCTCGTCGCCCCCGTCTGGCCGTCCTCCGCCCGTCGCCGGCACGACGGCTCCGTGGAGATCGGGGGAGTGTCGGTATTCGACCTGCGCGACCGCTTCGGCACGCCGTTGTACGTGCTCGACGAGGACGAGGTCCGCGCGCACGCTCGCCGTGCCCGCGACGCCTTCGCGTCCGCCGCCGGGCGCCACGGTGTCCGCTCGCGCGTGTACTACGCCGGCAAGGCGTTCCTCTCGACCGAGGTCGTCCGCTGGGTCACCGACGAGGGCCTCGCCGTCGACGTCTGCACGCGCGGCGAGCTCGAGGTCGCGCTCGCCGGAGGCGCGGACCCCTCGCGCCTCGGCTTCCACGGCAACAACAAGAGCGTCGGAGAGCTGGAACGGGCGGTCGAGGTCGGAATCGGATCGGTCGTGCTCGACAGTCCGATCGAGATCGAGCGACTCGCGGCGATCGCGGAGCGGCGCGGTGTCGTGCAGAACGTGCTCGTCCGCGTGCGGACGGGCGTACACGCCGAGACGCACGCTTTCCTCGCCACCGCGCACGAGGACCAGAAATTCGGGTTCTCGCTCGAGGGCGCAGCCGACGCCGTGGTCCGCATCCGCGAGCTGTCCAGCCTGCGTTTCGTGGGGCTGCACGCGCACATCGGATCGCAGATCTTCGACTCCTCCGGGTTCCGCGAGTCCGCCGCGCGCCTGGTCGATCTGCACGCCGACCTGCTCGCGGGCGGTGACATCCCGCTTCTCAACGTCGGCGGCGGCTTCGGCATCTCCTACACCTCCGTCGACGACCCGCGCCCCATCGAGGACATCGCCGACGGCATCCTCGACGCCATCGCCGACGAGTGCGCCGTGCGCGGCATCCCGATGCCCGATGTCGCGTGCGAACCGGGCCGCGTAATCGTGGGCCAGGCGGGCGTGACGCTCTACGAGGTGGGCACCGTGAAGACGGTCGAGATCGGAGAGGGGCGGGAGCGCACGTACGTCAGCGTCGACGGCGGCATGAGCGACAACGCGCGGCCCGCGCTGTACGGCGCCGATTTCTCGGCGCGCATCGTCTCGCGCACGAGCGAGGCCACGCCGGCTCTCTCCCGCGTCGTGGGCCATCACTGCGAGTCCGGAGACATCGTCGTGGACGCAGAGTACCTCCCGGCCGATGTCGTCCCGGGCGATCTGCTGGCCGTCCCGGCGACCGGCGCGTACTGCTTCTCACTCGCGAGCAACTACAACTACACCCCGCGTCCGCCCGTCGTCGCCGTGCGCGACGGTGAGGCGCGCGTAATCGTCCGCGGCGAGACCATCGACGACCTGCTCGCCCGCGACGTCGGCGCCGCGGCATCCGCTTCGACCGCTACACCCCACGGAGACACCGAATGACCGACTACCGCACACTGCGCGTCGCGCTGCTGGGCGCTGGTGCCGTCGGCTCGCAGGTCGCCGACCTGCTGCTCAAGCACCGCGCCGAACTGGCCGACCGCGCGGGGGCCAACCTCGAACTCGCCGGCATCGCCGTCCGCAACATCGACGGCAAGCGCGACGCCGATCTCCCGCGCGAGCTCTTCACGACGGATGCCGAAAGCCTCATCGTAGGCTCCGACATCGTCATCGAGCTCATGGGCGGGATCGAGCCGGCGCGCACGCAGGTGCTGCAGGCGATCAACTCGGGCGCCGACGTCGTCACCGCGAACAAGGCACTCCTGGCCACGCACGGCTCGGAGATCTTCGACGCCGCCGACCAGGTGGGCGCCGAGGTCTACTACGAGGCCGCCGCGGCGGGGGCCATTCCCATCATCCGCCCGCTGCGCGACTCGCTCGCCGGGGACCGCGTCGTGCGCATCATGGGCATCGTCAACGGCACGACGAACTACATCCTCGACCGCATGGACACCGAGGGGGCCGACTTCGCCGACGTCCTCGCCCAGGCTCAGGCCCTCGGGTACGCCGAGGCCGATCCCACCGCCGACGTCGAGGGGTACGACGCCGCGCAGAAGGCCGCGATCCTGGCGAGCCTCGCCTTCCACACGACCGTGCCGCTGGATGCCGTCCACCGCGAGGGCATCACCCAGATCGACGCCGCGATGATCGAGTCCGCGCGCCACGCCGGCTACGTGATCAAGCTGCTCGCGGTGTGCGAGCGGCTCGCCGCCGCCGACGGCGAGCCGAGCGAATCGATCTCGGTGCGCGTCTACCCCGCCCTCGTGGAGCGCACCCACCCGCTCGCGAGCGTCCACGGCGCCAACAATGCCGTCTTCGTGCAGGCCGAGGCCGCCGGCGACCTCATGTTCTACGGCGCGGGGGCCGGCGGCGTGCAGACCGCCTCGGCGGTGCTGGGCGATGTCGTCTCGGCGGCTCGGCGCCACATCGCCGGGGGAGTGGGAGTCGGCGAGTCCACGCGCGCGAACCTCCCGACCGTGCCGATCGGTCGCGTCATCACGCGCTACCAGATCACGCTCGAAGTCGACGACCAGCCGGGCGTGCTCGCCACGGTCGCCGGCATCCTCAGCGAGGGACGCGTGTCGATCGCGACCGTCGAGCAGACCGTCATCGAACCGGATGCCGACGACCCCGCCGCGGGCGGGTCGGCGCGTCTGGTCATCGGAACACACCAGGCCCGCGAGCAAGACCTGAGCGAGACCGTCGAGCGTCTCGCCGCGAGCGGCGTCGTCGAGCGCGTGGTCTCGGTACTGCGTGTGGAAGGGAACTGACATGGCACACGTCTGGCGCGGAGTCCTCCGCGAATACGCCGATCGTCTCGGCGTCACCGAGAGCTCCACCGTCGTGACGCTCGGCGAGGGCGGCACGCCCCTCATCCCCGCGCCCGCGCTCTCGCGGCGGACGGGCGCCGACGTCTACGTCAAGTTCGAGGGCATGAACCCCACCGGCTCGTTCAAGGACCGCGGCATGACCGTCGCGCTGTCGCGCGCGGTCGAGCACGGCGCGAAGGCCGTCATCTGCGCCTCCACCGGCAACACCTCCGCTTCGGCCGCGGCGTACGCCGCCCACGCCGGCATCACCGCCGCGGTCCTCGTGCCCGAGGGCAAGATCGCGATGGGCAAGCTCAGCCAGGCCGTCGCGCACAACGGCCGCCTCATCCAGATCCGCGGCAACTTCGACGACTGCCTCGAGATCGCGCGCGAGCTGGCCGACCACTACCCGGTGCACCTGGTCAACTCGGTCAACCCCGACCGGATCGAGGGCCAGAAGACGGCCGCGTACGAGGTCGTGGAGCAGCTGGGCGACGCCCCCGACTTCCACTTCATCCCCGTCGGCAATGCCGGCAACTACACCGCCTACTCGCGCGGCTACCGCGAAGAGGTCGATCGCGGTGTCTCTACGCGCGTCCCGCGCATGTTCGGCTTCCAGGCCGCCGGCTCCGCCCCGCTCGTGCGCGGTGAGGTCGTGAAGAACCCCGAGACCATCGCCAGCGCGATCCGGATCGGGAATCCGGCATCGTGGCACCTCGCGCTCGAAGCCCGGGATGCCACCGACGGCTGGTTCGGGGCCATCGACGACGACCGCATCCTCGCGGCGCAGAAGATCCTTGCCGGCGAGGTGGGGGTCTTCGTCGAGCCCGCCTCCGCCATCAGCGTCGCGGGTCTGCTGGATCGTGCCGAGGCCGGCAAGATTCCCGCGGGCGCCAAGGTCGTGCTCACCGTCACCGGCCACGGCCTCAAGGACCCGCAGTGGGCGCTGCGCCAGGCCGACGGCACCGAGGTGCAGCCGACCGTCGTCGACGCGACCACGTCCGAGGTGGCGTCGGTCCTCGACCTGAAGCCGGTGACCGAGTGACCGCAGCCCTCGGGCGTCGCGTCGCGGTCCGGGTGCCGGCGACGAGCGCCAACCTCGGTCCGGGGTTCGACACCCTGGGTCTCGCGCTGAGCGTGTACGACGAGCTAACGGTCGAGGCGCTCGAGCCTGGCCGCCTCGAGATCGAGGTCAGCGGTGAGGGCACCGCCGACGTGCCCCGCGACGCGTCCCACCTCGTGGTGCGCGCGATCGCGCACGCCTACGCCTCGGTGGGGCGTGAGATGCCCGGCCTGCGTCTGGTGGCGCACAACGTCATCCCGCACGGGCGCGGCATGGGGTCATCGGGGGCGGCGGTGGTGGCCGGCATCCTGGCCGCGCAGGGGCTCCTCGAGGGCGAGGTCGACTTCTCCGACGTCGACCTGCTGCGTCTGGCGACCGAGATGGAGGGGCACCCCGACAATGTCGCCCCCGGCCTGTTCGGCGGCCTCACGATCGCCTGGATGGATGCCGAGGGCCCGCAGCACAAGCAGCTCATCGTGCACCGCGGAGTCTCGCCCCTCGTGCTGGTACCGAGCTTCACGATGTCCACCGCCGTCGCTCGCAGTCTGCAGCCGCTGCAGGTACCGCGCGAGGATGCGGTGTTCAACGTCTCGCGCTCTGCTCTGCTGATCGCGGCGATGACGCAGAGCCCGGAGCTCCTGATGGCCGCGACCGAAGACAAGCTGCACCAGAACTATCGCGCCCAGGCCATGCCCGAGACCGACCGGCTCGTGCGGACGCTCAGGGCCGAAGGGTACGCGGCGGTGGTGTCGGGAGCCGGACCGAGCGTGCTGGTTCTCGCCGACGGGCCGGGTCAGCGCGTCGCGGCCGCGGACCTTACCGCAACCGTGGTCGACACCCCGTGGCAGGCGCTCATGCTCGCCGTCGACGTCAAGGGTGGTACAGTGAAGCCCGCAGAGGGTTCCGCTTAGCACGCGAATCTGAGCCTCTGCACCACCTGCGAAATCCGCAACAAATCGCGAACCCGGTCTCGGCTGCAGTCTCCCGAACCGCTGGTGTGAGTCTTCGTCTGCGCTCTGCAGCGATACCCCGCGATTTGACCATGTTTCATTTCTGAGGAGCACTCGTGGAGTCCATCTCCGAGACCCAGCCCGTCGACGCGCCCGAGGGCGCGAACACCCCCGCCGAGGAGCAGCCCGTCGCTCCCGCCGACCAGACACTGTTCGACACGCCCGTCGACGCCGAGGGCGATGCCGCCCCCGCCGAGGAGTCGGCGGCCGACGAAACGTCCGAGCCCGCCGAGGCCGCGGTCGAGCAGCCCGCCGCCGAGGAGTCCGCCGACGCCGCGACTCCCGCGGACGCGTCCGCCGAACAGGCCCCGGCCGAATCGACTCCCGCTGTCGAGCCCGCGGCCGAGGAGGCCGCTGCGGCCCCGGCCGAGGCGGCGACCGAAGCGCCCGCCGCGGAAGAGCCGCCGGCCAAGCCGGCACGCGCGCCGCGCAAGCGCGCTCCTCGCCGCGCCAAGAGCACCCCCGCCGCCGAGGCGCCGACCGAGACCCCCGCCGACGCGCCGGCCGAGACGCCGGCTGAGGCCGCTCCCACGGCGGCCGCCGAGACGGTCGAGGCGGACACCACGCCGGCCGCCGTGGGAGCGGCCTCAGCC
>NZ_JAKRNI010000033.1 GCF_022346945.1 Microbacterium sp. ACRRU | reverse complement strand
GCGGCGGGCGTTGCGTCCTCGCTGCGGGGGGCGGGGTTCTGGTCGTCGCTCACGGTCGTCCCTTTCGTCGGTGCTGTCCCTCAGATTTTCAGCGTGGCCGGGGCCGTGTCAAACGTCCCCGCGCCGGGTGATGCGGCGTCGATCGGTAGGCTGGGCCGGTTCCGTCCCTCGCATCGCAGGAGTCTCACATGTCTCAGGACCGCGTCGTCGTCGTCACCGGAGGAAACCGCGGCATCGGCCGCGCCATCGCGGAACGCTTCGTCGCCGAGGGGTGGCGCGTGGCCGTCACCGCGCGCTCGGGCGAAGGTCCGGCGGGGACGCTCACGGTGCGCGCCGATGTCACGGATGCCGCGGCGGTCGACGCGGCGTTCACGCAGATCGAGGCGGAGCTCGGACCGATCGCCGTGGTCGTGGCCAACGCGGGCATCACCAAGGACACGCTGCTGCTGCGGATGAGCGAGGACGATTTCGACAGCGTGGTGTCGACGAACCTCGGCGGCGCATTCCGCGTCGTCAAGCGTGCGTCCAAGGGCATGCTCAAGGCGCGCTGGGGGCGCGTGATCCTCATCTCGAGTGTCGTGGGTCTCTACGGCTCGGCGGGCCAGATCAACTACGCCGCTTCCAAGAGCGCACTGGTGGGTTTCGCCCGCTCGCTGACCCGCGAGCTGGGGGGTCGCGGCATCACGGCGAACGTGGTGGCTCCCGGCTTCATCGAGACCGACATGACGGCGGAACTGCCCGCCGACACCCAGGCGGAGTACAAGAAGAACATCCCGGCCGGCCGGTTCGCCTCGGCCGACGAGGTTGCCGGTGTCGTCACTTGGCTCGCCGGCGACGACGCCGCCTACATCTCGGGCGCCGTCATCCCCGTCGACGGTGGTCTGGGCATGGGGCACTGACGCAGCGCGGCGGCCTCAGCGCACCACCTTCTGCAGCGTCCGCGCGAAAGCGTCGGGCTGCGAGAACTGCGGCCAGTGGCCGGAACCGAGCGTGACGACCTCGCTGTCGCGGATCGCGCCGAACTCGTCTGCCCAGGCACCCCACTCCGCCAACGCCGCGGTGACGGCTTCCGCATCGAGCTGACCCGAGAGCACCGTGACGGGGATGCCGTGGCGTCGGTCGTCCGACAGGGTGAGCGCATCGGTCGGGACCGCTCCCGGTACATCGACGGCGCGCGCGGCGACCCGCTGCCGCGTCGCGTCGTCGAGGTCGGCGACGTCGGGCTCGTCGAAGAACTCCCACCCGGGGAAGGGAACGACCCCGTCTCGGACGGGGAACTCCGAGATCATGGCGCCGGGCGGCGGGGGCATCGTGTCGACGAAGACGACCCGGTGGACGCGATCGGGCCGCGCATCGGCGGCACCCCAGACGACGTTGCCGCCACCGGAGTGACCCACGAGCACAACGGGGTCTTCCGCGGCGTCGATCTCGGCGACGACCGCCGAGACCCAGTCGCCGATGCGCGCCTCGGGAGCGGAGGGAAGGGTCAGCGGGTGCACGCGGTGCCCCGCATCGGTGAGAGCAGGAGTCACGGCATCCCACGACGATGCATCGAGCCACAGGCCCGGAACCAGGATCACGTCCATGTGGCCACTGTAGGCAGCCCCTCCGACATCCGGGAGGGGTGTTCGTCAGCGGGGGAGCAGAGCGACGACGTCGGCGAGATCGACGCGTCCCATGACGAGGTCGGCGTTCGCGCGGACGGCGGGCTTGGCGTTGAAGGCGAGCCCGAGACCGGCGACCTCCATCATGCGCAGGTCGTTTGCCCCGTCACCGATCGCGAAGGTCAGCGACCGCGGCACGCCGTGCTCGGAGGCCCAACGCAGGAGAGTGTCGGCCTTCGCCGCGGCATCCACGATCGGTCCATCGACCTCGCCGGTGAGCGCGTCGTCGGCGACGGCGAGACGATTGGCTCTCCACATGTCGACGCCCAGGTCGGGGGCGACCGTGTCGAGCACCTCGTGGAACCCGCCCGAGACGACTCCGACGCGCCCGCCGCGGTCGTGGACGGCGTCGATGAGCGCGCGCACGCCCGGTGTCGGCTCGATGCGCGCGACGGCTCGGGCGAACGCGGTGACGGGAACACCCGCCAGGGCCGCGACACGGGACCGCAGGCTCGCGGCGAAGTCGACGTCGCCGCGCATGGCGGCTTCTGTCGCCGCGGCCACTTCGGGTCCGCGACCGGCCTCGTCCGCGAGGAGCTCGATCACCTCATTGCGGATCAGGGTGGAATCGGCGTCGAGGACGACAAGGAAACGAGCGGGGTCCGGCACGGCCTCGACCCTAGCGCGTCACCGGAGGACGCACGCGACGCCGAGGCGTGAGCGCGCGCGTAGGCTCGGATCGTCCCGTCCGCCGCCGAAAGGATCCCCATGGCCGACGTCGAGAGCTTCACGCTCGACCACACCGCCGTCCTCGCCCCCTACATCCGCCTCATCGGCACCGAGTCCGGGCCGCGCGGAGATGTCATCTCGAACTTCGACGTGCGTCTGGTGCAGCCGAACGAGGGGGAGATCCCCACGGCGGGCATCCACACGATTGAGCATCTGCTCGCAAGCCTGCTGCGCGACCGCATCGACGGTGTCATCGACATCTCGCCGTTCGGATGCCGCACCGGATTCCACCTCATCATGTGGGGCGAGCCCGACCTGTGTGACGTGGTCGCCGCCGTCAGCGATTCGCTGCGCGCTATCGCGGAAGAGGTGGAGTGGGAGGACGTTCCGGGAACGGACGCGTTCAGCTGCGGCAACTACCGCGACCACAGTCTTCACACGGCGCGCGAATGGTCGAAGGCCGTGCTCGCCCAGGGCATCAGCCGCGACGCGTTCGCCCGGGTCGGCGTCTGACGTCGGCCGGCGAAAGCGGAAGGGGCGGTGACCGACATGGTCACCGCCCCTTCCGGCATCCGGGATCAGGCGTCGACGCGGACGTCCTTGCCCACCACGGTGATGCCCGTCTCGGTGACGGTGAACCCGCGCGCGAGGTCGCGCTCGCGGTCGACGCCGATCGTCGCCCCGGGTGCCAGAGTGACGTTCTTGTCAAGGATCGCGCGGTGGATGCGTGCTCCCGCACCGACCTGGACGCCGTCGAACAGCACGGAGTCCGTGATCGTCGAGCCGCCGCCGGCCAGCGCCCACGGTCCCACGACGCTGCGTTCGAGGTGCGTGCCGGACAGGACCGATCCGAGCGAGACGATCGAGTCGATCGCGTTGCCGATACGGCCGACGGAGTCGCGCACGAACTTCGCCGGCGGGGCGTTGAAGGTCTGGGAGAAGATCGGCCAGTCGTCGTTGTACAGGTTGAAGATCGGCAGGGTCGAGATCAGGTCCATGTGCGCGTCGTAGAACGACTCGATCGTGCCGACGTCACGCCAGTAGGACCGATCGCGCGGTGTCGAACCGGGCACGTCGTTGCGCTGGAAGTCGTACACCGCCGCCTCGCCCCGATTGACGAAGTACGGCACGATGTCGCCGCCCATGTCGTGCGCGGAGGTGGGCAGTTCACCGTCGTGCGTGACCGCCTCGACGAGCGCGTCGGCGTCGAAGATGTAGTTGCCCATGGAGGCGAGCACCTCGTGCGGGGCGTCGGAGAGCCCCGTGGGGTTCTGCGGCTTCTCGAGGAACTCGCGGATCATCGTCGGGTCGGCCGGATCGGTGTCGATCACGCCGAACTGGTTCGCGAGGGAGATGGGCTGACGGATGCCGGCGATCGTGGCCCGCGCGTCCGAGGCGATGTGCGCGTCGAGCATCTGCGCGAAGTCCATGCGGTAGACGTGGTCGGCGCCGATGACGACGACGATGTCCGGCTTCTCGTCGCGGATGAGGTTCATCGACTGCAGGATCGCGTCGGCCGAACCCGAGAACCATCGCTTGCCGAGCCGCTGCTGAGCGGGGACGGATGCCACGTACGAACCGAGCATGGGCGACATGCGCCACGTCTGAGAGATGTGGCGGTCGAGGCTGTGCGACTTGTACTGCGTCAACACCACGAGCTGACGCAATCCCGAGTTGATGAGGTTCGAGATCGCGAAGTCGATCAGGCGGTATTGGCCTCCGAAGGGGACGGCCGGTTTCGCTCGGTCGGCCGTCAGGGGCATGAGTCGCTTTCCCTCGCCGCCGGCGAGGATGATTCCGAAGACCTTCGGCGCTGCAGGCATGGCACCACCCTAGGGGGCGGGCGCGATCGCGGGAACCGGCGCGCGGCGGGGCTTGCGCTGCGCTACGGTTCGTCTCATGCGCGTCGACGTCGTCACCAAGGAGTACCCGCCGGAGATCTACGGGGGAGCCGGTGTCCACGCCACCGAGCTGGTGCGGGCGTTGCGCGCCGAGGGCACCGAGGTGCAGGTCCGTGCCTTCGGCGCACCCCGCGACGAGGCCGATACGACCTCCTATGCGGTGCCGGCCGAGCTCTCCTCCGCGAACGGCGCGATCCAGACGCTCGGAACCGACCTCGAGATCGTTTCCGACGTCGCCGGTGCCGACGTCGTCCACTCCCACACCTGGTACGCGAACTTCGCCGGGCATCTCGCCTCCCTGCTCCACGGCATCCCCCACGTGGTCACCGCGCACAGCCTGGAGCCGTTGCGCCCGTGGAAGGCCGAGCAGCTCGGTGGCGGATACGCCGTGTCCAGCTTCATCGAGAAGACCGCGTACGAGGGCGCCGCCGCCGTGGTCGCCGTGAGCGAGGGCATGCGTCAGGACATCCTGCGCAGCTACCCGTCACTGGACCCCGCCAAGGTGCGCGTGATCTACAACGGCATCGACACCGAGGCATGGCATCCGGTCGACGATCCCGACGTGCTCGCCCGCTTCGGCATCGATCCCGCGCGGCCCTCCGTGGTCTTCGTCGGGCGCATCACCCGTCAGAAGGGTCTGCCCTATCTGTTGCGCGCCGCGGAGCAGCTTCCCCCCGATGTGCAGCTCGTGCTCTGCGCGGGGGCGCCGGATACCCCGCAGATCCTCGCCGAAGTCGAGGACCTGGTGCGCGGGCTCCAGGCCACGCGCGACGGTGTCGTGTGGATCGACGAGCTGCTGCCGCGGCATGAGCTGTGCGCGATTCTGACGGCCGCCACCACGTTCGTGTGCCCGTCGGTGTACGAGCCGCTCGGCATCGTCAACCTCGAGGCCATGGCGTGCGGAGCCGCGGTCGTCGGCACCGCGACCGGCGGCATCCCGGAGGTCGTGGTCGATGGCGTCACCGGGCGCCTGGTGCCCATCGAGCAGGTGCAGGACGGCACCGGAACACCGGTCGATCCCGATCGCTTCGTCGACGACCTCGCCCGGGTGCTCACCGAGGTCGTGACGGATGCCGCGCGCGCATCCGAGTACGGCGAGGCCGGCCGCAGGCGCGCGATCGAGGACTTCAGCTGGGCCGCGATCGCGCAGACCACGGCGGCGTTGTACGCGGAGATCGCGGGGAGGTAGGCCGGGCCCGTTCTCGCGCTGGCGCGGCGCGCGAACGTCGTCCGGCGCGTCGGTCCACAGTCCGGGGTGGCGCGCCGATGCGAGCGGACTCTGCCCGTTAGGCTGGACGCATGCCGCAGGTTCTGGAGTTCTCCGACGTCGTCGTCCGCCGGAACGCCCGGGACATCGTGTCCCACCTCGACTGGAACGTCTCGGACGACGAACGCTGGGTGGTGCTCGGCCCCAACGGCGCCGGCAAGACCACGGTGCTCCAGCTCGCCGACACGCTCCTGCACCCGACGTCCGGGTCGGTGACGATTCTCGGCGAGCGTCTCGGGCGCACCGACGTGTTCGAGCTGCGTCCGCGCATCGGCTTCGCCTCGTCCGCGATGGCGCGCCGCGTGCCGCCGGAGGAGACGGTTCTCGATGTCGTACTGACCGCCGCGTTCTCGGTCACCGGCCGTTGGCGCGAACAGTACGACGACATCGACGAACGCCGCGCGCTCCGGGTCCTCGCCGAGTGGCGCCTCGACCACCTCGCCGACCGCACCTTCGGCACACTGTCGGACGGCGAGCAGAAGCGTGTGCAGATCGCCCGTGCGGTCATGACCGATCCCGAACTGCTTCTCCTCGACGAGCCCACGGCGAGCCTCGATCTCGGCGCGCGCGAAGAGCTCCTCGCGCTGCTCTCGGGCTACGCGCAGGCCCCGACCACTCCGGCCATGATCATGGTGACGCACCACGTGGAGGAGATCCCGGTCGGGTTCACTCACGTCCTGCTGCTGCGTGACGGCGAGGTCGTGGCATCCGGGCCCCTGTCCGAGGCGCTCACGGCCGAGAACCTGAGCGCGACGTTCGGGGTCGACATCACCCTGACCCAAGATGCCGGGCGCTACGCCGCCCGCGCATCGTCCTGAGCTTTCTTCGGCTTCGGATGACCGGCGTCGTCGCGGCGCCGTGGGCCTGGTAGACTCGTCCTTTGGTGCCTCCGGCGCCGCAGACTTTGACCGTCCTGGCAGAATCCAGGGCACCACTTCTCAAAGGACCTCCCATGAAGACTGACATCCACCCGGACTACCGCGCCGTCGTGTTCCGCGACCTCGGCTCGGGCGAGACCTTCCTCACCCGTTCGACGGTGAGCAGCGACAAGACGATCGAGCTGGACGGTGTGGAGTACCCCGTCATCGACGTCGAGATCTCTTCGGCCTCGCACCCCTTCTACACGGGCAAGCAGCGCATCATGGACTCGGCCGGTCGCGTCGAGAAGTTCAACCAGCGCTTCAAGAACTTCGGCTCGCGCTGAGTTCACGCGGTTTCGTCGAGAGCCCTCGTCCTTCGGGACGGGGGCTCTCGTCGTTGCTGGAACGCCACCGTCCAGAAGAGCGAGCCCAGGTCCTCCTCGCGCATCGAGCGGTGGAGTCGGCTGGGCAGGGCGACGGTACGGGCGGGCGTCAGTTCCTGTCGGTCGTGAGCTCGGGAGCGGCGTTCGGCTGGCGGTGGCGGTCGGTTCCGGGCGTCAGCGCACCAGTCTGACCGTCCGCGGGATCGGCCCGAAGGAGGATTCGGTGCCGTCGGGGCGAAAGCCGTTTCGGCGGTAGAACGCGTGCGCGCGCGGGTTGTCGGCCGCCACCCAGAGCGAGGCCGGGCGGTCACCGAGGACCGCGTCGAGCAACGCCTGACCGGTGCCCGTTCCGTGGGCGTTCTCGAGAACGTAGATCATCGTGAGCTCTTCGGGGCGGGCGGCATCCGGTTCTGGCGTCGGGGCGGTGGACGCAAATCCGACGATTCCGGCGGTTCCCTCGGCGACGACGGTCTGCGTGGGATCTTCGCCCAGAGTCGTCCGCCACATCGTGACCCGCCCTTCGGCGCGGAACCACGGGCTGTTGTCGGGGTCGTCGACGAATCTCCCATACGTCTCCCGCCAGGATGCCGCGTGCACGTGCGCGATACCTTCGGCGTCGGCGAGGCGAGCCGGGCGCACGAGGGGCGCGGCCGAGTCTGGCTGGGTGCGCAGTGGCGTAAGGGAGTCCCGGCGGGGTGCTTCTTGGGGGCGATCCATGACGAGAGGGTACGGGAGCGGGTACCCCGGGCGGGCGTTCCCGCGCCCACGCGCTCGCACGAAGTCCCGCGGGACGCGCCCGCGCGCTCGCCCCCGCGCGCCGGCGCGAGGTCCCGCACGACGCGCCCGCGCGTCCTCGCGCCCACGCACCTGCGCGCCCACGCACCTGCGCGCCCGCGCGAGGTCCCGCACGACGCACCCGCGGAGGTCACGAACGGCAGGGGGGGGCAACGCCGGGCTTTCGACCGCAATGAACACCGTGACTATGCCGGTTCAGGCCACCGAACCCGCTCAGAAGGGCGGCGGGTCGGCGTCGATGCGTGCGCCGAGCGGCGATGTCCAGGTCAGGTCGCCGGTGTCGGGGTCTCTCGCGGGTGTCCAGCGCGTTTCGTGACGCATCCGATGGTGATGGCGGCACTCGGGTTCGAGGTTGTCGGCGTCGGTGGTGCCGCCCTTGCTCCACGCTCGCCGATGGTCGAGGTCGCACTCGCGGGCAGGGCGCCCGCAGCCGGGGAACGCGCACGTGGGGGAGGTGACGCCGAGCCAACGACGGAGCGCCGCGGTGACCCGATACACCGTGCGGTCCAGTGCCAGCGGCGCGCCCGTCACCGGGTGCGTGAGAAGGCGAATCCACGAGGACGCTTCTCCGGCGAGGCGACGCGCGGTATCGAGGTCGACAGGGCCGTAGCCATCGATGGTGGCGGGGGTGGTGTCGGCTCCGAGGAGCGTCAGGGCGGGGATCGTGATGACGACGCCGGGGCGATTCGTGCCGCCGACAGCGACGCCCGATCGTCCGGGGGTGCTCCGCGGGGCCGGATCCGTCCCCGTGAGGAGATCGGCGAACGCGTCGGCACGCAGCTGCGCCAAGGTGCGCTCCTCGCCGTCGACGGCGGCAAGATGCCGAGCGGCGTGGTCGAGGCGCGTCAGGGCGGCGGCAGCGCGATCCGCGGGGAGATATGCGGTGACCGTCGCCATGCCATCGAGGTCGGGAGTCAGCCACACTCCCCGCTCGTCGCGCGCACGCCGATGCCGCTCCTGGATCGACTCGCTGTGCACCCGCTCGCGGAGGACGCGTGCTGACGTGGCAAACCGCGCGGGAGAGAGTCGCAGAGCCCGATCGAGGGCCCCGTCGTCGAACGCCGCCCAGGCTCCGGGGTCGCCATCCGGCAATGAGGCCGCCAGGCGCGCGGTCTCGACCGCGTGCCGCTCCGACAGTCGCCCGTCGACGAACGCCGCCCACACGCGGGGGCACCGGTTGCGAAGAATCCCGGCGTGGGCGGCTCGTGCGCGGACCGTCTGCTCGGCCACGCGCAGGCGCACGGCGATCTCGGCGACGGCGGCGCGTTCGGCCATGTCGATGCGGTCGCGCCGGACCGCGGTGACCGTTCGTCCTCGCGGGTCGCTCCAGAGCCGGTCGAGCGTCGGATCAGGACCGACCCACGGGTCGGGGTCGGCCGACGCGTCGGCGATCACCTGAAAGATGAGGTCGTACTCGGCGGCGGTGGCGCGATGACGTTCCCGCGAGCGGTCCTCCAGACGCTCCAGCAGACAGGCCAGGGCGTCCTCCGCCGGACCATGGCCGGGATCGGTGCTCGGAAACGCCCCATTAACGAGGTCGACGAGGCCCAGGTCGATGGCCCATGCGGCATCCGCATCGGCTTGCACGACATCGTCGTCGGGCCACGGCGCACAACCGACATCGGTCGGGTCAGACCGATCAGTCGCGGATGCCGGAACCACCATGCTCGAACACTACCGAGGGGGTCCGACATCGCCGAGGGCACCGGCGGTAGCACCGCGCGACACGTATCCCGGCACGATTTCCCACGCCGCACGCGCCCTGATCCACCGACACTCGTGTCGGCACGAACCTCGTGGCGAGGGCCGTCCTAATGAACCCCGGGTTCAGCCCCGTGATGCCGAACCTCGTAGCCGCGGCCGCCTGAACGCACCCCGGGGTCAGCTTCGCGATGCCCGATCCCCACGGTCGCGGCCGCCCTAACGCACCCCGTGTCAGCCCCGCGATGCCCGATGCCCGCGCTCAGCGGATCGGCCAGGCCCCGTCGAGCGGGGGAGCCGTGGCATCCAGCCGCCCGATCTTGACGAAGTATTCGGTCAGGCTCGCCGCCTGAGCGCGTGCCCACGCGATCTGCCGGGTGTGGAGCTCGTCGACAGTCGGCGGAAGCCACGCCGCGTAGCGTTCGGCGAGGGCGAGGGCGAGGCGCCCCGCGGCGACGGCGTCCGCGCATGCCTCGTGCGCCGTGTCCAGCGGCACCGCGTAGTGGGCGGCGACGTGCGTGAGACTGCGCTTGCCGCGCCGGTAGCGGTCGTACGTCTTGTCGACGACGAGCGGATCGATGACCGGCGAGGGCGCATCGATGGGAGGGATGCCGTGGCGCAGCGCCTCGTACTTCAGCAGTGAGAAGTCGAAGGGGGCGTTGTACGCGACGACCGGGATGCCGGCGTCGAAGAGCGCGCGCAGGGACGCCACGACCTCGTCGATCACCGATGCGGCCGGCGCGCCGTGCGCGCGGGCGTGCGCGGTGGAGACGCCGTGAATGGCGGCCGCGCCGGCCGGGATCTCGATACCCGGGTCAGCGAGCCAGTCGCGCGCATCGATCACCCGCCCCGAGGCGTCGAGTACCCCGACGTGCGCCGTCACGATGCGATCGTTCACCACGTCGACCCCGGTGGTCTCGAGGTCGAAGACCCCGACGACGCGGGCCCACTCCGGCGTCCGGAAGAGCGGAAGCGGCTCGGCCTGCCACGTGGTCATGGGCTCAGAGTAGGGCGGGGCTCCGACACGGACACCGAGGCGCACCGCGCGGCGTCGCGCATGCTCGCCGGGCGCGCCCGGGCACCGCCTCCTAGAATCGAGGGATGCCGAACCCCTACGCCGCGCGACTGGCGGAGATCCCCGTCCAGAGGCGGACGGCCGACATCCTCGGCGGCACCACGGCGTACTGGACGTACGGTGACGAGGACGCCGCCACCACGATCGTGGCGGTCCACGGCTTCCGCGGCGAGCACCACGGCCTCGAACCGGTCGTCGCGCACCTGCCCGGCATCCGGGTCGTGTCTCCCGACCTCCCCGGCTTCGGTGAGACGCCGCCGCTTCCGGGCCGGCGGCATGACCTCGACGCGTTCGCCGCGTGGCTGCGCGCGTTCGTCGATGCGGTGGCTCCCGGCGCGGTGGTGCTCGGTCACTCGTTCGGCTCGATCGTGGCCTCGGCGGCCGTGGCGGGTGGCCTTCCGACGCCGCGGCTGATCCTGGTGAACCCGATCGGTGCCCCGGCGCTCGAGGGTCCTCGCGGTCTGCTGACCCGTCTCGCGGTGTTCTACTACCTCGCCGGCGCGCGTCTGCCGCGAGCGATCGGCGATGCCCTGCTGCGCAATCCCGCCATCGTGCGCGTGATGAGCGTCGCGATGGTCAAGACCCGCGAACCCGGGCTTCGCCGCTTCGTCCACGAGCAGCACGACACCTACTTCTCGCGCTTCGCCGACCGCGACGTGCTGCACGAGGCGTTCGTGACGAGCGTCTCGCACGATGTCCGTGAGTTCGCGCCCCGCATCGCGCAGCCCACGCTGCTCGTCGCCGCCGAGAAGGACGACATCACCCCCATCGAGGCCGAGCGACACCTGGCCACCCTGTTCCCGCGGGCCACGCTGGTCGAGATCGCCGCGGTGGGGCACCTGATCCACTACGAGACGCCCGCCGCCGCGGCATCCGCGATCCGGTCGTTCCTCGAGGACGAAAGCGGACGCGGCGAAGCCGAGTGAGCGGGGTCGCCCTCTCGAGGCGTGAGGGGAAGCGCTTTCCCGAGGCGTGAGGGGAAAGCGCTTTCTCGAGGCGTGAGGGGGAGTGCCCTCCCGAGGTGTGAGGGGAAGCGCTTTCCCGAGGCGTGAGCGGGGTCGCCCTCCCGAGGCGTGAGAGGAAGCGCCTCAGGCCGGCTGGTCGGCCTTGCGTCGCCGGTACGCGTTGACGTTCATGCGGTTGCCGCAGTTGCCGGCGTCGCAGTAGCGCTTCGACCCGTTCTTCGAGAAGTCGATGTAGACCCCGGCGCAGTCGTCGGCGGAGCACACCCGTACACGCGCATACTCGTCGGCGCGGATCACGTCGACGAACGCGAGCGCGGCCTCGACCAGCATGCGACGGGCCAACGGCTCGTCGGGATCGCTCGCGTGGATGTGCCAATCGGTGTCGTCGTGGCGTACCAGCTGGGGCAGGGCGCGGCCGTCGGCGAGCATCGCGTTGACCAGCGGCACGGCGCCGTCGCGATCGACGCTCCACAGGTCGTGCAGGCGGTTCCGGATGCCGCGGACCGCCGTGAGCTCCCGGCGGTCGTGCGTGCGCGAACCGGTGTATCCGTGGCGTGCGGTGAAGGCCTCGAGTTCGTCCTCGCCGGTCAGCCCGTCGACGCCGCTCGCATCGGTCTCGGGGAGCGTGTTGACCAGCTCGACCGTGGCGCGGAGGACGAGCTCGGTGTCACGAATGAAGACCATGTTGACTCCTGACAGGCGAAGGCTCTACTGTCACGAGTGTAAACGTACTTCACTCCTGACAGCGGGCTCGCATGACCACATCCTCCGTCGCCCTCCCTCGCCCCACGCACCGCGGCTCGGGCGCCGTCACCGGCCTGGCGATCGCCGTTGCGTCGGCGCTGGCGTTCTCGTCGAGCGGGCCGTTCGTCAAGCCGCTGCTCGACGGGGGCTGGTCGCTCGGAGCCGTCCTCGTGGTGCGGATGGGATTGGCATCCCTGCTGCTGTCTCCCGCGCTCGTGCGGGCGATCCGCCGCCAGCCGGGGTTCTTGCGACGCCACGGGCTGCTCATCGTCGCTTTCGGGCTGACCGCGGTGGCCGGGTGCCAGGTGTTCTACTTCGCGGCCATGCAGCGAATGCCGGTCGCGGTGGCGCTCCTCATCCAGTACATCGCCCCGGTGCTCCTGGTCGTCGCGGTGTGGGCGCGCACGCGGCGGGCGCCGTCGAAGCTCGTAATGGTGGGCTCGATCGTCGCGATGGCCGGGCTTGTGCTCGTCGTCGACATCAGCGGCGCCCGGTTCGATCTGCTGGGCACGCTGTTCGCCCTGTGCGCGGCGGTGTGCGCGGCGGCCTACTTCGTCATCGCCGGACGCGCCGGCGACGATCTGCCGCCCCTCGCCCTGGCGGCCGGCGGCCTCGTCACGGGGACGCTCGTGATGGGGGTGCTGATCGTCAGCGGACTGCTCCCGTTCGCCGCCCCCGCCATCACCGTGTCGATGCTGGGGGTCGAGGTCCCCGGCATCCTGCCGCTGCTGTGGGTTGGCGGCGTTGCGACGACCCTCGGCTACGCCCTCGGCGTGATCGCCGTTCCGCTCATCGGATCGCGCGTGGCGTCGTTCGTCGGGCTCAGCGAGGTGCTCTTCGCGCTCGGGTTCGCGTGGCTGCTGCTGGGGGAGACCCCCGCACCCGTGCAGTTCGTCGGCGGAGCGCTCGTGCTCGCGGGGGTCGTGCTGGTGCGACTGGATGCCGATGACCCGGTCGAGCAGAGCACCGAGACGGCCAGCGTGCCGGTGGTACCGGCGCCGTAGCCTCGGCGGTGAGCGACCGGAAACGCCCCGCGGGGGCCCGGCGGCGCGGGCCTACAGCTGTTCGCGCGCGAGATTCATGAGCGGGCCGACGCGGTAGCCGATCACCTCGCCCATCACCAGTGAGGTCTCGGTGCGTTCGACGCCGTCGATCGACAGGATGCGCGCGTCGGTGTCGAACAGATGCTGGGTGTCGCGACAGGCGACCCGCACCAGCAGATCCACCTGGCCGCTCAGTCCGTGCGCCTGCAGGACCTCGGGGACTTCGGCGAGCGCCGCGCGGATCGTCGGGAGTTCTGCTTGCCGCACGGTCACCTGCAGGAACGCCTCGATGGGGAACCCGAGGGCCTCGGCCGACAGGGTGCGCTCGAACGACAGGAAGACCCCGCCCTTCTCGAGGCGGCTCATGCGCGCCTGGACGGTGTTGCGCGAGAGCCCGAGTTTCTCGGCGAGCGCGACGACGGTGGCGCGGGGGTCGTGAGACAGGGCGCGGAGGAGGTCGAGGTCGACCGCGTCGAGCTTGGTCATGGTGCGAAAGATTAGCAGGATGCCCCCGTGCCGCAATGGGCACTTTGCTGAACCTTCTGCGGAGGTCTTGAGCGCCCTGCCTTCTCCGCGTACGGTCGGCCCTGTCGGCGACGCTGCCGGCGCCCGGACCGCCCCGCTCCCACAAGGACCACGGGCCGCACCTGGAGGGATGACGATGACGTACACCCAGACCACGCCGGACCATGACGCCGCCGACCGCGCGGATGACGGGGAGGATGTCGCCCGCGTCCTTCAGCCCGACGGTTCCCGTGTGCCCGACGCCGTGCTCGATCCGTGGATCGCTGATCTGTCGCCGCACGAGCTGCGAGCCCTCCACTGCGACATGGTCCTGACGCGCCGGGTCGACGCGGAGGGCGTCGCGCTGCAGCGTCAGGGGCAGCTCGCCCTCTGGGCGCCGTGCCGGGGCCAGGAGGCGGTGCAGATCGGGACCGCCCACGCGCTCGCCACCGGTGACTTCGTCTTCCCCAGCTACCGCGAGCACGGTGTTCTGCTCGCCCGCGGCGCACAGCCCGCCGATTTCGTGTTGGCGTGGCGCGGCGAGGAGCACTCGGCCTTCGACCACACCGCCATCAACACCGCTCCGCCGCAGATCATCATCGGAGCGCAGTCGCTGCACGCCACCGGGTGGGCGATGGGCGCCCAGCGCGACGGCTCGAGCGACGTCGCGATCGCCTACTTCGGCGACGGTGCGACCAGCCAGGGCGACGTGAATGAGGCGATGGTGTTCGCCTCGTCGTTCCGTGCGCCCGTCGTGTTCGTCTGCTCGAACAATCAGTGGGCGATCTCCGAACCCGTCACGGTGCAGGCGAAGTTCCCGATCGCGGGGCGCGCGCCGGGATTCGGCATCCCGAGTCTCCGCATCGACGGCAACGACGTGCTCGCGTGTGTGGCCGCGATGCGGTGGGCGCTGGACCGCGCGCGCCGCGGAGAGGGACCGGCGTTCCTGGAGGCGGTGACCTATCGCATGGGGCCGCACACGACCTCCGACGACCCGAGACGCTATCGCACGGCCGAGGAGGTCGAGCACTGGGCCGGACGCGACCCGATCTCCCGCTTCGAGGCCTACCTGTGTGCCGAGGGCGTGCTGGACGACTCCGGGCTCGCCGAGGTCGCCGCCGCCGCCGACGCGCTCGCCGGGCAGGTGCGCGCGGCCTGCATCGGCGCTACGACGCGCGCCGCCGAGACGATCTTCGACCACGTCTACGCCGAGCCGCATGCGCCGCTGGCCGCGCAACGCGCAGCCTACGTGGACTATCTGTCCGGGTTCGTCGCGGAGGACGCCCGATGAGCGCGCTCACCCTGGGCGCCGCCATCAATGCCGGTCTGGACCGCGCGCTCGCCGATGACGACCGGGTGCTGCTGATGGGCGAGGACATCGGCAAGCTGGGCGGTGTCTTCCGCGTCACCGATGGCCTGCAGGCGCGGTTCGGTGCGCAGCGGGTGATCGACACTCCGCTCGCGGAAGCGGGGATCGTGGGAACCGCCGTGGGCCTTGCGGTGCGCGGCTATCGTCCCGTCGTCGAGATCCAGTTCGACGGATTCGTCTACCCGGCGTTCGACCAGATCGTGTGCCAGGTCGCGAAGCTCCACTACCGCAGCGGAGGGCGGATTCGGATGCCGCTCGTCATCCGGATCCCCTGGGCCGGGGGTGTGGGCGCCGCCGAGCACCACTCGGAGTCGCCCGAGGCGTACTTCGTGCACACCGCGGGGCTCCGGGTCGTCGCCCCCTCGAACCCGCAGGACGCGCACGTGATGCTGCGGCAGGCGGTGGCATCCGACGACCCCGTCATCTTCCTCGAGCCCAAGCTTCTGTATCACTCCAAGGGGGAGGTCGACGTGGATGCCGACCTCGCCGACGCCCCGCCCCTGCACCTGGCGCGCGTGGCCCGCGAGGGCAGCGACGCCACGATCGTGACCTATGGCGCGCTGGTGAGAACCGCCCTCGATGCGGCGGTCGCCGCCGAGGACGAGGGACTGTCGCTCGAGGTGATCGACCTGCGGTCGCTGTCGCCCCTGGACCTGAACACCGTGGCCGCTTCCGTGCGCAAGACGGGTCGTGTCGTGGTGACCCACGAGGCCGCTCGGCAGGCGGGGCTCGGGGCGGAGATCGTGGCAAGCATCACCGAGCAGTGCTTCTCCTTCCTCGAGGCGCCGCCCACGAGGGTCACCGGGCACGACATTCCGTACCCGCCGTCCAAGCTCGAGAAGCATCACGTGCCCGACCTCGACCGCATCCTGCACGCGGTCGATCGGGTGCTCGAGCGCGAGGCGCCGCTCGCCGCCACGGAGGGGAGCGTCCGATGATCGCGCAGTTCCTGCTTCCCGACCTCGGGGAGGGGCTTCCCGAAGCCGAGATCGTCCTCTGGCACGTCGCCGAGGGAGACACGGTGTCGCTGAACCAGACGATCGCCGAGGTGGAGACCGCCAAGGCCGTCGTCGAGATCCCTTCGCCCTACGCGGGGGTCGTGCAGGGTCTGCACGCCGCGGCGGGGGACGTCGTCGCCGTCGGTTCGCCGCTGGTCTCGTTCGCCGTGGACGGGGAACCAGAGGTGGCCCCCCACCGTCCTGCGGAGTCGGCACCGGCACACGCCGATCGGCAGATCGTCGCGGAGGATCGCCCGGTGGTCTCGGCGGCCGTGCCGAACCTCGTCGGTTACGGCGCGGCGCCGGCTGGGAGTGCGCGGCCTCGTCGCCGCGCCCGCGGGGCCGGTCGCGCCGTTCTCGACACCGAGGACTCCGTGCATGCCGCCGCGCCGCACGACATCGTCCGACCCGCCCCCGCCGAACCCGTGCTCGAGCGCCCGCGCTCGACCCCGCCCGTGCGCAAGCTCGCGAAAGACCTGGGCGTCGATCTCGCGCTCGTCGCCGCCGCACACCCCGGCGCGGTCGTGACGCGCGCGCACGTCGAGGAGTTCGCCGGGCGCGCGGCATCCGTGCCTCCCTCAGTTCCGTCGACGGTCCCCCCGGCTGTCTCTTCCGATCCGCGCGTCACCCGCACCCCGATCCGCGGCGTGCGCAAGCACACCGCCGCCGCCATGGTGCGCAGCGCCTTCACGGCACCGCACGCCACGACGTTCCTCACCGTGGATGTCACCGCCACCTCCGAGCTGCTCGCGTCGCTCAAGACCGATCGGGCCCTGGACGGTCACCGCATCGGTGTGCTCGCGATCGTCGCCAAGGCGGTGTGTCTCGCCCTCGGCCGCACCCCGGCGCTCAACGCGCGGTGGGACGAAGAGGCGGGGGAGATCGTCGAACACCACTACGTCGCCCTCGGCATCGCCGCCGCGACCGACCGCGGCCTCGTCGTCCCCGTCATCCGGGATGCCGATACCCTCGCGCTCGTCGACCTCGCCGACGCGATCGCCGATCTCGCCGCGACCGCCCGCGCCGGACGCACGGCACCGGCCGACATGACCGGCGGGACGTTCTCCCTCACCAACGTCGGTGTCTTCGGTGTGGATGCCGGTACCCCCATCCTCAATCCGGGCGAGGCCGGGATCCTCGCCGTCGGAGCCGTGCGCCGCACCCCATGGGAGCACCGCGGCGAAATAGCCCTGCGCGACGTGATGACCCTCAGCCTCTCGTTCGATCACCGACTCGTCGACGGAGCCGAAGCGGCGCGGTTCCTCACCGACGTCGCGGGTGTGCTGCGCGAGCCGGGACGAGCGATGCTGCTGCGCTGACGAGCCCGTACCCCGCCCCCCTCCGAACGCCGCCGTCCGCGGCATCCCCCTTCTCTTCGATCCCCAGGAGGATCCCCGTGAGCATCGACAGCCAGCAGGCTTTCACCGACGACGAGCGCGAACTCGCCGCGATGGTGCGCGAATTCACCGACGAGGTGATCGCGCCGCGGTCGTACGAGGCCGATCGCGCGCACGAGTTGCCGCTCGACATCGTCGCGCAGATGGGGGAGCTGGGCCTGTTCGGCCTCCCCTTCCCTGAGGACGTCGGCGGGCAGGGCGGCGACTACGCGGCGCTGTGCGTCGCCATCGAGGCGATCGCGCGCGTCGACCAGTCGCTCGCCATCACCCTGGAGGCCGGTGTGGGCCTCGGCGCCATGCCGCTGTTCCGCTTCGGCAGCGACGCGCAGAAGGCGCAGTACCTCCCCGACCTCGTGGCCGGGCGCGCGCTCGCCGGGTTCGGGCTGACCGAGGCCGAAGCGGGAAGCGACGCGGGAGCCACCCGCACGACGGCCAGACGCGAGGGCGACGAGTGGGTGATCGACGGCTCGAAGCAGTTCATCACCAACTCGGGGACGGCCATCACCAGCTACGTCGCCGTCACGGCCGTGACCGACCGCAGCGGTGACCGCCCCGAGATCTCGACGATCATCGTGCCCCGCGACACCCCGGGATTCACGGTCGGACCGGCCTACGACAAGGTCGGGTGGAACGCGTCGGACACCCACCCCCTGACCTTCGACGGTGTCCGTGTCCCGGCGGGAAACCTCCTCGGCGAACGCGGACACGGGCTCAAGAACTTCCTGCGCACCCTCGACGAGGGCCGCGTCGCGATCGCGGCTCTGGCCACGGGAGCGGCGGAGGGATGCCTCGAGGCGGCGGTGGACTACGCCCGCAGTCGCACGGTGTTCGGTGAGCGCCTCTCGACGCGGCAGAACGTTCAGTTCGTGCTCGCGCGGATGCACGCGCGGGTGCACACCGCGCGGCTCGCGTGGGTGCACGCCGCCCGCCTGTGCGACAGCGGCAAGCCTTTCTCGGTGGATGCCGCGGTGGCGAAGATGACCGCGAGCGACGCCGCGATGGCCAACGCGCGAGACGCGACGCAGATCTTCGGGGGGAACGGCTTCATCAACGAGTACCCCGTGGCGCGGCACTACCGCGACTCGAAGATCCTCGAGATCGGGGAGGGCACCACCGAGGTGCAGCTCATGGTGATCTCTCGGGCCCTCGGCCTGTCGGGGAGTACCGTTGCGGCATGATCGAGCAGCGCGGCCTGTATCTGGAGGAGTTCGTCGTCGGTGAGCGTTACGGTCATCGACCCGGGCGCACCGTCACCGACGCCGACAACGTCGTCTTCACGACCCTCACGATGAACGCGCAGGCGCTGCATCTGGATGCCGCTTTCGCGGCGACTCAGCCCTTCGGCAGACCTCTCGTGAACTCGATGTGGACGCTGTCGACGCTCGTGGGCCTGTCGGTCGCGCAGCTCACGCAGGGAACCCTCGTCGCACAGCTCGGCCTGACCGACGTGAGCTTCCCCGCGCCTCTGTTCGTCGGCGACACCCTCACCGCCGAGACCGAGGTCGTGTCCGTCCGTCCCTCGGCCTCGCGCCCCGGTCAGGGGGTGGTCGTGCTCGCGCACACGGGTCGCTCGCAGAACGACGAGGTGGTGGCCACCGCGACCCGGACCGTGCTGGTGTGGTCAAAGGACGCGGCGGCGTGACCGCGCCGTTCGACCTCGGCCCCGCACTACTGTTCGTGCCGGGCGATCGTCCCGAACGGCTCGCGAAGGCGCTCGACCGGTCCGATGCCGCGATCCTCGATTTCGAGGATGCCGTCGCCCCGGGCGCGAAGGACGCCGCGCGTGCGGCCCTCGTCGCGGCCGACCCCGATCCCGAACGTCTCATCGTCCGTGTCAACGGCCCGCAGACCGCCGACTTCGCGGCGGATCTGGCGGCGCTGTCGCGGACCCGCGTCCGGCGCATCATGGTCGCGAAGGCCGAGTCGGCGGCATCCCTCGCTCCCCTGGAAGGGTACGAGGTGATCGCGCTGTGCGAGACGGCCCGTGGCGTGGTGGCGGCGGAGCAGCTCGCCGCGCTCCCGCAGGTGACCGCCCTGATGTGGGGCGCCGAGGACCTCGTGGCGAGCATGGGCGGCACGTCCAGTAGACGGGCCGATGGAGCGTACCGCGACGTCGCCCGGGTCGCCCGCGCGCGGGTGCTGCTGGCGGCGGGAGCGTTCGGCAAGGCCGCCATCGACGCCGTCCACGTCGATATCGGTGACCTCGAGGGTCTCTCGGACGAGGCGCGGGATGCCGCGGCCTCGGGCTTCCGCGCGACCGCGTGCATCCACCCCGGCCAGGTCGCGACGATCCGTGCCGCCTATGCCCCGACGCCGGAGCAGCGCACGTGGGCAGAGGGTGTGCTCGCCGCTGCGGAAGGCGAGCGGGGCGTGTTCCGGTACGACGGGCGCATGATCGACGAGCCCATCCTGCGCCACGCCCGCGCTGTGCTGCGCCGCGCGGGGGAGTGAGACCGCCGGCTCAGCCGGCGACGCCGGCGTAGGCCAGCATCTCCCACGCGTCGCCGTCGAGGCGGAACACGGTGGCGGAGCAGTTGGGCAGCCGCTCGCCGACGCGCGGGAACTCGCCGTCGGTGGCGTGCATGATGACCTCGCGGATCAGCGCCCCGTGCGCCACCGCGATGACGTCCACACCCTCGGGTGTCTCGGCGACCACCTCGGCGATCGCGGCGAGCGCGCGCTCGCGGACGACGGGCCATTCCTCGGCCCCGGGAACCTGAGCGGCGTGCCAGGGCCCGAAGGCCTCGGCGAACGTCACGGCATCCATCCCTTCGGCGTCGCCGTACGACCGCTCACGCAGCCCGGGCAGGCGGCGCGTGACCGCGGTGCCGAGGGCGTCGGCGATCGTGTCCGCGGTCTCGGCGGCGCGCGACAGGTCGCTCGAGACGACGACGACGTCGCGGCCGGCCAGGTCGGCGGCGAGCGTCGCGGCGACCTCGCGGGCCTGCGCGCGGCCGGTGTCGTTGAGGGGGATGTCGGTCGAGCCCTGGATACGTCCGCCCGCGTTCCAGTCGGTTTCGCCGTGTCGTACGAGGGTGAGGATCGTCACCGTTCGAGCCTAGCCCGGGCCGCGCGGAGGGGCGTCGGGTGCGAGGCGGTCGGCGGGGTGCCGGCGACGCCGTGCACGCTCAGAGCAATCCGGGCAGGCGCTCGGCGAACGTGGCGAGCACGTCGCTCGTGCCGGCGTCGATCTTGACAGCGGCGCGCTGGTCGGCGCGTGTCACACCCCTGTTCACGATGACGACGGGGAGGCGTCGGCGCCGTGCACGTTCCACGAGACGGATGCCCGAGTTCACCACGAGCGACGACCCGGCCACGACCAGCGCGTCGCTCGTGTGCACCAGCTGCTCGGCCTCGCGGAACTTCTCGGCCGGAATGTACTCGCCGAAGAACACCACGTCGGGCTTGAGCGTGCCGCCGCACACGGTGCACACCGGGACGACGAAGCCCTCGGCCGACGCGGGGGTGACATCGCCGTCGGGTCCGAGCTCGACGTTCTCGGGCAGGGTGATCCAGGGGTTGTCGGCCTCGACGCGAGCCGCGAGATCGCGTCGGTCGAACACCTGGCCGCAGTGCAGGCATCCGACCCGACGCATGGTCCCGTGCAGCTCGACGACGCGGTGGCTGCCCGCCCGGACGTGGAGACCGTCGACGTTCTGCGTGATCACCCCGTTGGAGACGCCCGTGTTCTCGAGCGCCGCGAGGGCGCGGTGCCCGTCGTTCGGTTCGGCCGCCGCGAAGACCTTCCACCCCAGGTGGCTCCCCACCCAGTAGCGGCGGCGGGCTTCGGCGCTGGCGAGGAACTGCTGCGCCGTCATCGGGGTCCGCGTGGGTGCGCCCTTGCCGCGGTAGTCGGGGATCCCCGAATCGGTGGACACCCCCGCTCCGGTGAGCACGGCGACACGGCGTCCGGCGAGCACCTCGACAGCCCGATCGATGGATGCCACGATCTCGGCATCCTTCGTCGTGTCGGTCATGCCCACCTCCGTCGAATCGAGTCTAGGACCGCCCGCGGACACGATGGTCCGGGAGCTCGGGACGCCGCGACGGCGAGCGGTGGTCGTGCGGCGACGGCTGCTCCGACCGTTCAGTGTCCACAACACGCGGACACCCTCGCGCCACGTCCGCGTGTCCTGGACCTCGAACGAGCGGGGGTGGGGGGGCGTCGGCCTGGCAGAGTGGGACGATGCCCGTCACGCCGATCGACTCCGCCGACGACCCGCGCCTGGCCGACTACCGCGACCTCACCGACGTGTCGCTACGGCGCGTCGCCGAGCCCGCGGGCGGCCTCTACATCGCCGAATCGTCCAAGGTGCTCGACCGGGCCCTTCGGGCAGGACATCGCCCGCGATCCGTGCTCGTGCAGGAGAAGTTCCTCGACGACGCTCTCGCCCTCGTCGGACCGGATGCCGAGGTGTACGTCGTTCCGGCGGAGGTCGCCGAGCGGGTCACCGGGTACACGGTGCACCGGGGGCTGCTGGCATCCATGCACCGGCCCGTCCTGGACTCCGTCGCCGACGTCGTTGCGGGAGCCCGGCTCGTGGTCGTGCTCGAGGACATCGTCGACCACACCAACGTCGGGGCGGCGTTCCGCTCCGCCGCCGCGCTCGGTGCCGATGCCGTCCTCGTGACGCCGCGCTGCGCCGACCCGCTCTACCGCCGGAGCGTCCGGGTGAGCATGGGCACGGTGTTCCAGGTGCCGTGGACGCGGCTGCCGGAGTGGCCCGACGCGAAGCCGTTGCTGCAGGGAGCGGGCCTGCACCTGGCGGCCCTGGCGCTCGCCGACGATGCCGTCGCGCTCGACGACTTCGCCGCCGCGGGGCACGAGAGGGTCGCGCTCCTGCTCGGAGCCGAGGGCGACGGCCTGAGTCGCGGCGCGCTGCAGGCCGCCGACACGGTCGTGACGATCCCGATGGCCGGGGGAGTGGACTCCCTCAACGTCGCCGCCGCGAGCGCCGTCGCGCTGTGGGAGCTCCGGCGCGGGCTGCGCTGAGTTCAGACGTCGGTGTGGCGCGAGGCCGCGGCATCCTGCCCCGGGGCGAGGGTGATCACCGGCAGCGGCTCGGGACGCTTGGGCAGGATGTGGTCGCCCGAGGACTGGTGGCGGAGGCGGCGCAGCACCCACGGCACCAGATACGACCGCGCCCACACGAGGTCTTTCTCTCGTGCGGCGCGCCACGTGGTCGCGGGCAGCGCCTCGGGCTGCATGGGCTGCAGGTCGTTGGGCACGTTGAGCGCGCGGAGCACCATGCGCGCGACCTCGTGATGACCGAGGGAGTTGTAGTGCAGGCGGTCGTCGTCGAAGAAGCGCATGTCCTGCACCTCTTTCAGGCCCCACTGGTTCGCGACAATGCAGTCGTACCGGTCGGCGATCGAGCGGATGTTCTCGTTGTAGATGGCGACCTTGCCCCGGATGCCGCGGAACACGGGCGTGAACTCGGTGTCGATGCCCGTGAACACCACGACCGTGGCGCCGCCGCTGCGAAGGCGCACCACGGCGTCCTCGAACTGCTGCGACACCGCATCGGGGTCGGTGCCCGGTCGGATGACGTCGTTGCCGCCGGCCGAGAACGTGATCAGGTCGGGCTTGAGGGCGAGGGCGGGCTCGAGCTGATCGGCGACGATCTGACCGATGAGCTTGCCGCGGACCGCGAGGTTGGCGTACGCGAAGTCGTCGACCTGCGAGGCGAGCACCTCGGCCACGCGGTCGGCCCACCCGCGGTGGCCGCCGTCGGGCAGCGGGTCTCCGATGCCCTCGGTGAACGAGTCGCCGAGGGCGACGAATCGGCGCCAGGGGTGGGGGCCGGGGTTGTCGGATTCGGACGGGGTGTCGGGCGAGTGTGGATCGAGTGTCATCGAAACCTCCGCCCCCAGGCTAACGCCGCCCCCCGACGGGGCAAGGTCCGCGTCCTGTCCTCACGCATAAACGCGATCCGCGCGCACAAACACGGTCCCCTCGCGTTTTCGCGCGTGAATCGCGTTTATGGCCGGTGGGACGACGGAACGATCCACGGGGCGAAGCCGCGCGACGGCGGAACCGCCTATCGTGGATGTTCGCGCTCGCGAGGGATGGAGGTTCGATGCTGGAAGAAGAAGCCCGTACCCCGGCCCTCCCGCACACCACCGCCCCTCTCGCCGCCGCCCCCGCCCCGGGTCCGCACAGCGCCGACGGCGCCGAGGATCACCACTTCGGAAGCTTCGCCGCCGAGCACCTCTCGCCCTCGTTCCCGCAGCGCGCGCCGTGGGGAACCGCGCAGCGCCTGCGTGCGTGGCAGGCCGAGGCGCTCGACCAGTACTTCGGATCCGACGGCCCCGACGGCGTCGGCAAGGGCCCGCGCGACTTCCTCGCCGCCGCCACGCCCGGCGCCGGAAAGACGACCTTCGCGCTCCGCCTGGCGTCGGAGCTCATGCGCCGCCGTGTCGTGGACCGCATCGTCGTGGTGGCCCCCACCGAGCACCTCAAGACCCAGTGGGCCGAGGCGGGGGCGCGGGTCGGCATCCGCCTCGATCCGTACTTCTCCAACCGGCACGCCACCCCCTCGCGGCAGTACCACGGTGTCGCGGTCACCTACGCGCAGGTGGCCGTCAAAGCCGAGGTGCACCAGCGCCTGACGATGGATGCCAGGACCCTGGTGATCCTCGACGAAGTTCACCACGGCGGCGACGCCCTCAGCTGGGGCGACGCGCTGCGCGAGGCGTACGGGCGCGCCACCCGTCGTCTGCTGCTGTCGGGCACGCCGTTCCGCAGCGACACCGCCCCCATCCCGTTCGTGGAGTACCACCCGAACGACAAAGGCATCCGACTCTCGCGCACCGACTACGCGTACGGCTATCGCCGCGCGCTCGACGACGGCGTCGTCCGGCCCGTGTTCTTCCTCGTCTACGCCGGCCAGATGCGCTGGCGCACCAAGGCGGGCGAAGAGATGGAGGCCCAGCTCGGGCAGGACAACACCAAAGACATCACGTCGCAGGCCTGGCGCACCGCGCTCGACCCGAACGGCGACTGGATCCCCGCGGTCCTCCGCTCCGCCGACCGACGCCTGACCGAGGTGCGCGAGACGGTCCCGGATGCCGGGGGTCTCGTCATCGCGACCGATCAGACCGCCGCGCGCGCCTACGCCACGATCCTCGAGGACATCAGCGGCGAGAAGGTCACGGTCGTCCTCTCCGACGAGGCCGAGGCCTCGGGCCGCATCGAGACGTTCTCGAAAGGCACGAGCCGGTGGATGGTCGCCGTCCGCATGGTGTCGGAGGGCGTCGACGTGCCCCGGCTCGCCGTCGGCGTGTATGCCACGAGCGCCTCGACGCCGCTGTTCTTCGCCCAGGCGATCGGACGCTTCGTCCGTGCCCGCCGCCGCGGTGAGACCGCGAGCGTGTTCCTCCCGAACGTCCCGCCGCTCCTCGCCCTCGCCGGCGAGATGGAGGCTCAGCGCGACCACGCGCTCGACCGCGACAGCGACGCGGAAGACCAGTGGAACGCCGAGGAAGACATGATGGATGCCGCCGAGCGCGAGGACAAGGCATCCGACGCGCTCGAGCAGGAGTTCGAGTACCAGGCTCTCGGATCGCTCGCGCACTTCGACCGCGTGCTGTTCGACGGGCAGGAGTTCGGTCAGCTCGCGGTGCCCGGAACAGTCGAGGAGGAGGAGTTCCTCGGCATCCCCGGCCTGCTCGAACCCGAGCAGGTGCACGAAGTCCTCATGACGCGGGCGTCGCGCCAGTCCCGCCACCGCTCCTCGCGCGAGGCGAAGGAGAAGGCCAGCGGCCAGGAGCCCCCCAGCGTCGACGAGGGCGGCTTGCCCGCGCCCCTGCACCGCACCCTGAAGGAGCAACGACAGCTGCTCAACAGCCTCGTCGGACTGTACGCGCGACAGAGCGGCGAAGCGCACGGTCTCGTGCACGCGGAGCTGCGCCGCATCTGCGGCGGGCCCGCGGTCTCGCACGCCACCGTCGCGCAGCTGCAGGCGCGCATCGAGGTGCTGCGCAAGCGCGTGCGGTCCTGAGCCGGGGACCGCTTTCGAGGCTCCGAAATGCTGGCACCGCCGTCGCGGCATCCGCGTGATGACGGGCTTCGGAGCCCCGAAATGCTGTCAGTATCGACCGACGCGCCCGGGGGAGCGGATGTCGCCGCCTAACGTGGGGGCGACCCGAAGGAGACCCGTGACGACCGCTGCCACACCCACCGCCCGCGACCGCCGCCGCTGGGCGCGTTACCTCGTCGACGAACGTGCGGAGGCGCGCGTCTACCGCGACCTCGCCAGCCGCCGCACCGGAGAGGAGCGGGCGATCCTGCTCGCGCTCGCCGAGGCCGAGGGGCGCCACGAGCAGCACTGGCTCGACCTGCTCGGCGATGCGCCGCAGCGCTTGCCTCGGCCCGGTATCGGCACCACGATGCTGGCGTGGATGGCGCGCCGCTTCGGCTCGATCTTCGTCCTCGCCCTCGCGCAGAACGCCGAGGCTCGCTCGCCCTACGCCGATGAGCCCTACGCCACCGCGCAGATGGCGGCCGACGAGCAGGTGCACCACGAGGTAGTCCGGGGTCTGGCCGCACGGGGGCGTCGGCGGTTGTCGGGCACGTTCCGTGCGGCGGTCTTCGGCGCGAACGACGGGCTGGTGTCGAACCTCGCGCTGGTGATGGGCGTCGGTGCGACCGGCGTCGCCCCGAGCTTCGTGCTGTTCAGCGGCATCGCGGGCCTGCTCGCGGGAGCGTTGTCGATGGGCGCCGGCGAGTTCGTGTCGGTGCGCTCGCAGCGCGAGCTCCTCCAGGCCACCGAGGAGAGCGACTACGCCGACGACGCCCTCCCGCATCTGGATCTGGATGCCAACGAACTCGCGCTGGTCTATCGCACGCGCGGCATGGACGCCGACGAGGCGTTCGCGAAGGCCCGCGAGGTCGTCTCGGCGGCGCAGAACGGCCACGCCACGGCACCGGCCGGGGCGGCGCCCGGAGAGTCCTCGCACGAGGTCGTGGGCAGCGCGTGGGGTGCGGCGGTGTCGAGCTTCCTCTTCTTCGCCTCGGGCGCGGTCATCCCGGTGCTGCCCTGGATCTTCGGGCTGTCGGGCATCGTCGCCGTCGTCATCGCCCTCGCGCTCGTCGGCGTCGCCCTGCTGTCCACCGGCGCGATGGTCGGCCTGCTTTCCGGGGCCTCGCCGCTCAAGCGGGGTCTGCGCCAGCTCGCGATCGGCTTCGGCGCCGCCGCGGTGACGTACGTTCTGGGGCTGCTGTTCGGCGTGTCCGCGGCCTGAGCCCCCGGCATCCCCC
>NZ_JAKRNI010000032.1 GCF_022346945.1 Microbacterium sp. ACRRU | reverse complement strand
GTCCACCCCCACGTCGACGCCGACCGTCACCCCCACGCCGACGTCCACCCCGACGCCGACCGCCACCCCCACGCCGACGTCCACCCCGGTCCCGACCACTCCGGCACCGTCCCCGACGGCGACCGCCCCGGGTGAGCCGCTCCTCGCGGGCGCGCCGCTGCAGATCACCGAGGTGCTGCCCGACTCGACCAACGTCGGCGGCTCGGACGGCTACGAGTTCATCGAGGTCTTCAACGCCACCGATGCGCCGATCGACTTCTCCGACTACGCCATCGACTACCTCTACCCCGTCGAGGGCACGGTCAGCCGCTGGCCGGCCGTCCCGTCCGACGTGGTCATCCCCGCGCGCAGCGCCCTGGTGTTCTGGATCAAGAACGGCGCGAACGACGCCCTGACCGCCGCCGACTTCAACCGCCAGTTCGGCACCGATCTCGTCGCCGGTGTGTCGCTCGTGGAGATCTCCTCCGCCGGTATGGCCAACGGCAGCCCGCGCGGACTGCAGGTGTCCACCAACACCGGGTACGCCGTGAGCACCGCCTTCTACAACCTCGACGGCCGCGACGACACGCAGGCCGATCGCGGCATCCGGTACACCGCGACCGAGGATGCCGGTCGCCAGCGGATCGTCGACCTTGCTCCCGCGACCCCCGGTGCGACGCAGAGCGACCAGGTCGCCGAGGAGCCCGTCCGGACCCCCGTGGACACCGCGGCCCCGACGGTCACCGACCGCACCCCGGCGGAGATCGTTCCCGGGCAGGACTTCGTCATCGACCTCGCGCTCGCCGACGACGTGCAGGTGCGCACCGCCACTCTCGAGCTTCGCAACGATGTGGATGCCGAGACTCTGCGCGTCAACCTGAGCGACGCCGGCGACGGCGCCTTCCGGCACACGGTGAAGGCGGTCGACCTCACGGGCAAGCGCTGGTACGCGTACACCGTCACCGCGACCGACGGCGTCAACACGACCACGACCCCGGAGCGACGCGTCAACGTCGCCGGCACGTCCGACGACCCGGTACGCCTCAACGTGACGGACGGCCAGTTCGTCCGCGGCGAGACCGAACTCGTGGCATCCGGAGACGCCTACCCGAGCCCGCTGTCTCTGTCGGTCGACGGGAAGACCGTCGAGACGACGCCGAGCCTCGAGGCGCGGCCGGTGTTCGTCTTCGAGACCACCAACGTCAACTACTACTTCAAGAACGGCGTGCGCATCGGCGACGACGTCCTCGCCATCTTCGACAAGGGCACCGTGGGCTGGGAGACCATCGCGACGCCGATCCCGCTGGAGTACCTCGAGCGCGGCGGAGACGTCACGGCCAGCGTGTGGGCGGGCACGAAGAAGGCGCCCGAGATCGACCCGGACGAGAACAACGACGACTTCGAGATCCGCGGCATGCGCCTGATCCTCCCCGACGGCCGCACCCTCACCCCCGCGGGGTACGACGACCCCACGGCCGTTCTCCGCATGGGCGACAGTGCCGGGAAGCTCGACTTCTACGACGCGCGGTTCACCGTTCCCGAGGACGCGTACTCGGCCGTCGCGCACGCGTGGGACACCACGGCGCGGACCGACGGTCCGGCCGAGATCGCCGCGACCGACGGTGAAGAGGTCGTCACGCGCACGGTCCGGGTGGACAACACCGCGCCGACGGTGACCTCGCGCATCCAGGACGGCACCGCCTACCGCGGCACGATCGACATCGACGCCGAGGTCGTCGACGACGGGTCCGGTGTGGCGGAGGTCGTCGCCCGGCTCGACGGTGCCGAGATCGCGCTGCCGTATCAGACCTCGTCGGTCGCGCTCGCCCCGGGCGATCACTCGCTCGAGATCGCCGCGACCGACACCGTCGGCAACGCCACGACCTGGACGGCCACGTTCGAGACCTACGCGGAGCAGCCGGCCGCCGGGCTCCTGGCCCCCGCCGAGGGTGCGGAGGTCACGGCGGGTGACGTGACGCTGCAGGCCAAGGTCGAGGACCCCCAGGGCGACACCCTCGACGTCGCCTTCCTCGAGGGGCGCCGCCTCGACCTCGCGGACGGCGACGTGACCGTGCAGTCGGGCACGGTCTCCGATGCGGCATCCCTCGACCGCACGCAGCCGCAGACGCTCTCGCGTGCGCAGGTCGAGACGCTCGCCGCCGTGGACGGACTGTCCGACGACGTCACCAGCTCGGAGGCGTTCCCGTATCAGCTGTTCGAGGTGGCGGTGGATGCCGCCGACGCCGGCGCCGATGTGCGCTCGACGTGGTCCGGGCGCGCGAACGCGGGTGCCTCGGTGATCCTGTCGGTGCAGCGTCCCGACGGTTCGGGCTGGGACGAAGTGGACCGGCACGTCGCGGCCGCGGACGACGAGGCGTTCGACCTCGACGGTGTCGTCGGCGTCGACGAGTACGCGGTCGACGGTGCCGTGCGCATGCTCGTGCAGCACTCGGAGGGCTTCGCGGCTCCCGATCGCAGCTCGCGTGATACGGCGGTCGCACCGCACAACGTCGACGACGTTCCGCGCTCGGAGTACGACTTCACGTTCGGGTGGGAGTCGGACACGCAGTACTACAACGAGAACGAGATGGCCGGGGAGCCCTACAAGCACCAGGAGGCGATCCACTCGTACTTCCTCGACCGGCGTGACGAGCTGAACCTGCAGTACGTCATCCACACGGGCGACATCGTGGACGACTACGACGTGATCCCGCAGTGGGAGCGGGCCGACGTGCAGTACGACCGTCTGGACGAGGCGGGGCTTCCCTACGGCGTGCTGGCGGGGAACCACGACGTGGGTCACGACGTGGGCGACTACACCAACTACGGCACCTACTTCGGCGAGGACCGCTTCGCGCAGAACCCCTGGTACGGCGGAAGCTACGAGAACAACCGCGGTCACTACGACCTCGTCTCGGCCGGTGGCATCGACTTCCTCATGCTGTACACCGGGTGGCTGCCCGATGACGCGTCGATCGCGTGGATGAACGACGTCCTGAAGCGCTACCCCGATCGCGTGGCGATCGTCGCCCAGCACGAGTTCATCCTCACCACCGGTGGACTGGGTGCCATCCCGCAGCGCGTGCTGGACGAGGTCGTCGCTCCGAACCCGAACGTGCGCATGGTCATGTCGGGCCACTACCACGACGCGTTCCTGCGCACGGATGCGTTCGACGACGACGGTGACGGCGTCGACGACCGGACCGTGTACTCGATGCTGTTCGACTACCAGGGTCTCCCCGAGGGCGGCCTCGGCTACCTGCGCCTGCTGCACTTCGACAACGAGGGCGAGCGCATGATGGTGCGGACCTACTCGCCGTCCCTCGACCGGTACAACTCCGACGAGCCGAGCCTGCTCGGCCCCGCGGACGACCCCTACTCGCAGCAGGAGTTCGAGCTGACCTACGACCAGCTCGGCATCCAACCGATCGAGCGTACGCTCGGCACCGACGCGTTCTCGGCCGAGGTGCTCGGTGGCACCGAGATCGCCGCGTTCGCGGATGTCGCCAGCGGCACGATCCTGTCGGCATCCTGGCCGCTGACCGAGGAGGGCGAGTACGGCTGGTATGTCCGCTCGAGCGACCCGTACGGCGCCGTGGACTACTCGCGGGTGGCGCTGTTCACGGTGCGCGCCGCGCCGGTCGAGCCCGAGGAGCCGGGCGAGGAACAGCCGGGCGACGGGCAGGAGGAGCCCGGTGACATTGGTGGGGGACAGGGCAGCGGATCGGGCTCGGGCTCGAGCGGCGCGGGTTCCCCGGCCGCCGGCGACGCGGGGTCCGATGACACCGGCGGGGGAGCGCTCGCGGTGACCGGGGCGAATGCCGGAACGCTCGCTCCCTGGGCGCTGGGAGCCCTGCTGCTCGTCGCCGTCGGGATCGTGATCCGGCGTCGATCGCGGCGCAGCTGAGGCGGGGGCGCCGGTGCGAGAGCATCGGCGCCTCGCTCCGTTAACGGGGCAAGGGCCGGTCGAAGCGGCATCCGACCGGCCCTCTGCACCAGAGTGTCCTGCAATCACATGTCGGTAGCCGCCACAGCAAAACGGTTACCGCGCGATGACTCTATAACGGTGAGGTAACGGAACGGAAGGGGTTCCGTGATCTTTTCGTGACGAACGGGGCGCCTGGCAGCCGGTGTCTCAGCGACCGCGGACGTGGTTCCACTGCGTGATGACCTCGGATCCATGCTCGAATCCGAGCTCGCTGACCGCCGACGTCCCCAGCACGAAGTAGCGGCCGCCCGCGGCGGTCAGGCCGAGCCAGACGCCCGCGAGGGCACGCAGGAAGTGCGCGTGCGAGAAGACCAGCACCTGCTCCCCGGCTCGCACGCGGGGGCTCAGCTCGTCGAGCAGGGACTGGGCGCGCGCGGTGACCTGTTCGACGCTCTCGCCCGGGGTGGCGCCCGCGGGGGCTCCCGCCTGCCAGATCGTCCATGGCCGCCCGAGTCGTTCGACGATCTCGGGCGTCGTGAGGCCCTCGTACGCGCCGTAGTCCCACTCCACCAGGCGCGCATCGGGTCGGGCGTCGGGGTAGCCCGCGCGATCGGCGGTCTCGACCGCCCTCCGCAGCGGGCTCGTGAGGACGAGGTCCCACCGCCGGGTCGCCAGGAGGGTGCCGGCGAGCTCGGCCTTGTAGGCGCCCGTCTCGGTCAGGGGGATGTCGGTCAGGCCCGTGTGGCGACCGGTTCGGCTCCATTCGGTCTCGCCGTGGCGCACGAGCACGAGGCGCCCGTCGGGATCGGTCAGCTCGGCGTCTTTCACGAGCCCATCCTGCCGTCATCGGCGGGCATTCGGGGTCCTGGCCGCAAAAGACGAAGGGCCGGTCGAGGAGTGTCGACCGGCCCTTATCCCTGCACCAGAGTGTCCTGCAATCACATGTCGGCAGCTGCCACAGCAAAACAGCTACCGTGCGATGACTCTATAACGGTGAGGTAACGGAGCGGAAGGGGATGCCGTTATCTTTTCGTGATTCACAGGTGGCGCTGGGCGCGCGCTCGGCGTCCGCCGAGCTCGCGCGCATTCGTCAGCGCGCCACTTCGCGCTCGCGTCGGACGTCCGGCTCCGGGGCTGTGACGGGAAAGAGCCGACGTCGCAGCCACAGCGCGACGTAGACGAGCCCGATGAGCACGGGCACCTCGATGAGGGGGCCGACGATGCCCGCGAGGGCTTGTCCGCTGGTGGCTCCGAACGTGCCGATGGCCACCGCGATGGCGAGCTCGAAGTTGTTGCCGGCCGCAGTGAAGGCGAGCGTCGTGGTCCGCTCGTAGGTCAGTCCGATGATCTTTCCGGTGCCGAAGCCGATGAGGAACATCGCGAGGAAGTAGGCCAGCAGGGGCAGCGCGATGCGGGCGACGTCGAGCGGGCGCTCGATGACCTGCTCGCCCTGGAGCGCGAAGAGCATGACGATCGTGAACAGCAGGCCGCCGAGGGCGAGCGGGCCGACGCGGGGGAGGAAGGTCGTCTCGTACCAGGCGCGGCCGCGGCGACGCTCGCCGATCAGCCGCGAGAGGTAGCCGGCGACGAGAGGAATCCCGAGGAACACCAGCACGCTCAGGGTGATCGCCCACAGGGAGAACTCGGCGCTGGTGGTCGGCAGTCCCAGCCAAGCGGGGAGGATCTGCAGGTAGAACCATCCGAGCGCGGCGAACGCGATCACCTGGAAGACGGAGTTGATCGCGACGAGGAAGGCGGCCGCCTCGCGATCGCCGCACGCGAGGTCGTTCCAGATGAGAACCATGGCGATGCAGCGCGCGAGGCCGACGATGATGAGCCCGGTGCGGTACTCGGGGAGGTCGGGCAGAAGGACCCAGGCGAGCGCGAACATCAGGGCGGGGCCGACGAGCCAGTTCAGGACGAGGGAGGATGCCAGCAGGCGCTTGTCCCTCGCGACGATCGCGGCATCCGAGTACCGCACCTTGGCCAGAACCGGGTACATCATCACGAGGAGTCCGACCGCGATCGGGATGCTGATCGTTCCGATCGATGCCGCGTGAAGGAATTCCCCGAAACCCGGGGCGAAGACCGCAAGGGTCAGACCGGCGCCCATCGCGAGCAGGATCCAGAGCGGCAGAAGCCGGTCGAGGGCTTCCAGGCGGGCAGGGGTGGGTGTCGCGGTCACGTCGCTCCTCTATCGATAGACAAGTATCGATATGGACCCTATCAATACATTGACGCTCGTCGATGCATTAGGCGCCCTTCGGTATCCGTGCAGGGGCGATCGGGTTGGGGTGTGGAAATGGTTGCTCTCGTTCACCGCGCGTTCAGATAGATCAGCTTCTATACCAAACGGATAGAAGCTCATCTATCTGGATGGGTCGTGCGTCGACTCGTCCTGGCGCCCGCACCGGGCACGAAGGGAAGCGCACTCGTGAAGAAGAACACAGCAAAGTTCGCCGCCGTGGCGACGCTCGCCGCCGCCGCTCTGGCTCTGAGCGCATGCGGCGGTCAGGCTGCCTCCAGCCCCGCTCAGGGAGAGTCCGCCGCGGGAGGGGCGGGTGGCTCGGTCACGACCGATGGATCGTCCACGGTCGCGCCTCTGACCGAAGCGGCCGCGGATCTCTTCCGCGAAGAGGACCCGTCGGTCAACGTCTCGGTCGCCACCTCGGGCACGGGCGGCGGCTTCAAGGCCTTCTGCGCGGACGAGACCGACATCTCGAACGCCTCGCGCCCCATCAAGGACGAGGAAGCCGCCGAGTGCGAGGCGAACGGTGTGGAGTACACCGAGATCGTGGCGGCGAACGACGGCCTCTCGGTCATCCTGAACCCCGAGAACGACTGGGCGACCGACCTCACGCTGGAGCAGGTGGCCAAGATCTGGGCTCCCGAGTCCGAGGGTGTCGTGAACAGCTGGTCCGACGTCGACCCCAGCTTCCCGGACGTCCCGCTGGTGCTGTTCGGAGCCGGCACCGACTCGGGGACGTTCGACTACTTCACCGAGGAGGTCAACGGAGAAACCGGCGCGATCCGTACCGACTACAGCCCGTCGGAGGATGACAACATCACCATCCAGGGTGTGGCGGGCGACCGCGGCGCGATCGGCTTCCTCGGCCTCAGCTACGTCGAGGAGAACGAGGGGACGATCATCGCCGCCTCCATCGACGGCGTCTACCCGAGCACCGAGACGGTGCAGGACGGCACGTACACGCCTCTCGGGCGCCCGCTGTTCATCTACGTCAAGAACGCGGCGTACACCGACAAGCCGCAGGTGAAGGAGTTCGTCGACTTCTACGTCGCCAGCTCGGCCGAGATCGCCGACCTCGCCCTGTTCGTCCCGCTGACGGAGGAGCAGATCGTCACGGCGCAGGAAGAGCTCGCCTCGCTCGGCTGAGCGAGACCTTGCGGAGACTCTCCATGACCGTTGTCACCTCCACGGCCGGGGACTCGAGGACGACCTCCTCGGGCCCCCGGCCGCGCTCCCCCTTCGCCGGGCGCCGCCGTCCCGGCGAAGCCGTCATCAAGCTCGCTCTCCGGCTGGCCGCCGTGCTCACGATCGCGACCACGATCGGCATCCTCTTCGCCCTCGTGATCCCGTCCGCGGCGTTCTTCGCCGAAGTTTCGGTCGGAGACTTCCTGTTCGGCACCCGCTGGGCTCCGCGCTTCGCGGATGCCTCGTTCGGCGTCGTGCCGCTCGTCTCGGCGACCCTGTGGACGACAGCGATCGCATTGCTGGTCGCGGTGCCCTTCGGGCTCGGCGCCGCCATCATGCTGGCCGAGTACGCCCGGCCGCGCACGCGGAAGATCCTCAAGCCGATGCTGGAGATCCTCGCGGGCGTGCCCACCGTCGTCTACGGATTCTTCGCTCTGCAGTTCGTTCAGGCCACGGTGCTCCGCGACTGGCTGCAACTCCCCACGGGCGCTTTCAGCGTGCTTGCGGCGGGGCTCGTCATGGGCGTCATGATCATTCCGACGATCGCTTCGATCTCGGAGGACGCGATGTCCGCGGTGCCCGGTGCGCTGCGTCAGGGCAGCGCCGCTCTCGGCGCGAACCGGATGCAGACCACGCTCCGGGTGGTGTTCCCGGCTGCTCTGTCAGGAATCGTCGCGGCCGTCGTGCTCGGGGTCTCCCGAGCGGTGGGGGAGACGATGATCGTCGCGATCGCGGCCGGCAGCCAGGCCAGGATCGTGACGAACCCGATCGAGCAGGGGCAGACGATGACCGGGTTCATCGCCAACGCCGCGCTCGGCGATTCCCGCGTGGGGAGCCTCGAGTACAACACCCTTTTCGCAGTGGGGCTCTTGCTGTTCCTCATCACGCTGGCGATGAACTTCATCAGCATCCGGTTCGTCCGCCGCTTCCGAGAGGCCTACTGATGATCTCCCTCACGCACCGCACCACATCCGAGACCGTCCGGGCCTCCACCCCGTTGGGTTCGGGAACCCCCGGTGACCGCAGGCCCGGGCCGATGATCTTCCTCATCCTGCTCTGGCTGTCGCTGCTGGTCGCCTTCGGCGTCCTCGTCACGCTCCTGGTCACCATCCTCGTCGAGGGGTGGGCGAGGCTGACGACCCCGTTGCTGACGGAGTACCCCTCCGCGTCGCCGGAGACCGCGGGCGCCCGCCCCGCCATCCTCGGTTCCGCCTGGGTCATCGCCACCACGGCGGTGCTGACGCTTCCGCTCGGTATCGCCGCCGCCATCCACCTCGAGGAGTTCGCCGACAAGAAGCGCTGGTTCAACCGGCTCCTCGAACTGAACGTGCAGAACCTCGCGGCTGTCCCGGCGATCATCTACGGACTCCTGGCCCTCGGGTTCCTCAGCATGCTGCAGGTTCAGAACAAGAACATCGTCATCGGTGGCGCGGTCGCGCTGTCGCTGCTCATCCTGCCCGTCATCATCATCTCCACGAGAGAGGGTCTGCGCGCGGTTCCGAGTGAGATCCGAGACGGCTCCCTCGCCCTGGGCGCCACGAAGTGGCAGACCGTGTGGAGGCAGGTGCTCCCGGCATCCGTGCCCAGCATCGCCACCGGCTCGATCCTCGCCCTCTCACGCGCGCTGGGAGAGGCGGCGCCGCTGCTGGTCCTGGGCGCACTCGTCTACATCACCTTCGATCCCAACGGTCTGATGAGCGGGTACACCACGCTTCCCATTCAGATCTTCAACTGGACCGGCCGTCCGCAGGCGGGCTTCCACGAACTCGCCGCCGCCACGAGCGTCCTCCTGCTGGGAGTTCTCCTCCTCATGAACGCGCTGGCCATCTTCATCCGCAACAAGTACCAGAAACGGTGGTAACCATGAGCGACTCGATCGTTCCGTCCCCCGAGGCGTCTCCTCACCCCTCCTTCCGCTCTCCTGCCGCGAACACGAGCGTCAGCGCATCGCCGAGCGGTCTGATCCGTTGCGAAGCCGTCGACGTGTTCTACGGCGACTTCCGTGCGGTGACCGACGTGAACCTGAGCTTCGGCAAGAACGAGATCACCGCGCTGATCGGCCCCTCCGGGTGCGGGAAGTCGACTCTCTTGCGCTCCTTGAACAGAATGAACGACCTCGTCGACGGTGCGCGCGTGGAGGGTCGGATCCTGTTCCAGGACGACGACATCTACGCCAAGAACGTGGACCCGATCGAGGTGCGCCGTCGGATCGGCATGGTGTTCCAGAAACCCAACCCGTTCCCGAAGTCGATCTACGACAACATCGCGTACGGGCCCCGCGTGACGGCGATGAAGGTGTCGAGCATGGACGACCTCGTCGAAGAGGCGCTGACCAAAGCGGCCCTGTGGGACGAGGTGAAGGACAAGCTCAAGCAGTCGGCCTTCGGATTGTCGGGCGGACAGCAACAGCGTCTGTGCATCGCCCGCACGATCGCCACCCAGCCCGACGTGATCCTCATGGACGAGCCCTGCTCGGCACTGGACCCGATCGCGACCATGCGCATCGAAGACCTCATGCACGACCTCCGGCGGGACTACACGATCATCATCGTCACGCACAACATGCAGCAGGCCGCGCGGGTGGCGGATCGGACTGCGTTCTTCACCGCCCTCGCGGACGAGACCAGCGGAGACCGCACCGGAGTGCTCGTCGAGTACGCCCCCACGGCGGAGATCTTCGAACATCCAAAAGATCAGCGCACTGAGGACTACATCAGCGGCAGGTTCGGGTGACCACGCTCGCCGGGCCGGTGCGCGGGGCGGCGCGGATCGTCGTCCTGTCGTCAGACCCCCACGTCGTGAGAGGCAGCACCGCGGAGTTCCGGCACTTCGGCGCGTCGCTCGTGCTCCGCGCCGACGTCGTGAGCGCACTGACGGAGGTCGTCCGCGATCCGGACACGATCCTCCTGGTGTGCTCGGATGTCGACTGCCAGGACATGGCGTCCGTCCTCGAGCTCGCGCTCGCCACGTCGCGGTCGACCGTCCTCTTCGGGGTCCACCCGGCGGGCGGGCTCGGCGCGCTCGGCACCGCGGTGGCTGCGGGGGTCGGCGGGATCGTGGATCTGCCCGTCACCCCTGAGCGCCTGGTCACCGCGTTGCGCGACCTTCCGGTACCGACCACCGACCTGCCCGGCCCGGTGACCGTCGGGGGGCTGGTCGTGGATCGGTATCGGCACCGCGTCGAGCTGTTCGGGACGCCCATCCCGACGACGCCGCGGGAGTTCGACATCCTGCTCGCCCTCGCGACGTCATATCCGGGAGTGGTCACGCTCGACCGACTCGCGGGGGGTCGCGGGCGCGGAGCCGGGCATCGTGCGTCCGTCCGCGTCATGGTCGCCGGCTTGCGATCGCGGTTCTCGGCCCTGGCGGGAGTGGCGCGCGATGCGGTCATCAAGACGCAGCGCGGTGTCGGCTACCGACTGGGCCCCTGAGGAACCAGGTCCATCTCCGTCAGAAGCGATTCGACGTGCCGACGGATTCGATCCCTGACGCGGCGGAGTCCTCGGTCGTCCAGAGCCAGGGGGTCCTCGAGGTCCCAGTCCATGTAGCGGCGGCCGGGATAGACCGGGCACGCGTCCCCGCAGCCCATCGTCACCACGTAGTCCGCTGCCTGCACGACCTCGTCGGTCAAGGGCTTGGGGTACTCGTCAGGCATCGGCACACCCACGTCGGCCAGGGCCGAGACGACACGCTCGTTGATCTCCGCCGCGGGCTGCGAACCCGCGGTGCGGACATGGACGCGATCGCCGGCGAGGTGACGCAGATACGCCGCGGCGATCTGCGATCGGCCGGAGTTCTGCACGCACACGAACAGCACCTCGGGCGTGCCTCGCAGCATCAGGCCCCTCGCCGACGCGAGCGCGTCGAGGCGGTCGGCGGCGTACCGAGCCGTCAGGGAGGGCAGGTGCGACTTGACCCGGGCCCTCTGGCTGAGCAACAGGAAGCTGTCGACCACGTACTGCGACACCGTCTCCTCGCTGAAGGTGGAGGAGAACCGATAGGACAGGTCTTTCGCGACGGAGGCGATCGACGCGGGTAACGCGGCGACGGCGGGCTGGTCATCGGGGAGGGGGAGAGCGGGCGCGTCGCCGACGAGGAGGCGGCCGAACCTCACCCACGACGTCGCGGGAAGGACGACGTCGTCTGCGCCGTCGGCGTGGATGATCTCCGCGGCTGTCAAGCGAGCCACAGCGTCCGCGACCTCATCGGTGGGCGCGTGCAGCAAGGTTGCGAGGTCGTCGACAGGAGCGCCCGCCGCGAGTGCGCTGAGGACCCGCAGGGCCAGCAGATCGCCGAGCACGGCGGCCTGCGCGGCGCGCTCGCGCGCGGCTCGGTCGTCGAGAGGGCGCCCGACCCGGTGGCCGGAGTCGCCGGTCACCGCAGCAGATCCTCGATGGCACTCCGCCGGGACGGGGTGACGGAGAGCCACACGAACTTGCCCTCCGGTTCTCGCTGCAGCAATCCATCGTCGACGAGGATGCGGACGTGGTGCGTGACGGTGGGCTGCCTGAGACCCAGGGCTTCGGTCAGCTGTCCGACGGTCGCGCGCTCGCCCTCCGAGTCCAGGACGACGCTCAGGATCTGCAAGCGCGTGGGATCGGCCACGGCTCGCAATGTGCGAGCCAGGTCTTCCGCCGCCGACCGCTCCAGCGGCGCGCCCGCACCAGCGGCGGCGGGGCCTCCGGATGAGCGCATGGCGCCATCGTACCGGAGGATAGATCGCCATCTATGAAAATCGTAATAGGCGGCCGGCGCCCTGCCGCCGGGGCTCGGCGAGTCACCGTCCGTTCACCTGGCGTTGGGCTGCCATGCATAGACGACTCTCTATGCTTCAAGTCACAGGAAGTGAGAATGCCATGTCCGACACCCCCACCGTCCTTTTCGTCTGCGTGCACAACGCGGGTCGTTCGCAGATGGCGGCCGGCTACCTCAAAGAACTCGCGCAGGGCCGCATCGAGGTGCTGTCGGCCGGGTCCGCGCCGAAGGACGAGATCAACCCGATCGCGGTCCAGGCGATGGCCGAGGAAGGCATCGACATCGCCGGCAACACCCCGAAGGTGCTGACCGTCGAAGCCGTGCAGGAGTCCGACGCGGTCATCACCATGGGGTGCGGCGATGCCTGCCCCATCTTCCCCGGCAAGCGTTACGAGGACTGGGAGCTGGACGACCCGGCCGGGCAGGGCATCGAGGCCGTCCGCCCCATCCGCGACGAGATCCGCCGACGTGTCGAGGTGCTGATCGGCGAACTCCTCCCGGCGGGCGGTGCCGCATGACCGGGCGGAAGGGGCAGGACGGCCTTCTCGCTCCCGACTCGGTCCTGCACCGTGCGGCGGAGCGCCTCGCCGTCCAGTTCACCGGAATGGTGGGAGCCGAGACGGTCGAACGCGTCGTGTTCGAGTCGTACGCCGCGCTCGCGCGCACAGCGAGTGTGTCCACCCACCTGCCGTCACTGGCCGAGAAGTTCTCCCGAGACCGGTTGACCGCACTGGCGCAGTCCCGGGGGTTCCTGCCCAAGCCCGTTCCCGAGGTGTTGTACGTCTGCGTGCAGAACTCCGGCCGCTCCCAGATGGCGGCGGCACTCACGCGACACCTCGCGGGAGACCGTGTGCACGTGCGCTCCGCTGGATCGCAGCCGGGTGAAGGCATCCTCGCGATCGTCGTCGAGGCGCTCGCGGAGAAGGGCATCGACGTCCACGAGGAGTTCCCGAAGCCGCTGACCGACGATGTCGTCCGCGCCGCGGATGCGGTCGTGACCATGGGCTGCGGCGACGCGTGCCCGGTCTACCCCGGTAAGCGCTATCTCGACTGGGATCTCGCCGATCCTGCGGGGCTCGACCTCGCGGCGGTTCGCGAGATCCGTGACGACATCGAGGCGCGCGTGCGGCGTCTGCTCGAGGAGCTCACGACCTCGGGCGCCTGAGCCGCGGATTCCCGCGACCATGGCTGCGTTCGGCGGCCAGCGACTGCCCGTTTCGAGCAGTTCCTCCCGCACCGCCCGCTGGTCGGTGAAGATGTGGCCGTGTACGCACCGGATGCCACCCGGCCGCGGGCGACCGTCCGAGGGGGACACTGAGGGGGAGATGTTCCGCTGGCGGTCGGGTGGTGGTGCGTCCGGACGTACGGGCACCTCGACTGCGCAGACCGGCGCCCGCGCGGCGGTGTCCGCGGGCGCCGGAGTCCTCCGTCAGGCTCCGATGGCGTGCCCGGCGAAGTACTCACCGAGGCCGCGCCGGGATCCGGCTCCGACCTTCCCGCGTGCCTGATAGATGTGCGACTCGACTGTCCGGACGGAGATGAAGAGGTGGTCGGCGATCTGGCGGTTCGACATCCCCGCGGCGATGAGGGTCGCGATCTCGCATTCTCGACGCGTCAGCGAGGACGACTCCGCCGAGCCGGGGCGCGGCGATGCGGCGGCGGAAGCGTCGGACGAGGAGGGCGTTTGCGCGATCAGGGTGCCGAGGAACGCCGATCGGACCGTCCCTTCTCGCGGCGACCGGTGCGGCGGATGCGACAGCGCGTGAGTGAGAGGCGATCGTCCGTCATGGAGCAGCCGCCGGATCTCCAGCAGCGCTTCTTCTCCGAGCACGTCGAGGGCGACGCCACGGTAGAGATCGCGAGCGCGTCGCATCGGTGACTGTCGGGAGGTCGTGGCGGCGAGCGCCCCCCGCAGGGCCCGTGCGGCCTCATCGTTCCGCTGATCCAGGGCGTCGATGATCGATCGCGTGGCGGCGCAGGCGTGACGCAGCGACAACGGTCCCTCCGACCACACCGTTTCCACGCGCTCCGCGATGGCGCGCGCTTCCCCTGTGCGACCGTTGCTCGCGAGGAATTGCGCGATCCACAGCTTCACTCCCGCGACCGCCATGTCCTGCCGCAACGGGGCGAAGCGAGCCCGTGCGGCATCGAGGCTCCTCACGGCCGCATCGCTCTCGCCGCGGACAGCGGCGGACAGTGCCACCGCGAGACCGGCGATGCCGAGGACACGATCGTTGCCTTCGCGCGCGGCTCGTCGCCTCTCTCGTGCGATGCGTTCATGAATCGGCGGTGCGTCCTCGCCCAGCACGAGGTGCGTGGCGAGCTCCACCATCAGTATCCATAGCCGGTCCGTCGTCGTCAGGCCCGGAGTGCCACCGTCGATGACGTCCTCGTCCACGCGCGTGAGGAGGCGTTTTGCTCCTTCGGCGTCGGCGAGCTCGCCCCGCGCGTAGGCCTCCATCAGCCAGCACCACAATCGCCACTGCCCTGTCGTCACCTTGGCCGCGTCGTGCGCCGCATCCCGGGCTTCCGGCCATTCGAGCGACAGGCCGAGTGCGTCGATCAGAGCGAAGGTCACCTGGGGGTCCTCCGGACCGGAGGCTCCTCGTTCGAGAGCCGACCGCAGCTCCTGTGCGCGGGACGTGTAGCCGCGCACCCCCCACGTGGCGCTGAGGAGCAGAGCGCGTGCGCGATCCTCCTCATCCGACAGGATCTCCGGCAACCGCAGCCCGGCGCTGGGCTCTCCGGCGGACACGCGCGCGTGCGCCAGCTCGAGCTGGAGTCCCGCGTCATCGGCAGCGCCGGCGATACCCATGGCGGCGTACGCCTCCGCCGCTGCCCACCGGCCGTCGTCGTTGTTCCGGCGTGCGGCATCCCGCAGAGCCCGCTGGCACAGATGGGCGGGCGCCGGCTCAGGCAGAGCGCCGCCGCGCAGGAGCAGATCCGCAAGACCCGTCGCGATCGGAGGGCTCCACCAGCGACCGCCGCCTTCGAGCAACCGAGAGACCGCCGACCCGACGAGTGCGTCCACCTGTGCCGCCCCGAGGATGCGGGCAGCCCCTTGAGCGAGCAACGGGTTGGCCCACAGGGACCCGGTGTGCGATTCCTCCCTATGCAGATAGCCGCCTCGTCGCAGGGCGTCGATCTCGTGCTGGGGGCGGATGCGGACCGCGTGCGCGGAAGCCAATCCCGGGAACCGGTGGATGGTGACCAGCGTCCCCAGGTGGTCGGCGTCCAGGCCCGCGAGATGCGAGTGAACGGTGTCAGCCAGCCGAGCCCACACCGGAACGTCCCGGACCGCGACGAGAGGGTCGCGTCCGTCCGCCGACGCCTCGCGCGCCACCTCCGCGAGCTCCTTCAACAATGCGCGAGACCCGTTGGCCAGCCAGACGATCGTCTCGATCGTCATGTCGTCGAGGTCGCCCGCTCCGGACTCCACGACGAAAGACCTCGCCTCGGCGTCGCCGAGCGGCTCGAGGTCGATCCGCCGAGCGAAGCCCTTCGACGCGAGACCCAGGAGTGCGCCGGTCACCGGATCGGACGACGCCCGGGCCACCGTGGGGGCCTCCACGGCGAAGCACACCGGGACGCGCTGCCGACACACCGCCTCGATCAGCATCGAGGCGCTGTCGGGGTCGAGATCATGGGCGTCGTCCACCAGGAGGACCGCCCCGGCGACGGGAAGGCCCCCCGAGCCCGCCAGCGCCGTCGGAACCCGAGCCAGCCCCCGGATCAGGTCTGACGCGACGTCACGTTCGGCCAGCGCATGGGCGACGCGATGCATCGTCTCCGTCTTGCCCGTTCCCAGCGGTCCGACCAGTACGACGGCGCCCCCGGACGCCACGTGATCCGCGATGTCCTCCGGATCAGTGAATCGACCGGTACTACCGATGAAGCCATGCCCCCCGCAGAACTCCACTGTCGCCCCCATCCCCACATATGGTTTCGGCTCGGTGTGGGGTTCAGGTTAGTGGCTGCGCAAACGGTTCAGCCCCCAGATCACGCGAATGATCTCGGCAGTGCGCACTCGGTATTGCGGCGCACTACCGGGATTTCGTCCGTATTGCGGAGGACCTCCCCCTCGCCTACCGGTTTCCGCCCTGGTTCACCGCCCAGGTTCTAGGCCCCGTACGGCGCTTGCGACAGGCTCGCCGTCGCGGGGGGTTTCGCTCGCCCGCCGGCACCGGCACGGCGGAACGTGATCGATTGGGGTTTCCATGGAGCAACACAAGCGTCGGACCGTTCGGCGTCGGATCTTCGCCATCGCGGCGGGTGGCGCCGCGCTCGGGCTGGGTGCCGCCGCGACCCTCGCGGCGTGGACCGACACCGAATGGGTCTTCGGGGGTGACGGTACGGGCGGCCCCGGCGTGGGCACATCCACCTTCGCCGTGCAGCAGAACACCGATGCGCCGGCCTTCGACGAGGCGGCGTGGACGGACGAGCCGGACAACCCCGGCGGTGAGATGGTGTTCACGGCGGACGGGATTCTCGGCACCGAGCTCTCCCCGGGCGTGAGCGTGTACTCCTCGATGGCCCTGCGTACGACGTCCACCTCGATCGCCGGTTCCGTCGAGCTCCAGGCCGCGACGCCGGCGGCGGGCATCACGACCACAGACCCGGACGGCCTCCTCTTCGCCGCTCTCGACGTGCGCGTCGCCACCAGTGCGACGCCTTTCGCGTGCGACGCCAGCGCCTTCACGGGTGGCGCGACGGTGATCGCCGACGGCGCGCTCGCGAGCACGGGCGGATCGGTCTCCCAGGATCTGCTCGAGGAGTCCGGATCGGTGCAGTACTACTGCTTCGAGGTGACGCTCCCCGATCCGATCCCCGTGGCCGGCGGTGTCGGTCCCGCGGAGTACATGGGTCGCACGGTTGCGCCGGCCTGGGAGTTCGTGGCCACCTCGTGATCGAGCCACTCACGGCATCCCGCCCGCTCGCCGCGCACGCTGCGTCATCGTCCGGCCGCGGCTCGGCCCGGTCATCGGAGGGTCGACCGGTTCCGTTGATCGAGCGCGTGCGGGATGCCGTGACCCTGGTGTTCGGATGCCTCGGCATCGTCGCCGTCGCCTGGTTCGCGGCGAGCGCGCTGTGGAGTCTGGGGATCATCGTGTTCGTCACGGGATCGATGGCCCCTTCCCTCCCGACCGGCGCCGCCGCGGTCACCCGCGTCGTCGACGCGTCGGAGTTGGCCGTCGGAGACATCGTCACCGTTCGTCGTCCCGATGCGAACGAGCAGGTGACGCACCGTATCGTCGGCATCGCGCCGGTCGCCGACGACCCGCGCGCGCGCAGTCTGACGCTCCGCGGCGACGCGAACTCGGCCGCAGACCTGGAGCCGTACATCGTCACCGAAGCGGCGCGCGTGCTGGTCGGTCTCCCGGTCGTCGGTGAGGTCATCATCGCCGCCAAGACACCTGGAGTCATGCTGGGCGGCGCAGTGCTCGTCGCGTTCGTCGTCACCTGGGCGCTGTGGCCCGCACCGGAGCGGGCAGGAGCCGACGAAGATCGGTCGGATCCCGAGCGGCGTCAGACCCGCTGAAGTCGAGCAGGAGAAGTATGTTCCACCCCGACCGCTCTCGGCGCCGTCACCGTAGCGCGACGGTCCTGGCCGTGGCCTCCCTGGCGTTCCTCGGCGCGGGGAGTCTCGTCGTCGCCGACACCGCCCTAGCCGACCTCATCGAGGCCGCACCCACGGGGGCGCCGGGGCGGCTGATCCTCGCCTCCGATACGTACCCGGCGCAGTTCCTCGACCTGAGTCCGGGCGAGCCGGCCCACTGGAAGATCCGCGCGCGGCTCGAAGACGCCACACACGCCGAGCTCGCCCTCGAGCTCCGCAAGAGCGGTGCCCTCGCGGCCGCTCCCCGGGGGCTGGTCATGCGGGTGGACGTGTGCGACTCCCCGTGGTCCGATGTCGCCGACCAGCCGATCTGCCGGTCTGGGGCGCGAGAGGTCACCGTCGCCGCGCCGGAGGACGATTACGCCTCGTCGTCGCCGACCTTCGAGTTGCGCCCACTGACGCCGTCGGCGCCCCAGTACCTCCTGGTCACGCTCGCCGTCGACGGCACCGGGGAGGCGGCGAGAGACGCAAGCCTCATGGGTCTTCGGGGAAACGTGGCGGTCGGCCTCACGGCGACGTCCATCGAGGACGACTCCGCCCGCCCGGCGGAGCGCCTGGCCGTCACGGGTGCTGCCCCCGAGATGCTCCTCGGGGTCGGTGCGCTCGCGGTCGGTGTGCTCGGGCTCGGTGCGGCGCTGCGTCGTGCGCGGAAGGGCGGTGCCGCGTGAACCGGCGGACGCGTACCCCGCTGGCGGCGGTGGTCGGAGCCGTGCTCGTCATTCCGCTCGGCATCACCGCGACGACCGCGAGCTGGAACGATCGCGAGTGGGCGCACGGGGAGTCGATCGGGACGGGCATCCTCTCGTGCGACGGCGATGCGGTGCTCGATACCCGCTCGCGCGGCACCCTCCTCGCCGGCCAGCTGTTCGGAGTCGATCTCGATGCGGTCGCCGAACTCGAGCAGCTGAGCTTGACGGTGGATGCCGACGACGGCCCCCAGCCGCGCCCGGGTGACGCGATCGATCTCGCTTCCTCGCCCCCCACGTACACGTACGCGAACCCCTTCGATGTGACGGCCGTGGACATCGTCGGGGTCAACCTCACCGGGTTCGCCATCGCGCTCCCGGGCGCGCAGTCGGGTGCGGCGAGCCAATGGACCCGGGGAGCGACGGACGGACGTGCGGCGGGGGCGTCCGGTCTGGTCAACGACTCGGGCGGCATCCTGGTGTCCGAGACGACACCGGGACCGCAGGTGCCGCAGCCGGCGAGGATCGACCTCACCCGCCTCCTTCCGCCGATCGCGGGGCTGGATCGTGCCGAGCTCGAGATCGGCGCGGTCGCCGCGAGCGCGCAGCTCGACGGATGTGCGGCGCTCCAGGAGCAGGTGTGGGGTATCGCGCCGTCGCAGGCGGTCGTGGAGCGCGACTACGGCATCGCCGGCATGGAGGTCGTCCTCGAAGCGCCCGCCGTCGAAGCGCTGACCGGGGCGGTCACCGCCGGGGTCGCCGACCTCGATGCCGCCGTCGGCGCACTCGTCGGGCAGAGCGGGCTGATCGCACAGAACCTGCGTGCGAACCTCGCGCTGGCCGTGCCCGGGGTGGCCGCGGCGAGTATGGCGGGCAACGTCACGATCACCGGTCTCGATCTGAGTGGGACGGTCGCGCCCTTCCTCGGTCTGACACTCGACGGCGACGGTTTTGCGATCGACCTCGCGAACGGCCGCATCCTCGTCGACATCGAGCGCCTCGCGGGACCGTTGAACAACGCCCCACCCAACAGCGAGCTGGTGCTGAACGCCGACGTCGTCAATGCCATCGTCGCCGAGGCCGGGGCGCTTCTCGACGACTGGGCGAGCGATGTCACGGAGGCTCTGCGCACCGCGATCCGCGACGCGCGGCTCGGAATCGCCCTGACCACCTCGGTGTCCGCGGCCGGCTACACGTTGGCCACCGTACGGCTCGGCCTCGACGCGACGATCGGACAGGTTCTCTCGGGCGACGCCACCATCGGAGTGACCCTCTCCAACCAGCCGACCGGCCTCATCGTCGGGACGATCAATCTCGCACTGGGCGCGCTGGGCCTGCCCACCCTGAGCTCGATCCTCTCGATCCTCGGCGGCTCCGGCGGGGCATTGACCGCCGCGCTGGCGAACCTGCTGACCACGGAACTGATGAACCGGGTCACGTCGCTGGGGGCGACCCTGTCGGCGCTTTCCGCGCCGGTGATCGACGTTCTCGGTGGCGTGGTGAATGCACTCCCCACGGTCGTATCGGTGATGGTCAACGTGCAGCCCGATCAGGAGGGCGCTCCGCCGGGTTCGTCCTTCGTGCCGGCGGGGCCGCGATCCACGGCCGAGTTCGCCGTCACTGCGCTTCGACTCGGGCTTGCGGATGCCGCCGTGCCCGGGGACGTCGCGCACATCCTCTTCGCGACCGGCTCGGCGGGCCCGGTCGATCTGCATTGAGGTCAGTGGAGATAGTCCGTGCCGCGTGCCCTACGTCTTCGCGCCGGTCAGCGCGAGCGTGCCGCCGAGGCCGATCATGAGGACCCCTCCCGCCCCCGACAGGGTGGAGATCCGCCGCGGCGACCGCGCGAACCACGCACGCGCGGTGCCGGCCGCCAGGGCCCACACGCAGTCGCACGCCAGCGCCAGCACCTGGAACAGCAGTCCGAGGATCAGCAGCTGCGCCCAGACGGGGCCGGAGGAGGGCGAGACGAACTGGGGCAGCACGGCGACGAAGAAGGCGATCGTCTTGGGGTTGGTCAGCCCCACGATCATGCCCTGGCACAGCAGCGTCCACGGTGACCGGACAGTGCCGACCGCGGCGACGCCCGATGTCCGCCGATGCCGGATGGCCTGGATGCCGAGCCACACGAGGTAGGCAGCCCCCGCGACCTTCAGCACCGTGAACGCGGCGATCGACGAGGCCACGATCGCTCCGACCCCGAAGGCGACGGCGATCACGGCGGGGATGGTTCCGAGGGCGTTCCCGACGACGCTGAGCACCCCGGCGCGGCGCCCGAGGGCGATTGACCGGCCGATGACGAACAGCACGCTGGGACCGGGGATCACGATGATCACGATCGAGGCGAGCGTGAACGCCACCAGGTTCGACCACGGGATCATGCGCTCACACTAACGCCGCCGGGAAAGCCCCCGCGCACTACTCTCTTCTCACGGTCGTCTACCCGAGGGAGCCGTCATGGAACAGTTCGACATCGTCGTCGTGGGAGCGGGGATCTCCGGTCTGTCGGCCGCGCGTCTGCTGGTCGCCGAGGGGCGCCGCGTCGTCGTCCTCGAGGCGCGCGACCGCGTCGGCGGACGCGTGCATTCGCAGCGTGAGGGGCACCGGATCACCGACCGGGGTGCCTCCTGGATCCACGGCATCGACGACAGCCCCGTCGAGGCCGCGGCCCGTGCGTTCGGCCTGCCCATGGCCGAGTTCACCGTGGGCGGGTACCAGCCCGACAGTCGGCCGCTGGCGTACTTCGGGCCGGACGGTGAGCGACTCGGCGCCGACGAGGTGCGGCGCTTCGCCGACGACGTCCGCGCGCTCAACGTCGATCTCGTCGAGGTCATCGCCCGTTCCGCTCCGGATGCCACCTACGCCGACGTGGTCGAGGAGGCGCTGGCCGCGCGCGACTGGGACGCCGAGCGGGCGCAGCGCGTTCGCGAGTACAACGGCCGCCGCGCCGAGGAGCAGTACGGCGTCCACATGTCCGTGCTCGGCGCTCACGGCCTCGATGACGACACCGTCAACGGAGACGAGGTCGTCTTCCCGCGGGGCTACGACGAACTCGCCACGCACCTCGCGGACGGTCTGGACGTCCGGTTCGATCACGTCGTGACGGCTGTCGCCTGGTCCGCCGCCGGCGTGACCGTCACGACCGACCACGGCGACTTCCACGGCGCGAGCGCGGTCGTGACGTTGCCCATCGGCGTCCTGCAGTCCGGCGACGTCGCCATCACCCCGCCGCTGCCCGACTCCCATCAGCGCGTGCTGGGGGTGCTGGCATCCAATGCCTTCGAGAAGGTCGTGCTGCGCTTCCCCGAGAAATTCTGGGATGCCGAGGTGTACGGCATCCGTCAGTTCGGCGACGAGGGGGAGTGGTGGCATTCCTGGTACGACCTGGGGCGCATCCACGACGAAGCGGCGCTGCTCACCTTCGCCGCGGGGCCCGCCGCCGTCGCCACCCGCTCCTGGACCGACGACGAGATCGCCGCTTCGACGATGGCGCAGCTGCGCCGCCTGTACGGCGCGAACATTCCGGATCCCGAGAGCGTCGTCGTCACCCGCTGGCAGGACGACCCGTTCGCGCGCGGGTCGTACAGCTACATGAAGCCGGGTTCGGTGGGTCCCGACCACGACGACCTGGCCGAACCCATCGGTGGCGTGCTGCACCTCGCCGGCGAGGCGACGTGGGGAGACGATCCCGCCACGGTCCCGGGGGCGATGCTGTCGGGGCACCGCGCGGCGGAGAACGTGCTCGGTCGCGCCGTGCCCATCGAGCGTCTCTGGAGCTGAGTCAGCGCGGATCGGGGCCCGTCGCCACGGGCAGCTCCGGGTGATTCGACCACTGGCTCCACGACCCGGGGAACAGGCGCGGCGTGAATCCGGCGAGGGTCAGGGCGACCGCCTGGTGCGCGGCCGTCACCCCGGATCCGCAGGAGACGCCCACCTCCACGCCCGGAAGCGCACCGAGCTCGGTGAAGCGCTCACGCAGAGCCTCGGGGGCGTGGAAGCGACCGTCCGCCCCGACGTTCTCGGTGGTGGGCGCGCTCACCGCCCCCGGCACGTGCCCCGCGCGCGGGTCGATCGGCTCCACCTCGCCGCGGTACCGTTCCCCGGCGCGCGCGTCGAGCAGCAGACCGTCGTCGGCGAACGCGGCCACCTCGTCGAGCGCCAGCACGGGCAGCGCGCCGTAGGCCAGGGTCACCGACCCCGGCGTCGGGGTCGCGGCATCCCCCGTCTCCATCGCGAGGCCGGCGTCGGTCCACGCGCGCAACGACCCGTCGAGCAGGCGCACGTCGGCGACGCCGGCGTATCGCAGCAGCCACCATGCGCGGGCGCTGGAGAGGTTGTTCAGATCGTCGTAGACGACGACGGTGTCGCCGTCGTCGATGCCCCAGCGGCGGGCCGTCTGCTGGAGTGCTTCGACGGGCGGGAGAGGATGCCGGCCGTCGGTCGGCGCGCCCGGGGCGGCGAGGTCGTGATCGAGGTCGACATACTGTGCGCCGGGAATGTGTCCTGCCCGGTACTCGGGTCGTCCGTCGGGGCGGTCGAGACGCCAGCGCACGTCGAGGACGCGCACGGGGCCGCCGTTGGGGAAGCGGCCGGCGCGCAGGGCGGCGTCCAGTTCGGCGGGGGTCGTGAGGATTCCCGGCATGGGCCTGCGCCACCTTCCTTCGCGAGAGGCGGGCGTCACCCGCCGCTCGAGCTTACGGTGCGCCCGTCCGCGACGCGGGCGGAGGCCCGGTCGTGGCGGGAGCCGACCGGAACCATCGTGGTCGCCTTCGGCAGCCCCATGGTCGGGGTGGCGACAAAGATCGACTCGGCGCGGTCGACGAGGTACGTCTCGTGCCAGATGCCCACGGCGCCGGCGGCCTTGCGTGCCCGCTTGTTGAAGCGCGTCCACGCGGGGCGGTGCGCCTGCGCGGGAGAGGAGGCGTAGGCGTACAGCTTCTCCAACGACGACCAGTACTGCACGATGTACGGTCCGCGTGGACCGAAGAGCGTCGTGAACCCGAGCAGACCCGAGTCCGGATCGCTGCTCAGTTCTCGCAGCATCGGGCCCATCTCCCCGAACACGGGGAGCCAGGCGTCGGGCCGCCACCACCGGTTGATGGTCATGCCGATGTGGAAGACGACGAGTTCGCCGTCATGCTGGTGCGTCATCCGCCCCGAATTGATGGATGCCATGGGTCCGTCCTCACTCGATAGTGGTGCTATCTAGTGTTGGATAGTGGTGCTATCCAGTCAAGGGGGAATCCATGCGGATCTCGGAACTGTCCGCCCGCAGCGGTGTGCCGGTCGCGACGATCAAGTACTACCTGCGCGAACGCGTCCTCCCTGAGGGAGAGCGCACATCGCCGACGCAGGCGACCTACGGTGACGCGCACCTGCGTCGTCTCGGCGTCATCCGTGCGCTCGTCGATTCCGGCGTCGGGATCGCCGGAGTGCGCAACGTCGTGGCCGTCCTCGAGAACCCGCCCGATCACCCGTCGGCCCTCCTCGGAGCCGCCAGCGCCGCCGTGAACCCGGTCGACGACGACACGGCCGATCTCGATCTCGCCCCCGCCCTCGCGCTGCTCGAGCGCCTGGGAGGCGGCGCCGACGACTGCTACCCCGGACAGATCACCGCGATCGCACGCGCGCTCGCCGCTCTCGACCGTGCCGGCTTCGCCGTGCCCGAGCCGGTGCTCGCGGCGTACGTCGAGCACCTCGGCGCGATCGCCGACGCGGAACTCTCGGCCACGCCGACCGACTCCGCCGAGGCCGCCGTCCGCTACGTCGTCCTCGGCACGACCCTCGTCGAGCCGCTCATCCTGGCCCTGCGACGCGTCGCCGAGCAGATCGCGGCCTCTCGCCGCTTCGGGCGTGACTGACCCGCCGATTCAGCGCTGCGGATTCGACGCGGCACCGTCCAGCCACAGGGTGTCGGTCGCGTCGCCGTGCGCGCCCCCGCGCCCCACGTGCACATCGCTGATCTTCGGCCCCTTCGTGATGACGTGGACGAGGGCCATGCCGTGACCGCGACCGAGGTCGTAGTCCTGCTTCAGCCACTCCAGAATCGGAGTGGCCTTCGTGTCCGGGCCGAAGCCGCGTTCGTGCGCCCGCTCCACGAGCTGGCGCGGAGTGAGACCGGTCTTCTTCTCGACCGCGTCGAGATACGCCTGGAAAGACATGTGCACACCGTAGCGTCGGCCGCCCGCGATAGCGTCGAGGAATGTCCGTCACGCTGCACCGCGCGCCCGTCGCGCAGATTCCTCCGGGCACCCTGTACCGCATCCTGTGGCTGCGCGTGAGTGTCTTCGTGGTCGAGCAGGACGCCGCCTACCCCGAGATCGACGGACGCGACATCGAGGCCGGCGCCGAGCTGATGTGGGCCGAGGAGTCCTCGGGCGACGTGCTCGCGACGCTGCGCGTCTTGAGGGAACCGCAGAACACCCGCATCGGCCGGGTCGCCACCGCCGCGCACGCCCGCGGCCGCGGCCTTGCCGCCGATCTCCTGCGCGCGGCGATCGGGGTCCTGGATGCCGAAGCCCCCGGCATCCCGATCCTGCTCGACGCCCAGGCGCACCTCGCCGACTGGTACGGCCGGTTCGGTTTCGTCGTCTGGGGTGCGCCCTTCGCCGAGGACGGCATTCCGCACGTGCCGATGCGCCGCACGGGACCGGGCGAGCCGATCGCGAAGGAGTCGTCGTCGTGAGGCGGACGGCGGCCGCGGTCGTCGCGCTCGTGTGCGCCCTGGTGCTCTCCGGGTGCGGCCTGCAGTTCTCGCTCGGCTTCGGAACGGGCGAGGACGGACGCTTCGACGGCACCGAGGTGACCGTCCCCGTCCTGTACGCGAGCGGGAAGAAGGGCGTGCTCGCCACGCAGCGCATCGCCGCCGCCTCGGCCGAGGGGGAGGGGCTGCGCATCGACATCACCGAGAACGACGTCAGCGGCGTCGACCCTGTCACGCAGTCCGCGACCTGGACCGCCGTCACGGCGGCGACCCTGCTCACCGGAGCGCGGCCCGACACCGCGTACACGTTCGCGTTCGACACGCGCATCGCCACCCCCGCGGCCGGCGCGGTGACGGCCGTCGGCGTCCTCGCGCTGTACTACGGCACCGAGATCCTCCCCGGTGTCGCGCTGTCGGGAGCGGTGACCCCGTTCGGCGCCATCCGCCCGGTCCCGGGACTGGCCGAGCAGGTGCAGGCCGCCATCGAGGCCGGGGGCATCGACACGATCCTCGTCCCCGCCGGCCAGCGCACCGTGCGCGACGCGCAAGGCGAGACCGTCGACCTCGACCAGCTCGCCGCGACGGGCGGGATGACCGTGACCGAGGTCGCCGACATCGCCACCGCGTACGCCGTGATGACCGGTGAGGATGCCCCCGAGGCGGCTTTCCCGACGCCCCCGGCCTCGCCGACACCCCTGCCGGAAGCCGACGACGCCTCCGCGCCGGACGCGGTGCTCGAGGGGGCGGTGGACGAGATGCTGGCTGATGCCGACGACCTTCTCGCCCTGGCATCCGATCCGGTCCTGGTCGACTCCGGCCGCGCGGCGCTCGCCCGCGCCGAATCTCTCCGGGCCGCGGGAGAGACGGACGCCGCGCTCGCTGCGGCGGTCACGGCTGCCGACCGGGCCGCTCTCGCCGCGGCGCCCGAGGCTTCGGCCGCCGAGGCGACCGTCGCGGCCGGCCGGGCGAGCGACGGTGCCTCGGCGCTCATCGACGACCTTCAGGCGCGGTCGCCCGCGACCCTCGACGACGCCGACCGCGTGCTGCGCGCGGCGACCGCCGCCGCCGAGGCCTTCGCGCTGGCCCGGTACGCGGAAGACCTGCTGTCCGACCCCGCCGCCGACGACACGGCCCGCACCGTCGCGACGACCGCGGCGTTCTTGGCGACGTCATCCGCACGCACGGCCAGCGCCCTGGCCGCGCTGCCCGAGGGCGGCGGCGGCGGGCTCTCCGACGACGCGGACCTGGACGCGGTGGCCTCCCTGCTGCGGCGCGCGGGAGTCGCGGCGAGCGAGGCGTATCGAACCCGTGTCGTCGCGGCGCGGGCCGACGCCGACGGCGTCTCGCTCGACGCGGCCGAGATTAGGCTGGCCGGCGCCGATCCGGCGGCGCTGCGCGCACTCGCGCTGGATCGCGCGCGGGGCGAGCTCACCGCACGTGCCCCGCAGGATCGCGGGTGGGGGGCCCTCGGGATCGCACTCGCCGGCTACACGAGCGCCTCGCCCGTGCTGGCGGCGACGCAGGCGGTGCGTCCACCCTCCGATGCGGATGCCGATGCCGCCGCCGCCCAGCGTGTCGCCGTGGCAGAGGAGTACACCGTCGCCGCGATCGATGCGCTGACCGCGACCGGAGCGGAGGTACCGCTCGCGCGCGGCCTGCTCGCCCAGGCGGTCGAGGCCGCCGAGGCGGAGCCGGCGGCCGGCGCGGGGGGTTTCGTCACCCCGTTCGTGGCGGCGCGTGTCCTCGCTTTCGCAGCGGGCGTCGAGCGGTCGTGACCCGGTTGCGTCAGTGCGGCGCGTGGTACTCGGCGGTTCCCCGCTTCCAGTAACCCTTCACGATCGTGGTGGCGGGATCGCTCGCCCAGCGGTCGAGCAGCAGCGCTCGACCGGCTCGGACGACCGATTGCTCTGCCGCGACGAAACCGAAGACGCAGCCGTCGGGGCGCTCCGGGGCGTCGAGGGCGTCGAGCCAGTCCGTGAGCTCTTCGCCCGCGGGTCGTGCCCCGCGGTGCACCTGGGTCACGTCGACACCGGGCGGGGCGGCGATCGGGAGGTCGTGCGCGGCATCGCGCACTTCGATCGCGATCCGGCCGACCGCCTCGGCATCCATCGACGCGGCGAAACGGCGGATCGCGGGCACCGCGGTCTCGTCTCCGGCCAGCAGCCACGCGTCGGGTCGACCGGTCAGCACGAGCGAGCCCCGCGGTCCGCCCACTCCGACGGGTGCGCCGATCGGCGCGGTCTCGGCCCAGCGGCTGCCGATCCCCTCGCCGTGCAGCGCGAAGTCGAGATCGAGCCAGCCTTCCTCGGCATCCCATGCGACCGGCGTGTACTCCCGGCTGGGCGCCGCGCGTACTTCTTCGGGTGTGGATGCCGCGGACTCGGGGAAGAACACGCGCACGTGGTCGTCGGCGCCGGGGGAGTCGAATCCGCGGAGCTCGGGCCCGGTCAAGCGCAGGCGCACGTATGAGGGGGTGATCGCGGTGCGCCGGGTCAGCGTCGCCGACCGGAAGACGAGGGGGTTTCGGCGGGGCTCGAGACGGGCTTCGCGGTCCCGAATGGACTTCGTCATGTAGCTAAGGCTAACCTAACTCGCCGGGCGGGGTCGTTCCGGTCGCCCGCCCCTCGAAGACCGCTCTGGAGAAGATCGCATGAGTTCACGCCTGTCCCGTCCCGTCGTCGTCCTGTCGCTGACGGCCGCCCTCGCCCTCACCGGGTGCGCCTCGGGAGCCGCTGCCCCGGTCGAGGGATCCGCCGCCCCCGCCACGGTCACGATCGAGGACAACCACGGCGCCATCGAGGTGCCGGTGAACCCCGAACGGGTGGTCGCGTTGGACAACACGACCTTCCAGACGCTCAGCGACTGGGGCGTGACGCTCGTCGCCGCGCCGAAGCCGCTCATGTACGACCTGTGGCCGTCGCTGTCGGGCGGAGACGAGGTCCTCGACGTGGGCCTGCACCGCGAACCCGACCTCGAATCGGTCGTCGCCGCCGAACCCGATCTGATCGTCGGCGGCTACCGCTTCCGCGAGATCTACGACGACCTGAAGCAGATCCAGCCGGCGACGATCGAGACCAGCCCCCGCGACGGCGAGGACCACACGTCGGAGCTGAAGCGCCAGACCGAGATCCTCGGCACGGTGTTCGGGCGGGAGGCGGAAGCCGCCCAGCTCACCGCGGATCTGGATGCCGCCATCGCCGACGCCCGCGCGGCGTACGACCCGTCCGAGACCGCGATGGGACTCATCGCCTCGGGCGGCAAGATCGCCTACGCAGCTCCCGGTGACGGTCGCGGTGTCGGCACGCTCTTCCCGACGCTCGGGCTCACCCCCGCGCTCGACCGCGCGGCGGAGGACGCCTCGCACGGTGACGACATCTCGGTCGAAGCGATCGCCGCAGCGCAGCCGGAGTGGCTGTTCGTGCTCGATCGCGACGCGATGTTCGGCGAAGACGGCTACGTCCCCGCGAAGGAGCTCGTCGAGAACGCCGAGGCTCTCAAGAACGTGCCCGCCGTGCAGAAGGGGCAGATCGTGTACCTCGACGGCAGCTTCTACCTCGACGAGGGGATCCAGGCGTACACGAAGCTGTACCGCTCCGCCGCAGAGGCGTTCTCGTCCTGACGTGACGCGCCTTCCCCTGTCGATCGCCGTTGTCGTCGTCGCCGCTCTCGTCGCCCTCTCGCTTTTCGTCGGGGCGTACGACCTGGGCGGCGACGACTTCGGCGCCGAGATGTTCTGGATCTCCCGCGTGCCGCGAACGGCTGCACTCGGGCTGGCCGGCTGCGCCATGGCGGTGTCAGGGCTGATCATGCAGCTCCTCACCCAGAATCGGTTCGTCGAGCCCTCCACCACCGGCACGACCGAGTGGGCGGCGCTCGGGCTCCTCGTCACGGTCGTCATCGCCCCCGCGGCCCCCGTAGGGGTGCGCATGGTCGTCGCCTCGCTCGCCGCGTTCGCCGGCACCCTGGTGTTCCTGGCTATCCTTCGCCGCATCTCGCTGCGCTCCTCGCTCGTGGTCCCGCTCGTCGGCATCATGCTCGGGGCCGTCGTGTCCTCGTTCACCACGTACCTGGCCGTCACGACCAACGCGCTGCAGATGCTCGGAACCTGGTTCATGGGGAGCTTCACCTCGATCGTCCGTGGCCGCTACGAGATCCTCTGGGTCGTCGCCATCGTCGTGGTCCTGGTCTTCCTGTACGCCGATCGCATCACGGTCGCGGGTCTGGGGCGCGACGTCGCGACATCGGTGGGGCTCGACCACGGGCGCGTCCTGCTGGTGGGGACCGCGCTCGTGGCCGTGGCGACGGGCATGACGACCGTGGTCGTCGGCTTCCTCCCGTTCCTGGGGTTGGTGGTGCCCAACCTCGTGTCGATGTGGCGCGGCGACAACGCGCGGACGAACCTGCCGTGGGTGTGCCTCGGCGGGGTCGCGATCGTCGTGGTGTGCGACATCGTGGGGCGTGTCATCCGGATGCCGTTCGAGGTTCCGGTCTCGATGATCCTGGGCGT
>NZ_JAKRNI010000031.1 GCF_022346945.1 Microbacterium sp. ACRRU | reverse complement strand
ACCCAGGCACGCCACCGCAGCGCACGACCGCGCTCCGTTCGGCCGGCCAGGCCCCGGCATTCCCCGCGCCCCGCGCGGGTCGCATCGGGACTGCCGGCCTACGGGCCGGGGCGCCAGCCTCGGGAGATCAGCGCGGCACGGACCGGGCCGACGACGTCGCGCTCGGGGACGCGGAGGTGGTGGTCGAGCACGCGGACGAGGAGCCATCCCGCTCCGGCGATGGCGCGCCACCGGTCGGCGTCGCGGCGGAACTGGTCGAGCGCGGCGTGTTGGCGCCCGTCGTACTCGACCGCGACACGGTAGGCGCGGTACGCGAGGTCGAGTCGAGCGACGAACTGGCCGTCCACATGCAGGTTCTCGTTCAACTCCGGTTCGGGCAGCCCCGCGCGGTGGAGCAGTAACCGCACCTCAGTCTCCCGCGGCGATTCTGCGCCGGCCCGGGCGAGGTCGAGGGCGGTCTCGAGGTCCGCGGCCCCGCGTCGACGGAGGCGTTCGAGGGCGGCGCGGAGATCCTCGCGGTCGGCGTCCCGCCGGGTCAGGACGGCATCGACGGCCGCGACCAAAGCGTCGAGCGGGACCATTCCCCCGAGCTGCGCCCAGGTCTCGGCGGCCGAAGGGACCGGGAGTCCGTGGCGGAGGGTCAGGTCGGCGCCATCCATCCGGAGCCGATGGCCGATCACGCCGACCGACCGCGGCTCGCGTGCGGGACGGTCGGCCGCCACGTGGAGGTCGCGTAGGGCGTAGCCGGGGAGCGGCAAGTCCCAGAGCGCGGCGGCGGTGGTGTGGCTGAAGAACTGACTCCCGCGCAGCCGGGGTGCGTACGCCACGCACCGGTCGAGCACTTCGTCGAGCGGATGATCGACCCCGACTCGTACGCCATGGAAGGGCGCGAAGAGGTCGTGAGCGAACAGGCGCCCCGAGGCGATTCCCTCCCGGCGGGCGGTCGCGATGTCGAACGCGGGTCCGAGGTGGTCGGGCAGGGCGGAGCGACGCATGGCGCCAGGAAACCGCACCCGCATCCCTGGCCGTCGCGGCCTCTCGCCGTTCTGGGGATGGCGAAGGCACACCGTGTCGTGTGGAGGAGGGGCACTCACACAGGTGCGGGGTGGTCTACCCCGCGTTGAATGTCCAAGACACGCGGATGCGGGAGCGGCTCGTCCGCGTGTCTTGGACACTCAACAGGGAGAGGCGCCGCGCCCCCGCGCAGCGCCCCGGCGTTGCGTCCCCGCGCCGCGTCCCCGCGCCGCGTCCCCGCGCCGCGTCCCCGCGCTGCGCCCCCGCGCTGCGCCCCCGCGCCGCCGCGCCGCGCCCCCGCGCCGCGCTACGCGGGCTGGGCGGCTGCGCGCACGGACGCTGTGCGGTGCCGGACCACGACGAGCGTCGTCACGATCAGCGCGAGCACGGCCCAGACCGCGAGGCCGGCGACACCGGCCGCCACCCCGCCCGACGATGCGAGGGCGCCGAGCATCGCCGCGTAGGCGGGGGAGGTCGGCAGCAGCGACGCGAGACCCGCCAGGATCGGCGGCACCGTCGAGACGATGTTGGCCGCGACGGCCAGGGCTCCGATCACGGCCGCGACCCAGCGTCCCGCTCCGCCGAAGAGGGCGACGAGGGCCTGGTTCACCGCGGCGAACGCTACTCCGGCGGCGATGCACACGAGGGCGAACAGCGCCCAGTCGCTCCAGTCGTACTGGGATGCCACCTGCACGACGCCCGCGACGAGGATGCCCTGCACGGCGCCGATGATCGCGGCGGGGGCGAAGCCCCGCAGAGCGACGAGGCCCGAGGCGCGGCGGCTCGTGAGCGCCCGCGCCGACACGGCCTGGAACGCGACGAACGAGGCGAGGCCGCCGAACCAGAGCACCGCCATCGCCAGCAGCGGCACCGCCGCGATGCCGAACAGGGAGTCGCTCACGCCGGACGCCGAGACGGGGTCGGCGACGACGTCGGCGAGGTTCTGTGCCTGGGCGTCGGTGTAGGTCGGCAGTTGCGCGACGGCCGTGTCGAGCCCGTCCGCGAGCGACGAGGTGCCCGAGGCGACCTGCTCCACGCCGTCGGCGAGCTGCACGGCTCCCTCCTCGGCTCCGGCGACACCGGATGCCAGCTGCGCGGCGCCGCTGCTGAGGCCCGCTGCACCTGTGCCGAACTGTCGTGCGCCGTCGGCGAGCTGGTTCGCACCTCCGGCGAGGCCGTCGACGCCGCCGGCGATGGTGTTCAGGCCGTCCGCGGCTTCGGTGGCGCCGCCGGCCAGCCCGCGGGCGCCGTCGGCGAGCTGCTGGTTCGCGGCGGCGATGGTGCGGATGCCGGCGGGCAGCTCTGCGGCGTCGCCGGCGAGCTCGCCGATCCGCGTCACGGTCGCCGTGGCCTGGGGGAGTGCGGCGTTCGCATCGGCCGCTGCGGCGCGCAGCGCCTCGCACTGCTCGGGCGTGCCCGTGCACTCGTCGGCGGCCGTCTGCAGCGCTGCGGCCGCCGCCACGAGGGCGTCGTTGACCTGCGGCGCGGCTTCGGACAGGTCGGTCGCGATCTGCGCGAACTGCGGCGGGATCTGGTCGGCGATGCCGTTGATCTCGTTGGCGAGCTGTTGGTTGCCGTCGGCGATGGTGTTCGCACCGCCCGCGAGGTCGCCGACACCGGCGGCCGCCTCGCGCGTGCCGCCGGCCAGCGCGGTCGCACCGCCGGCGAGCTGCGACGCGCCGTCGGCCAGTGGGCCGGCTCCCGCGGCCAGCTGCTGCGCGCCGGTGGCGAGCTGCGCGGCTCCGTCCGACAGCTGCCCGAGGCCGTCGGCCAGTGCGTCGGCACCGTCGGCGGCTTGACCGGCGCCGTCGGCGAGCTGGTGCGCTCCACCGGCCGCCGTGCTCAGCTGCTCGCCGAGGGTGGTGAAGCCGAGGAACACGTTGGTCAGGTACTGCGACGACAGTTCGCTCCCGAACACCGACGAGGCGGTGGATGCCAATTGGGCGGTGATCGCGCCGTCGACGACGCGCGCGTTGGGCGCGGTCTCGACGCCGATCGTGGCTCGTTCGGGTGTTTCGCCCGGTCGCGTCGAGAGGGCGGCGGCGGTGAAGTTCTCGGGGATCGTGACGACGGCTGTGTACGTGCCGTCCTTCAGGCCCGTTGCGGCGTCGTCGTCGTTCGAGATGACCCAGTCGATGTTGCTCGGCTGGTCGTCGGCGCCCTCGACGAGTCCGCCGGTGAGCTGCCGGCCCAGGGGCACGAGCTGCCCGTCGAGCTCGACGGCCTTGTCGTCGTTCACGATGGCCGCGGTGATGTTGTCGAGACGGTCGGTGGGGTTGTAGAGCGCGCCGACGAGGATGCCACCGATCACAGCGGGCAACAGCAGCACGCCGATGAGGGTGAGCCAGGTCACGGGGCGGCGCGAGCGGGAGCGCTCGACGGGGACGGTCATGCGAACACCTCGGAGAGATCGGTGAAGGACTCGGGAGCCGGTCGGTGGCGGTGGGGAGACGGGAGGGCGAGCGAGGTGACGTCGGGGCGGTGTGCGTCGGCGAGGAGCGCAAGGGCGCGGCGCTCGTCGCGGGCGGAGACGACGAGGGTGAAGGCCCCGGAGGCGTCGTCGCTGCGCTCCCGCGCGGCGGCCGATGCCCGGCGGATCGCCTCGGCGACATCGGCGCGGGCGTCCGCGTCGAGGCGATCGACGTCGCACAGCACGGCCAGGCGTGTGCGGCCCGACACTGCGCTGTCGACCTCGGCTGCGACCGTTTCGGCGTCGTCCAGCAGGGCCACGCCCACCCGCGAGCGCACCGTGCCGGCCCGCTCGGGCAGCAGCAGCCCGTCGACGCGCAGGCGTCCCTCGATCGCCGAGAGGCGACCGGCGAGGGCGAGGAGCAGGGGACGCGTGACGCGGGTCTCCCCGGTGACGAGCAGCGTGCCCCCGTATCCGAGGCGGAGCTGCACGTCGGCGAAGGCGGGGTCGTCGTCGTCGCGTACCGTCGCCGCGCGCAGGTCGTCGGCCGCGATCGCGATCGCCGGCTCGGAGGGCCAATCGGCGAGTCCGAGCTCGCGCTCGACGGCTTCGCCCTCGACGTCGAGCTTGGGCAGGAGCCGGTCCAGCCACCGCGGCATCCACCAGGCCTTGGCCCCCAGTAGCGCGAGGATCGCCGGCACCAGGGTCATGCGCACGAGGAACGCGTCGACGGCGACGCCCACCGCGAGGCCGAGGGCGATCGGCTTGAGGCTCGAGTCTCCCTCGGGCACGAAGGCGACGAACACCGAGAACATGATGACGGCGGCGGCCACGACGACCCGCGCCGAGCCCCGGAAGCCGCTGCGCACGGCGCCGAGGGCGATCTCGCGGGGGGTGCGTCCCTCGCGGGAGGCGTGCACGTAGTCCTCGCGCATGCGCGAGACGAGGAACACCTGGTAGTCCATTGCCAGACCGAACAGCACACCCATGAGCACGATCGGCATGAAGCTGATGATGGGGCCGACCTTCGCCACGTGCAGGGCGTCGGCGAACCAGCCCCACTCGAACACCGCGGCGACGACGCCGAAGGACGCAGCGACCGAGAGCAGGTACCCGCCGGCGGCGGTCAGGGGCACCCAGATCGAGCGGAAAACGATCATCAGGAGGATCAGCGACAGGCCCACGACGAAGATGCCGAAGGGGAGGAGCGCCGCTCCGAGCTGGTCGGAGATGTCGATCGTCACGGCGGTGTAGCCGGTGACCAGCAGGCGCACGCCGAACTCGTCGTACAGGCGGTCTTCGGCGGCGCGCAGTTCGCGCACGAGGTCGGCGGTGCGCGGGTCTTCGGGACCCGTTTCGGGGACGATCTGCACGATGCCGGTGTCGGCGGTCTCGTTGGGGGTGGCGAGGGCCACCTCGGCGACGCCGGGGATCTTCGCGACCTCGTCGCCGATGTCCTGCATGAGCGTCAGCGGATCGTTGGACGTCACGATCGTTCCGGTCATGATGAGCGGGCCGTTGGCGCCGGGACCGAAGTACTCCTCCGTGAGCTCGTACGTGGTGCGTGCCTCGTTGCCCTCGGGGAGCTGACCGGCGGTCGGGAGGGTCAGGGCGAGGCTTCCCGCCGGGATGGCGGTGACGCCGAGGAGGCCGATCACGGCGACGGTCGTGATGACGGGATGCCGTGTCACGAGGCCCACCCACCGCTTGGCGGGACCGTTGCGTTCGGCGCGCGCTTTGGCGGCGGCGACCTTCTTCTCGCGCTCGAGGGCGGCGGCGTGGACGGCGTCGGCGTCCTCCTGCGCGGACATGCCGCGACGGCGGCGCGATGTCGTGCCGCGCGACCCGTAACCCCAGCCGACGACGCGGCCCTTGGCGAAGCCGAGGAGCGCCGGCGTGAGGGTGAGGCCGATGCAGACCGCGATGGCGACCGCGACCGACGCGGCGATGCCCATCGTGGTCAGGAACGGGATGTTCGCGAAGCCGAGGCCGATGAGCGCGATGAGCACGGTGATGCCGGCGAACACCACGGCCGACCCGGCGGTGCCGGTGGCCCGCGCGGCGGACTCCTCGGGGTCCATCCCCTCGCGCACCTGATCCTGGTGGCGCGAGACGATGAACAGGGCGTAGTCGATGCCGACCGCCAGGCCCAGCATCACCGCCAGCAGGGGGGTGGTGGACGACACGGTGGCGAACCCGGTCGAGATGAAGATCAGGGCGACGGACAGCGCCACGCCGAGGATGGCGGTGGCCAATGGCATCCACGCCAGGCGCAGCGAGCGGAACGTCAGCATGAGCACGATCGCGGCGATGACCACGCCCAGAGCCTCGGTGATGGTCGCGCCGGGGACCTCGGTGGCGAACAGCTGACCGCCGAGCACGGCCTGCGAGCCGCTGGGGAGGGCCGCGCCGAGGGCCTCGGTGTCTTCGCGCAGGCCGTCCTCGGTCGCGGCGGGGACCGCGGTGGCCTCGCCCGAGAATTGAATGCGGATGATCGCGGCGCGATCGTCGTCGGAGACGCCGCCGGAGATGCGGTCGTCGAAGGCGTTGGTGACGGCCTCGACGAACTCGAGGGTGCCGATGTCGTCCACCGCGGTGCCGATGGCGTCCTGGTAGGCCTGGTCGCGCACGCTCGCGCCGTCGGCGGAGACGACCACGATGTCCGCGCTCGCGCCGCTGACCTGCGGGAACGTGCGGGAGAGCATCTCGAGCCCGGCCTGGGATTCGGTGCCCGGGATCGAGAAGGTGTTGTCGGTGCCTTTGGCGAACAGCGCCACACCGCCGCCGGCGAGCGCGAGGATGAGCAGCCAGGCCGACAGGACGCGCCACGGGTGGCGGAACGACCAGCGGCCCAGGGTGTACAGGAAGGTGGACACGGTGGCTGCTCCCGAGGTCGGCGGTGGGTCGATACAGCACCGTATCGGATACAAGACTGTATCGTAGTGATGCGGGCTGACCTACAACCTGAGTCTCGCCCGTGAAACGAAGAGGAGCGCGGCATGACCGATACGGCACCGGCGCCGTCGCGACGACGCGAGAACACCCGCACCCGACTCATGGATGCCGCGGCCCAGATGTTCGCCGAAGAGGGGATCGACGCGTCCTCGGTCGAGGCCATCTGCGAACGCGCCGGCTTCACCCGCGGGGCCTTCTACTCGAACTTCGCCTCCAAGGAGGAGCTCTTCCTGGCCCTCTGCGGGCGCTCGGCCGACACGACGCTCACGGCCGTGCGCGAGCGTGTCGCCTCGCTCGAGGTCACCGAACTGGATGCCGACACCGAGGTGCGCAAGATCGTGCAGGAGGTGCTCGAGGTCGCGGGACACGACCGGCTCGACGTCCTGCTCGGGGCCGAGATCCGCGTGCAGGCGCTGCGCAACGGCGATTTCGCGGAGGCGTACCTGGCGCTTGACCGCGGACTCTCCGAGAACGTCGCCCACCTCGTACGCGATGTCGCACAGGCGCGCGGCCTGTCATTGCGCCTGCCCCTCGACGAAGCGACCGATCTGCTGCTGTCCACGTGGATCGCCGCGTCGGAGCACGCGCTCATCACACGACGCGACCCGAACCGCGCCCGGCGTGACCTCGCCGAACGTCTGGCGCACCTCGTGGCGCTCATCCTCGAGTGACGTCGGCCTCGAGCAGCCGATAGCACCGGGTGAGGCGCTGCAGCCACAGGTCGCGTCGCTCGGCGGGCGCGGCGACCCTGTCGAGCCCCGCCGTGGTCGGTACGGGACGAGACACGGCCAGAGCCCCCGCGCGCGGCCGGAGGGGTTCGGCGACGACGTCGGCGGTGAACAGGGATGCCGTGCCGAGGCCGCAGTCGTATTCGAGGTCGGGAAGCGCGGCGGCCACGGCGAGTCCCATCGACAGTCCGATCGAGGTGTCCAGGGCGCTGGAGACCACGGCCGGCAGGCCCGCATCGGCGACGAGGGCGAGCGCGGCGCGGACCCCGCCGAGCGGCTGCGCCTTGATCACGAGCAGGTCGGCCGCGCCCGCGCGTGCGACCCGGAGGGGGTCGGCCGCCTTGCGGACGCTCTCGTCCGCAGCGATCGGGATGTCGAGGTAGCCGATGCGCTGTCGCAGCTGCGCGAGTTCGTCGACCTCGGCGCACGGCTGCTCGATGTACTCGAGGTCGAACTCGGCGAGGGCGTGGACGGCGCGCTCGGCCTCGTCGACGTTCCACCCGCCGTTCGCATCGACGCGGATGCGGCCCTCGGGCCCCATGGCCGCGCGGACCGCGCGGACCCTCGCGACATCGTCGGCGAGCACCTGGCCGGCCTCGGCGACTTTGACCTTGGCCGTGCGGCATCCGTCGAAGCGGGCGAGGACCGCGTCGACCTCGTCCGCGGTGACCGCGGGGACCGTGGCGTTCACGGGGATGCTCGCGCGAAGCGGCGGAGGGGTGGGATGCCACCCGAAGTCCACGGCCGCCGCGAGCCACGTCGCGGCCTCCGCGTCGTCGTACTCGATGAAGGGCGAGAACTCCGTCCACCCCTCGGGCCCTTCGAACACGACGGCCTCGCGCGTCCGGATGCCACGGAACCGGGTCGCCAGCGGGAGGGCGACGACGCGGGCCGTGGCCAGGACGTCGGCGAGCGGGGGAAGCGCGGTGGGGCTCATCGTCCCATCCTGGCCCGCGCCGCGGACCGCCGGGAATAGGCTGACGCCATGCTCTTCGACACCCCGGTCCGGCTCGGCGTCCAGATCCAGCCGCAGCACGTGCAGTACTCCGACATCCGTGACGCCGTCTTCCGCCTCGAGGAGATGGGCGTCGACATCCTGTTCAACTGGGACCACTTCTTCCCGCTCTACGGCGACCCCGACGGTGAGCACTTCGAGTCGTGGACGATGCTCGCCGCGTGGGCGGAGCAGACCGAGCGGGTGGAGTTCGGCGCCCTGGTCAACTGCAACAGCTATCGCGGGGCCGACCTGCAGGCCGACATGGCCCGCACCATCGACCACATCGGCAAGAAGGGCGGCGACACCGGTCGCTTCATCTTCGGCACCGGGTCGGGGTGGTTCCAGCGCGACTACGACGAGTACGGCTACGAGTTCGGCACGGCGGGCTCGCGCCTGAACGCGCTCGCCGGCGACCTCGACCGCATCGTCGAGCGCTGGGGCAAGCTCAACCCCGCGCCCACGCGGAAGATCCCCGTCATGATCGGCGGCAAGGGCGAGCAGAAGACGCTGCGCATCGTCGCCCGTCACGCCGACATCTGGCACAGCTTCGTCACCCCCGAGGAGCTGCCGCACAAGTTCGAGGTCATCGAGCGCTGGGCCGAGACCGAGGGGCGCGACCTGTCGGGCCTGGTCGTGTCGAACGAGCTCAAGGACCGCGACGAGGACGTCGCCGACGCGCTGTTCGACGCGGGGACCCGGCTGTTCACGCTCGGGTTCTCGGGTCCGGACTGGGACTACTCGATCATTGAGCGCTGGCTCGCCTGGCGGGACGCGAAGAACGCCTGAGTCCCGTGAGCGTCTCCGACATCTTCGACCCCGCCGAGTGGACCCTGGCGCCCGGCGCCAAGGGGTACACCGACATCACGGCCCACGTCACGCACGACGGCCGTGTCGCCCGGATCGCGTTCGACCGTCCCGAGGTGCGCAACGCCTTCCGGCCGCACACCGTCGATGAGCTGTACCGGGCTCTCGACATCGCGCGGCAGGACCACCGCATCGGCGTCGTCCTCCTCACCGGCAACGGGCCCAGCCCGAAGGACGGCGGGTGGGCGTTCTGCTCCGGCGGCGACCAGCGCATCCGGGGGCGCGACGGGTACAAGTACTCCGAGGACGAGGACGCCGTGGCCGATCACGGCCGCGCGGGACGGCTGCACATCCTCGAGGTGCAGCGGCTCATCCGGTTCATGCCGAAGGTGGTCATCGCGGTCGTTCCCGGGTGGGCGGCGGGCGGGGGGCATTCGCTGAACGTCGTGTGCGACCTGTCGATCGCGAGCGCCGAGCACGGACGCTTCAAGCAGACGGATGCCGACGTGGGATCGTTCGACGCCGGTTACGGCTCGGCCTACTTCGCGCGGCAGATCGGGCAGAAGTTCGCGCGGGAGATCTTCTTCCTCGCCGAGGAGTACTCGGCGCAGCGGGCGTACGAGATGGGTGCGGTGAACCGTGTCGTGCCACACGTCGACCTCGAGCGCGAAGCCCTCGCGATGGCCCGCACCATCCTCACGAAGTCTCCGACGGCCATTCGCATGCTCAAGTTCGCGTTCAACGCGGTCGACGACGGCCTGGTGGGCCAGCAGCTGTTCGCGGGCGAGGCCACGCGGCTGGCGTACGGCACCGACGAGGCCGCCGAGGGGCGGGATTCGTTCCTGCAGAAGCGCGACCCCGACTGGTCGGGCGTCCCGTGGCACTACTGATCCTCGGATGCCGCGGCCCGGTGCGGTCGTGAAGCTCGAGCGGTTGACGTCCGACGGCCCGCGCGACGTGCTGCGGGCGCTCCGCCACGCGGTCCTGGGGGCAGGGCCCGCCGTCGCGCTCGGCGGCGACGCGGTCCTCCCCACCGAGGTGGCCGCCGGAACAGCCGCGGTCATCACGACCTCGGGGTCGACGGGGGTGCCCAAGTCCGTCGCGATCGGACGAAACGCGCTCATCGCCAGTGCGTTCGCGACCTCCGCCCGGATCGGCGAGGGGGCGTGGCTGCTCGCGGTCCCGGCGACCTACGTCGCGGGAGTGCAGGTGCTGGTCCGGGCCCTCGTGAACGGCCGGGAGCCCGCGATGCTCACCGGACCGTTCCGCCCGGAGCCGTTCGCCGCCGCGGCCCTGGGAATGGCGTCGCACGAGAACGGCATCCGTGTCCCGACCTACACCTCCCTCGTGCCGGCACAGCTGCAGCGACTTCTCGACGCCGCCGAAGACGATTCCGACGTCGCCCGCGCGCTGCGGTCGTTCGAGGCCATCCTCGTCGGCGGTCAGGCCCTCGCTCCCGCCCTCCGGGAGCGCGCCCAGACCGCGGGGGCGCGGATCGTGCGCACCTACGGCTCGACCGAGACCTGCGGGGGATGCGTGTACGACGGGCGAGCGCTCGACGGGGTGAAGGTCGCGATCGTCGACGGCGAGGTGCGCATCTCCGGTCCCACCCTCGCGGACGGCTACGTCGGCGACCCGGATCGCACGGCCGAACTCTTCCCCGTGGATGCCGACGGCGCCCGGTGGTACCGCACGGGAGACGGCGGTGACCTCGCCGACGGTGTGCTGCGGGTCACCGGGCGGCTCGACAACGTCATCGTCTCGGGCGGGGTCAACGTCTCGCTCGACCGTGTCGAGGCGGCGGTGCGCGGCATCCCGGGCTTGGAATCGGCCGTGGTGATCCCCGTCGACGACGAGCGCTGGGGCCAGGGGTCCGCGGTCATCGCACCGCACGGTCCGGGCCTCGACGAGGGGAGGACGCTCGACCTCGTGCGCACCGAAGTGGCCGCCGTGATCGGGCCGGTCGCCCGCCCGGCGCGTCTCGTGCTGATCGATGCCGTGCCGCTCCTGGCATCCGGCAAGCCCGACCGCGCCGCCCTGCGAGCCCGGTTCGGCTCCGCGAAGAATTAGGCTTTCCCTCCGTGGCAGCACAGTCTCGCAAACGCTCGCGTCCCGCCCCGAAGCGGCGTCCCGGGGGAAATCCCCAGAAGGCCCACCGACCCGTTCCGCGCGCGGCGACCCCCGCGACCGCGCGCGATTGGATCGGCGCCGCCCGGCTGCGCACCCTGCCGCTGGCGATCACGCCCGTGCTCATCGGCACGGGAGCGGCGACCCTCGTCGACGGTCAGCTCCACTGGGTGATCGCGCTCGCGTGCCTCGCGGTCGCCTTCGCGCTGCAGATCGGCGTCAACTACGCCAACGACTACAGCGACGGCATCCGCGGCACCGATGACGTCCGGGTCGGGCCGGGCCGGCTCACGGGCGGCAAGAAGGCGAAACCGCGCACGGTGCTGATCGTGGCGTTGGCGTTCTTCGCGCTCGCCGCGCTCGTGGGTCTCGCGCTCGTCATCCGCACCGGGCAGTGGTGGCTCATCGCCGTGGGCGCCGTGTGCATCGTCGCCGCCTGGTTCTACACCGGTGGCAAGCGGCCCTACGGCTACAACGCCCTCGGAGAGGTCTTCGTCTTCGTCTTCTTCGGCCTGGTCGCCACCCTCGGCACGACGTGGCTCCAGGTGCAGTCGCTGCCGCAGGAAGCGTGGTTCGGTGCCGTGGCCGCCGGCCTTTTCGCGTGCGCGGTTCTGCTGGCGAACAACCTCCGCGATATCGACCAGGACCGTCTCGCGGGCAAGCGCACCCTCTCGGTGCTCATCGGCCGACGCGCGACGCAGGTGCTGTTCAGCGTGTTCGTCCTCGTGCCCTTCGCGATCTCGGTGTTCCTCGCGCTGGTGTACCCGATCGCGTGGCTGACGCTCCTGGCTCTGCTCGGCGCGCTGTCGGCGATCCTCATCGTCTGGACCTACCGGGCGCCGCGCGAGCTCATCGTCGCGCTTCAGGTGACGAGCTTCACGTCGGTCGGCTACGGCGCGATCCTGTTCTGGGCGTTCGTGGCCTGACCCGCGAAGCCGGCCTCAGCGTTCGGAGCCGGGGCGCTCGTCGCTCGTCGAGTCCACGACGGCGTCCTCGACGTCAGCATCCGTCTCCGCCCCGGTGCGGCGGTTCGCGGCGCGGCGCTCCGCACGACGGGCGGCGAGGTCGCCGGTCACCTGATCGAGGGGGCGCCGGAGGAACAGCAGCGACAGGCTCAGACCGATCAGCGCGGCGAAGACGGCCGCCAACCACGGCAGTTCCCGGAAGATCGGGAACAGCAGCAGGATGCCGAGGGGCACCAGGAAGGCCAGCAGGCGCAGCACCGTGTAGACCAGGGCGGAACGGGCACGCATATTCCTAGCTTACGACCGCCGGCTGACACCCCGGCGCCCGGCCGGTGTCCAGGCAGCGCCGGTAGAATCGGGTCATGGCACGCCTGTTGCTGATCCTGGCGCTCGTGGCGATCGCATTCTGGGTCTACACGATCGTCGATTGCGCCGTTCAACCGGCCGCACGCCACCGCGGGGTCAGCAAGCCCGCCTGGATGGTGATCGTGATCCTGGTTCCGGTGCTGGGCGGCATCCTGTGGTTCCTCATCGGTCGCGGCCGCGCCGGCCGCCCCGTCGTGCGGCGTGCACCCGACGACGACCCCGAGTTCCTCGGCGGGTTGTCCGCGCGTGCTCGCGCCGACCAGGACGAGCGGATCCGACGTCTCGAGGAAGAACTCGCGCAGCTCGACTCCGCCGCCGACGACCCCCGCGACAAGCGTCCGCCCGCCGAGCCCGACGGTGACGCCGGTGGTGACCCGGGCAAGGGCGACGACGACACCCGCGGTCAGCGCGGCGCCGTCGGCTGACCGTGGCACGAGAGGAACGGGGCTCCGCGGCCCCGGCGACCGACGCGGCCGCCGCGCTCCTGGCCGGTCTCGTCTCTCGCGGAGTCCGGCACCTGGTCGTCAGCCCCGGGTCCCGCTCGCAGGCGCTCGCGCTCGTCGCCGCCGACCTGGAGCGGGCGGGGATCGTGCGGCTGCACGTCCGCATCGACGAACGCGTCGCGGGCTTCACCGCGTTGGGGATCGGCCGCGAGACCGGCGTTCCCGCCGCCGTGATCTGCACGTCGGGGACGGCTGTGGCGAACCTCCTGCCGGCCGTGTTGGAAGCCCACCACGCGGGTGTGCCGCTCATCCTCCTCACCGCCGATCGCCCGCCCGAGCTGCGCGGGGTCGGAGCGAACCAGACCACGCGCCAACCCGGGCTCTTCCGCTCGGCGGCGCGCTACGAGGCCGACCTTCCCGTGCCCGAGGACGTGGATCCGGATGCCGGGGGCAGCCAGACCGCCGTCTTCGATGAAGCCGCTGCGACGGCGCTGGCCGCGGCGCTGGGGGAGGGCGCCCGGCCCGCGGGGCCGGTGCACCTCAACGTCCCGCTGCGCGAGCCCCTCGCCGGGGCCGCCCCGCGGTGGCTCGTCGACCGCGCCACGCGTGCCGCAGCCTCGGAAGACGCCGCCGCCGACGAGGGCGACGCCTCGGGCGCGCATTACCAGGGCGGCGGGGGAATCGGTATCGCCGACCTCCCGCCCGAGCCCGAGGCGCCGTACGTGCTCGAGTCGGGACCGCGAACGATCGTCGTCGCGGGAGCGGATGCCGGCCCCGCCGCGGAGGAGCTGGCCCACCGGGGCGGTTTCCCGCTCGTCGCCGAGATCGTCAGCGGGGCGCGCTTCGGACGCTCCGTGGTCCACGCGTACCGCGCTCTGCTGCGCGAGCCCGAGCTCGGCGGGCGGGTCGAGCGCGCGGTCGTGTTCGGTCACCCGACCCTGAGCCGCGAGGTGGTGCGTCTGCTCTCGCGGGAGGACGTCGAGGTCATCGCCGTCCGAGGCCCGGGGGAGCCGGTCAATCTCAACGGGGCCACCCACGCGGTGGACGCCGTGCGGGCCGCCGGTGCCGAGGATCGCGCGTGGCTGGGGGAGTGGATGCGGGCGTCTCGCGCCGCCGCCGTCGACCTCAGCCCGCCCGCCCCCGACGCGGACGGTCTTTCGTCGGCTGTCCCGCACGAGCGCCTGGGCGCGATCAACGCCGAGGTCGAGGTCATGCGCGCGCCGATCGACCGCGCGACCCTGGTCGACGCGCTGTGGCGGGCCACGTGGCCCCACGACCGTCTCGTGTTCGGTTCGTCGCGCCTCGTCCGTGTCGCCGACGATCTGCTCGGCGGCAAGAAGGTGGCGGTGCACGCGAATCGGGGGCTCGCCGGGATCGACGGCACCATCGCGACGGCGACCGGTGTGGCCGTGGCCAGTCAGGACGGCGAGCGCCCGGGTGTGACACGCGTGCTCCTCGGCGACCTCGCTTTCCTCCACGACGCCGGGGCGATGCTGCTTCCGCCCGGAGAGGACGAGCCGCGGTTGCAGGTGATCGTGGGCAACGACGGCGGAGGGACGATCTTCGACGGTCTGGAGGTGGCATCCGTCGCCGGCGAGGACGCGATGGAGCGGGTGCAGTACACACCCCAGAACGTCCGACTCGAGCATCTCGCGCTCGCCTATGGGTGGGAGTACCGCCGTATCACGACGCGGGTCGCGCTCGATCAGGCGCTCACCGCCCCCGTCGGAGGCCGGCAGCTCATCGAGGTGCCCCTGGACCGTTGAGCGCCGTCCGTCAACCACTGGCGCGCACCGCCGTCCCCCGCCACGATGTGACGATGAGTTCGCACAGCCGCTGGTCCACGCCCGCCGCCGATGCCCTGAGCGTCGCTCCGGGCTTCCGTCTCGTCGATGTCGACACCCGCGCGACCCCCGGGTACGACGGTGACAAGGATCAGGGCAAGGCGGACCTCGAAGCGGGTGTGGCGCCGCTCGCCGACCTCCAGGAGCGGCTCTTCGCGCAGAGCGTCGCGGGCACCGCCACAGGGTCGGTGCTGCTGGTGCTGCAGGCGATGGACACCGCCGGCAAGGGCGGCATCGTCAAGCACGTCGTCGGGGCCGTCGACCCGCAGGGCGTGGAGCTGGCGTCGTTCAAGAAGCCCACCGCCGAAGAGCTCTCGCACGACTTCCTGTGGCGCATCCGCAAACGCCTCCCGGATGCCGGCCGCCTCGGCGTCTTCGACCGGTCGCACTACGAGGACGTCTTGATCGGTCGCGTCCGCGAACTCGCACCCGCGGACGAGATCGAACGACGCTACGGCGCGATCGTCGCGTTCGAGGCGGAGGCGGCGGAACTCGGCATCCGCGTGGTCAAGGTGATGCTGCACATCTCCAAGGAGGAGCAGCGCGAGCGGCTGGCGGACCGTCTGGAGCGGCCCGACAAGCACTGGAAGTACAACCCCTCCGACGTCGACGAGCGCGCGCTCTGGGACGACTACATGGATGCCTACCAGGTCGCGCTCGAGCGCACGTCGACGCCGCTCGCCCCGTGGCACGTCGTCCCCGCCGACCGCAAGTGGTACGCGCGGCTGGCCGTGCAACAGCTCCTCATCGACGCTCTCACCGACATCGACCCGCAGTGGCCGGGTGCCGACTACGACATCGCGACGGAGAAGCAGCGGCTCGCGGCATCCTGACAGTCAGGCCAGAGCCTCCACGATCGGCCGGAACTTCACCCGCGTCTCGAGCAGCTCCGACTCGGGAACACTGTCGGCGACGATACCCGCGCCCGCGTACGCCGTGATCGGGGCGGTGGGCGACGACGGGGCCGCGCGGTCGATCTGGGCGCATCGCAGCGCGATCGCCCACTCCCCGTCCCCCGAGGCGTCGATCCATCCGACCGCCCCGGCGTAGCGGCCGCGGTCGAACGGTTCGAGTCGTCGGATGACCTCCATCGCGGCCGCCGTGGGGGTTCCGGCGACGGCGGCGGTGGGGTGGAGCACCGCCACGAGGTCGAGCGCGGATGCCGCCTCCGACAGCTCTCCCTCGACGTCGGTGGCGAGGTGCCAGACGTTGGGAAGCTTGAGCGTGAAGGGCTGTTCGGCGGCGGCGAGCGCCGAGGTGTGCGGCCGGAGGGCCGCGAGCACGCTCTGCACGGCGAACCGGTGCTCCTCCTGGTCTTTCGCGCTCTCGGTCAGGGCGAGAGCCGCGGCGACGTCGCTGTCGGCGTCGCCGCCGCGTGCGACCGTGCCGGCGAGGACGCGAGCGGTGACGGTGCCGCTGGACACCGTCACGAGGGTCTCGGGACTCGCGCCGATCAGCCCGTCCACGGCGAACACCCAGCAGTCCGGGTAGCCCTCGAGGAGAGCGCGGGCGAGCCGCCGCAGGTCGGAGCCGGCCGGCACGGTTCCCGTGATGTCGCGCGCGAGCACGACCTTGCCCACTTCGCCGCCGTGCACCGCTTCGACGGCCTGGCGGACGGCATCCTGATACCCCTCGGCGGTCTGCTGACCGGGGCCGAGGGTGGCCGACCAGTGGGGGCCGAACGGCGACCGCGGTGGCAGGTCGGGCTCGGGTTCGTCGGGGGTGTCGGCGAAGGCGATGCGCGTCACCCACGCGCGCCCGCCGTAGCGACCCACGATCGTGCCCGGGACGCGCAGAACGTTCTCGCGCTCCGACCGGGGATCGAACACGAACGACCCGAACGCCACGAGACCCGTGCCCGGAAGGCGGACCGGATCGTCGACCTCGGCGGCTGCGGCGATGCGCCGCCAGCGGTCGGCGATCGTGGCATCCCCCGGCTGAGCGCCCGTGTACCGCAGCGTCAGCAGGTCGCCGAAGCCGGCGAGCGACTCGCCACGACGGCTCCAGAAGAGCGGGTCGTACCCGGTGGTGTAGCCGAGCACGTCCTCCATCGGGGGCAGTTCGCGCGTGACGACACGCAGACGCGGGACGAGGTCATCCGCCGGTTCCTGCACGTTCCCACAGTAGACCGCGACTTAGACTCGCGGCATGACCTCCCGTCCCGCACCCGGCACCCGGCTCGTGTTCCGCTGGCGCAAATGGGACGGCTCGCCGCACTGGGAGCAGGACTGCGTGTACCTCGGCTCCGATGAGTGGGGCGACTGGTTCGGACAGCGGGTCGGCTGGCGCAGTGTGCGTCCGGGGCGTGAGTTCGTCTGCCGCGAGCCGAACGTGACGCTCGTACCCGCCAGCGGTGACTGGGCCTTCACCCACAACGCCGCACCCCACCCGGTCGCCGTCTACATCGATCTCGCGTGGGATGCCGGGTGGAACGAGGAGGGGGCCCCGGTGGGCGTCGACATGGACCTCGACGTCGTGCGTCGGACCGATGAACGGGGCACGTGGATCGACGACCGCGACGAGTGGGACGATCACCGCGTCCGGTACGGGTACCCGGCCGACGTCGTCACGCACCTCGAATCCGTCGCGGTCGACCTCGAGCGCCGCGTGCGGGCGGGTGAGGCGCCGTTCTCGGACGAGGTGACCGGGCCGTGGCTGCAGCGCCTCGCCGACCTCGCGCAACCCGGGGCCGACGCCGCGGCCCGCGCCTAGACTCGACGCGTGAGCAGCGACCCCAACCGCGCCGATCTCGGCAAGGATCCCCAGCGCGTCAGCGGCATGTTCGACCAGGTGGCCGCGGCCTACGACCGGACGAACTCGGTGCTGAGCCTCGGCAACGACCGGTTCTGGCGCGTCGCGACCCTCCGGGCCGTCGCGCCGCGGCGCGGCGAGCGGATCCTCGACCTCGCCGCCGGCACCGGGACGTCGTCGATGGCGTTCGTCCCGAGCGGTGCGCACGTGGTCGCCGCCGACTTCTCGCGCGGCATGATCGCCGAGGGCCGTCGCCGTCACGGCGACGTCCCGAATCTCGAGTTCGTGCAGGCGGATGCCACCGACCTGCCGTTCCAGGACGGGGAGTTCGACGCGGTGACGATGTCGTTCGGCCTGCGCAACGTCAACGATCCTCGTCGCGCGCTGCGGGAGCTCCGCCGTGTGACGCGGCCGGGGGGACGCATCGTGGTGTGCGAGTTCTCGCATCCGCCGTCCCGGGCGTTCAACGGTCTCTACCGCTTCTACAACGACCGCGTCCTGCCGGTGGTCGCGAAGGCGGTCAGCTCGAACGCCGAGGCGTACGACTATCTCAACGAGTCGATCCGCGACTGGCCGGATCAGCCGACGTTGGCGTCGTGGATGCGGGACGCCGGGTGGGCCGACGTGGCGTACCGGAACCTCACCTTCGGCATCGTGGCCCTCCACCGCGGAGTCAACCCCGGCGCGTAGCCCGGACGATGCGCGCCCTGTCAACCGTCGAGATACCGTCGGCGGCCTGTGACCGCGCCAGGATAGGCTGGAAATCGTGACCCCGAGACCGCCCGCGGCCGGCTCCCGCCTGTCGGGCAAGCTGGGCCTGAGTGACCGCATCTTCGGCGGGCTGCGCGCGCGCACCCTGCTCTCCACCGTCGAGGCCGGTCTCGACCTCGTCGAGAGCACGCTGGAGCGCGAGGTACGCAGCGCCGACAAGCTCGCCGATGTCACCGCCCGCTATCTGTACGAGGCCGGCGGCAAACGGGTGCGTCCCATGCTCGCGATCCTGACGGCGCAGCTCGGGCAGGGCACCACGACCGAGGTCGTCGAGGTCGCCACGGCCCTGGAGCTGACGCACCTGGGGTCGCTGTACCACGACGACGTCATGGACGGCGCAGACAAGCGGCGCGGCGTGCCGAGCGCTCAGACCGTGTGGGGCAACAACATCGCCATCCTCACCGGCGACCTGCTGTTCTCCCGCGCGAGCCAGCTCATGGCGCGCCGCGGTGAGCGCGCGATCCAGTTGCAGGCCGACACGTTCGAGCGTCTCGTGCTCGGGCAGATGCACGAGACCGTGGGCCCGCAGGAGGGCGACGAGCCGGTGGAGTTCTACCTGCGCGTGCTCGCCGACAAGACGGGCTCGCTGATCGCGGCGGCCGCCCAATCGGGTGTCATCTACTCGGGTGCTCCCGAGGAGTTCGAGGCCCCCATGGTCGTCTTCGGCGAGAAGGCGGGCGTCGCCTTCCAGCTGCTCGACGACGTCATCGATCTGTCGCCCGATCCCTCCGAGACGGGCAAGGTGCCCGGCACCGACCTGCGCGCGGGCGTTCCGACGATGCCCTACCTCCTCCTCGGACACCGCACCGATCAGGCATCCGCCGACCTGCGGGCCCGCATCGACGAGGGGCAGGACCGCATCGCCGCCGGCGCCGACCCGGCGATCCTCGACGACGCGCTCACCGAGCTTCGTGAGCACGAGACCACGCGCGAGACGCTCGACCTGGCCCACCGCTGGTCGCAGGAAGCGATCGACGCGCTCGCTCCGCTGCCGGACGGTGCCGTCCGCGAGGCCCTGACGCGCTTCGCGCGCGCGGTGGCCGACCGCTCCGCCTGACCTTTTCCGCACCCCCCGATCACGATCGAGAGGATTCCCATGAAGCTGCGCCTTGCCATCGTCGGAGCCGGACCCGCCGGCATCTACGCCGCCGACATCCTGCTGAAGGCCGAGCGCCAGTTCGACGTGTCGATCGACCTGTTCGAGCAGCTGCCCGCCCCGTACGGTCTCGTCCGCTACGGCGTCGCGCCCGACCACCCGCGCATCAAGGGCGTCATCACGGCCCTGCGCGAGGTGCTCGACCGCGGCGACATCCGGATCTTCGGCAACGTGCGCTTCGGTGAGGACATCACCCTCGACGACCTCAAGCAGCACTACAACGCGGTGATCTTCGCCACCGGCGCCATCCGCGACGCCGATCTCGACATCCCCGGGATCGACGCGAAGGGCTCCTACGGCGCCGCCGACTTCGTCAGCTGGTTCGACGGGCACCCCGACGTGCCGCGCGAGTGGCCGCTGGAGGCCGAGTCGGTCGCGGTCATCGGCAACGGCAACGTCGCCCTCGACATCACGCGCATCCTCGCCAAGCACGCGGACGACCTGCTTCCGACCGAGATCCCCGCGAACGTGTACGAGGGACTCAAGGCATCGCCCGTCACCGACGTGCACGTGTTCGGCCGCCGCGGTCCCGCGCAGGTGAAGTTCACCCCGCTGGAGCTGCGCGAGCTCGGCGAGCTGCGCGACGTCGACATGGTCGTGTACGACGAGGACTTCGACTACGACGAGGCCTCCCGCACCGCCATCGAGACCAACAAGCAGGTCAAGGTCATCGACCGTGTGCTGCAGCAGTGGCGCACCCGCCCGGGCGCGAACAACGCCGGGGGAGAGGCATCCCGCCGCCTGCACCTGCACTTCTGGGCGAAGCCGCTCGAGGTCGTGACGGATGCCGAGGGCCGGGTCGCGGCGCTGAAGTACGAGCGCACACGCCCCGACGCCGAGGGCGGCGTCGTCGGCACCGGCGAGATTCGCGAGGTGCCGATCCAGGCGATCTACCGCGCCGTGGGCTATTTCGGTTCGCCGTTGGCCGACGTGCCCTTCGACGAGCGACACGGCGTCATCCCGAACCACGAGGGTCAGGTGCTGGCATCCGACTCGAACTCGCGGATCCCCGGTCTCTACGCGACCGGCTGGATCAAGCGCGGACCCGTCGGCCTCATCGGCCACACCAAGTCGGATGCCATGGAGACGGTGCGCCATCTCATCAACGACCAGGGCGAGTGGTGGCGGCCGGCCCACCCCGAGGAGGAGGCCATCCCGGCGCTCCTGGCCGAGCGCGGTGTGCGCTGGACCGACCTCGCGGGCTGGCACCGTCTCGACGAGCACGAGATCGCCCTCGGTGCCCCGCACGAGCGTGCCCGCATCAAGGTCGTTCCGCGCGAGGAGATGATCCGGGTCTCGCGCGGCGAGTGACCCGATGTGCTCTCGGGCAGCCCCTCGCCGGGCAGCCCTCGGCGCGAGGGGGGCCAGAGGATCGTTCGGAGGGGTTGAGTGAGCATCGCGGCGATCCTGATGGGTGTCTTCCTCATCTGCGCGGGAGTGGCGGCGTATCTCGGTCGCTGGCGACGATGGGCCTTCGCGCGTCCCGTCTTCTCGTACGCGATCGGTTTCGGCGTGCTCTACATGGGTGTCGGCATGGTGATCTTCGGTGTTCTGACGATGGTCGGAGACGCCGTTCCTCTGGGCGTGGAGCGGGTCGCCGCCGTGGTCGTCCTCGCGCTAATCGCGATCATGCTGCTGTCCCTGTTCTGGTTCCCGTCCTTCCTGACCCCGCGGTGGTTCCGGACCGAGCGGACGGCGCAACGCGGCGCGCGCGGGACGAAGGGCGCTCCCCCGTCCGCCTGACGCCCGCGCGCGAGTAACACCCATCCCACGGCCGAGGCAACCCTCGCGACCGGAATCGACCCCCGTCGGCAGGATGGAGTGCACGACGGCGGGCGCCGGTGCCCGCGACGACGCGAGGGGGCCGGATGCGAAGAGCCAGACGGATCGTGGCCGGAGTCTCCGCCCTGGCCCTCGCGGGCACGCTCGGCGCGTGTTCCGCCGATGACGGGGTGCCGACCCTCACGTGGTACATCAACCCCGACGACGGCGGTCAGGCCGAGATCGCGGCATCCTGCACGGAAGCCGCAGACGGGGCATACCGGATCGAGACCTCGCTGCTGCCGCGCGACGCCGCGTCGCAGCGCGAGCAGCTCGCCCGGCGTCTCGCGGCCAGCGACCGCTCGCTCGACATCATGAGCCTGGATCCGCCGTTCATCCCCGAACTGGCCGAGCCGGGGTTCCTCGCCCCCGTCCCCGACGACCTGCAGAACACCGACGGGGTCGTGCAGGGCGCCGTGCAGTCCGCGAGTTGGAACGACGAGCTGGTCACGGTGCCGTTCTGGGCCAACACGCAGCTGCTCTGGTACCGCAAGTCGGTCGCCGAAGCCGCAGGCCTCGACATGACGCAGCCGGTCACGTGGGATCAGATCATCCAGGCAGCCGAGGACCAGAGCAAGCAGCTGGGGGTGCAGGGCGCGCTCGCGGAGTCGATGACGGTGTGGATCAACGCGCTCGTGGCCTCGGCGGGCGGCGAGATCCTCGAGAACCCCGACGCCACCCCCGACGAGATGCAGCTCGGACTGGACACCGACGCCGGTCGCGCCGCGGCCGACATCATCGGCCGCATCGGCTCGTCCGGTCTCGGCGGCTCGGGCCTGCCCACGGCCGACGAGAACGCGAGCATGAACCTGTTCCAGGGCGACAACGGCTCGTTCATGGTCAACTGGCCCTTCGTCTACCCGGCGATGCAGGGCGCCGCTCCCGAGGTCGTCGAAGACCTGGGATGGGCCGTCTACCCGCGGGTGGATGCCGGGACTCCCGCCGCACCGCCGGTCGGGGGGATCAATCTCGGCGTCGGCGCGTACAGCGCGCACACCGACCTCGCCTGGCAGGCGGTGGCGTGCATCGTCAGCCCCGAGAACCAGGCGCAGTACTTCGTCACCAACGGCAACCCGCCCTCCAACACCGCGGCCTACGACGACCCCGAGGTGCAGGAGAAGTTTCCGATGGCCGACACGATCCGCGAGTCGCTCGACCTCGGCGCCCCGCGGCCGCAGACGCCGTACTACAACGAGATCTCGATCGGGCTCCAGCGCACGTGGCATCCGCCCAACGCCGTGAACCCCGACACCACGCCGCAGACGTCGACGGACTTCATCCTCGCGGTGCTGAGAGGGGAGAGGCTGCTGTGACCGCCGAAATCGCCGCGGCCGGCAAAGTCCGGACCGACACCGAGGCCACCCCTTCCGCACCGAAGCAGAAGAAGCGCCGATCCGACCGTGCGCGCGCCGAGGCTCGCCTCGGCTGGATGCTCGCCGGCCCCGCGTTCGGCATCATGCTGCTGGTCACGCTGTACCCGATCGTGCAGGCGCTGTGGGACTCGTTGTTCAGTCTTCGCCTGACCGCGCCGGACGATCGCGAGTTCATCTGGTTCCGCAACTACGCCGTGATCCTCGGAGACCCGGCGTTCTGGCAGTCGATGGGGGTCACACTCTTCATCACGGTCGTCACGGTGCTTCTCGAACTCATCCTCGGGTTCGGGTTCGCGCTCGTCATGCACCGCGCGATCAAGAAGCTCCGCGGGTTCGCCCGCACCGCGATCCTCGTGCCGTACGGCATCATCACCGTGGTCTCGGCGTTCGCGTTCTTCTACGCGTTCGACATCAACTCCGGCGGCTACGTGAACAGCTGGCTGGCGTGGATCCCCGGTTTCGACGAGAACCTCAACTGGTTCGCCTACCAGGGAACCTCTCTCACCGTGATCATCCTCAGCGAGGTGTGGAAGACGACGCCGTTCATCTCGCTCCTCCTCCTATCCGGTCTCGCGCAGGTCCCGGGCGACCTGGAGGAGGCCGCGAAGGTCGACGGCGCGACGGCGTGGGAAGTCCTGCGTCGCGTCATCCTGCCGAACATGAAGGCGGCGATCATGGTCGCCGTGCTGTTCCGCACGCTGGAGGCGTTCCGCATCTTCGACAACATCTTCATCATGACCGCGGGTGCCAACGACACCGAGGCGCTGTCGCTCCTGGCCTACAACACCTCGATCGGACGGCTGGAGATCGGTCTCGGCTCGGCGATCTCGGTGCTGCTGTTCCTCAGTGTGCTGATCATCGCGGGGATCTTCATCAAGGGCTTCAAAGTCGACCTGTCCGCAGGGAGGAATGGGTAATGCGCGCGATGACCTGGCCCCAGCGGATCACGTGGATCGTCATCATCGCGGTCGTCCTGGTGTGGTCGCTGTTCCCCGTGTTCTCAATCGCGATGACGTCGTTCAAGACGCCCGCGGGTCTGTTCTCGGGCACGTTGCTGCCCCAGGAGTGGACGCTCGACAACTACGCGACGATCCTCGCCCCCGGCGGCAGCGCACAGGACCTGTTCCTGCCGGCGCTGCGCAACTCGATCGGCATCTCCCTGATCGCGACGTTCATCGCGGTCGTGCTGGCGACGCTGTGCGCCTACGCCATCGCACGGCTCGACTTCCCCGGCAAGCGGGTCATCCTCACCACGGCGCTCGCGGTGTCGGTGTTCCCGATCGTGTCGATCGTGACGCCGCTGTTCAACCTGTGGCGCGTCGTCGGGCTGTATGACACGTGGCTCGGGCTCATCATCCCGTACCTGTCGCTCACGCTCCCCATCTCCATCTGGACCCTCGCGGCGTTCTTCCGTCAGATCCCGTGGGAGCTCGAGCAGGCGGCGCAGGTCGACGGCGCCACGCCGTTCGAGGCGTTCCGCAAGACCGTGGTGCCGCTGGCCGCGCCCGGTGTGTTCACCACCGCGATCATCGCGTTCTTCATCGCCTGGAACGACTTCGTCTACGGCATCTCGTTGACCTCGACGGATGCCGCCCGCCCGGTGCCGGCGGCGCTGTCGTTCTTCACCGGGGCATCGCAGTTCGAGGAACCCACGGGGGCGATCTCGGCCGCGGCGATCGTCGTGACCATCCCCATCGTCATCGTCGTCGTGATCTTCCAGCGCCGGATCGTGTCCGGTCTCACGCAGGGCGCCGTCAAAGGCTAAGGAGCGAATCCATGGCATCCATCACCCTCAACCGCATCGTCAAGACCTACGACGACGGCTTCACCGCGGTCAAGGGCGTCGACCTCGACATCGCCGACGGCGAGTTCGTGATCCTCGTCGGCCCCTCGGGCTGCGGAAAGTCGACGCTGCTGCGCATGATCGTCGGGCTCGAAGACATCTCGGACGGCGAACTGAAGATCGACGACGAGGTCGTCAACGACAAGGCGCCCAAGGACCGGAACCTCGCGATGGTGTTCCAGAACTACGCGCTCTACCCGCACCTGACCGTGTACGAGAACATCGCCTTCCCGATGCGGCTGAAGTCCAGCGACCTCGACGACAAAGAGATCGACGAGCGCGTCCGAAAGGCGTCGAAGCTGCTCGAACTCGACGAGCACCTCGAGCGCAAGCCCGCGAACCTCTCCGGCGGTCAGCGTCAGCGCGTCGCGATGGGACGGGCGATCGTGCGCAACGCCAGCGCGTTCCTGTTCGACGAGCCGCTGTCGAACCTCGATGCGAAGCTGCGCGGTCAGATGCGCACCGAGATCGCGCGACTTCAGCGCTCGCTCGGCATCACCACCGTGTACGTCACCCACGACCAGACCGAGGCGATGACGCTCGGCGACCGTGTGGCGGTGCTCCGGCGGGGCGAGCTGCAGCAGGTTGCGAGCCCGCGCGGACTGTACGACCAGCCCGTGAACCTGTTCGTCGCGGGATTCATCGGCTCACCGCCGATGAACTTCCTCAGCGGTACGGTCGACGGCGACGTGCTGCGCCTGCCGTTCGCCGATGTCCCTCTCGACGATCGGCTGCGGGCCGCGGTCGAGGGTCGGGACCTCGTGATCGTCGGTGTCCGCCCCGACGCGTTCGAGGACGCCGATGCCACCGAGCGCGATCTCACGGGCGGCATCACCGCCGGTCTCGACATCGAGATGACGGAGTGGCTGGGCGAGGTGCTCTACGCGTACGTGCCGTACGAGACCGACGCGACGGTGAAGGAGAAGCTCTCCGAACTGGACCGCGACCTGGACGGCGAGAGCCTGCGCACCGAGCTCGTCGTGGCCCTGGATGCCATGAGTGCGATCCGTGCCGGCGACACCGCCCGTCTGTGGTTCTCGCCGGACTCTCTGCACCTGTTCGACCCGGAGACGGGCGTCAACCTCACCCGCGACGAGGCGAAGGCCGAGAAGCTCGAGGAGGACGCCCGCTCCGCGCGCAAGCGCGCGCTGGAGCGTGCCAAGGAGCGGGCGGAGCGGGAGAACGCGTCGCCCTCACGCTGACGCGCCGAGCTGCCCCAGCCAGACGTAGAACCAGACGAACAGGCTGGCGCCGACGATCGCGGCGAGACCGCCGGTGACGCTCGGCGCGATGCGCGGGCGGGCCTGGAGGATCACGGCCGTCATGAGGGCGAGCCCGAGCACGATCTGCAGGATCCAGTACACGGGGCTCGTCGTCGCGGCGACCACCGTCAGCCCGTAGACGCCCTCGCCGAGGAGGACGGCGGCGACCGGCGCCGCGGCGACGGGCTTCCACCCGGCGGGTCCCGACCGCACGAGTGCCGCCGACACTCCGACGATGGGACCGGCGAGCACTCCCACGATCGTGAACGTGTCCTGGAACGGCTCGGCGTAGTAGTACCCCCGCCAGCCCGAGACGATGCGGTACCCCTCGATGAGCAGCACGAAGGACACTATCCCCAACGCGGCGGCGATCGGCGGCCGTACCCGCGACAGCCAGATCACGCCGAAGGTGAGGATCGTCCACCCTCCCGCCGAGTTCGCGAACGACACCAGGGCGTCCGGCAGCAGCGTCTGACCCCAGCTGGTGAGGCCGCCGAGCGCGAGCGATGCCGCGGCGACGGCGAGGGCGGGAACGAGCCAGTGCCGAGGGTGCATGTCTTCACGGTAGGCAGCGGCGGCCGGGCGCGCGTCCTCCCGGAGAGGGTGGTCGTGTCATTCTTCCGATGGATGCCGTCGCCCTAGGCTGAGGCCATGGGGGACTGGCATCCGGACATCCTCGGCGACGGCTTCGAGCAGCGCACGCTGCCGCTCGGCGCGGATGACGAGGGAGAGGTCGTCGCGACGCTCGTCCGCGCGATGCCCCACCCGGGAGCGCGGCTGTTCGGGGCGTGGCGCGAGATCGATGTGCTGTACGTGCACGGGTGGTCGGACTACTTCTTCCAGACGGGTCTCGCGCGCTTCTTCACCGAGCGGGGCGCCCGCTTCCACGCGCTCGACCTGCGCAAGTACGGCCGCAGCATCCGCCCCGGCCAGACGCGCGGGTACGTTGCGGCGCTCGACGTCTACGACGCCGACATCGAGGCGGCCCTGGATGCCATGGGCACCGAGGGCCAGGGGCGGCGCCTGGTGCTCCTCGGCCACAGCACCGGGGGACTGACCCTCACGCTCTGGGCCGCGCGGCATCCGGGGCGCGCGCACGCCGTCGTTCTCAACAGCCCGTGGCTCGAGCTGCAGCTCGGTCCCCTGGGGCGACAGGCGCTCGCGCCGATCCTCAACGCCCGTGCCCGCATCGACCCGCTCGGCACCCATCCCGCGGTCGACCTCGGGTTCTACACCCGCGCCCAGCGCGAGGTCGGGTCGCTGCCCGACAGCCCTGACGGGTGGCGCCCCGAGCGCGGCTTCCCCACGCACCCGGGCTGGCTCGCCGCCGTGGTCACCGGCCACGCGCGGGTGGCGTCCGGGGTCGACGTCGGGTGTCCCGCGCTCGTGCTGCTGTCGGCTCGGTCCACCTCCGCGCTGGCATGGAGCGACGCGATGCTCGGTTCGGACTCGGTGCTCGTCGTGGACGACATCGCCCGCGCGGCGACCCGCATCGCGCGCGAGGTGACGATCGCCCGGATCGACGGGGCGCTGCACGACGTGTTCCTGTCGCGGCCCGAGGCCAGGGATGCCGCGTACACCGCGCTCGACCGCTGGTTGGGGTGGCTAGCGTAGAGGGTGAGTGAAGGAGCCCCATGACCTCGACCACCCCCACCGAGCTGTACCGCGCCGCGCGCGACGAACTGCTCGCCGCCCGCACGGATCCGGCTCGGGCCGCGTCCTTCACGTGGCCTCGCGTCGAGGGGCCGTTCAACTGGGCGATCGACTGGTTCGACCCGATGGCGCGGGGCAACGATCGACCGGCGCTCATCGTGGTCGACGACGACGAGACGCACCACGAGCGGACGTTCGATGAGCTCGCACGCCGCTCCGACCAGCTCGCCGCGTGGTTGGCATCCCAGGGCGTGCGCACGGGGGATGCGGCGCTGCTGATGCTGGGCAACCAGGTCGAGCTGTGGGAGTCGATGCTCGCGATCATGAAGCTCGGCGGTGTGATCGCCCCGACCACGACCGCCCTCGGCCCGGGCGACCTCGCCGACCGCATCGCGCGCGCGGAGATCCGCCACGTCATCGTCGGGTCCGCAGATGCCGACAAGTTCGATGACGCCCCGGCGGAGCTCGGCCGTGTCGTCGTGGGGGAGGCGCGCTCCGGGTGGGCCCGGTACGACGACGCGTTCGAGGCGGATGCGCCGCCGTGTGTTGGCGACGATCGCGGTCATCTCGGTCTGCCCGTATCCGTCGCGGATGTCGAGGCCCCACGCGCGCTGCACGTGCGCGATGACCTCCGGGTTAAGGGGCTCCCCGGCCGACACGACCTCGCGCAAAGCACCGCGACGACCCGTGAGGTCGGCCTGGATGAGCATGCGCCACACGGTCGGCGGCGCGCAGAACGTCGTCACGCGATCGCGCTCGAGTTCGGCCAGCAGCCGGTCGGCCGAGAACCGTGAGTAGTTCAAAGCGAGCACCGTCGCCTCGGCGATCCACGGCGCGAAGAAACAGCTCCACGCGTGCTTCGCCCATCCCGGCGAGCTGATCGCCAGGTGCACGTCGCCGGGCTCCAACCCGAGCCAGTACACGGTGCTCAGGTGCCCCACCGGATACGACGCGTGCGTGTGCTCGACGAGCTTCGGCTTCGACGTCGTGCCCGAGGTGAAGTACAGCGCACCCCTCGTGCCCGGGTCGATGGGACGCCCGTTGCCGGGTTGCCCGGTCGTGATCGTCGATCCCCTCACCGGCGAGCGCGCCGACGAGGGCGAGATCTGCCTCGACCTGACCGAACGTCCCGTGAACCTCATGACGGGATACGTCGGGGATGCCGAGCGCAACGCGGATGCGTTCGCCGACGGCCTCTTCCACACCGGCGATGTCGCGCGCCGCGACGAGACCGGCAGCATCACCTACATCGGCCGCACGGACGACGTCTTCAAGTCCTCGGACTACAAGATCAGCCCGTTCGAACTCGAGAGCGTGCTGATCGAGCACCCCGCGGTCGTGGAAGCGGCCGTCGTGCCCGCCCCGGACGATCTGCGGCTGTCGGTGCCCAAGGCCTACGTCGTGTTGGCATCCGGTCATGAGCCCGGGGAGGACGTCGCGATGGAGATCCTGCGCTTCGCCCGCGAGAATCTCGCCCCCTTCCAGCGTCTGCGTCGCATCGAGTTCGCGGAGTTGCCGAAGACCATCTCGGGAAAGATCCGTCGTGTCGAACTGCGCGATCGCGAAGAGCGTGCCGCCCGGGGCGAGGTCGTCGTCGTCGAGTGGCGGGACGACCGCCTGCGGGGCTGACGGCAAGCCCCTCGCCCCCCGGCGACCGCGCATGTGACGATCGCTTCATGGACAACGAGAAGAAGCAGCCGTTCGAGAACCCCACCGTCGACGACGACAGTGACATGCCCTCGCCCGAGGATGACCGCTCGATGGGGCGCGAGACCGAGCGTGAGATCGACCAGCTGATCGGTGGCATCGAGTGACGACGCAGGCCCCGTAGGCCCTCTAGCCGGGCTCGGTCGTTCGGATCAGCCCGCAGTCCACGCACGACCACGCCACGAGGAACCGCTCGTCGTCGAGCACCTCGAACCGCAGCGGCTCGCCGCAGGTCGGGCAGCGGGGGAGGGCGTCGGCCGTCGTCAGCGCGTCACCGGTAGTTGACGAACTGCAGGTCGACGTCGAGGTCGGCGGCCTTGAGAAGCCGCTGCACTTCCTGGAGGTCGTCGCGCGACTTCGACTGCACGCGGAGTTCGTCGCCCTGGATCTGCGACTTGACTCCCTTGGGGCCCTCGTCGCGGATGATCTTGCCGATCTTCTTGGCGTTCTCCTGCGAGATGCCTTCCTTGAGGGTCGACGTGATGCGGTACTCGCGGCCGCTGGCGGTCGGCTCGCCGGACTCGAGGCTCTTCAGCGAGATGCCGCGCTTGATGAGCTTGGTCTGGAAGACGTCGAGGACGGCGTTGGCGCGCTCCTCGGAGTTCGCCTTGATGAGGATCGCCTCGCCGCTCCACTCGATCGACGCGTCGGTGCCTTTGAAGTCGTAGCGCTGCTCGACCTCTTTGCGCGCCTGGTTGAGGGCGTTGTCGGCTTCCTGGCGGTCGATCTTGGAGACGATGTCGAATGAGCTGTCGGCCATCCCGCGATTCTACCGAGCCGTGACGCGCAGGCCAGGGGAGTGCCGTCGGTAGATCACAGGTTGGTATCGACGTGCGCGGCGCTTTGCGGCCAGGGTGTTCGTCCTTCACTATGTAAGCGCTTGCAACGTAAGCGCTTGCATGCGCACCCGGGGCCGATGACGTCCGCGATCTGGACGATCTGGAGCCCCTCCCCCCACCAGAGAGGCACACACCAATGAAGGTGAAATCCACGAGCGCACTCGGCTTCGGCGTTCTCATCGCTGCCGGTTCGCTGCTGCTGGCCGGTTGCTCCGGCAGCGGTTCCACCCCGCAGGCCAGCGGCGACGCCGCCGCGGCCGGCACCCTGACCGTCTGGGTCGACGCGAACCGCGCTGACGCCCTCAAGGATGTCGCGGCCACCTTCGCCGACGAGAAAGGCATCGCGGTCGACCTCATCGAGAAGGACTTCTCGAAGATCCAGGCCGACTTCGCCGCTCAGGTTCCCACGGGCAAGGGTCCCGACATCACGGTCGGCGCCCACGACTGGCTCGGCGGTTTCGTGCAGGACGGCCTCGTCGCCCCGATCGAGCTCGGCGACACGGCATCCGACTTCCAGGACGTCGCCATCCAGGCGTTCACCAACGACGGCAGGGTCTACGGCCTGCCGTACGCGACCGAGAACATCGCGCTCATGCGCAACGTCGATCTCGTCCCCGAGGCTCCCACCTCGTTCGACGACATGATCGCCAAGGGCGCGGCCGCCGGCGTGCAGTACCCGTTCGTCATGGGCCTCGACCCGGCCAACGCCGACCCGTACCACCTGTACCCGTTCCAGACCTCGTTCGGGAACTCGGTCTTCGCGCGCAACGCGGACGGCAGCTACGACGGCTCGCAGCTGACGATCGGCGACGAGGCCGGGCAGGCGTTCGCCGCGTGGCTCGGCGCGCAGGGCACCGCGGGCACGATCAACCTGAACCTTACGCAGGACCTGTCCAAGGAAGCCTTCAACTCCGGCCAGACGCCCTTCATCCTCACCGGGCCCTGGAACGTCGCGGATGCCGAGGCCAAGGGCATCAACATCGCGATCGACCCGATCCCCTCGGCCGGCGGCCAGCCCGCGCAGCCGTTCGTGGGTGTGCAGGGCTTCTACCTCAGCGCGAAGTCGCAGAACGCGCTCGCCGCGAACGAGTTCCTCGTGAACTACCTCGGCACCGAGCCGGTGCAGACCGCGCTGTACGAGGCGGGCGACCGTCCGCCGGCTCTCAAGGCCGCGTACGAGAAGGCTGCCGCCGACCCGATCATCGCCGGCTTCGGCGAGGTCGGCGCACAGGGCGCTCCGATGCCGAGCATCCCCGAGATGGGCTCGGTGTGGGAGTTCTGGGGCGTCGCCGAGGTCGCGGTGCTGAAGGGTGAGGACCCGACGGCGACGTGGACCACCATGTCCGACGACATCCAGGCCAAGATCACCGGCTGAGCCGGCGCCGCGGCGGGCCCCCTCGCGGTCGCCCGCCGCGGCATCCCCCTTCT
>NZ_JAKRNI010000030.1 GCF_022346945.1 Microbacterium sp. ACRRU | reverse complement strand
GCCCTCGTCCCGTCCCGCCCCCGCCTCGACCGGGGTTGAGTGTCCAAGACGCGCGGACGCCGCGCCGAGCGTTCCGCGTGTTCTGGACACTCAACGCTTTCGGGCCCGCCGGAGCCCGAGGGATGCCAGGGGCGTAGGCTGTGGTCAGACCACACGAGAGCGAGACTTCATGGTTCAGCGTCATCTGCCCAAGGTCGGCGAGCTCATGGAGCTCATGCAGTTCAAGAAGCCCGAGCTCGACGCGCGCAAACGCCGCCTCGACGCCGCGCTCACGATCAGCGACCTGCGCACCATCGCCCGACGTCGTACGCCGAAGGCGGCGTTCGACTACACGGACGGTGCCGCCGAGGGGGAGATCTCGCTGGACCGCGCCCGGCGCGCGTTCGAGGACGTCGAGTTCCACCCCGACATCCTTCGTCCCGCCGCCGGGGTCGACACCTCGTGCCAGATCCTGGGTGGACCGTCCGCCCTGCCGTTCGGGATCGCGCCCACGGGCTTCACGCGCCTCATGCAGACCGAGGGGGAGAGCGCGGGCGCGTCCGCGGCGGCGGCGGCCGGCATCCCGTTCACGCTGTCGACTCTCGGCACGACGTCGATCGAGGGGGTGAAGGCGGCCAATCCGGTGGGGCGCAACTGGTTCCAGCTGTACGTCATGCGCCAGCGCGAAACTTCGTTCGGCCTCGTCGAACGCGCCGCCGCCGCGGGATTCGACACCCTCATGTTCACCGTGGACACGCCGATCGCGGGCGCGCGCCTGCGCGACAAGCGGAACGGCTTCTCGATCCCGCCGCAGCTGACCGTCGGCACGATCGTCAACGCGATCCCGCGTCCGTGGTGGTGGTTCGACTTCTTGACCACGCCGAAGCTCGAGTTCGCCTCCCTCAGCACGACAGGGGGCACCGTGGGGGAGCTCCTCAACGCCGCGATGGACCCGACGATCAGCTACGACGATCTCGATCTCATCCGGGGCATGTGGCCGGGGAAGCTCGTCGTCAAGGGCGTGCAGAACGTCACCGACGCCGCACGTCTGGTCGACCTCGGGGTGGATGGCATCGTGCTCTCCAACCACGGGGGGCGTCAGCTCGATCGCGCGCCCATCCCCTTCCGCTTGCTGCCGCAGGTCGTGCGGGAGGTCGGGAAGGACGCCACGATCATGATCGACACCGGGATCATGAACGGGGCCGACATCGTGGCATCCGTCGCCCTGGGGGCGAAGTTCACGCTGATCGGCCGCGCTTACCTGTACGGGCTGATGGCGGGCGGCCGGGCGGGCGTAGACCGCACGATCGCGATCCTGCGGAGCGAGATCGAACGCACCATGGCGCTGCTCGGCGTCTCGAGCCTCGACGAGCTCGAGCCCCGCCACGTCACGCAGCTCACCCGTCTGGTGCCCGTCACCTCCTGACGCGCATCGCGGGCGCGTACCGCGGGCGCTCGTCGCGGAAGCCCGGCGCACGGCGCTCGATGCGCGGAGTCGGCCTCAGGCCTCCGCCGGAGCGGGCCGCGGGGCGTACGACGCGACGACGCGTTCGAGGTAGCGGGCGATCACGTCCTGTTCCTCGTCGGTGAAGTCGTCGAGGACGGCATCCACGCCCGCGATCATCGGGGCGAGGTGACCCATGGCGCGCTGGACCGAGGACTCCGTCGGGACGACGAGCAGGCTGCGCCGATCCGTGGGGTGGGGAGCCCGCGTCACGTGCCCCAGCGCGACGAGGCGATCGATCGCCGCCGTCGTGGCGGCGGTGGTGAGGTCGAGGCGACGCGACAGCTCCCCGGGGGAGAGCGGTCCCGACATCACCAGGTGGCCCATGGCATCGAGCCCCGTGGGATTGACCGAGAGGTCGCGCTGCAGCGCCTTCTCGAACTCGGCGCCGGCGGTGAACAGGGCGCGCACCAGCGCCGTCGCGGGTCGCACGGGAGGGACACCGGCAACGGAGGGAGGAGTGGAAGATTCCGGCGCTTCCATGACTGGCATCCTATGTCCGTTTTGGGCTACCTTTCTCGTATCTCGATTTTCGAGATACTTCAGAATCTAGCGAAAGACGGCGATGAACGGCTTCCTGCGCTTCCTCACTTCGGCCCGCACCTCGTGGATCGTCCTCGTCGTGGCCTTCGCGGGCGTGGCCGCCCTGTTCACGCTCGGGTCGGGCGCCGAGTCCGAGACGGCGCCGGACTCGGGACTGCCCGATTCGGCCGAGTCCGTGCAGGTCGAGAAGATCCTCGAGAGCTTCCCGGATGCCGACACGACCTCCGCCCTGCTCGTCTTCGCGTCGGACGACGGCGAGGCGCTCCCGCCGGACACGGTGGGCGCCATCCAGCAGAAGGCGTTCGGCGACCTCGTCGACCTCACCCCCGACGGGTTCATCCCGCCGCCCCAGGTGTCGGAGGACGGCACGGTCGCGCTGCTGGTCGTCCCCCTCGCCCCGGAAGAGGACGTCGAGGCCCAGAGCGAGCGCGCCGACGAGATCCGCACGCTGGCCGCCGACGGTCTCACCGGGGTCGACACCTACCTCACCGGCCCCGAGGGCTTCGAGGTCGACATCGCCGCCGTGTTCGACGGAGCCGACTTCACCCTGCTGCTGACGACCGTGATCGTCGTGGCGGTGCTCCTGCTCATCACCTACCGCAGCCCCTGGCTGTGGCTGGTTCCGCTCGTGGTCATCGGCGTGGCCGACGCGTCGGCCGGCATCGTGGCGCGCCGCATCGCCGCCCTCGCGGGCGTCCAGCTGGATGCCTCGGTCACCGGCATCCTGTCCGTGCTCGTCTTCGGTGCGGGCACGAACTACGCGCTGCTGCTCATCGCGAGATACCGCGACGAACTGCGCCTCGCCGAGGATCGCCGCGAAGCCATGCGTCGCGCCGTGCGGGGGTCGGGGCCGGCGATCATCGCGAGCGGCTCGACCGTCGCCCTGGCGCTGGCCACCCTTCTGCTGGGTGAGCTGTCGGGCAACCGTGCGCTCGGTCTCGCGTGCGCCATCGGCATCGTCGTCGCCATGGCGTTCGCGCTCCTGGTCCTTCCTGCGGCGCTCGTCCTGTTCGGTCGCGGTCTGTTCTGGCCCTACATTCCGCGGTTCGGTTCTCCGGATGCCATCGCGCGCAGCCCGTGGGGCCGACTCGGTCGCGCCGTGTCGCGCCGACCGATCATCGTGGCCATCAGCGGGGCGGTCGTGCTCGGCGCGCTCGCGAGCGGCCTGTTCTTCGTGCAGACGGGCCTGTCGCAGAACGACCGGTTCCTGCAGAAGCCGGATGCCGTGCGCGGGCAGGAGGTGCTCGCCGAGGCGTTCTCCGCGGGCGCCACCTCGCCCGCGACCGTGATGGCGCCCGTCGCCGACGCCGCCGCCGTCGTCGAGGCGGCCACCGCGATCGACGGGGTGGACTCGGCCCGCCTCGTGGAGGAGACGACCGACTGGGCACGCATCGACGTCACGCTCAACGCCTCCGCCGAGACGCCGGAAGCGTTCGCCGCGATCGAGCGGATGCGGGCCGACTTCGACGGCATCGGGTCGGGAGAGGCGCTCGTGGGCGGACTCGACGCGCGCGCCCTCGACGTCGCCGGGGCGCAGGAGCGGGACCAGGCGCTCATCATCCCGCTCATCCTCGTCCTGGTGCTGATCGTGCTCGTGATCCTGCTGCGGGCCCTCCTCGCACCCGTGCTGCTGCTGCTCGCCGTGGTCGCGAGCTTCTTCTCGGCGGTCGGCGCCGCGTGGTGGCTGTTCCAGACGCCGTTGTTCGCGTTCCCCGCGATCGATACGAACGTGCTGCTGTTCAGCTTCCTGTTCCTCGTCGCCCTGGGCGTGGACTACAGCATCTTCCTCGTGACCCGCGCGCAGGAGGAGGCGCGCACGCTCGGCACGACCCGCGGGATGATCCGGGCTCTCGCCGCGACCGGCGCCGTCATCACCAGCGCCGGCATCCTGCTCGCGGCGGTCTTCGCGGTCCTCGGGGTGCTGCCGCTAATCACGCTGACGCAGATCGGCATCATCGTGTGCATCGGTGTGCTCATCGACACCCTCCTCGTGCGCACCGTGATCGTCCCCGCCATGGCGTTCATCGCGGGCGACCGGTTCTGGTGGCCCCGCCGCCCGGCGGTGACCGACGCCGAGGCGGCCGCGCAGCCTGAGCCCGAGATCCCGCAGACCCGCGCCCGGCGTCGCACGCGCGAGCCGGTCGCTTGAGACCTCCGGGTCGGGGGACGCTCCCAGATACCCCCCGGCCCGGAGCCGTTCCCGGCGGACGTGAACGGCCGTCCGCTCGCCGGGGCCCGCCCGGACGCGTGGGCCCGGGCGATGTCTCGACGTCGGTGCACTCGGAGGCCGTCCAGCCGCCGGGGAATAGACTTGATGCCATCGACTCCGCCTCACCGGGACCCTCCGTGACCACTCCTGCTTCTGTGCGCTCCCTCGACGTGCGCCACGTCCAGCTGGCGCGCGCGCTCTTCGCTGCGCTCGCCGCCGTCATGGTCACGTTCTCGCCGGATCACTCCGCCGCCGTCGGGGGCAGCGTGTTCAGCGGTTTCGCTCTGTCGACGGCCCTCGTCTTCGTCGTCGCGGCGTGGCTGGTCTTTCCCCGTGGGCAGCGCGTGACGCCGGTACTTCTGGCGGTCGTGACGGGGGTGGCCGGTCTCGCCGCGAGCGTCGGCGCGTGGCGCACCACGACATTCTTCTTCGTTCTCGTCATCGTGTGGGCGGCCGTGTCGGGCGTGATCGAGATCGTCGGGGCCGTGCGTGACCGTCGTGCGGGCCGGTCGGCGTCCGTCGCTCGCGACGGTGTGACCGTCGGCATCCTCACGCTCGCTCTCGTGATCGGGTTGCTCGCCACCAGCCCGGCCTTCTCGTACGACTACACCATCGAGGGCGCCGGCACCTTCACCCTCACGGGAATCACCATCGCCGTCGGCATCTTCGGCGGCTACGCGGCGATCATCGCCGTCTACCTGGCGATCGCCGGGTTCTCGCCGCGCCGCCCGGAGCCGGTTCCGGCCGTACCCGCCGAGGAGGCCGCATCATGACCGACAAGCCCACCCGCCGTGACCTCATGAAGCCGGTGCAACTGCTCGGCCTCGCCTTCATCGCCGCGGTGTTCGCCGGTGTCGTCACCCTCACCACGATGGGCGCCTTCCAGGCCCGCCCGGCCGAAGAGATCCAGCGCGCTCTCGTGGTCGGAGCGATCGCCGCGGGCGTGACGTTCATCGTCGTCCTCGTCAGCGTCGCGCTGCTGCTGCTCGCGGTCGACCCGTCGCAGGTCGCGAAGCAGGTCGATCGCCCCCTGCTCGTCCCGTCCGACGACGAGAATGCGGATGCCGACGGCGACACGCGTCCCGCCGACGACACCGAGGCTCCGCGCGCCTGACGTCGCCGCGCCGCTCAGACCCGTCGCGGGTCGATCATCGTCATGCCCGCCGGCGCGGCGGTGTCCATCGCCGGCAGCATCGTCGCGGCCTCCCCGAGACCGACGACGCGCTCGATGAGGTCCTGCGGCCGGAGCGTCCCCGCTGCGATGAGGTCGAGCATCTCGGGGTAGTCGGCCGCGGCCATGCCGTGGCTGCCGAGGAGGTCGAGCTCCCACGCGATCACGCGCGCCATCGGCATCGGCGTCTGCCCGTCCGCGGTGGGGAGCAGCCCGATCTGCACGTGCCGGCCGCGGCGACGCAGGCTGAGCACGGCGTCGCGCGCGGTCTGCGCGCTGCCGACGGCGTCGATCGACACGTGACTGCCGCCTCCGGTCATATCGGCGACGGCCGACGGGACGTCTCGACCATCGGCGAGCAACGTGTGCTCCGCGCCCAGACGCTGCGCCACCTCGAGCGCCGCGGGCGTCCGGTCGACGGCGATCACGCGAGCGCCCAGGGCGACCGCGATCATGACGACGCTCAACCCCACGCCCCCGGCCCCCACCACGGTGACCCACTCGCCGGCACGCACGCGTGCGCGGCCGGTGAGGGCGCGATAGGCGGTGGCGAAGCGGCATCCGAGGGCCGCCGCCGCCTCGAACGAGACGCCGTCGGGGATGGCGACGAGGTTGGTGTCGGCCGCGCGCACCACGACGCGTTCGGCGAACGAGCCCCACTGCGTGAAGCCCGGCTGCTCCTGGCGCGGGCACACCTGCGCGTTCCCGCTGCGGCACCATTCGCACGCACCGCAGCCCATCACGAACGGGACGGTGACGCGATCGCCGACGCTCCACCCGCCCACGCCCGCCCCGACCTCGGCGATGACACCGGCGAGCTCGTGCCCGGGGACGTGGGGGAGGGCGACGTCGTCATGTCCGACCCACGCGTGCCAGTCGCTCTTGCACAGCCCCGTCGCGTGCACCTCGACGACGACACCACCCGCCGGAGCCGTCGGCTCCGGCACCTCGCGCACCTCGAGAGGATGGGCCAGGGCGTCCATGATCATCGCGCGCACGGCATCCATTCTCCCGGGACACCCACCGCGGTTCGTCGCGATAAACGCGATTCCCGCCCAGAAACGCGGTGCCCCCGTGTTTCTGGTGGCGAATCGCGTTTATGGCCGGGGTTATAGCGCGTCGACGACGCGAGAGGCGAGGCCGGCGTACGTCGCGGGGGTGAGGGCGAGCAGGCGTTCCTTCGCAGCGTTGCCGATGTCGAGGCCGCGGACGAATTCCGCGAGCTCGGGACCGCCGACACGACGGCCGCGCGTGAGGTCCTTCAGCAGCGCATACGGGTCGGTGATCTGCGAGCGCCCCGCGGCGATCTCGGCGCGCACCACAGTCTGGATGGCCTCGGCGAGCACTTCCCAGTTGGCGTCGAGGTCGGCTCGCAGCACGTCTTCGGCGAGCGAGATCTCGGTGAGGCCACGCTGCAGGTTGTCGAGCGCGAGCAGCGAGTGGCCGAAGGCGACGCCGATGTTGCGCTGCGTCGTGGAATCGGTGAGGTCGCGCTGCAGGCGGCTGGTGACGAGGGTGGATGCCAGGGTCGCGAACAATCCGCCCGAGATCTCCAGGTTCGCTTCGGCGTTCTCGAAGCGGATCGGGTTGATCTTGTGCGGCATCGTCGACGAGCCCGTGGCCCCGGCGACCGGGATCTGGGTGAAGTACCCGAGCGAGATGTAGGTCCAGACGTCGGTCGCGAGGTTGTGCAGGATGCCCCCCGCGTGCCGCGCCCGGTCGTACAGCTCGACCTGCCAATCGTGCGACTCGATCTGCGTCGTCACGGGGTTGAAGCCCAGCCCCAGCGACTCGATGAACGAGCGCGTGAGCGCGGGCCAGTCCACGTCGGGCTCGGCGGAGACGTGCGCCGACCACGTGCCGGTGGCGCCGGAGAACTTCGCGAGGTACTCGCCGGCATCCAGCTGACGGATGACGCGCTCCAGGCGCCACGCGAAGACGCCGATCTCCTTGCCCATCGTGGTGGGCGTTGCGGGCTGGCCGTGCGTGCGCGAGAGCATCGCGGCATCCCGGTGCTGCAGGGCGAGTTCGGCGAGGGCCGCCGTGACGGCGCGGAGCTTCGGCAGCCACACGCGCTGCACCGCGCGCTGCACGGTGAGGGCGTAGGCGGTGGAGTTGATGTCTTCGCTCGTGCAGGCGAAGTGCGTGAGCTCGGCCAGGGCGGTGAGGTCGAGGCTGTCGAGCCGGTCGCGCACGAGGTACTCGATCGCCTTGACGTCGTGGCGGGTGACCGCCTCTTTCTCTTTGAGCCAGGCGATCTCGTCGGCACCGAAGTCCTCGTACAGCGCCCGCAGCCGCGCGCGGTCGGCGTCGCCGACCGGCGAGGTGCCGAACAACGATCGGTCGGTGAGGGCCAGCAGCCACTCGACCTCCACCTCGACGCGGGCGCGGTTCAGGCCCGCCTCCGACAGGTAGTCGCCGAGCTCCGAGACGGTCGCGAAGTAGCGTCCGTCGAGCGGGCTGAGGGGCTGCGGGGGCAGAGCGGACACGGATCTCCCGGGGGTCGCGCGAAGATGTCAGCCCGCGGAACGAATGGCGGGCTCGAGCTGCCGGAACAGGGCTCGGCTGGCGCGTTCGATCATACCGAGCACCTCGTCGAACATCGGGGGACCGGCGTAGTACGGGTCGGGGACGTCGAGGGTCTCGGCATCCGGGAGGAACGACAGCAGCAGCGCGATCTTGTCGGCGTCGTCGTCGTGCCGGGCCCATCCGCGCAGCACGCGCTCGTGGCTGCGGTCGAGGGCGACGACGAGATCGTTGTGCGCGAAGTCCGCGAACGTGAACTGCCGCGCGCGATGCGCGGCGCCGTCGTACCCCAGACGCTCGAGCGCCGCGAGGGTGCGGTGATCGGCGCGCTCGCCGACGTGCCAGTCGCCGGTGCCGGCCGACGTCGAGACGACGCGTGAGCCGAGCCCCGCGTGATCGGCCATACGACGGAACACGACGTCGGCCATCGGCGACCGGCAGATGTTGCCGCTGCAGACGAAGACGACGCGGAAGGGCGCGTCGGCACTCGCGGTCATCCCTCCATCATGGCGGGGACGACCGTTTCGCGCATCAGCGACGTGAGCGCTCGTCGCGGCGAGGGCGGAGCAGGCCGCCGAGGACGGCGTTGATGATGCCGATCAGCAGCGCCGCGACGACCGTGAGCCAGAACTCGCCCGTGCGCAGGCCCCAATCCCAGTTCGCCGTGATGACCCCCGTCAGCCACAGCAGGAAGCCGTTGATCACGAGCGAGATGAGGCCGAGGGTCAGGATGTAGAGCGGGATGGCAACGATCTTCACGACCGTGCCGACGATGGTGTTGACGAGGGCGAAGATGAGCCCCACCAGCAGCAGCGTGAGCGCCACCTGCAGTCCTTCGCCGGGGGCGAAGGGGATGAGCGTCACCTGCAGGGCCGGGAGCAGCGTGACGATCCAGATGGCGAAGGCGTTGACGGCCACGCGGACGACGAAGCGCATGCCCCCATCGTGGCACGCCGGGTCTGACGCGCGCGAGGCCCACGCGGTTAGGCTCGGCTCGTGAGCGAAGAGCCGGTCCTCCCCCGTATCCGCCCCGAGATCGCCGCCCTCCCCGCCTATCGGCAGGGGCGCCAGGCGAGCGCGGACGCGTTCAAGCTGTCGAGCAACGAGAACCCGTTCGATCCGCTGCCCGGGGTGCTCGACGCGGTGCGTGCGACGACGGCGATCAACCGGTACCCGGATGCCACCGCCACCCGCCTGCGCGAACGCCTCGGTGCCCGCTACGGGGTGTCGGCGGATGACATCCACATCGGTGCCGGGAGTGTGTCCCTGCTCGCGCAACTGCTGCTGGCCACGGCCGGCCCGGGCGACGAGGTCGTGTACGCATGGCGCTCGTTCGAGGCATACCCCTCGCTCGTCGCGGTGTCCGGGGCGACGAGCGTGCAGGTGCCCTTGACCGCCGACGCGCGTCACGACCTCCCCGCGATGGCGGCGGCGATCACCGACCGCACGCGCCTGGTCATCGTGTGCAGCCCCAACAATCCCACGGGGCCGACGGTCGGTTTCGACGAGTTCACCGCATTCGTCGAGGAGGTGCCCGCGGACGTGCTCATCGTGCTCGACGAGGCGTACGCCGAGTTCGTGACCGATCCGGATGCCGTCGAGGGCCACCGCGCTCGCACGCTGCTCGCGCGCCCCAATGTCGTCATGCTCCGCACGTTCTCGAAGGCGTACGGCCTCGCGGGCCTGCGCGTCGGCTACGCGATCGGCCACACGCGCGTGCTCGACGCCGCGCGCAGCACGGCGATCCCGCTCGCGGTCACGGCGGCGGCGGAAGAGGCGGCGCTGGCGAGCCTGGCCGCCGAGAGCGAGCTGCTGCACCGCGTCGCCGTCCTCGCCGAGCGGCGCGACGCCCTTGTCGCGCGCCTGCGCGAGACCGGCTGGGACGTCCCCGACGCCCAGGGCAATTTCGTGTGGCTCCCCGCGGGCGACCGCGCGCTCGATGTCGCGGCGGCGTTCGAGGAGGCAGGACTCATCGTGCGTCCCTTCGCGGGCGACGGCATCCGCATCTCGATCGGCGAGGAGGAGTCGATCGACCGGATCGTCGACGTCGCCGCCGCGGTCGCGCCGCAGCCGTGACGATGCCGCCGGGGACCGGCATCCGGGATGCCGCGACGACGCCGATCATCCCCGGCTTCTTCCCCGACCCCTCGGTGTGCCGGGTGGGCGAGGACTACTACCTCGTGAACTCGTCGTTCGAGTACGCGCCCGGCATCCCGATCTGGCACAGCCGCGACCTGCGCGAGTGGACGCAACTCGGCAACGTGCTCACGCGCGAGAGCCAGTTCCCGGCCGGGGTGTCGGAGGCCTCGCGCGGCATCTACGCGCCCACGATCCGCCACCGCGACGGCACGTTCTTCGTCGTCGGGACGAACGTCGACCGCGGGGGAGAGCAGTTCGTCGTCACGGCGACCGACCCGGCGGGGCCGTGGTCGGATCCGATCGTGTTCCCGGGCCTCGGCGGTATCGACCCCGACCTCGCGTGGGACGACGACGGCACCTGCTACCTCACGTACTGCGCGCTCGATGAGGCGCTGCGACCCGCGGACGGGTCGCTGCCGGTCATCGCGCAAGCACGCGTGGACCTGGAGCGCGGCCTCCTGATCGAGAAGCCGCGCGTGATCTGGCAGGGCTCCGGCCTCGCCCACCCCGAGGGCCCGCATCTGTACCGGCGCGGAGACTGGTGGTACCTGCTCACCGCCGAGGGCGGCACCGAACGCGGACACGCGGTGTGCGTCGCGCGGTCCCGGGCGATCGACGGCCCGTTCGAGCCCACCCCCGCGAACCCGATCTTCAGCCGCCGCAGCACCGGTTTCCCCGTGCAGAACACCGGCCACGCCGACCTCGTCGCGCGCCCCGACGGCGAGTGGGCGATGGTGTACCTCGGTGTGCGGCCGCGCGGATTCACCCCGGGCTTTCACGTCGCCGGGCGCGAGACGTTCCTCGCCCGCATCGCCTGGGTCGACGACTGGCCGGTCGTGCACACCGACGACGTGCTGCCCGATCGTGCCGATACGGCGTTCGTCGACGACTTCTCCTCCGAAGAGCTGCACCCCCGCTGGGTGTCGCCCCACGGGGCGCTCCCCGGTTCGCATACCGCCGGCGGTGTGGCGCTGGTTCGTGACGAGCTCGCCGTTCGCGTGCGCGACCTGCGGTGGCGGTTCGAGGCGCGCGTGGACGCCTCCGCCGCCGTGGCCCTGCGGGTCCGGCTCGACGAGCGCCACTGGTACGAGATCGCCCTCGAGGCCGGCGCGGCCGAGGTCCGGGCCCGCATCGGTCCGCTCGAGGCATCCGCCGGTTCCGCCCCCGCAACCGGCGCGGTCGTGACCCTCGTCGTCGAGGCGGTGGATGCCACCCACGACGGCCCCGACGACCTCCGGTTCGGTCTGGTCGACGCGGACGGCGACAGGTGGATCGCCGCGCTCGACGGCCGGTACCTCTCGACCGAGGTCGCCGGCGGCTTCACCGGCCGCACGATCGGCGTCCGGGCCCTCGGGGCGACGGCGGTGCGCGTGACCGCACTGCGGTACACCCCCCTCGGCGGCGAGTGACGCGGGCGGCTTGTGGACAACCCACGCCGGATCGTGGCATCCGTTGTGCACCTCATGCGGTGCGGGGCATGACGCGCCCATTAGCGTGGGTACATGACCCCGCTCGACGACCCGGCTCTCGTGCGCGTTCTGGCGGCGGACGGCACCCTCGCGCCCACTCCTGAGGCCGAGCGCTATCTGCCCCTGATCGACGCCCTCACCGACGCCGAACTCGAGACGTTCTACCGCGACATGGTCTCGATCCGCGCGTTCGACGTCCAGGCGACGAACCTCCAGCGCCAGGGGCAGCTGGCCCTCTGGCCGCCGTCCTTCGGGCAGGAGGCCGCGCAGGTCGGCTCGGCACGCGCCGCTCGTCCGCAGGACCACATCTTCCCGTCGTACCGCGAGCACGTGGTGACCCGCATCCGCGGCGTCGACCCGCTCGACATCATCCGCCTCATGCGCGGGCTCACGCACGGCGGATGGGACCCGACCGACCCCAAGAACGGCAACACCCACATCTACACGCTCGTGCTCGGCGCTCAGACACTGCACGCCACGGGCCTCGGCATGGGCCTGGTGTTCGACGGCAAGTGCGGCACCGGCGACCCCGAGCGCGACGAAGCCGTCATCGTCTACTACGGCGACGGCGCCTCCAGCCAGGGCGACGTGCACGAGGCCATGGTGTTCGCCGCGAGCTTCCAGGCGCCCGAGGTGTTCTTCCTGCAGAACAACCAGTGGGCGATCTCGGTCCCCGTCGCCACCCAGTCGCGCACGCCGCTGTACAAGCGCGCGGCGGGGTACGGCATCCCGTCCGTCCAGGTCGACGGCAACGACGTGCTCGCCAGCTACGCCGTGTCGAAGCTCGCGCTCGATGAGGCCCGCGCCGGTTCCGGCCCTCGCGCGATCGAGGCGATGACGTACCGTCGCGGTGCGCACACCACCAGCGACGACCCGACGAAGTACCGCACCTCCGCCGAAGAAGAGGCCTGGGCAGGGCGCGACCCCATCGCCCGCATGCGCGCTTATCTGCAGGGCCGCGGCGCGTCGCAGCAGTTCTTCGACGACGCGGATGCCGAGGGCCGAGCGCTCGCCGACGAGGTGCGCGTGCGCACGAACGAGCTCGGCACGATCCCCCGCTCCCACATGTTCGAGAGCGTCTACTCCGAGGTGCACGCCCTCGTGCAGGAGGAGCAGCGCTGGCTCGACGACTACGAGGCGTCGATGGAAGGGGGAGCGCAGTGACCGAGAACCTGCCGATCAGCCGCGCCCTCAACGCCGGCCTCCGCCGCGCGCTCGAGACGAACGACCGCGTCCTCCTCATGGGCGAGGACATCGGTCCGCTCGGCGGCGTCTTCCGCGTGACCGAGGGGCTGCAGAAGGACTTCGGACCGCGCCGCGTCATCGACTCCCCGCTGGCCGAATCGGGCATCGTGGGCACCGCGATCGGCCTCGCGATGGGCGGGTTCCGGCCCGTGCTCGAGATCCAATTCGACGGGTTCGTCTTCCCCGCGTTCGACCAGATCACGACGCAGCTCGCCAAGCTCACGAACCGCCACGAGGGTGCGGTGCGCATGCCCGTCGTCATCCGCATCCCGTACGGCGGGCACATCGGCGCGGTCGAGCACCACCAGGAGAGCCCCGAGGCGTACTTCACGCACACGGCGGGCCTGCGGGTCGTCAGCCCCTCGACCGCGAACGACGCGTACTGGATGATCCAGCAGGCGATCGACTCGCCCGACCCGGTGATCTTCCTCGAGCCCAAGGCCAAGTACTGGCAGAAGGGCGAGGTCGACACCGAGGCTCCCGCGCTGCCGCTGCACGCGAGCCGCGTCGTCCGCCGCGGCACCGACGTCACGCTCGTGGGGCACGGCGCGATGGTGACCACGCTGCTGCAGGCCGCGGCGCTCGCCGAGAGCGAGGGCACGAGCTGCGAGGTCATCGACCTGCGCTCGCTGTCTCCCGTCGACTACGGCCCCCTCCTGGACTCGGTGCGCCGCACCGGTCGCATGGTCTACGCGCAGGAGGCGCCGGGCTTCACCTCGCTCGGCTCCGAGATCGCCGCGACCGTCATGGAGCGGGCGTTCTTCGCGCTCGAGGCGCCGGTGCTGCGCGTGTCGGGCTTCGACGTGCCGTTCCCTCCCGCAAAGCTCGAGGGCACGTACCTGCCCGACGCCGACCGCATCCTCGAGGCCGTCGATCGCTCGCTGGCCTACTGACCGCTCTTCCTCTCCCCGCCATGAACCGCGAGACTTCATCGCACCGGCGAGACCGCGACATTCCGCCGCTGTCTCGTCGGCCCTATGAAGTCTCGCGAGCAAAGGACACACCGTGACCGAGCAGACCTTCGTCCTCCCCGACGTCGGTGAAGGACTCACCGAGGCCGAGATCGTCCAGTGGCGCGTCGCGCCCGGTGACACCGTCGCGGTCAACGACGTGATCGTCGAGATTGAGACCGCCAAGTCGCTCGTCGAACTGCCCTCGCCCTACGCGGGCACGGTCGGCGAACTGCTCGCCGTCGAGGGAGCCACGGTCGAGGTCGGTGCCCCGATCATCACGATCGGATCGACGGATGCCGCGCCCCCGGCGCCCGCCCAGCCGACCACGGTCCCCGAGCCCACCGACCCCGGCGGAGCGGTGCTGGTCGGCTATGGCACGGGCGGCGCCGTGTCGTCGCGGCGCCGGAAGCCCGCGGAGCGTCCCGTCAAGGCATCCGTGGGTGTCGTCGCCAAACCCCCGATCCGCAAGCTCGCGCGCGACCTCGGCGTGGATCTGTCGGCGGTCACGCCCAGCGGTCCCGCGGGTGAGGTCACCCGCGACGACGTCGTGAAGCACGCTGAGCAGGCCAGCGTCTTCCGCAACATCGAGACGCCCGAGTGGGGCGCGGTGCGCGAGGAGACCATCCCCGTCCCGGCGCCCGCCCCCGCGGCCCCGGTCGACGACGCGCGCGAGGAGTCCATTCCCGTCCGCGGCGTCCGCAAGGCCACGGCGAACGCCATGACCTCGAGCGCCTACTCGGCCCCGCACGTGTCGGTGTGGGTCGACGTCGACGCGTCGCGCACGATGGAACTCGTCAAGCGCCTCAAGGCCTCGCCCGACTTCGCCGACGTGAAGATCTCGCCGCTGCTCATCATGGCGCGCGCCGTGATGTGGGCCCTGCGCCGCACGCCGATGATCAACGCCGCCTGGGTCGACACCGAGGACGGCGCCCAGATCCGCGTGCGTCACTACGTCAACCTCGGCATCGCCGCGGCCACCCCACGAGGCCTGCTCGTGCCGAACATCAAGGACGCGCAGGCCATGAACACCCGCGAACTCGCCAAGGCGCTCGAGAATCTGACGCTCACGGCGCGCGAGGGCAAAACGAGCCCCGCCGATCAGACCGGCGGCACGTTCACGATCACCAACATCGGCGTGTTCGGAGTGGATGCCGGCACCCCGATCATCAACCCGGGCGAGGCCGGCATCATCGCGCTGGGGGCCATCCGGCAGAAGCCGTGGGTGGTCGACGGCGAGGTGCGGCCACGGTGGGTCACCACCGTGTCGGGCTCGTTCGATCACCGTGTGGTCGACGGCGACGGCATCTCGCGGTTCATCGCCGACGTGGCATCCGTTCTGGAAGAGCCGGCGCTGCTGCTCGACTGAGCCGCCCGGGCGTGCGGCGATGCCCTCGGATCGGGCATTGCCAGGTTTCTGCCAGGGTTCCCCGCGATCGCCGTCGTGACGCGGATCGCGCCGTCCGCGAAGCGTCGCCCGATGGCGTTCTCCCGAGATCCGACCCATCCGGTTTCGACTTCCCTTCGGATGACCCCTCGTGCGGCGGGAACGCCGTATACGGAAACGGAAAGGGAAACCTGATGCGTACGTACAACACGAAGACCCGAATCGGCATGATCGCTGCGGCCGGCACGGGAGCCGCGGCTCTCGCCGTCGCCGGACTGGCGCTGCCGGCATCGGCCGACGACACCGTCACCTCGACGGATGCCTCGACGACCGCGACGCAGTTCGTCGACGCGTCCGACCCGTTCTACACCTGGGTGAGCGGCCTCATCGAGAGCGGTGACTTCACCGCCAGCCCCGAGACCGCGGTCGGTGACATCGCGAACATCGGCCCGCTGGTGCAGGGTCCGCTCGTCAGCGACTCCCTCAACGGGGACGTCGCGTCGGGCAACCAGACGCCGGTCGTCTCCGGCAACGACACGACGGCCCCCGTCGGGTCCGGCAACGACACCACCGCCCCGATCGGTTCGGGCAACGACCTCGGCTCCGGCAACGAGGTGACCGCGCCCATCGAGGCCCCGGTCGGCTCGGGCAACGAGTCGGACGTCTCGACGGGTGACGCGGACGTGTCGACAGGCGATGCCGACATCTCCACCGGTGACAACGGCGCCTCGGTCGGCGATGTCTCGGGCGCCGTGGAAGACATCTCCGGCTCCGTTGACGATGTCGTGGGCGACGTGACGTCGGGTGTCGAGGACACCGTCGACGGCGCGCTCGACCTCGGCGGCATCCTGCGCTGATCGCTTGACGACTGCAGCGGCGTCACCCTTCGGGGTGGCGCCGCTGTCGTACGTAAGGCCGAACGGTAGAAATGAGCCCAGCAATTCATCTCGGCTGATTTGTCGCGGGTTCTCGTGACGCATTGGTGTGCCGGTACGAATGCACTTCGGCTTTCTCGACTTCGCTGGGGAGCGTGTTAGCCTCACCCGGTGCAAACGCCGACGACGTCAAATTTCCGGTACGCCGTGCTTTGCATGGTCCTCGGTCTTTCCCTGGTGATGGGAAATGCGAACGCGGCCACCGCGCTCGCGACGCCGCCCCCCGATTCCTCTCCATCTCCGGGGGCGACGGTGGTCCCGGGCGACACACCGACGCCTCACCTGAATGGGCCGACGCCCGCGGTCGACGCGCCGACACCTCCGGCCGGTGGAGACGAGGCCGGAAGTGAGACCGGCGCGTCCGGGCGTGACGGGCTCGATCCGTCCCTGGCCCCCGATGTCGATGCTTCCCAAGATCAGCGGACTCCCTCGGACGTCGCTGCCCGAGCGATCCCGACCGGCACAATCCCGCGCCTCGACATCTCGCTGCCGACGGGATACACACTGGCTCAGCTGAACGCGTCGAAGAAGGCGATCCCCGCCGACCCGATGACAGAAGCCCATCCCGTCCTCACTCTGACCGATGCCGTCACTCCGGCCAACAACCTGACGAACGCATCTCTCGAAGAGATCAAGGGCCGTGGGAACTTCACCTGGCTGCTGGAAAAGAAGCCGTACCAGATCAAATTCGACACATCGACGTCTGTGCTCGGCCTGCCGAAGGCGAAGACGTGGATCCTGCTCGCAAATCACGCTGACCCGTCTCTATTGCGGAACAAGACCACCCTCGACCTCGCCGCGCAGTTCGGAATGGCGGGTTCGCCGGACGCTCGTTCCGTCGAGCTGACGATCAACGGTGAATCGCTCGGCACCTACCTTCTGACGGAGAAGGTCGAGGTCAAGAAGAACCGATTGGACCTCACAAGTCCGGGCGGTCTCCTCCTCGAGCTCGACAACAGCTACGGCACGAGCGAGGAGTTCTTCTTCACCACGAAGACCAGCGGAACGACATTCGTCCTGAAGGACGCCGTGCAGAAAGTGGCGGCCCCCTTGCCACCGGACCTCGCCGCGTCGTATCGCGGCGCCCAGGATGACATCGACGCGTTCGAGGCGGCCCTCTACGCGCCTGACCCGGATTGGTCGACGATCAGCTCGATGATCGACGTCGACTCGTTCATCCAGTACTACTTCGTCCTCGAGTTCTCGGAGAACCCGGATGCCGTGACATCCAGCGTGTACTTCTGGCGTGACGGGCCGAACGATGTCCTCCACGCCGGACCGGCGTGGGACTTCGACATCGCTCTCGGGCTCTACAACTCCGCCGCGCTCGGAGCGGACCCCACCCAGGACTACATGATGAATGCCGGCACGCTACGTCCCGGCGGCACGGCCTGGTACCAAGAGCTGTTCCGTAACCCGGAGTTCGCGCAGAGAGCCGCTCAGATCTACGCCACCCAGCTCCGCCCGGCCATCGAGGGGACGCTCGCACGCCTCGACGCCGACATCGCGTCACTGCAAGCCTCGGCCCGGGCGAACTTCGACCGCTGGAGCGGGGTTCTCGAGCGAGAGTCGATCATCGCTGGAGCGCGTCCGGTGGCCTCGACGTGGGACGAAGAGGCGGCTTTCCTCCGCGACTGGGTCGCGCAGCGCGTGGCGTACCTCGATTCCCGGTACGCCCCGGAGATGCCGGTCCTCACCTCCGCCGGTCATTCGGCGCAGATCGGGTGGCAGCCGGTCGCGACGTCGGGACAGTTCATCGGAACCACCGGCAGGGGACTCGCGCTCGAGGCGCTGTCGCTCGGGCTCGCCGGTGGAGCGACCGCCGGCCAGATCCAGTCGCGGGGGCACGTGCAGAACATCGGCTGGACGCCCTGGACAACGGGCGACGGCACGATCGGCACGACCGGTCGAGGGCTGCGCCTGGAAGCGGTCAGCTTCGCGCTGACGGCACGGCTCGCGGCGGACTACGAGCTCTCCTACCGAACTCACGTGCAGAACCTCGGGTGGATGCCGTGGGTGACCAGCGGTGCCGACGCCGGCACCACTGGCCGGGGACTCCGCGTCGAGGCCGTTCAGTTACGCCTCGTGAAGAAGGCCGCCCCCGTCGCGGGGAGCACGGTCGCCTACTCCACGCACATGTCCTCCATCGGCTGGACGGTGCCCGTCGTGTCCGGTGTGGACAGCGGCGCCATCGGCGCAGGGCTTCAGATGGAGGCGTTGCGGGCATCGATCGCCAGTTCCGAGTACGACGGGACCCTCGGGTTCCGTGCCCACGTGCAGGACATCGGGTGGACCGACTGGGGGGACTCGCCGGGTGTGGCCGGTACCGAGGGGCGCGGGTTGCGGCTGGAGGCTGTGCAGTTGCGGCTCCAGGGCGAGCTCGCGGACCACTATCGGGTGCGGTACGCCGTCTTCGTCGATGGCGTGTGGCGAGACTGGGTGACCGGCGGGCAGACGGCGGGAACGACGGGACAGGCCAAACGGATCGAGGCGATCCGGATCGAGCTCGTTCCACGCGGATGACCTGCGACGTGGTCGCCCGGCCTGCGCTGCCTCGCTGATCGCGGGCGGCATCCAGGTCCCGTTCATCCCGCGCTGCTAGATTCGGCCTACGGAGCGCCGGGAAGTCTGGTCGGCATTGACGTGTCGCGCGACCATCGGAGCCTCCATGCCCACACCGACCTGCCGCCTGCCCGCTCACCCCCGCCGTGTCGACCGGCGGGCTTCATGAGCCTGCTCGGCGTCGTCGGCCTGGCGTGGCTGACGACCCTGGTGGCGCCCTTCGCCACCCGATACCTGCGTCGTTTCGCCGGATGGGCCATCGCCGTCGCTCTGACCGCCGTGCTCGCGCTCCTGCTGTCGGTCCACGCGATCATGGGCGATGCCCGAGAGATCTGGCCGTGGGTCCCCTCGGCCGACATCGCCCTGCGGCTGCGCCTCGACGGCCTCTCCCTGCTCTTCGCCGTCGTCGTGCTGGGCATCGGGGCGATCGTGATGGTCTACTCCACGTCGTACCTGCGCGCGCCCCGGTCGCGAGGGTTCTACACCCTCATGGCCGCTTTCGCCGCCGCCATGCTCACCCTCGTCCTGGCCGACGACCTCGTCGTGCTGTTCGTCGCGTGGGAGCTGACGACGCTGTGCTCGTACCTCCTGATCCTCCGGTCCGGGCCGGCCGCGAGAGAACCGGCGACGCGCACGCTGATCGTGACCGCCGCGGGCGGTCTGTCGCTCCTGGCCGCGGTGGTGCTCGTCATCGTGCGCACCGGCACCTCGGATCTCACGGCTGCCCTGACCAGCGAAGCGTGGACGTCGGACCCCGTGTTCGCCACCTCCGCGGCTGTTCTCGTGGCGCTGGCGGCGATGACGAAGTCCGCCCAGTTCCCGTTCCACGCCTGGCTTCCGGATGCCATGGTGGCCCCCGCCCCCGTCAGCGCCTACCTGCACGCGGCGGCCATGGTGAAGGCGGGTATCTTCCTGCTCCTGCTCTTCGCGCCCGCCGCCTCTCAATCGGCGGTCTGGCCGGTCCTGCTGATCTCGGTCGGACTGTTCACCGCCGTGATGGGCGGGGCTCTGGCCGTGCAGGTGACCGACCTGAAGAAGCTCCTGGCCTACTCGACGGTGAGTCAGCTGGGCCTGCTCGTCGCGGTCATCGGCGTCGGTACGCCCGAGGCGATGACCGCCGCGACGCTCCACGTCGTCGCACACGCGCTGTTCAAGTCCGCCGCCTTCATGGGCGTCGGTCTCATCGAGCGCCGCACGGGAACCCGTGACATGCGCGAGCTCAGCGGGCTGGGCCGGGCGAAGCCGTGGGACGCCGCGATGGTGGTCCTCGCGGGATTGAGCATGGCCGGCGCCCCGGTACTGCTCGGATTCGTCAGCAAGGAGCTGGTGTTCGAGGCGTACCTGGATGCGCCGTTCCCGGCCCCGTTGGTCTGGGCCGTCGTGAGCGTCCTCACCCTCACCGCGATCCTCACCGTCGCCTACAGCACGAAGCTCCTGCTACCCATCTTCCGCGGTCACCCCATGGATGTGGCCCCGTGGCGATCCTCCGCGGTGATGTCGATCTCGGTGTCGACCGTCGCCCTCGCGGGGCTGGCATTGGGACCCGCGGTGCCGCTGCTCGAGCCGCTCGTCCGCCCCGCCGCCGCCGACGCCGCCGGAGTCGCCGTCGACGCGATCAGCGATCTGTATCTCTGGCACGGCGTGAACCTCGCGCTCGTTCTCTCCCTCAGCGCCATCGTCCTCGGCATCGCGCTCGGGCTGGCCTACGAGCGTCACCGTCCCCGTCCGCGGACGACGGCGGTCACCGGGGTCGGCGCGGTCGAAGCGTTCCAGCGCGGGATCATCCGTCTCGGAACCGGGGTCGGCGCGCTGACCGGTCGGGACTCGCCGGCCGCGAATCTCGTCGTCCCCATCGTGCTGATCGCGCTCGCGGTGCTCGCCCTGCCGGCGGCGGTGCCGTCGCTCGCCGTTCCCCCGACGACCGACGGACTGCTCGAGGGGACGCTCGCCGTCATCGTCGCGTGCGGATTGGTGGTCGTCGTGCGTGCGGCGTATCGGCTCACCGCGGTCATCGCCATCGGCGTGGTCGGATTCGCGGTCGTGCTGTGGTTCTTCCTCCTGGGAGCGTCCGACGTCGCCCTGACGCAGCTTCTGGTCGAGATCCTCACGGTGGTCGTCATGATCATCGTGCTCCGCCGGATGCCACGGCGCTTCCCCCGCGGGCCGGCACGGCGCCGCGTTCTCGCCGGCGCCGCGGCCGTGGCATCCGGGCTGGTGGCAACGGTGGCCACCCTCGTCTTCACCGGCCAGCGCCCGCTCTCGGCGGTGGGGGAGTACTTCCTCAGCGAAGCCGAGACCGAGACCGGGGGTACGAATGTCGTGAATACGATCCTTGTGGACTTCCGCGCGATGGACACCCTCGGTGAACTCGTCGTGCTCGGGATCGGGGCGGTGGCCATCACGGCCCTTCTCGATGCGCGCACCCCCGTCGAGCACGCTGCGGGGCCGCTGCGCAACCGCGCCCTCGCATCGGCGAGCGAGAACAGCGTGTTCCTGCGCAGCTCGGCCCGAGTTCTCGGGCCGGTCATGGTGCTGGCGTCGCTGTACGCCCTGCTGCGGGGGCACGACGCCCCCGGTGGCGGCTTCATCGCCGCGCTCATCGGGGCGGCGGCCCTCGTCTTGATCTACCTGTCCGCTCCCTCGGACGACGTCGCCACCCTGCGCCGGTCGTATCTCGCGATCGCGGGTGCCGGCATCCTGATCGCGGTGGGCACGGGCCTGCTCGGTTTCTTCGACGGCGCCTTCCTGCGGCCCATCCAGCTCGACATCGTCGGCTACAAGTTCACCACCGCGCTGGTGTTCGACCTCGGGGTCTACCTCGCCGTGCTCGGTGTCATTCTCGCGGCCGTGGACCGCCTCGGGTTGACACCCCCCGGGCACCGCGAGGACCCGCCGACCCGACGTTCCGCGACGCAGAAGGAGGACGCGCGATGATCCTCGCTCTCGTCATCGGTGCGCTCGTGACCGCAGCGGTCTACCTCCTCCTCCAGAAGGATCGTCTGCGCGTGATCATCGGGTTTGTCCTGCTCTCGCACGCGGTCAACCTCCTCTTCTTCTCCGCCGGAGGCATCGGCCGCCGGGGGGAGCCCCTCGGATCGGACCCCGACCCGTCGATCACGGCCGACCCGCTTCCCCAGGCCTTCGTTCTGACGGCGATCGTCATCGCCTTCGCCATCACGATCTACCTGCTCGTGCTCGCGGTGACCGGCAGTGCGGCGGAGGACGAGGGCGTGGACGACGACGATGAACAGCCCGCACCCCAGAGGAAGGAAACGGACCGATGATGGCATCCCTCCTTCCCCTCTTCGTCGTCGTCCCGCTCATCGCCGCCGGAATCGCCGCCTTCGCGCGGCGCAGTCATCGCTGGTCGTCCGTGCTTCTCCTTGCGACCCTCGCCGCGACGACGATTGCCGCGGGTGCGCTCGTGGCGGCAACGGCTCAGGGGCAGGTCGTCGCCGCGGCCCTTGGCGGTTGGCCGGGCGGGATCGCGATCCCGTTCGTCGCTGACGTGTTCTCGGCGCTGGTCATGACGGTGGCCGGTGTTCTGACTCTGGTCAGCTGCTGGTTCGCGCTCGTCGGCGGTACGGGACGCCACCCGCTGTTCGCGTCCCTCGTGCTCGTGCTGATCGCCGGCGTCAACGGGGCGCTGCTGACCGCCGACCTGTTCAACCTCTTCGTCTTCATCGAGGTGATGCTGCTGCCGTCCTACGGCCTGCTGGTCATCGCCCAAAAGGGGAAGGGCACCCTCCGCAGCGTGGTCGGCTCCCGGCTGTACGTCACGTTCAACCTGTTCGTCTCGACGGTGTTCCTGGCCGGTGTCGCTCTGGTCTACGGCACGGCCGGCACCGTCAATCTCGCCGAGCTGAGCGACGCAGCCGCCACGTCCGACCTGACGGCGGCGGCCGTGGCCGTGTGCCTGTTCGCGCTCGCGATGAAGGCGGCCGTCGTTCCGGTGCACGGGTGGCTGGCCCGTGCGTATCCGTCCACCTCGCCGGCCGTCACGGCGATGTTCTCGGCGCTGCACACCAAGGTCGCGATCTACGCGATCTACCGCATCTACGCCGTCGTCTTCGAGGGCGACCAGCGCTGGCTGTGGATCGGTGTCGTCCTGTTCAGCGCCACGATGGTGGTCGGGGTTCTCGGAGCGGTCGGCGAGACGCGGATCCGGTCGATCCTCGCCTTCCACATGGTGAGCCAGATCGGCTACATCCTCCTCGGCGTCGCCCTGTTCACGCAGCTCGGGCTCGCGGCGGGCATCTTCTACCTGCTGCACCACATGATCGTGAAGTCGTCGTTGTTCCTCTCGGCCGCCGCGGTCGAGACCCGGTACGGGACCGACGTCCTCGCTGACCTCCGCAACAGGGTCGGACGTGAGCCCCTGCTCACCGTCGTCTTCGGGGTCGCCGCCCTCTCGCTCGCGGGGTTGCCGCCCTTCTCGGGCTTCTTCGCGAAGCTGACGCTCATCACGGGTGCCGTCGAAGCGGGGCAGATCACCGCCGCGATCATCGCGTTGGCGGTGAGCCTCATCACCCTGATGTCGATGCTGAAGATCTTCAACGCGGTCTTCGCGCCGACCGTCACGGGCAGTTTCCGCAACGAGGACCACGCCGTGGTCGAGGCGCCGCCCACCCCGCTGCACCTCGTCGCGCCCGCCGCGACACTCGCCGCGGTGACCCTCGGCCTCGGGCTCGGCGCTGAAGGCCTGTTCGACCTGGCGACCGTCGCGGCGGCAGGTCTGCTCGATACCCGCGCCTATGTCGAGGCGGTGCTGCCGTGATCCGCGTTCTCACCCTCCCCTTCCGTCTACTCGGATTCGTCCTCTGGTTCCTGTGGCAGATCGTGTTGTCGTCGGGTGCCGTGCTCCTCGACGTCGTCACCCCGGGCTCCCGCGCCACTCCGCGCGTCGTCCGGCTCGATATGGGCGACGCACGCGACGGTCACGTGACCGTACTGAGCGTGCTGATCACCCTCACGCCGGGAACCCTGACATTGGGTGTCGAGCGCACCGAGGAGGGCGGACGAGAGATCCTCGTGCACTCCGTCTATGACCGTGACGCCGAGGCCGCACTCGCGGATCTGCGCGACATCGACCGGCGACTCGTCGCCGCGACGACCGGGAGGCCCCGCTCATGAACCCGCTCGACATCGCGATCGTCGCGTGCAGCATCGCCCTCCTGCTCTCGGTGTGGCGCATCGCGCGCGGCCCATCCCCCGCCGACCGGGTGGTCGCCGCCGACCTGCTGACGTTCAGCCTCATCGGCCTGATCGCCCTGGTCGGCACGCGGATGGCGAGCGTCGGAACGTTCGACCTCGTCCTCATCGCCACGCTCGTCGCCTTCCTCGCCGCCGTGTCGCTGGCCCGTGCGCTCACGGGAGGAAAGCGATGATCGCCCTCACCGTCGTCGGGAATGTCGCCGTCCTCGCGGGTTCGGCGATCTTCGTCCTCGCGGCCGTCGGCCTCCTCCGGTTCCGCGACGTCTACACCCGCGTCTCGGCCGTCGCCACGGCGGGCGGCATCGGCGTCATCCTGGTCTGCGGAGGGGCCGCGCTGCTGCAGCCGTCCGTGGACACGCTCGTCAAGGTCGTCATCGCCATCGTGCTGCAGCTGCTCACCTCTGCCGTGGGCGCGATTGCGATCGCGCGTGCGGCCGTGCTTTCGGGTCATCGCTTCGTCGCCGGGACGGACACCGCCGCGCTGGAGTCCGACGCGAAGGACGGTGAGACGTCGTGACGGCGTTCTTCCGGTCGGACCTTCTGTGGGGATACACCGCGGCGCATCCGCGGCGCTACCGAGCCGGCACGGTCACCGTCGTGCTCTTCCCGCCGGATTCCCCCGCGCTCGTGCGGCGGATGCTGTTCCTGCACCGCTTCTCCGGGCCGTTGTTCGTGGTGCTCTTCGTGATCACCTCGGTGGTGGGAGCAACGGTCGTCCTCGTGGAGGCTGCGGCGCTGGTTGCCCTGGCGTTCGCCGCCTCGGTGAACAATGCCCTGCACCGGGCGACCAGCCCGGCGCGAGCCCGCCTGGCCCGCGTGGAGTTGTGCGCGGATGCGGCCCGAATCCTGCCGGAGGAGCGCTATCGCCTCGTCGGGGAGTTCCTCGCGACGGCCTCGCAGCGCCCCGCGTCGGCGGACCCCGCCCATCTTCACCGCTTGTGGCGGGATCTCTACGCCGATCTGCGCTCGGTGAACGGCCGTGAGCGACCGGCGGGTCCCTGAGAATCCCTCGAAGACCGGGGCGCTGGTTTGAGAACGGTTATCATAACGATTACCGTGGGAGGCATGACCCGACGCCTTCTCGCTCCCCTCGTTCTCGGTGCGGTCTCCGCGCTCGCCCTCGCCGGTTGCGCCGGCGGCACGCCCACGGCGGGGGATGCGACCGAGAGCGCCGCAGACACGGTGTCGGTCGTGGCATCCACGAATGTGTACGGGTCGATCGCGGAGGAGATCGGCGGCGACTTCGTCGAGGTCACGTCGATCATCACCTCGACCTCGCAGGATCCTCACTCGTACGAGGCCAGCGCGCAGGACCAGCTCACCCTCAAGGACGCGCAGCTCGTCATCGAGAACGGCGGCGGGTACGACTCGTTCATGGAGTCGCTGGTCGAGGCGAGCGGGTCCACCGCCGAGGTCCTCACCGCCGTGGAGTACAACCACGACTACCCGGGCGCCGAGTCGCACGAAGAGGCGCATGCCGACGAGGCGTCGGCATCCGCGGCCCCCAGCGAGAGCGCCGATGACCACGACCACGCCGAGGGCGAGACCCACGCCGAGGGCGACGGTCACGATCACGCCGAGGGCGATGGGCACAACCACATCGAGGGCTTCAACGAGCACGTCTGGTACGACCCGCACACCGTCGAGCACCTCGCCGAAGCGATCGCCGAGCACCTCGGCGAGCTCGCCCCCGACCACGCGGCCGACTTCACCGCGAACGCCGAGGCCTTCGTCGAGCAGATCGCCGGTCTCGAGGACGCCCTCGGTCAGATCGAAGCGAAGGATGCCGGCGCGAAGGTGTTCGTGACCGAGCCCGTGCCCGTCTACCTCGTCGAGGCCGCCGGTCTCACCAACGCGACACCGAGTGCGTTCAGCGAGGCCGTCGAGGAGGGCCAGGACGTTCCCCCGGCGACGCTGCTGGAGTCGCTGCAGCTCATCGACTCGGGCGAGATCGCCGTCATGATCGTCAACCCGCAGACCGGCGGGGCCGAGACGACGCAGGTCATGGACGAGGCCAAGGCCAAGAGCATTCCCGTGCTGGAGTTCACGGAGACCCTTCCCGAGGGGGAGACTTACGTCTCGTGGATGCAGAGCAACATCACCGCGCTGTCGGACGCCCTCGCGGCGTGAGCGACGCCCCACCCCTGCGTATTCGCGGAGCCGCTCTCGAGCGCGGCGGACGCGAGCTGTGGTCCGGGCTCGACCTCGAGGTCGGGCCCGGCGAGCTCGTTGCGGTCCTCGGCCCCAGCGGTTCGGGGAAGACGACCCTGTTGCGCGCGATCCTCGGACTCGAGCGGCTCAGCGGCGGAACGATCGACGCGCTCGGCGCGCCCGTTCGCCGGGCGGGGAACCGGCGCATCGGGTACGTCCCGCAGCAGCGTCCCCTCCCGCGCGAGACCCCTCTGCGCGGCCGGGACATCGTCGGGCTCGGCGTCGACGGCCACCGATTCGGGATGCCGTTGTCGCGCGCGAAGGACCGGGCCCGCATCGATGAGCTGCTCGAAGCCGTCGGGGCGGCGGAGTTCGCCGATCGCCCCGTGGGTCTCCTCTCCGGCGGCGAACAGCAGCGCCTGCGTGTCGGACAGGCGCTCGCCGACGACCCGCGTCTGCTGCTGTGCGACGAGCCGCTGACGAGCCTCGATCTGGCCAACCAGCAGGCGGTCGTACGGCTCATCGATCGGCACCGTCGCGAGCGTGACGCCGCCGTGCTGCTGGTCACGCACGACATCAACCCCGTGCTCTCGCTCGTGGACCGCATTCTCTACATCGCTCACGGGCGCTTCACGCTCGGCACCCCCGAAGAAGTGCTCACCTCCGAGACGCTGACCTCCCTCTACGGCGCACCGGTCTACGTGACGCGGGCCGGCGGTCGATTGGTCGTCGTGGGGGCACCGGATGCCGACGAAGCGCATCACCACCACCACGACGAGGACGACGCATGAACTGGTCCGACGTCGGCGACGCGCTGTTCGGCGGCGTGAGCCAATACGGCGCGATCCTCGAGCTGGTGCAGAACTCCGTCTACGCCGGCGCTGTGCTCGGCTTGGTCGGCGGTCTCATCGGCGTCTTCGTCATGCAGCGCGACATGGCCTTCGCGGTACACGGCATCAGCGAGCTCTCGTTCGCCGGCGCAGCGGTGGCCCTCCTCATCGGCGTCGACGTCGTCTCGGGGTCGATCGTGGGGTCGCTCATCGCGGCGGCGATCATCGGTCTGCTCGGAGCCCGCGCCCGCGACCGCAACTCCATCATCGGGGTGCTCATGCCGTTCGGCCTGGGTGTCGGCATCCTGTGCCTGTCGCTCTACAACGGGCGCAGCGCCACTCGGTTCAGTCTCCTCACGGGGCAGATCGTCTCGGTACAGAGCGCACAGCTGGGCTGGCTCGTCGTGATCGGTCTGGCGGTGCTCGTGGCGCTGCTGATGATCTGGCGGCCGCTGCGGTTCGACTCCCTCGACCCCCAGTCCGCCGCGGCGCGAGGAGTGCCCACGACGGCCGTGTCGCTCGGGTTCATGCTGCTGCTCGGGCTCATCGTCGCCGTGGCGGTGCACATCATCGGCGCGCTCCTCGTGATGGCGCTGCTGGTCACCCCGGCGGCGGCGGCGATGCGCGTGGCATCCGGTCCGCTGTCGGTACCGCTGCTCGCGGCGGTGTTCGGATTCGTCTCGGCGGTGGGCGGTGTTCTGCTGGCCGTCGCCGGCACGCTGCCGGTGAGCCCGTACATCACGACGATCTCGTTCGCGATCTACCTCGTGTGCCGCGTCGTCGGTGCGCGCCGCGACCGCACGACGAGGGCGCTGTAGCCCGGCGTCCCCAGCCGATTCACCGGTCGCGTCGCTAGACTCGCAGCCATGGTTCAGCGCAACACGTGGCAGCGCGAGCGCGTCCGCGAGGCGCTCGCCGATGCGGGCGGCTTCGTCAGCGCGCAGTCGCTGCACGCCACTCTGCGCGACGAGAACACCGGTATCGGCCTCGCCACCGTCTACCGCGCGCTCGCGGGCCTCGCCGCCCAGGGCGACGCGGACTCGCTGCAGAGTCCCGAGGGCGAGAACCTGTTCCGCGCCTGCGCGACGCGCGGCCACCACCACCACCTGATCTGCCGATCGTGCGGCGTCGCCGTCGAGATCGAGGCCGACGCGGTCGAGGAGTGGGCGCAGCGCACCGCCGCGCAACACGGCTTCTCCGAGGCCGAGCACGTGGTCGACATCTTCGGCGTCTGCGCCTCCTGCGCGCAGGCGCGCGCTCGTGAGCGTGGCGACGACTAGTCGATCCGCCGCGCCGGCACCCCCGCGGTCCGGCGTCTCCCGCACCCTCGTCGCGCTCGGCCTGGGTGTCGTCGTCATCACCGGGCTCTTCCTCGTCGACGCGCTCGCGCCGACGTTCTTCCCCGCGCCGCTCCCGACGCGGGCGCAAGACGGTCTCACCCTCGCCCTGAGCGTCCTCATCGAGTCGCTTCCGTTCGTCGTGTTGGGCGTGCTGCTGTCGATCATCGTGCAGGTGTGGGTGCCGCCCGGCGCGATCGAGCGTTGGATGCCACGCACCCCGTGGGCGCGCCGCGCGGTGCTGTCCCTGCTCGGCATGTTCATCCCGGTGTGCGAGTGCGGGAACGTGCCGTTCGCCCGCGGCCTGCTCATGCGGGGGTTCGGCGTGTCCGACACCCTGACGTTCCTCGTGGCGGCGCCGATCGTGAACCCCATCGTGATCATCAGCACGCACGCGGCGTTCGGTTTCAGCGATGGCATCCTGGTCGCTCGCCTGATCGGCGGGTTCCTCATCGCCAACCTCATCGGCTGGCTCTACAGCCGACACCCCGACCCCGACAAGCTGCTCACCGAGCGTTTCCTCGAGACGTGCGAGATCGTCGTGCAGGAGCGCGGCGGCCGTGGGCGCCGTTCGCTCGCGCAGTTGGTGGTCGAGCTCCGGTCGGTGATGCCGGCTCTCATCATCGGCTCGCTGATCGCGGGTGCGGTGCAGGTGCTCATCCCTCGCAGCGCCCTGCTGGCGATCGGGTCCGATCCCGCGCTGTCCATCGCGGCGATGATGCTGCTGGCGGTGGTGGTGTCGCTGTGCTCGAACGTCGACGCGTTCTTCGCGCTCTCGTTCGCGTCGACGTTCACGCCGGGTTCGCTCGTGGCGTTCCTCGTCGTGGGGCCCGTCGTCGACCTCAAGCTGTACGCGCTGCTGCGCACGACCTTCACGACGCGTGTTCTCGTGGGCATCACCGCGGTGGTCGTTCTGGCCGCCTTCGCTCTCGGAACGGTGGTGAACCTCCTTGTCTAGAACGTCTGCTCTCGCCACGCGATGGCTGGGGGTCGGTCTCACCGCCTGCCTGTCGGTCACCACGATCGCGCTGTGGCTCACCGGCCGCATCGCCCTGTACATCAACCCCGACTCGGCGTGGTTCGCCGTCGGGATGGCCTTCGTTGCCCTGCTCGGTTCCGTCGCGACCTTCGCGCTGCCCCTGGGAGCCGAGGCCGACCATGGGCACGACCACGAGCACGGGCACGCTCCGGCCCCCGCGCGCGCCCGCCGCGAGGCCTTCGCGCACGCGGACCACGAGCACACCGACGCGTGGGACGCGCACGACCGTGCCGCCCACGACCATCTGGCGGCGCGGCCGCGGCTGACGCCCGCGGGTGTCGCGGCGTTCAGCGGCGGGCTCCTCGCCTCGGGGGCGGTCATCGCGGTGCTGCTGACACCGCCCGCCTCGCTGTCGGCCGAGCTCGCGGTCTCGCGCGACGTCGGTGCGCCGCCGTTGTTCGCCGGGTCCGACGTCGTGACTCTCGCCGCCTCGGGCGACACCTCGACGTTCGGCATCGGCGACTGGTCGGCGATCTTCGCGCACGCGACCAACCCCGAGACGTTCGACGGTAAGCCGGTCACCCTCACCGGCTTCATCACCCCGGGGGAGGACGGCGCGACCTTCGACCTCACGCGCCTGGTCATCACGCACTGCGTGATCGACGCGCAGACCGCGCGCCTGCCCATCACCGCCTCGGGATCAGCTCCCTCGACGGGGCAGTGGGTGACGGTGACCGGAACGGTCCGTTCCACCGGCGACGGGGCGCTCGAGGTGCGCGCCGATCAGGTGGCGACGATCGACGAGCCGGCGGACCCGTATGAGTACTGATTCCCGTCGCGGGCGCGCGCGCCGGCGCCGCGGGCGGGGGTTCGTCCTCGCCTTCGCGGCGGTGCTGGGCGTGCTCCTCCTCGTCGGGGGCGTCGGCGGTGTCGTTTCGGTCGCGCAGGGACCGCGCGTCACGGACGTGCAGGTCGACCCCGACGCCGCCGTCGCGGCATCCGGGGCCCGCGTCATCCTCACCACCACGCAGTCGCTCGAAGACGTCGACCCCGCGCAGGTCGAGGTGGAGCCGGCGACGCCATTCACCGTCGACACCTCGGGGCGCAGCGTCGGCATCCGGTTCACGCTGCCGCTGCGCGACGACTCCGACTACCGCGTGACCGTCCGCGACGTGCGCGGGCTGGGCGCCGGCCCCGGCGCCACGTTGACCGAGACCTTCCGCACCCCGCCGCTGCAGGCGTTCCTGATGCAGCGCGGCACCGCGGACGGCGACACCATCTTCCGCACCGACCTCCGCGGCGAGGCGGGCCTCCCCGTCTTCACGCACGAGCACATCGAGGACTACCGCGCCACCGCCAACCACCTCGTCGTCTCGGTGCGCGAGGGCGATCGCGCTCGTGTCATCGTCACCGACCTCGACGGACAGAACGCGCGCGACATCGCCCTTCCCGGGCCGGGATTCGTGTCGAACCTGCAGTCCGCCGACCGGGGTGAGCGCGTGGGCTTCACGTTCTCGGATGCCACCCTGGGCGCCGCGGGCGGACGCGAGAGCAAGCTCTTCACGGCGTCCGCGGGCGATGATGCACCACCGGTCGAGGTCGGCTTGAACGGCGGCGACGTGCGCGTCGCGGACTGGCGCTTTGTGCCCGACACCGACAGCATGCTCGTGCTCACGTTCGACTCCCGCCTGCTGCTGACCGACGCCGAGGGCGGCAACGCGGCGCCTCTCGGCAGCGCCCTATCGATCGACGGCATCGCGCGCGGGTCCGCGGTCGCGATCGTCGAGCGCTTGGAGGGCATCCGCGAGATCAACCTCACCGACGGTTCCGAGGAGGCGCTGGAGGAGCCGGTGAACCCACCCGGCATGGCCGGTCGCGCGACGCCCGTGCCCGGCGAGGGCGCCGGCACGATCCGGTCGTTCGCTGACATCGACGCCGGGGGCGCGTATCGGGCGACCACGATCGGGCACGTCGACACCGAGGGCGCGGTGCGCCCGCTCCTCGAAGTGCCCGGGACCGACACGGTGCTGCAGACCTGCGTGTCGCCGAGCGGCCGCTACGCCGCTGTCCTCATCGCCCCGCAGGCGATCGACAACCCGTTCGACCGCTACCAGCTGCCCCTTCCGGGGCGCTTGCAGACCCACCTCGTCGAGATCGACACCGGGCAGGAGCTCGCCGCCCTGCAGGGCTTCGACCTGTCGTGGTGCCAGGTGCCTCCCGGATGACACGACCGGCGACGCGTGACGATCTCGCCGCCCTGCCGGTCGAGGTCGCGCCGCTCCTGCTCGGCGCGCATCTGGAAACGGTCGTGGGAGGGGAGCGCGTCGTCCTGCGCATCAGCGAGGTGGAGGCGTATCACGGGCTCGGCACGGGCGACCGGCCCGATCCCGGCTCGCACGCGCGCGGCGGACCGACCGCGCGCAACGCGACGATGTGGGGCGAGCCCGGACACCTCTACGTGTACCTGAGCCATGGCATCCACTCGTGCGTGAACGTCGTGTGCGGCCCCGACGGCGTCGCGGGCGGTGTGCTGCTGCGTGGCGGCGAGGTGATCGAGGGCGCCGACGTCGCGGAACGTCGGCGCCGCGAACGCGGCGGTGTCGTGCGCGCGCCGCGTGACCTCGCGCGCGGACCCGGACGGCTGGGGGATGCGGTGGGCTTGCGGCATCCGGTGCACGACGGGATCGACGCGGTCACCGGCGCGGAGCGTGCGGGTGCGCGGGCGCGTCTGTTGCTGCCGGAGCGGCCCTTCGACGTCATCGCTTCGGGGCCCCGGGTGGGCGTGGCCGGCATCGCGGGCACGGATGCCTTCCCGTGGCGGTTCTGGATCGCGGGCGACCCGACCGTGTCGGTGTTCCGCTGGGGGCGCGGAGCCGCCGAAGCGGCGGCCCGTCAAGGCGACACGCCGGACGTGCTAGACTGATCGCTTGTCTGCGCGCACTCCAGCACGCAGTACGTACCCCTTCTTCCGATCCCGGCTTCGCGCTGTGCCCGGACGGGGGTGCAGACAAGGGATCTTGGGTGGCACCGTCCGGTGTCACGGTACAGAAGGAGACATCACCATGGCAGCAGTGTGCCAGGTGACTGGAGCGGTTCCCGGCTTCGGTCACAACATCTCGCACTCGCACCGCCGGACGAAGCGCCGCTTCGACCCGAACGTGCAGAAGAAGACCTACTTCGTTCCGTCGCTGGGTCGCAACATCAAGCTCAACGTCTCGGCGAAGGGCATCAAGGTCATCGACGCTCGCGGTATCGAAGCCGTCGTCCGTGACCTGCAGGCGAAGGGCGTGAAGCTGTAATGGCGAAGAAGGCTCAGGACGTCCGTCCGATCATCAAGCTGCGTTCGACCGCCGGCACGGGGTACACCTACGTGACGCGCAAGAACCGCCGCAACAACCCCGACCGCATCGTGCTGAAGAAGTACGACCCCGTGGTCCGTAAGCACGTCGACTTCCGAGAGGAGCGCTAAGCATGGCTAAGAAGAGCAAGATCGCGCGCAACGAGCAGCGCAAGGTCGTCGTCGAGCGCTACGCCGCGAAGCGCGCCGAGCTGAAGAAGACCCTGGTCGACCCCAACGCGACCGAAGAGGCCCGCGAGGCCGCCCGCGTGGGCCTGCAGAAGCTGCCCCGCAACGCGTCGCCCGCGCGCGTGCGCAGCCGCGACGTCATCGACGGCCGCCCCCGTGGCGTGCTGACGAAGTTCGGCGTCTCGCGCGTCCGCTTCCGCGACATGGCGCACCGTGGCGAGCTGCCCGGCGTGACCAAGTCGAGCTGGTAAGCACCGATTCACCGCAAAGGGCGGGGGTTCCGTGAGGAGCCCCCGCCCTTCGTCTTTCGATCCGGGGTGACCTCTGCCCCGGTCAGTCAGCCTTGCGCGTGAAGGTGATGAGTTCCTCCGACTCGCCGATTCCGTTCGCGCTGGTGACGTTCCTCGCGACCTCTCTGCTGTTCGAGTAGAGGCTGCCCTTGGGGCTGAGATAACTCTTCAATCCCACGACTTTCGTGCCCTTCGGGAGGAAATAGGCGTTGGTTTGGGGCGACGACAGCCAAGGGTGGTAGGTGTACGCCGTGCCGTTCGAGATGTACGACAACCAGCTGTGCCAGGAGTCACCCATGGTGCCTCCCAGAGCGGACGTCACGCCCGTCGCGATCACGGAATTGCGATACTTCAGCGAACCATCCGGCAACAGGTATGCGTGCGCGCCGACAGCCTTGGTTCCCGCAGGAACCTGATCCTCCAGGGTGGGCTTAGCCGAGGGCGTGGTCCCGGGGGGCAGGTCTTGCGGAGAGAAGGCGCCCGACCACATGTATCCCGCTCCGTTGCTGACGAAAGTGAGCCAGGTCTCGTCGAAGTTCATCCGGCCTCCGGTCGCGGAGGTGACGTTCTGCGCGATGAGCACGTTCTTGTAGTACAGGTCTTTGGCTGGCGTCAGATACGCGTGGAACCCTACGGCGCGCGTCCCCTTGGGCCACTTCCCCTCCGTCCACTTGAAGACGTCGTTATCGCGAAGATGCCAGCTATAGGCCTGCCCGTCCTTGCGCACGAGCGTCGTCCACTCGTTTCCGTACGACTGGCCGCCCACGACACTGGCGACGTTCGTTTCGATTACCCGGTTGTCGGCGTTCCGGTAGTTGAAGGTGTACGTGAGGGTGTTCTCCGCGGTCAGGAAGAGCCTGCTCCCCACAGCGGTCGCTCCCGGAGTCAGCGGCTGCGCCTCCCGCGGAGTGCTCTCCCAGTTGACGAACTGAGACGGGGTCGTGCACGCGATCACGTCGCGCAGAAGCTGGGGCTTCCCCGATGTGCCGACGGCCGTTGGGACGAAGGCACCCGCGCGTGCCGCTTTCCGTGCGTGGGGGGCAGCCGTGGGGGAGGCAGAAGCCGTCGGGG
>NZ_JAKRNI010000002.1 GCF_022346945.1 Microbacterium sp. ACRRU | reverse complement strand
GGCCGGGAGCGCCGTGGGGCGGCGGCGGAGCGGGCGCGTGTGCCGGCGGCCGGGCGCGCCGCGGGCCGGTAGCGGAGCGGGCGCGTGTGCCGGCGGCCGGGCGCGGGTGCCGCGGGCCTGGGGCGCCGCGGGGCGGAGCGCCGCGGGCCGGTGGTGGGTTCACGCATAAACGCATTCCGCGCGCAGAAACGCGCGGACACCGCGTTTATGCGCGCGAAAAGCGTTTATGCAGCTCCAACCACGCACGCCAAGCGCTCACGCAACACCGACCACGCACGGCAAGCGCTCACGCAACACCGACCACGCACGGCAAGCGCTCACGCAACACCAACCACGCACGGAAAGCGCACGTGCAACGCCCCGGCGGGTGAAGCACGGACGCCGCGGCATCCGTCCGGTCAGTCCTCGCCGGGATCGTCGCGATCGACGATGTGCATCGCCCGGGCGGCGTCGGTGATGCTCGACGTGAGCGACGGGTAGACCGCGAAGACGCGGGCGACCTGGTCGACGGTCAGGCGGCGCTCGACCGCGATCGCGATCGGGTAGATCAGCTCCGACGCCCGCGGCGCGACGATGACACCGCCCATGACGGTGCCGCTTCCCTGCCGCGCGATGATCTTCACGAAGCCGTCGGTGATGCCCTGCATCTTCGCGCGCGGGTTCGCCGACAGCGGCAGCTTTTTCACGACGCCCGCGATTCGGCCGTCGATGACGTCCTGTTCGCTGAAGCCCACCGTCGCGATCTCGGGGGCGGTGAAGATGTTCGCGGTGATGCGCCGCGTCTCGAGCGGGATCACGATGTCGCCCAGCGCGTGGAACACCGCCTGGCGACCCTGCATGGATGCCACGGATGCCAACGGGAAGAAGTTGGTGCAATCGCCCGCGGCGTAGATGTTCGGCACCGACGTGCGCGCGACGCGGTTGACGCGGATGTGACCGGACGGCGTCATCTGCACCCCGGCCTGCTCCAGGCCGATCCCCGCGGTGTTGGGAATGGACCCGACGGCCATGAGGCAGTGGCTGCCCTCGATGGTGCGGCCGTCGGCGAGGGTCACCGTGACACCGTCACCGGTGTTCACCACCGACTCGGCGCGTGCCTTCGCCAGCAGTGTCATGCCGCCGCGCTCGAAGACGCGCTCGAGCACCGCGGCGGCATCCTGGTCCTCTCCCGGGAGCACCTGGTCGCGACTGGACACGAGCGTCACGGTGGCGCCGAGGTTCATGTAGGCGGAGGCGAACTCCGCGCCCGTGACACCCGAGCCGACGACGATGAGGTGCTGCGGCACCGACTTCATGTTGTACAGCTGCGTCCAGGTGAGGATGCGTTCGCCGTCCGGCCGGGCCGAGGGCAGCTCCCGCGGCGATGCGCCGACCGACACGACCAGCGTCTCGGCCTCGATGCGGTCGAAGTCCGTGCCGCCGGCCTCGGTGGAGACGACGACGGCACCGGATCCGTCGAGGCGTCCGTGGCCGGAGATGATGCGCACGCCGGCCTCGAGCAGCGACGACCGCATGTCGTCGGACTGCTGACGCGCGAGGGAGAGCAACCGCTGATTCACGGCGGCGAGGTTGATCGCCACCTCGGGGGTCAGAGGCTTGCCGCGGTCGTCCTTGGCGAACAGCTGCACCCCGAGCTCGCTGGCGTTGCGGATGGCCACCGCGGCGTCGGCCGTGGCGATGAGGGTCTTCGAGGGCACGACGTCGGTGATGACGGCGGAACCGCCCACCCCCGCCCGCTCGACCAGGGTCACATCGGCACCCAGCTGGGCGGCCGACAGAGCCGCTTCGTAGCCGCCGGGGCCACCGCCGACGATCGCGACGGACTGCTTGCGCTCGAAGCTCTGCACCATGGCATCCATTCTTCCCTAGTGCGACGCGCGGCCCGGCCGCCTGGCCCCGGATGCCACGGCTTTCTAGAGTGGGTCCATGGCACACAGCAACCTTCACCCGCTCGACGATCCGGCGGCGGACCCGTTCGAGATCGCCGCGGCGGCGGCCGCCGACATCGCACGCCTCTCCGGCGTCGAGCGTCACGACATCGCGGTCACCCTCGGCAGCGGCTGGGGCCGCGCCGCCGAGCTCATCGGCGAGGAGACCGCGTCGTTCCCCGCGACCGAGGTCACCGGCTTCAGCAAGCCCGCGCTCGAGGGACACGTCGGAACGCTCCGCAGTGTCCGGACCCCCGGCGGCAAGAACGTCCTCGTCATCGGCGCGCGGACCCACTACTACGAGGGCCACGGCGTGCGCCGTGTCGTCCACAGCGTCCGCACCGCCGCCGCCACGGGCGCGACCACGATGATCCTCACCAACGGCGCGGGCGGCATCCGTGAGACGTGGAAGCCCGGCCAGCCCGTCCTCATCAGCGACCACATCAACCTCACCGCCGACTCCCCGCTCGAGGGAGCGACGTTCATCGACCTCACCGACCTGTACTCGCAGCGCCTGCGCGACCTGGCGCGGACGATCGACCCCACACTCGACGAAGGCGTCTACACGCAGTTCCGCGGTCCGCACTACGAGACTCCCGCCGAAGTGCAGATGGCCAAGACCATCGGCGGCCACATCGTCGGGATGTCGACCGCGCTGGAGGCGATCGCCGCGCGGCAGGCGGGCATGGAGATCCTGGGCTTCTCGCTCATCACGAACCTGGCCGCCGGCATCCAGAAGACACCGCTCAGCCACGAGGAGGTCCTCGAGGCCGGGCGCGAGGCCGAGCCGGTGATCTCTTCGCTGCTGGCTCGCGTGATCGGCGCGCTGTGAACGCCTTCGTCGCGGCGGGCCGCGCGTGGCTCGCCCAGGATCCGGATGCCACCACGCGCGAGGAGCTGACGGAGCTGCTGTCTCGCGTGGAACAGGGGGATGCCGAGGCGGCCGCCGACCTCGAGGACCGTTTCTCCACCCGCCTCGCCTTCGGCACCGCGGGATTGCGCGGCACGCTCGGCGCCGGGCCGAACCGGATGAACCGGGTGCTCGTCGCGCAGGCGGCGGCGGGCTTCGCGGCCTACCTGACCGAGCGGGCCGGGGACGCGACCCCGACCGTCGTCGTCGGATACGACGGGCGTCGCAACTCCGACGTGTTCGCCCGCGACTCGGTGGAGATCTTCGCCGGCGCGGGGCTGCGGGCGATCCTGCTGCCGCGGATGCTGCCCACGCCGGTGCTGGCCTTCGCGGTGCGGCACCTCGGCGCCGACGCGGGCGTCATGGTCACCGCCAGCCACAACCCGCCCGACGACAACGGCTACAAGGTCTACCTCGGCGGCGCGGACGACGGCGCGCAGATCGTTTCGCCCGCCGATGCCGAGATCGCCGCGCACATCCAGCGCGTGGCCGATGACGGCGACGTAACGATCCTGCCCCGCTCGGTCGGATATGAGAACGCGCCGGAGTCGCTCGTCGAGGCCTACATCGCCGCGACCGCCGCCGTGGCCCCGGCGCCCACCGGCGCAGAGGGGCTGCGCTGGGTGTACACCGCGATGCACGGCGTCGGCTGGGAGACGGTTTCGCGCGTGCTCGCGAAGGCCGGGTACCCGGAACCGGTCGTCGTCGAGGCGCAGATCCACCCCGACGGACGCTTCCCGACGGTGGCGTTCCCCAACCCCGAGGAGCCCGGGGCGATGGATCTGGCATTCGAGACGGCCCGCGCCGTCGACGCCGAGCTCGTCATCGCCAACGACCCGGATGCCGACCGCCTGGCGGTCGCGATCCCGGATGCCGAAGCCGAGGGCGGCTGGCGCCGCCTGACCGGCAACGAGATCGGCCTGCTGCTGGGATGGCGCGCCGCCCGCTCGGCATCCACAGGATCCCTCGCCTGCTCGCTCGTGTCGTCGCCCGGGCTGCAAGTCGTCGCCGAGCATTACGGTCTCGACTTCCGGGCGACCCTCACGGGCTTCAAGTGGATCTCGCGTGCACCGGGACTCGTATACGGCTTCGAGGAGGCCCTCGGCTACCTCGTCAACCCCGACACCGTGCGCGACAAGGACGGCATCTCCGCCGCCGTGGCATTCCTCGGGCTCGTCGCCGCGGCGCGCGCCGAGGGCCGCACCGTCAGCGATCTGCTGCAGGAGTTCCGCGACACGTTCGGCGCGTTCGCGAGCGATCAGATCTCGGTGCGCGTGACCGACCTGAGCGAGATCGGCGCGATCATGGCATCCCTTCGCGCGCAGCCGCCGTCGGCGGTGGGCGAGGTCGCGGTCGAGCGGATCGACGACCTGCTCCAGGGCGTGGACGGCCTGCCCCCGGGCGATGTGCTGCGCATCTGGCTCGCGGACGGGTCGCGCCTGATCGTGCGTCCGAGCGGCACGGAGCCGAAGCTGAAGCTGTACCTCGACGTGCGCAGCTCTTCGGCGAAGAAGGCCCGCCGCCGCCTCGACGCGCTGCGTGCCGGCGCCGAGGCGCTGCTCGTGTCGCTGCGCTGACGCGGGCGCCGCGCTCTTCGGTCTTGGGGCGCGTTTTGTGCAGTGGGGCGGTCATCGGCCGCCCCACTGCACAAAGACCGCCCCGCTGCCGGAAAAGCCGACGTTCCTCCCCGGGGTGATACATCGGGATGCCATCCACACGAGGGCGGGGATGGGCCCCCGGGGCGGGGACGTTCCGGACACAGTGGGGCGATGACCATCGCTACCGTCCCCCTGATCCGGCGTTCGCAGCTCGCAGAACACGGCTGGCACTCCCGCCGAATCCGTTCCGAGGTGGAGAACGGGTATCTCCGCCCCGTCCGGCCGGGTGTCTACGCCCGCGGTGCGGACGTCGAGAGCCTCCTGCCCGAGCAGAGGATCGCTCTGCGTGCACGGGCGCTCGTACTGGTGAGCGCGAACCGTCCGATCTTCTGCGGAATGACCGCCGCTGCGATCCAGGGGCTTCCCTGCCTCCGCGACGACGGCCTGCTGCACGTGCTCTCCCCGGACTCCCGGCCGAGCGGCGCACGGGGCGTCGTACGTCATCGGGACCTCGCGCGCGACCCGCATTACGTAGAGCTCGACGGCCTCCGATGCACACCCCTCGTCCGGACCGTCGCCGATGTCGCCCGGATGGAGTCGCGCGATGTGGCGGTGACCGTCGTGGATGCCGCCCTCCGGGAGCGCGCGTTCACCCCTCCGGGAGGCTACGACTTCGACGAGGCCGACCGGTTCCGCGAGGAAGCGATGAACTGGACGCGATCAGCCACCCGTGGACGCCGGGCGGCGGAACGGGCGCTGACACTCGGGGACGGGCGGGCGCAGCTCCCCGGCGAGAGTGTGAGCCGTTTGCGGCTGCTGGACCTGGGGTTCGCCCCGCCCTCCCTGCAAGTCCCCGTCGCCGGCCCTCGCGGCAGCACGTACTGGATCGACTTCGGGCTCGACGACGTCGGAGCGTGGGGTGAGTTCGACGGGATGGTGAAGTATCGACGACTCGCCGCGAGCGCGGGCAGGGATCCGCAGAGCGTCCTCGAGGAAGAGAAGCGCCGTGAAGATTGGATTCGAGGTACCACGCAACGGCGGTTCGCGCGGTGGGGGTGGGAGCACCTCACCGACGCTGCGACGCTGGGGCGCCGCCTCTCCGCCTTCGGCATCACGCCCGCATGACGTCCGCACCGGGGCGCGATGCGTGCACCGGGGCGGCATCCGTCCAGCCCACGCACCGGGGCGCCATGCGTCCAGCCCACGCGCCGGGGCGCCATCCGTGCACCGGGGCGGCATCCGTCCAGCCCACGCACCGGGGCGCCATGCGTCCAGCCCACGCGCCGGGGCGCCATCCGTGCACCGGGGCGCACAAGAACCGCCCCACTGCACACCCCGCGCCCCAGACCGACGGAGCCTGCCGCGGCGCTGCACCCCGGGCGCCCGACACGCGTGAGGGATGCCACTCAGCGCGGGATCAGCCGTCGATCACCGCGACCAGCTCGTCGAGGAATGCCGGGAAGTCGGTCGCGCGGCGCACGATCCGCTGCACGCTGTCGCGCTCGCTGAACACCTCGACGAACTGCTCGAACACGGTCTGGAACGCCTCGCGGTCGGTCTCCGAGAACGCCACGAGTGCCACCACCTGCACCCGCCCCTCGCCCCACGCGATCGAGGGGTCGGCGATGCCGATCGCGATGCGGGTCTGCGTCGCGGTCATGCCCATCGCGTGCGGCACCGCGAGCGCATCGGTGAACGCCGTGGACGAGATCGCCTCCCGCTCGACCGCGCGCGCGACGTAGTCGTCGTCGATGACCCCCTCGGCGACCAGCATTCCCCCCAGCTGGCGGATGACACCGGCCTCGCCGCCCTCGGCATCCAGGCCGCGAACGAAGGCGTCGGGCGAGAAGTAGCGTTCGAGCTCGGCCCGCAGACGCGCGAGACGCCGCCCGCGGCGTACTCGGGATGCCGCGGCCTGTACGCGCTCGACGTCGGCGTCGGTAAGGAACGGCTGGATGCGCACGAACCGGTCGCCGGGGCGCGGCGGATCGATCGTGGTCAGGACGAGGTCGGTGTCGATCGAGTCCCACGTCGGGTCGATGCGCGTCTCGACACCGACAACCTCGATGGCCTGCCCGAGCGAGCGGTCCACGCTCGAGCGCAGCAGCTCGTGCAGCTCGTAGTAGCCGGGGCACACGATGGTCGCCGTGAGCAGCTGGTCGGAGCGGCGGCTGCGTTCGAGCCGCCCGCCGACGTGCATCGCGATGTAGGCGATCTCGTCGTCGAGGATCGGGATGCCGAGGGCATCCTGCAGCCCCTTGGCGATGTACACCGCGACTTCGAAGATCATCGGATACGTCGACTTCAGGGAACGGGTCAGCGGGTTGCGCGACCACGCCTGCTCCCGCGACCGGTGCAGCAGGTTCTGGACGTGCAGCGCGAGGCGGAGCACGAAGTCGTCGTGGTCGATGTCGACGAGGAACTGGGATGCCGCGGACTCCACGACGGTGCGCACGGCCTCTTCGACCGCCGGGTCCAGGCGCGCGCGCACGTCGTCGGCCGCGGGCGCGCCGGGGGCCACGATGCGCGTAAGGACGAGGGTGGCGAGGTGCCGCAGGTCACCCGCGCCGAGCGGGACGCCGATGTGCTTCAGCGTCAGGGTGTGGAGCAGGTTCGCGACCGCGTCGGCGGCCTCGGACGACTCGCCTCCCGCCGCCCCGAGACCGCGGTCGCGCGTGACGCGGTCGGCGGCGATCGCGATGTGCATGACGACGTCGCCGATGCCGATCTCGTTGACGAAGTACCCGAGCGCGCCGAGACCGGCGACCAGCTCCGCCTTGAAGGGCCCGAACGCGCGCGCCCCCACGGAACGCTCCCCGAGCGTGCGCCGCAGCGCGTCGAGGTCGAACATCCCGGCATCCATTTCGTCGTGCGCGAGCTTGGACAGCAGCCGCCGCTGAGCGACCTCCGTCCCGCGCAGTCGGGCGGTGGATGCCGAGCGCTCGAGGGTCAGCTCGGTTCCGCCGAGGAGCCCGCGCACGCGAGCGAGGTCGGCTTCGAGCGTGGCGGCGCTGACGTGCAGCGAATCGGCGGTCTCGAACACGTCGATGCCGTCCGCGGAGTCGAGCAGTCGCCGCACGAGCGTGTGGAGCCGGTCCCGCGGCGTCCCGCTGTCCGGAGTCGAACCGGAGCGCAGCGCCACCGCCGCGTCGGCACCGGCCCGATACCCCAGCGGTCCGGACTCGATCGCCGCTCCCCCGGGCACCCGGGCGTTCACGGCCGTGACGTACGAGCGGATGCTGCGCGGCGTCACGCCCAGCGCGTCGGCCAGCGACGCCGCCGTCGACCACTCCGCGTCTCGCAGCAACAGGGTCAGCAGGCGGTCTTGGCGCGCTTTCGTCGTCACGATCCGTCCTCCGCATCGCCCCCGGATGGCAGCGCTCCCTCCATCCAACCACGCGGTGTCGCCCGCGGCGCGGGAGCGCGGCATCCACGTTCCGGGGGGTGGGAAACGAACCTGGTTGTCCGCTGTGAACGGTGTACCGAGAATCGAGGGAAAGGAGGCGGGTCGATGAGGATCCTCGTGGTGTGCGGCGCGGGTGCGTCGAGCACGTTCGTCGCACAGCGCATTCAACGCGCCGCCCACGATCGCGGCCTCCCCTACTCCGCCTCGGCGGGGACCGTGCGGTCACTCCCGATCGACCTCACCGCGACCGACATCGTCCTCGTCGGCCCGCACCTCGGTCCCGAGCTCGAGCGGATACAGCAGGATGCCGCGATTGAGGGGGTGCGTGTGCTGCTGCTCCCCGAGGACGTCTTCACCGACCTGACCGGTATCCGCACGCTCGCTCTCGTGGAAGAGGCGATGGGCGCGCGGGAATCCGCGGACACCGTCTGACCCGCCGCCGGAAAGGAACACCCCATGCCCCAGCTCACCCGGACGATCCGGATCGGATCGTCGCACGGCCTGCACGCCCGTCCCGCGAAGCTCTTCGCGCAGGCGGCGAAGGAGGCCGGCATCCCGGTGACGATCGCCAAGGACGCCGGAACGCCGGTGAACGCGGCGAGCATTCTGGGGATCATCGCTCTCGGGCTCGAGCAGGGCGACTACGTCACCCTGACCGCCGACGGTGACGCCGCCGAGGCCACTCTCGAGCGTCTCGCCGAGCTGCTGACCACCGACCACGACGCCGAGTAAAGGAAACACCAGAATCATGACGGAACTTCGCGGAGTCGGTATCGGACTCGGTGTGGCCCAGGGCCCCATCGCACGCATGGCGGAACCCCTGCCCGCGCCGAAGGACGCCCCCAGCGAGCTGTCGGTCGAGGAGGAGACGGCGCGCGTACGCGAGGCCGTGGCCCACGTCGCCCGCGAGCTGGAGGCCCGGGGTGCCGAGGCGGGCGGCGCGGCGCGCGACGTGCTCGAAGCGCAGGCGATGATCGCCGAAGACCCCACCCTCGAAGCCGAGGTCGACGCGCGACTGGCGGCCGGCAAGAACGGCGAGTTCGCCGTCCACGATGCCTTCGCCTCGTTCCGCGAACAGCTCATCGCCCTCGGCGGATACCTCGGCGAGCGCGCCGCCGATCTGGACGACGTCGCTCAGCGCGTCATCGCGCGCCTCCGGGGCGTCGCTGCCCCCGGCATCCCGGATCCCGGCCACCCGTTCGTACTCGTCGCGAAGGACCTCGCCCCCGCCGACACCGCGCTGCTCGACCTCGACAAGGTGCTCGCGCTCGTGACCACCGAGGGCGGCCCGACGTCGCACACCGCGATCCTCGCGCGCGAGAAGTCGATCGTCGCCGTCGTCGGCGCCAGCGGCGCGAAGGATCTGGTCGACGGGCAGACGGTGATCGTGGATGCCGCCGCCGGCGTCGTCACGGTCGACCCGAGCGACGATGATCTCGCGCGCGCCAAGAACCGCGCCGATGCGCGCGCCGCCGCCGCGTCGGCCCCCATCACCGACGGAGCCCTCGCCGACGGCACGAAGGTGCCGCTGCTGGCGAACCTCGGCAAGCCCGGCGGCGCCGCGGAGGCGGTGGAGCTCGGAGCCGAGGGTGTCGGACTGTTCCGCACCGAGTTCCTGTTCCTGAGCTCCAGCTCCGCCCCCACGGTCGAGGAGCAGCGCGCCACCTACGTCGAGCTGCTCAGCGCCTTCCCGGGGAAGAAGGTCGTCGTGCGTGTCCTCGACGCCGGCGCCGACAAGCCGCTGCCGTTCCTCAACGACGCGCACGAGGAGAACCCCGCGCTGGGTCTCCGGGGGCTGCGTGCGCTGCGCGCGAGCGAGGACATCCTGCGCGAGCAGCTGACCGCCCTCGCGGAAGCGGATGCCGCCACACGCAAGACCGAGGCCGGGCCCGCCGACCTGTGGGTCATGGCGCCGATGGTGTCGACCGTGGAGGAGACCCGCTACTTCACCGCGCTGGCGAAGGAGTACGGCCTGAAGACCACCGGCGTGATGGTGGAGGTTCCCTCCTCCGCCCTGCTCGCCGACCGCATCCTCCAGATCGCCGACTTCGCCTCGATCGGGACGAACGACCTGACGCAGTACACCCTGGCCGCCGACCGGCTGCTCGGCTCGGTCGCATCGTTCCAGGACCCCTGGCATCCGGCCGTCCTGCGCCTGATCCGCGAGGTCGGCGCCGCCGGCCGCGCCAACGGCAAGCCCGTCGGGATCTGCGGGGAGGCCGCCGCCGACCCGCTGCTGGCCGTGGTGCTCGTCGGCCTCGGGGCGACCACGCTGTCGATGGCCCCCACGGCCCTCGCGGACGTGCGCGCCACACTTCTCGCCCACACTCTCGACGATGCCCGCCGCATCGCCGAGGCAGCCCTGGCCGCCGACGACGCGGCCTCCGCCCGGGAGGCAGCGAAGGCCGCCTCCACCACCCCCGCGGCCTGAGCCGCGCCCCATCCCCGCGACTCCGGTCGCATTCCCACAACAAGGAGACACAGCAATGACGACGACGTCGACGACCACGCAGCAGGGAGGTGTGCGCGTCCGCATCCAGCGGTTCGGCACGTTCCTCTCGGGCATGGTCATGCCCAACATCGCGGCCTTCATCGCGTGGGGCCTCATCACGGCTCTGTTCATCCCCACCGGCTGGCTCGGTTCCGAGTCGCCGGTCGAGGGCTGGCGCTGGGCCGATTCGTACATCCTCGGTGGCGGCACCGGCCCCGACGGGACCGAGTTCCCCGGTCTGGTCGGACCGATCATCACCTACCTGCTCCCGATCCTCATCGCCTTCACCGGCGGTCGAATCGTCCACGGCCACCGCGGTGGCGTCGTCGGCGCTGTCGCCGCGATGGGTGTGATCGTCGGCGCGAACGGCACCATCATGTTCCTCGGCGCGATGATCGCCGGTCCGCTTGCGGCCCTGATCCTCAAGCTCGTCGAGAAGCCGTGGCAGGGCAAGATCAAGCCCGGCTTCGAGATGCTGGTCGACAACTTCTCCGCTGGTTTCGTGGCCTTCTTCTCGGCTCTGGCGGCGTTCTTCTTCCTCGCACCGGTCATGCGTTTCGTGACCGAGGTGCTCGGCAACGCGGTCGGCTGGCTCGTCCAGACCGGACTTCTCCCGCTGGCGAGCATCATCGTCGAACCGGCCAAGGTGCTGTTCCTCAACAACGCCATCAACCACGGTGTCTTCACCCCGCTGGGAACCCAGCAGGTCGTCGACACCGGCCGCAGCCTCCTCTTCCTCGTCGAGGCGAACCCCGGCCCCGGTGCCGGCCTGCTGCTGGCGATCGCCGTGTTCGGCGTCGGCGCCGCCCGCGCCACCGCCCCCGGTGCGTTCATCATCCAGTTCCTCGGTGGCATCCACGAGGTGTACTTCCCGTACGTGCTGGCCAAGCCCATGCTCATCCTCGGCCTCATCGCCGGTGGTGCCACGGGCGTGCTGACGAACGTCATCTTCCAGTCCGGCCTTGTCGCCCCGGCCTCGCCCGGCTCGATCTTCGCCGTGCTCATCAACACCGCTCCGGGCAGCTACCTCGGTGTCGTCCTCTCGGTGGTGCTGTCGGCGGGTGTCACGTTCCTGGTGACCGCTCTCCTGCTGCTGGCCTCGCGCAAGCGTGACCTGGAGCGCGAAGCCGAGAGCGGTGACTCGCTGGCCGCGGCCATCGCCCGTACCGAACTGAACAAGGGCAAGAGCTCGTCGGCCCTGTCCGGCCTGGCCGCCGGCGCCGGCGCTGCCACCGCTCCCACCGCGGGCGCCCAGGCGTCGACCGCCGCGGCGGCCGACCAGGTCGCAGGTGTCTCGACCGCCGACAAGCCGATCCACAACATCGTGTTCGCGTGCGACGCGGGCATGGGGTCGTCGGCCATGGGGGCGAGCGTCCTGCGCAACAAGATCAAGAAGGCGGGCATCGAGAACGTCACGGTGGTCAACAAGGCCATCGCCAACCTCGACCCGGCGGCATCCGACCTGGTGATCACGCAGAACCAGCTCACCGACCGCGCCAAGGCGCAGACCCCCGACGCGATCCACGTGTCGGTGGACAACTTCATGAACTCGCCGAAGTACGACGAGGTCGTGGAGATGGTCCGCGCCCAGCACGAAGCGAAGTAATCCCTACCACGGAGGGGCCGGAGCGTTCGTTCCGGCCCCTCCGCCTTCCCGTCCGGCTCGCTTCCTGCGAGGCTGGACGGCACGACGAGAAAGGCGAGAACCATGTCAGACGTCCTCCGCATCGAATCCGTCCGCATCCACCCCGGCAGCGCTACGCGCGAGGAGGCCATGAAGGAGGCCGCCGACCTGCTCGAGGCCACGGGCTCCGTCACCGGCGAGTACTTCGCCGCCATGCAGCAGCGTGAAGAGACGGTGTCCACCTACATGGGCAACGAGCTCGCCATTCCCCACGGCACGAACGAGACCAAGCAGGCCATCCTCGCCTCCGGCCTCTCGGTCGTGCGATACGACGGCGGCGTCGACTGGGGTGGGGAGCCGGTGACCTTCGTCATCGGCATCGCCGGCAAGGGCGACGAGCACCTCGAGATCCTCTCCCAGATCGCCATCCTCTTCTCCGAGGAGGACGACGTCGCGCGTCTGAAGGCCGCCTCCTCGCCCGAGGAGCTGTTCCAGGCCCTCGCGGGCTCCGTCAACGCATGAAGGCCGTTCACTTCGGGGCCGGCAACATCGGCCGCGGCTTCGTCGGACTGCTCCTGCACGAGGGCGGGTACGACCTCGTCTTCTCCGACGTCGCGGCTCCGCTCGTCGCCGCGATCAACGCGGCATCCGAGTACACCGTCCACGAGGTCGGCGAGGGCGGCACCGACAAGACGGTGACCGGCTTCCGAGCCATCGACAGCTCGACGGATGCCGAGGCCCTGGTCGACGAGATCGCCACGGCCAACGTGGTCACCACCGCCGTGGGCCCGACGATCCTGAAGTTCGTCGCGCCGCACATCGTCGCCGGTCTCGCCCTGCGCGACCCGTCGCTGCCGCCGCTGCAGATCATGGCCTGCGAGAACGCGATCGGCGCGACCGACCAGCTGCGCGAGCACGTGGTGGAGCTCGCCGGCGAGTCGTGGGACGCGCTGGAGGGCCGTGCGGTGTTCGCCAACACCGCGGTCGATCGCATCGTCCCCGCCCAGGCTCAGGGCGGCGTCGACGTCACCGTCGAGCCCTTCTACGAGTGGGCCATCGAGCGCGGACCGTTCGGCGACACCCCGCCGCACATTCCGGGCGCCCACTTCGTCGGCGACCTGACGCCGTACATCGAGCGAAAGCTGTTCACGGTCAACACGGGCCACGCCGCCACGGCATATTTCGGCGCGCAGGCCGGTGTCGAGCGGATCTCCGATGCCCTGGCCGACCCCGCGATCGCCGCGAAGGTCGAGGCGGCCCTGCAGGAGACCAGCGCGCTGCTCGTGCGGAAGCACGAGCTCGACGCCGACGTGCAGGGTCAGTACCGCGACACGATCCTGCAGCGCTTCCGCAACCCGGCCCTGCCCGACACCGTGTGGCGCGTCGGACGCCAGCCGCTGCGCAAGCTCTCGCGCCACGAGCGTTTCGTCGGCCCCGCCGCAGAGGCCATCGAGCGGGGTCTCCCCGTCGATGCGCTGGTCGCAGCGATGGCCGCGGCCCTGGAGTTCCAGGATGCCGAGGACGCCCAGGCCGTCGACCTGCAGCGGCTGCTCGGCGAGCTCGACGCCCACGCCTTCACGGCGGAGGTCACCGACCTCGAGCCGGAGCACCCGCTGTTCCCGCGGATCGTCGAGATCGTGGCCGCGCGACAGGCGGCGTTACGCTCGTGAGGTGACTGACACCGAACCGTCCGCCGGCGGGGCGCCTCGAGCGCCCCGCCGGCGTTTTCGTGTCCTGCGCTGGATCCTGGGGGGCCTCGGTGCTCTCGTGGCGCTGGCGGTCGTCGGCATCCTGATCTACAGCCAGGTCGGTGTCATGGGCGCGGAGCCCGACCCGCTGGCCGAGGCGCGCGCGAACCCCGGGATGACGATCACCGAGGACGGCGCGGGCATCGTGCTCTCCCCCACCGACGGAGACACCGGCCGAGGACTCGTGTTCATCCCCGGCGCGAAGGTCGACGCGCTCGGATACGTCGCCACGTTCGCGGACACCGTCGTCGACGATGGCGTGACGGTCGTGATCACGCGCCCGTGGCTGAACCTCGCGTTCTTCGATCCGCGCCCCCTGTCGACCTTTACCGACCTGGCGCCCGCCGTGGAGTCCTGGGCGGTCGGCGGCCACTCGCTCGGCGGCGTTCGCGCGTGCCAGCTCGCGAGCGACGCCGATGCCCTCGTGCTGTTCGCGTCGTACTGCGCGACAGACCTCACGGCATCCGGGCTCCCCGTGCTGAGCCTCTCGGGCTCGGAGGACGGCCTGTCAACGCCGCAGAAGATCGCCGACGCCGCGACGGAGCTGCCCTCCGACGCCGTGTTCGTGGAGATTCCCGGTGCGTCGCACGCCTCGTTCGGGGCCTACGGCCCGCAAGCCGGTGACGGCACCCCGACGATCGACCGCACCGAGGTGGACCGGAATCTCGCCGACGAGCTCGACACGTTCCTTCCCGCGCCCTGACCCGGCGCCTTTGGTTCGCCGTCGGGCCCTGCCCGCCCTCCAGGCGCCGCCGCGTCCGTTCAGCGTCCCCGCCTCACTTCAGTGTCCAAGACACGCGGACGACACGCCCCCGCATCCGCGTGTTCTGGACACTCAACGGGGGGGTACGGCGCGCCCCGCGAGCCACGACGCCCCCACGCCACTTCAGTGTCCAAGACACGCGGACGACACTCCCCCGCGTCCGCGTGTTCTGGACACTCAACGGAAAGGGGCGGGTGGCCCGGCCGCGCCCCGACGCGCTCAGCGCTGGAAACCCTCCGCGATGATCTCGATGAGCTCCTCGCGCTCCTCGACCGGCAGGAACGCTCCGGCGGCCGCGTTGAGCTGGAAGGCCTCGAGGTCGTCGAGGTCGTAATCGAAGGCCTGCGCCAATAGCCCCAGCTCGCGCGTCAGGGTCGTCCGGCTCATCAGACGGTTGTCGACGTTCACCGTGACCGAGAAGCCGAGCTGGTACAGCAGGTCGAACGGGTGGGCGTCCATGGAGTCGCCCCATGCCGTGACTGCGCCGCTCTGCAGGTTCGACGTCGGCGACAGCTCGAGCGTGATCTCACGGTCGCGCACCCACCGGGCCATGTCACCGAACGTGACCAGCACCTCCTCGCCTTCGCGCGAGACGACGTCGAGGTCGTTCGCGATGCGCACGCCGTGCCCGAGGCGCACGGCACGGCCGTCGATGAGAGCCGACCGGATGGATGCCAGCCCTGCTCCTTCACCGGCGTGCACCGTCGTGGGGAAGAACTGCTCGGCGAGGTAGTCGAACGCCGCGCGGTGGTTCGAGGCGGGGAACCCGTCCTCCGGTCCGGCGAGGTCGAAACCGACGACGCCGCGACCACGCCACGCCACCGCGAGTTCAGCGATCTCGCGGGAGCGGGCCGTCTGCCGCATCGCCGTGAGCAGCTGGCCGACCCGGATGTCCTTGCCGCGGGCGTCCGCGGCATCCTCACCCTCTTCGATGCCCTCCTGCACGGCATCCACCACGTCGTCGAGGCTCAAGCCCCGCGTGAGGTGCTGCTCGGGCGCCCACCGCACTTCGGCGTACACGACGCCGTCGTCGGCGAGGTCTTCGACGAACTCCTTCGCCGCCCGGACGAGACCCTCGCGGGTCTGCAGCACGCCGACGGTGAGCGAGAACTTCTCGAGGTAGTCCTCGAGCGAGCCCGACTCGACGTGGTCCGAGAACCAGTCCTCGAGACCCTCCGCGTCGTCGGCGGGAAGCGCAAGGTCGAGGTCGTCGGCCAGTTCGAGCACCGTCTGCGCGCGCATCCCCCCGTCGAGGTGGTCGTGGAGCGACACCTTCGGCAGGGTCTTCAGCTTCTTGCCCTGGATGCGGACGTCGTCGGTGGCCATGCTGCTCCTCGGGTCGGATGCCATCACGCGGTGATGCGCTCGCGGACGAGCGGGGTGCGCGCGGGAGCGGTGTCGCCGATCTCCCACGCGCCCTCGACCGCGGTGAGGGCGCGGTCGAAGCGCGTCTCATCGTCGGCCGAGAGAGTGAACAGCGGCTGACCGGCCGCGACCGTGTCTCCCACGGTGACGTGCAGGTCGATGCCTGCCGCGTGAACGACGGCGTCCTCGGCGCGCGCGCGTCCGGCGCCCAGGCGCCACGCGCCGATGCCGAAGGGCAGCGCCTCGACGCGGGTCACGACACCGGCCCGGTCGGCGACAACCGTGTGCGTCTCGCGGGGCGTGGGGAGAGCGGCATCCGGATCGCCGTCCTGCGCGCGGATCATGCGCTTCCACACGTCCATCGCGCGGCCGTCGGCGAGGGCGGCCTCGACGTCGGCGTCGGGCTGACCGGCGAGCGTCAACATCTCGCGGGCGAGAGCGACCGTGAGCTCGACGACGTCCGCAGGCCCGCCGCCGGCGAGCACCTCGACGGATTCGCGGACCTCGTTGGCGTTGCCGATGGCGCGACCGAGCGGGGTGTTCATGTCGGTGAGCAGCGCCGTGGTGTTCACGCCCGAGTCGGTGCCGAGGGCGACCATCGTCTCGGCGAGCTCGCGCGCCCGGTCGATGTCCTGCATGAACGCGCCGGAGCCGAACTTCACGTCGAGCACGAGCGAGTCGGTGCCCTCGGCGATCTTCTTCGACATGATGCTCGACGCGATGAGCGGGATCGCCTCGACCGTGCCCGTGACATCGCGCAGGGCATAGAGCTTCTTGTCGGCCGGTGCCAGCCCCGCACCGGCGGCGCAGATCACGGCGCCCACGTCGGCGAGCTGCGCGAGGATTTCGTCGTTCGACAAGGCCGCGCGCCAGCCCGGGATGGACTCGAGCTTGTCGAGGGTCCCGCCCGTGTGACCGAGGCCGCGTCCGGACAGCTGCGGAACGGCGACCCCGAACGCGGCGACGAGCGGCGCGAGCGGCAGCGTGATCTTGTCGCCGACACCGCCGGTGGAGTGCTTGTCGACGGTGGGCTTGCCCAGCGACGAGAAGTCCATGCGCTCGCCCGAGGCGATCATGGCATCCGTCAGCACTCGGATCTGGTCGCGGCCGAGGCCGTTGAGCAGCACCGCCATCGTGAACGCCGACATCTGCGCGTCCATGACGTAGCCACGCGTGTAGGCGTCGACGAGCCACCGGATTTCCGGCTCCGAGATCGCCCGCCCGTCGCGCTGCGCCCGGATAATGTCGACGGCATCGAACTGCTCGGCGCTCATCGGGCGGCCTCCTCGAGGTCGCGCGGACCGAATGCGTCGGGCAGCACCTCGTCGATGGTCCGGATGCCGCTGACCGTCTCCAGCAGCATGCCGGGAATGGCGTGCTCGAAGAGCAACTGCCGGCATCGACCGCACGGCATCAGCGTGCGCCCCTCGCCGTCGACGCAGACGAACGCCACGAGCTGGCCGCCGCCGCTCATGTGCAGTTCGGAGACGAGTCCGCACTCGGCGCAGAGGGTCACCCCGTAGGACGCGTTCTCGACGTTGCACCCCGAGACGATGCGCCCGTCGGCGACGAGCGCCGCGGCGCCCACCTTGAAGCGGGAGTAGGGGGCGTAGGCGCGGTGCATGGCCTCGGTGGCGGCGGAACGGAGTTCGTCCCAGTCGATGTCGGTCATCGTGAAGCGGTGGGTCCTCTCGTGAAGGGGGAAGCGGGCCGGGTCAGCCCTTGACGTACGGTTTGCCGGCGGCCGCGGGTCCGCGGACCTTCCCGACGAGACCGGCGACCGCGAAGATCGTCACGACGTACGGCAGCATCAGCATGAACTCGCTCGGCACGGGCGAACCGATGACGCCGAGGGTGTTCTGCAGGTTCGAGGCGAAGCCGAACAGCAGCGCCGCGAGCGTCGCACGAATCGGGTCCCACTGGCCGAAGATGACCGCCGCGAGGGCGATGTAGCCGGCGCCCGCCGTCATCTCCTTGTTGAAGGCGCCGACCGATCCCAGGGTGAAGAACGCGCCGCCGAGACCGGCAATGGCCCCGCCCAACGAGACGTTCCAGAAGCGGGTGCGGGCGATGTTGATGCCCACGGTGTCCGCGGCCTGCGGGTGCTCGCCCACGGCACGCAGACGCAGGCCCCAGCGGGTGTGGAACAAGCCGATGTACACGGCGATGACCGTGACGTACATCAGGTAGACGATGACCGTCTGGTTGAACAGCATCGGCCCGATGATCGGGATGTCGGCCAGCACGGGAATGGGCAGGCGCGGGAATCGCGGCGGCGAGTTCAGGAACGCGGCGTTCGGGGCGAGCAGCTGCGAGAACAGGAAGCTCGTGAGGCCCACCACGAGCACGTTCAGCACGACGCCGACGATCACCTGGTCGACGAAGTACTTGATCGCGAAAGCGGCGAGCACGAACGACACCAGCACCCCGGCGACGGCGGCGGCGATGAGACCGATGAACGGGTTGCCCGTCATCGTCGCCACGACGGCCGACGTGAAGGCACCGGCCAGCAGCTGACCCTCGATGGCGATGTTCACCACACCGACGCGCTCGCTGAGCACACCGCACATGGCACCGAAGATGAGCGGCACCGAGAGGCTGAGACCGCCGGCCAGCAGTCCGGTGAGCGGGATGACGGCCGTCGTCGCCCCGGCAGCGGCCCAGGTGAGGAAGCCCACCATGAACACCACGGCGAAGACGACCGCGAGCCAGATCGGCGGACGGCGGCGCGCGCGCACCATCAACACGCTGACCAGGGTCACCAGCGCCAGCAGCACCGTGCAGACCGCCCCGGTGAGGACCCCGCCGAGGACGACCTCGGGAAGCTGGATGAACTCGCCCGGGCTGGAGATGCGGAAGACGGCGTCGCCGTCCTGCCGCGCGACGATGAAGAGGACCGCGGCGAGCACCGTGATGACGCCGTAGACGATCGGCGCCTTCCAGCTGACGACGACGGCGGTGTCGAGCGTGTCGGCCGCGGGCGCGGCCTCGGGGTGTGCGGCGGTGGTGCTCACCGGGCCGCCTCCTTCTTCTTGGCGGCGCGCGCCTTGGGCTGGCGCGCCCCGGGTGCCGGCAGGCGGAAGATCGCGCGCACCAGGGGCGGCGCGGCGATGAAGAGCACGATGAGCGACTGCACGACGAGGACGATGTCGATCGGCACGCCGTTGGCGGCCTGCATCGCGAACCCGCCGGCCTTGAACGCGCCGAACAGGATGCCGGCCACCAACACGCCGACCGGGGTGGAGCGGCCGAGGAGCGCCACCGTGATCGCGTCGAACCCGATGCCTGCGTCGATACCGCTGGAGAAGCCCGTGGTGACCGTGCCCAACACCTGGTCGACGCCGGCCAGGCCGATGAGGGCACCGGAGATGAGCATCGCGTAGACGTACATCGACTTGACGTTGATGCCGGCCACGCGCGCGGCGTTGGGGTTCAGACCGACCGCGCGGAAGCGGAACCCGAGGGAGGAGCGCTCGAGGATCCACCACACGAGGATCACCGCGGCGATCGAGAGCACGAAGCCGAAGTGCAGGTTGTACGCGGGACCCAGCAGGTCTGGGAAGACCGCGGTCTCTTTCATGGGCGGCGTCGTGGGGTTGCTGGACCCCGGCGCCTGCAACAGGCCAGGCGTGCGCAGCATGTAGTACACGAGGTAGAACGCGACGTAGTTGAGCATGATCGTGACGATCACCTCGTGCGCGCCGGTCCGAGCCTTCAGCACGCCCGCGATGCCCGCCCAGATCGCGCCGGCCGCGACGCCCGCGACGAGCGCGACGAGGGCGTGCAGACCCCACGGGAGATCGAAGGCGAATGCGACATAGCCGCCGGCGGCGGCGGCGACGAGCATCTGACCGCGACCACCGATGTTGAACATCCCGACCCGGAACGCCAGGGCCACACCCAGTCCGGCGGCGATCAAGGGCGTCGCGAAGGTGAGCGTCTCGGTGAGAGGACGAATGCCGGTGGCGAACTCCGGACGGCGGAAGTTATAGATCGCGCCCTGGAAGAACGACGCGTATGCCCCTGACACCGCCTGCCAGATCGCCGTCAGCGTGTCACCGGGGCGGGCGAAGAAGTACCCGGCCGCCGCCTGCACCCGCTCGTCGGTCGCGGCGATCATGATCGCCCCCACCAGGAGGGCCAGGACCACCGCGAGGACCGAGATGATGGCGTTTCCCGTCGCGATCTCGCGCAGCGCGCGGCGCCAGCGGTTCTCGTCCGAGGCGGGAGGCGGTGCCGTCACGCGTGCGCCGGCGGCCGTGTCGACGACCGCCCCGTTCTCGAGCGCGACGTCGGCGTCGGTGGCGGCGGCCACCTCGGCGGCGCGGTCGGACCGCGCGGCCGAGGGGTCGTGCGGGCTGTGCGGATCGCTCACGCGGCGACTCCTTCGTTCTGGGGCGCTTCGCCGGCCATCATGAGGCCGAGGACGTCGCGCGAGGTGTCACCGGGGACGATGCCCACGACGCGACCGCGGTACATGACCATGATGCGATCCGCGAGGGCGGTGACCTCGTCGAGCTCGGTGGAGACGACGATGACGGGCACGCCCGCATCGCGGGTCTCGATGACGCGCTTGTGGATGAACTCGATGGAGCCCACGTCGACGCCGCGCGTGGGCTGGGCGGCGACGAAGAGTCGCAGGTCGCGGCTCAGCTCGCGCGCGAGGACGACCTTCTGCTGGTTGCCGCCGGACAGACGACCCACCGGGGTCTCGATTGAGGGCGTGCGCACATCGAACTCGCTCACCTTTTCGCGGGCGAAGTCGGCGAGCGTGGACAACTGCAGGGTCCCGCCCTTGACGAACGGAGCGCCGTCGGCCCGGTCGAGCATGAGGTTCTCGGCGATCGAGAACTCTCCCACCAGGCCGTCTTCCTTGCGGTCCTCGGGGACGAATCCGACACCCGCATCGAGCACCGCGCGCACGCTGCGCCCGTTGAGCTCACTGCCGTCCAAGACGATCGACCCCTCGACGCGGTCCTGCAGTCCCAGGAGAGCCTCGGTGAGCTCCGTCTGGCCGTTGCCCTGCACACCGGCGATGGCGAGGACCTCGCCCCGCCGAACCTCGAAGCTGACGTCGTTGACGACGAGCTGGCCGATGGCGTCCACGACGGACAGATGCGACACGGACAGGCCGACGTCGCCGAGGGTCGGCGCCTCTTTGTGGACCGTCAGCTCGACCGCACGACCGACCATCAGCGAGGCGAGCTCGGCGTTGGAGGCGCGCGGGTCGGCCTCGCCGACGACCTTACCGAGGCGGATCACGGTGATGCGGTCGGCCACCTCGCGGACCTCGCGCAGCTTGTGCGTGATGAACACGATCGACGTCCCGGACGCCTTGAGCTGGCGCATGATCGCCATGAGCTCATCGGTCTCTTGCGGGGTCAGGACGGCGGTCGGCTCGTCGAACACGAGCACCTTGGCATCCCGGGACAACGCCTTGATGATCTCGACGCGCTGCTGCACGCCGACGGGCAGGTCGTCGACGAGGGCGTCGGGATCGACGTCGAACCCGAAGCGGTCGGAGATCTCTTTGACCTTCGCCCGCGCAGCGGCGAGGTCGAGCCTTCCGCCGAACTTCGTGGGCTCGTGGCCGAGCATGACGTTCTCGGCCACGGTGAAGACCGGGATGAGCATGAAGTGCTGGTGCACCATGCCGATTCCGGCGCGCATCGCGTCGCCGGGGCCGGCGAAGTGCTGGACGGCATCGTCCAGCAGGATCTCTCCCCCATCGGCCTGGTACAGGCCGTAGAGGACGTTCATCAGGGTGGACTTGCCGGCACCGTTCTCGCCGAGCAGGCAGTGGATCTCGCCGGCCTCGACGGTGAGGTCGATGTGATCGTTCGCCACCAGGGACCCGAAGGTTTTCGTGATCCCGCGGAGTTCGAGCTTCATGTTCCCGATCCTAAGTTCTGTGGCACCGCACGCGGAGGTGCAGAGGGAAGGACGCCCCTCGTGAGGACGTCCGGTCCGGTACCGCGGGCGCCGCTGCGGCCCATAAGGGAGGGGAGGCCGGCACGGAGCCGGCCTCCCCCAGGAGCGTGCAGCTATCAGCCGGCGAGGTAGGACTCGACGGTGATGGCGCCGCTGATGATGTCGGCCTTGAGGGCGTCGACCTTCTCGGTCAGTTCCGCGGGGACGCGGTCGGACCAGTCGTGGTGCGGAGCCAGGCCCACACCGTCGTTCTCGAGCGTGCCCACAAACGGCGAGGCGTCGAACTCGCCGTTGCCGGCGGCAACGATGGCGTCCTTCGTGCCCACATCGATGCCCTTGAGGATCGAGGTCAGCAGCAGCTCTCCGACCGAGGGGTCGGTCTCGTACACATCGGCGTCGACGCCGACGAGGGCGATCTCGCGACCGGCGTCCTGGATGGCGACAGCGGCCGACTGGTAGATCGGGCCACCGACGGGCAGAAGCACGTCGACGTTCTGGTCGATGATCGCCTGCGCGGTCTGGCGGGCGGTGTCGTTGGCCTCGAAGCCACCGGTGAAGGAGCCGTCCTGGGCGGCGCGGTCCCAGCCGACGACGCGCACGGAGGTGCCGTTGTCGGCGTTGTACTTCTCGACGCCCTGGGCGAAGCCGTCCATGAAGATCGTGACGGTCGGGATGTTGATGCCACCGAAGGTGCCGACGACACCGGTCTTGGAGACACCCGCGGCGAGGTAGCCCGCGAGGTACGCGGCCTGGGCGGTGTCGAAGATGATCGGCTTGATGTTCTCGGCGTCCGTCGTGCCGTCGAAGTCCTGGTCGACGGTGTCGTCGATGGAGACGTACTGCATGTCGGGGTTGGCCTTGGCCGACTCGAGCGCAGCCGGCGCCAGGAGGAAGCCGACCGTCACGATCGTGCTGCAGCCCTGGTCGACGAGGCTCTGGAGGTTGGAGGCGTAGTCGGTCTCGGACTGCGACTCGACCTCGATGGGGTCCTGCGAGCCGAGCTCGGCGGCCGCCGCGTCGACGCCCTCCTTGCCGAGCTGGTTGAACGACTTGTCGTCGAATCCACCGGCATCCGACACCATGCAGGGCAGGTAGTCGCTGGCGCCGGCACCGGCAGACGCACCGTTGCTCTCGGGCGCGGCACCGCAGCCGGCGAGAAGCACGGCCGTGCCGATCATCGCGAGGCCGCTGACGACGGCCTTCTTCGTGGTCTTCACGAATGGTCCTCCAAGAAGGGGCCCCCAACGGGTTCGGGGGACGATGGAGTCACGTTACCCACTGTGACGAATCGCTTGCGCACCGCAGACCCCGCCGCGCCGCAATGGTTACAAAGACGCAATCTCGCGTCACGCGCGCGCCACACGCCCGCCCACAGAAGAGACCGGATGCCACGATGCGCGGCATCCGGTGTCAGAGGACGTCGCCGCGCCCCGTGAGCTTCAGCGCGTCGACGACGCCCTTGACGCGCTGGGCGTTCTCACTCGTGGTGACCAGAAGAGCGTCGGGGGTGTCGACCACGACGATGTCGCGGACGCCGATGAGGCTGATGACGCGTTTGGTCTGCGTCACGACGATCCCGCTAGAGGCATCGGCGAGCACGCGCGCACCCTCGCCGAGGATGGCGAGCTCGTTCCGCCCCCCGGAGGAGTTTAGCTTGGAGAGGCTGGCGAAGTCGCCCACGTCGTCCCAGTCGAAGTGGCCGGGGATGACCGCGAGACGCCCCTTCTCGGCAGCGGGTTCCGCCACCGAGTAGTCGATGGCGATCTTCTTCAGCTCCGGCCAGATGCGATCCACCGCGGGACCGCGGCGGTCGCGATCGTCCCACGCCTCCGCCAGTTCGACGAGGCCGGCGTGGAGCTCGGGCTCATTCACGGCGAGCTCTGCCAGCAGCACATCGGCCCGCGTGATGAACATGCCCGCGTTCCACAGGTAGGAGCGGTCGGCGAAGTACTCCTTGGCGGTGTCGAGGTCGGGCTTCTCGACGAAGCGCTCCACCATGTACGCCTCGGGCGCGCCGTCGACGATCAGTTCGTCGGACTGCTTGATGTAGCCGAATCCGACGGAGGGCTCGCTCGGCTGGATGCCGATGGTGCAGATGTAGCCCGCTCGCGCGACCGCAACGGCCTGTCGCACGGCGAAGTCGAACTGACGGGTCTGGCGGATGACGTGATCCGCGGCGAACGAGCCGATGATGACGTCGGGCTCGCGGCGGACGAGGATCGCGGCGGCCAGACCGATCGCTGCCGACGAATCGCGCGGCTCGGACTCCAGGAAGACGTTGTGATCGGGGACGCCCGGAAGCTCGCGCTCCACGGCGGCGCGGTGCGCCCGCCCGGTGACCACGGCGATGCGGCCGGAGCCGGACAGCGGCTCGAGCCGATCCCAGGTGTCACGGAGGAGGGTCTGGCCGGATCCCGTGAGGTCGTGGAGGAACTTCGGGGCGTCCGCGCGCGAGAGAGGCCAGAGGCGGCTGCCGATCCCACCGGCGGGGATAACGGCGTAGAAGTCGTCGATAGCAGGTTCGGCCATGGGACAGACCTTATCGGCAGCGTTCGACTCGGCCGTTACGTTCAGATTGCCGGACGGGACCGCGGGCCGACCGACGAAACTATCTCGACATCGAGAGAGTGTTAGGCAACCCTCATCCCCCGGCTTCATAGCCCAGACGTAGTATTCACTAGCGCCCGTGTGACGCCTGGAGCCCTTTTCCGGCTCCCACACCGTGTTCGATCAGGGAGGACGACCGTGTCAGCACCAGCACGTGCCACGCCGTCGGTGAAAGAGACGACCTCGCGGGTGCCGCGCGGAACGCTCTACCGCGGCCGAGAGGGAATGTGGTCGTGGGTTCTGCACCGCATCACCGGTGTGGCGATCTTCTTCTTCCTGCTCGTCCACATTCTCGACACCGCGCTCATCCGCGTTTCCCCCGAGGCGTACGACGCCGTCATCGGCACGTACAAGAACCCGATCATGGGTCTGGGCGAGGTCGCCCTCGTCGGAGCCATCGTGTACCACGCGTACAACGGCCTCCGCATCATCCTGGTCGACTTCTGGCCCTGGGCCACGCGTCATCAGCGCCAGCTGTGGTGGGGCGTTCTCGGTCTGTGGGTCGTCACGATGCTCGGCTTCACCCCGCGTCACCTGATCAATGTCTTCGCCGCCGTCGGAGGGGGTCACTGATGTCCGTCGCACAGGAAACCAGCACGATTCCCGCCCCGCGCACGCCCGCCGTCCGCAAGAAGGGCGCCAACCTCGAGAAGTGGGGATGGATCTACATGCGCGCCTCAGGTGTGCTGCTGATCGTCCTCATCTTCGGCCACCTGTTCGTCAACCTCATGACGGGCGACGGCATCCACCAGATCGACTTCGCGTTCGTCGCGGGCAAGCTCGCCTCCCCGTTCTGGCAGTGGTGGGACGTGCTGATGCTGTGGCTCGCCCTCATCCACGGCGCGAACGGCATGCGCACGATCGTCAACGACTACGTCACCAACGCGCAGGTGCGGCGCATCCTGGTCGGCGCGCTCTGGCTGTCGGCCGCGTTCCTGATCCTGCTCGGCACGCTCGTGGTCTTCACCTTCGACCCCTGCCTCGGCGTGACCGAGAGCAGCTCCCTCTGGGAGATCTGCCAGGCGTAAGCCACGGCATCCTCCTTCCCGACTGAGACAGCAGAGGCATTGCACACGTGAGCACTCAGAACAGCGCGGACACGATCGTCAAGGACGGCGTGCACTACCACCAGTTCGACATCGTGATCGTCGGGGCCGGCGGCGCCGGCATGCGCGCGGCGATCGAGGCCGGCCCGGGTGCCAAGACCGCGGTCATCTCGAAGCTGTACCCCACCCGGTCCCACACCGGCGCAGCTCAGGGCGGCATGGCCGCGGCCCTGGCCAACGTCGAAGAGGACTCGTGGGAGTGGCACACCTTCGACACGATCAAGGGTGGCGACTACCTCGTCGACCAGGATGCCGCCGAGATCCTCGCGAAAGAGGCCATCGACGCTGTCATCGACCTCGAGAACATGGGCCTGCCGTTCAACCGCACGCCCGACGGGAAGATCGATCAGCGTCGGTTCGGCGGGCACACCGCGGACCACGGCAAGACCCCCGTGCGTCGCGCCTGCTACGCCGCCGACCGCACGGGTCACATGATCCTGCAGACGCTGTTCCAGAACTGCGTGAAGCTGGGCATCAACTTCTTCAACGAGTTCTACGTGCTCGACCTGATCACGGTGAAGGATGACGCCGGCAAGACCCAGGTCGCCGGTGTGGTGGCCTACGAGCTGTCCACGGGCGATCTGCACGTGTTCCAGTCGAAGGCGGTCGTATTCGCCACCGGCGGCTTCGGCAAGATCTTCAAGACGACCTCGAACGCGCACACGCTGACCGGCGACGGCGTCGGCATCGTCTGGCGCAAGGGCCTGCCGCTGGAGGACATGGAGTTCTTCCAGTTCCACCCGACCGGGCTGGCGGGTCTCGGCATCCTGCTGACGGAGGGTGCGCGCGGCGAGGGAGCGATCCTGCGCAACGCGAGCGGTGAGCGCTTCATGGAGCGCTACGCCCCGACCATCAAGGACCTCGCTCCCCGTGACATCGTCGCGCGATGCATGGTGCAGGAGGTCGCGGAGGGCCGCGGCGCCGGTCCGCACCGCGACTACGTCCTGCTGGACTGCACGCACCTGGGCGCTGAGGTCCTCGAGACCAAGCTCCCCGACATCACCGAGTTCGCCCGCACCTACCTCGGTGTCGACCCGGTGGTCGAGCCGGTGCCGGTGATGCCGACCGCGCACTACGCCATGGGCGGCATCCCGACCAACATCAAGGCCGAGGTGCTCGCCGACAATGAGACGGTGGTCCCTGGCCTCTACGCCGCGGGCGAGTGCGCCTGCGTCTCGGTGCACGGCTCGAACCGCCTCGGCACCAACTCGCTTCTGGACATCAACGTGTTCGGAAAGCGCGCGGGCCGCAACGCGGTCGAATACGTCCAGACGGCCGACTTCGTGCCGCTGCCCGAGGACCCCGCCAAGGAGGTCCGCGAGATGATCGAGGGGCTGCGCGCCAACTCCGGCACCGAGCGCATCGCGGTGCTCCGCAAGACGCTGCAGGACGAAATGGACAAGGGTGCGCAGGTGTTCCGCACGCGCGACTCGCTCGCCGAGGTCCTCGACATCATCGCCGACCTGCGCGAGCGCTACAAGAACGTCCACGTCGACGACAAGGGCAAGCGGTACAACACCGACCTGCTCGAAGCGGTCGAGCTCGGGTTCCTCCTCGACCTCGCCGAGGTCGTCGTCTACTCCGCGCAGAACCGCGAGGAGAGCCGCGGGGGTCACATGCGCGACGACTTCCCCACGCGCGACGACGAGAAATACATGCAGCACACCATGGCGTATCTGACGGGCGATCCCCACTCGTCCCACCCCGCCGACCACATCGAGCTCGGGTGGAAGCCCGTGGTCTTCACGAAGAACGACGCCGGCGAGTTGCGCTACCCGCCCCTGGAGAGGAAGTACTGAGATGGCATCCACCGTCATCGACACCGTCGACACCTCGGACGAGATCGAGCAGTCCCCCGCGGACACCGGCATCCAGTCGTTCCTGGTGACGTTCAACATCCGTCGCTTCGACCCCGAAGTCGACGACGAGCCGCGCTGGGTCGACTACGACGTGGAGCTGTACTCCACCGACCGTGTTCTCGACGCTCTGCACAAGATCAAGTGGGAGGTCGACGGCTCGCTGGCCTTCCGCCGCTCGTGCGCGCACGGCATCTGCGGATCGGATGCCATGCGCATCAACGGCCGCAACCGACTGGCGTGCAAGACGCTGATCAAGGACCTCGACATCTCGCAGCCGATCTACGTCGAGGCCATCAAGGGTCTGCCGCTCGAGAAGGACCTCATCGTCGACATGGAGCCGTTCTTCGCCTCCTATCGCGAGGTGCAGCCGTTCCTCATCTCGAGCAGCACGCCCGAGCCCGGCAAGGAGCGCATCCAGTCGATCGTCGACCGCGAGGTCTTCGACGACACCACCAAGTGCATCCTGTGCGCGGCGTGCACTTCTTCGTGCCCCGTGTTCTGGACGGACGGCCAGTACTTCGGCCCCGCCGCCATCGTCAACGCGCACCGCTTCATCTTCGACTCGCGTGACGACGCGGGCGATGTGCGTCTGGACATCCTCAACGACAAGGAAGGCGTGTGGCGCTGCCGCACGACCTTCAACTGCACCGAGGCGTGCCCGCGCGGCATCGAGGTCACCAAGGCCATCGCCGAGGTCAAGCAGGCGGTCCTCCGCGGCCGCTGATCTGCCCTTCGAACGGCGGGTGCGCTCCGGCGCCCCGCCGTTCGGCGTTTTCGGGGTGGATGCCGTGCGGCGGGCCCCGTCCCGGATGCGAGGCCGTGCGGGGCGAGCGGCCCCGGACCCCGGGGGCCTGGCATCCATTCATTAGGCTCGAAGGGTGACCGACAGCCGCCGCGACCCTCGACCGCTGCCCGGCGCGGAGACCGAGGAACTGTCGCTGCGCGACCGCCTCGAGGCCGCCCAGTCGGCCGTGCGCGAGCGGCTGGACCAGCCGATGGCACGCGCCGCCAAGATCGCTCAGGTTTTCCCCGTGCGGGTGTGGCGGCATTTCCTCCGACACAACGGATTCCTGCTCGCCGCGGGCATGAGCTACCAGGGCCTGTTCGCGATGTTCTCGGCGTTGTACCTCGCGTTCGCGGGGGTCGGCATCTGGTTGGGCGGCAGCAAGACCGCCATCGACGGGCTGATCCGCATCGTCAACGGGTACATCCCGGGCATCATCAGCGCGAACGGCCTGGTGAAGCCGGAGCAGGTCGAAGCGGTCGCGCAGGAGAGCGGCAAGCTGCTCGGGCTGACCGGTGGAGTCGCCGGCGTCGTCGTCATCTGGACCACCATCGGGTTCGTCACCTTCACGCGCCGTGCCGTGCGCGACACGTTCGGTTTGCCCTTCGACCTGCGCAACTACCTTCTTCTGAAGGCGCGTGACTTCGTCGCGTCACTCCTGTTCGGTGTGGCGCTGCTCGTCGGTGCACTGCTCGGGTCGATCACGACCGGCGCTGTCGACCTCGTGCTCGGGTGGATCGGCTGGACGCGCGAAACCGCGTGGTGGTCGGTGGGCGCCCGGGGCGTCTCCCTCCTGGTGGCGTTCGGCGTCAACACCCTCGCCCTGGCCTCGCTCTTCCGCTTCCTCACGGGCACGGCCCTCACATGGCGGCGCACCTGGCCGGGGGCGCTGGTGGGTTCTGCGGGTCTCGTGCTGCTCCAGGTCGCGGCGGGCTTCCTGTTCGTCTACACGCCCTCCAACCCTCTGCTAGCAACCTTCACCGTGCTGATCGGTTTCCTGCTGTGGTTCCGGCTCGTGGGCATCGTCATCCTGGTCTCGGCCGCGTGGATCGCCGTGGCCGCCGCCGATCGGGACATGCCGCTGCGTTCGCCCGAGGATCGCCGGGCAATGGAGCAGACGGCGCTCGTCATCGCCGCTCAGGTGGCGGTGCGCGAGGCCGAAGAGCGCGCGGCCCGGGCCCAGTGGCCGCGGCGGTGGGCGGCGAACCGTCGCGTGCGCGGAGCGCGGGCTCACCTCGCCCGCCTCGAGGCGGAGCTGCCAGCGCCGCGCCGGTCGACGCTCCTGTTCGACTGAGCGCCGCCCGCGGTCGGCGGCGAACCGTGGACGGGCCGGCCCCGTGTCGGAGGGCCCGGTTACGCTCGACGGGTGGCTCGTTCCGTACGCATCGTCTCCGTCAACGTCAATGGCATCCGTGCCGCCGTCCGCAAAGGAATGACCGAGTGGCTCGACGCTTCGGGCGCCGATATCCTCGCCCTGCAAGAGGTGCGGGCGACCGCCGATCAGCTGGCCGAAGCCCTCCCCGGATGGCAGATCGTCAACGACGAGGCGCTGCAGAAGGGTCGTGCGGGCGTCGCGATCGTGAGCCGCCTTCCCGGTGTCGAGACGCGCACGCACCTCGGCCCGGAGCCGCTCGACGCCTCGGGGCGCTGGATCGAGACCGACTTCGACATCGACGGCGAGACCCTGACGGTGGTGAGCGCCTACGTGCACAGCGGTGAGGTCGACACCCCCAAGCAAGACGCGAAGTGGCTTTTCCTGGATGCCATGGAGCGGCGCCTGGGCGAACTCGGTGCCGCGCAGCCGCTCGCGGTCGTCATGGGCGACCTCAACGTCGGACACCGTGAGCTGGACATCAAGAACTGGAAGGGCAATCGCAAGAACGCGGGCTTCCTCCCCCGCGAGCGCGCGTACTTCGACCGCTTCTTCGGACCCGCGGGCGAACAGGTCGAGGGAGCGGACGGCTCGACCGGACCCGGGCTGGGGTGGGTCGACGTCGGCCGGCGCCACGCGGGCGAGGTCGAGGGGCCGTACACCTGGTGGTCGATGCGCGGGAAGGCCTTCGACAACGACTCGGGCTGGCGCATCGACTATCACGTCGTGACGCCGTCTCTCGCGGAGCGCGTGACCGACTACCGCGTCGACCGGGCGCCGTCGTACGACACCCGATGGAGCGACCATGCCCCGGTGATCGCGGACTACACGCTGGGCACCTGAAGCCGGACGCGCGGTCGAGATCCTGACAGCGGCCTAGGATCGTACGGTGACCCAGCAGCGCCTCTACTCCGGAATGCAGCCCTCCGCCGACAGCCTCCAGATCGGCAACTACATCGGGGCTCTCCTCCAGTGGCGCGAGCTGCAGGACCAGTACGACGCCTACTTCTCGGTCGTCGACCTCCACGCCCTGACGCAGCCCGGCGACCCCGCGGAGCGCCGCGAGAAGACGCGCCGCACGGCGGCGCAGTACATCGCCGCGGGCATCGAGCCGTCGCGATCGACGCTGTACGTGCAGTCCCACGTGCCCGCGCACGCCGAGCTGCAGTGGGTGCTGTCGACCCTGACGGGCTTCGGCGAGGCCGGCCGCATGACGCAGTTCAAGGACAAGTCCGCCCGATACGGGACGGATGCCACGAACGTCGGCCTCTTCACCTACCCGGTGCTGATGGCCGCCGACATTCTGCTGTACCAGACCGATGTCGTGCCCGTGGGCGACGACCAGAAGCAGCACATCGAGCTCACCCGCGACCTTGCGGAGCGGTTCAACCAGCGATTCGGCGAGACCTTCGCGGTCCCGAAGCCGATGATCCAGCGCGAGACGGCACGCATCTACGACCTCCAGAACCCCACGTCGAAGATGTCGAAGTCGGCCGAGTCCGACGCGGGCGTGCTGTGGATGCTCGACGAACCGAAGGTCAGCGCGAAGAAGATCATGCGCGCGGTCACCGACTCCGAAGGAGCCGTGCGCTTCGACCGCGATGAGAAGCCGGGCGTCTCGAACCTGCTCGTGATCTACTCGGCCCTGACGGGCCGCGAAATCACCGCGATCGAGGACGAGTACGCCGGCCGCGGATACGGCGACTTCAAGAAGGGCCTGGCCGAGGTCGTCGTGTCGGAGTTCGAGCCCGTGCGGGCGCGCGCCCTCGAGTTGCTCGACGACCCTGCCGAGCTCGACCGCGTGCTGGCATCGAACGCCGAGCGGGCGGCATCCGTCGCCGAGAAGACCCTCGCCGACGTCTACGACCGGATCGGCCTCCTGCGCCGCGGCTGAGTCGGCGCGGCCGCCACGCGCCCCGGCACCACGCGCAGCGGGTGCCACGCGCCCCGGGTGCCACGCGCAGCGGGTGCCACGCGCCCCGCGCCACGCGCCGGGCACAACTCCTGCAGTTTCCCGCGTAGGCGCGGGCAGCCCGCCCGGTGGGGCGACGATTGCCGGAGTTGCGCAGGGGTCGCCTGGCGCCCGCCGCCCGACGTGCCGGCATCCACACGAGGGCTGCCCGCACAACTCCTGCCCAGACCCGCCTGACCCGTCTCAGCGGGCAGGGCGGGCGATCGCACAGGACTTGTGCGCGTCGACGAGCGGCAATGAACCTTGGCGGCGCCGACGCGGCCCCTTGATCACCCCGGCGAGCGCGCCACGCACCACGTCCGGGCTGTAGAGAATTTCTTCGGCGACAAGGCGCACGGTGAGGTACCCCTGAGCCGCTGCCGCTCGGTCGCGGCGTCGGTCACTCAGCTGCGCCTCCCAGGACGAGTGATGTGCGCGACTGTCACACTCGACGATGAGCCACCCGTCGACGAGGAAGTCGACCCGGCCGACCCCGCGGATACGCACCTGTGTCTCGTATCGCGCGCCGAGAGCGCGCAGCATGAGTCGGACGAACGTCTCCGGCCCGGACTCGGCCGACCCGTCCACGAGACACCGAAGGCGGCGGTAGCGGCGCGGCAGCCTGTCGAAGATGGCATCCACCTCTCCGTCGGAAATGAGCCGTAGGCACAGCGCACTGTCCACCGAAGCGATTCCCGCGCGAGGCCCCTGGCACACCACCGCTTGCGCCAGCGCTTCGATGAGATCCGCGTGGAGGTCGCCGGGGCCGGACACACTCGAACGCCAGTGAGGAACGACCGAGGGAGGCCGGTCGGGCAGTCTGCTCGCTTCGCGATCGAACTGCACGTGCAGGTGCTCGGAATGCAGAACGAAGACGCCGAGAAGGGACAGCAGGGACACACAATCCAGACGCCCGCCCAGACTGCCGGCATCCTGCACCGTGGCGTCGGTGGTGGCGTCGACGTACCTCCCGCGCCGGAGACGAACCAAGGAGCCGCTTCGCACAGCGCGGTCGATGCGGTGGCGCGTCCAGCCCTCCTCGCGGAGCTCACGGTAGGTGCGGAATGCAGGGCTCGTCATGCTCCTCACCGTGCACGCCGACGCGGGCACTCGATCACCGTCGGAGACGCTCCCGGGGAGGGATGCCGCGATCTGCCCGCTGGGGAGGAGCCTTGCGACGCGACATGACTCCGGCGGAACGTCACCGCCATGGCATCCCCCTGCCGCACACCGACGGATCGCAGGAGTTGCGCTCGGTCGGTAGCGTGGCCGGATGGAACCCGACCACCTGCAGACGGCCCGGCTGGAACTCTCGGCCCCGACGACGGCCGATGTCGCGGCGATCCACGCGGCATGTCAGGATGCCGAGATCCAGCGGTACACCACGGTGCCGTCTCCGTACCTCCGCGAGGACGCCGAGCACTTCATCGAGCTGACCGCCGCGTGGTGGGCGGACGGCACACAGCCGACCTGGGCAATCCGTTACGACGGTCGACTCGCCGGGATGATCGGGCTGGCCAAGATCGACACCGGTGCGCCCGAGGTCGGCTACTGGATCGCGCGCGACGCGCGTCGGCAGAACATCGCCGTCGAGGCGGCGACCGCCGTGATCGACTGGGCCTTCGCGGACGACCGGCCCGCCGTCGAGCGTGTCGAATGGCGCGCGGTGGTCGGCAACATCGGTTCCGCCCGGATCGCTCGGCGACTCGGGTTCCGGTACGAGGGGCTGCTGCGGCAAGCCCACCTCAACAGCCTCGGCCGCGCCGACCTGTGGATCGGCGGCCTGCTCCGTCAGGACGACCGGACACCGCAGGAGTGGCCGCTCCCCCTGGGCTGACCGCCGCACAACTCCGGCAGAACCCGCCCACGCCCGGCATCCATCTCCCGGCTAACCCACCCCCGCCGGAGTCGTGCCGGCGCAGACAGGCGCGGCACGGGCCTGTCGGATGTCGGCGGTGGATGCCACGATGGGTCCATGCCGGAGATGCCCGAGGTCGAAGGACTCGTCGAGTTCCTGCGCGGACGCGTCGTGGGGTTGACGTTCACGAAGGCCACGGTCTCGGCCATCAACGCCCTCAAGACCTACGACCCACCGATCAGCGCGGTCGTGGGCACGAAGGTGACGGCGGTGGATCGTCACGGGAAGTTCCTCGATCTCGCCACCGACGCCGGCATGCACGTGGTGTTCCACCTCGCGAAGGCCGGATGGCTGCGGTGGTACGACGCGCTGCCGTCGACGCTCATCAAGCCGGGCAAGACGCCGATCGCGCTGCGCGTCGGCTTCGACGACGGGTCCGGGTTTGACCTCACCGAAGCGGGGACCAAGAAGTCGCTCGCGGTGTACGCCGTGCGGTCGCCCGCCGACGTGCCGGGGATCGCGCGCCTCGGTCCCGACCCGCTCGACGGCGCCCTGGACCGCGACGCGTTCGCCGCGCTGTTGGCCGCACGCCGCACGCTGATCAAGGGCGTGCTGCGCGACCAATCCATCATCGCCGGTGTCGGCAACGCGTACTCCGACGAGATCCTCCACGCCGCGAAGATGTCGCCGTACGCCCTCGCCGCGAACCTGTCCGATGCCGAGATTGACACGCTGTACGCGGCGATGATCTCGACGCTGACCGAGGCGATCGAGACCGCCCGGGGCAAGCCGCCGGCGGATTTGAAGGATGCCAAGCGGCGGGGCATGCGCGTGCACGGCCGACGCGGCGAAGCGTGCCCGGTGTGCGGCGGCGAGGTGCGCAGCGTCTTCTTCGCCGACAACTCCCTCGAGTACTGCCCCACGTGTCAGACGGGCGGCAAGGTCCTCGCCGACAGACGCCTGTCGCGCCTGCTCAAGTAGCACGGTTTCGCTCCGAGTCGGCGGGAATGAATCCGTGTCGGCGGTGTTGATTAGACTTCGACCAAGCAACACGTGCTCCGGGGTCGGTGAGAATCCGAACCGGCGGTGACAGTCCGCGAACCCTTCCGCTCCGGCGGTGGGGCCGATCCGGTGGAATTCCGGAACCGACGGTGATGAGGCGAGCGATCTCCTCTAGTCCGGATAGGAGGCAGCACGGTCGGCGCGCCGCGCCGCCCTGCCCTCTTCCCCGCGCACGACGGGAAGGACAGGGAAATGGCATCCGCCGCCGAGACAGACGCGATGCGCCGTGCGCTGCGTCTTGCGCGGAACGGTCCCCGCGGGCTCAACCCGCAGGTCGGCGCCGTGATCCTCTCCCCCTCGGGGGTCGTGCTCGCCGAAGGGTTCCACCGGGGCGCGGGCACGCCGCACGCCGAAGTCGACGCACTGTCGCAGCTGCGCCCCGGCGAGGCCCGCGGAACGACGGCCGTCGTCACGCTCGAACCGTGCAATCACACGGGGCGCACGGGGCCCTGCGCGGTGGCGCTGCTCGAAGCCGGGGTCGCCCGCGTCGTCTACGCCCTCGATGACCCGACGGATGCCGCCGCGGGCGGTGCCTCCCGTCTGCGGGCAGGTGGTGTCGACGTGGAGGCGGGCCTCGAGCGCGAGAGCGCCGAGGAGCTCATCCGCGACTGGGTCCACCTGCAGCGCACCGGTCGCCCGCGGGTGACGGTCAAGTGGGCGCAGAGCCTCGACGGCCGCGCGGCCGCCGCCGACGGGACCAGCCAGTGGATCACCGGTTCCGCAGCGCGTCGTGACGTGCACGTCCGCCGCGCCGCGGCCGACGCGATCCTGGCGGGCACCGGCACCGTTCTCGCCGATGATCCCGCCCTCACCGCCCGCGACGCCGACGGCACCCTCCTCGAGCAGCAGCCCGTGCCCGTCATCGTGGGTGAGACCGGGATTCCCGAGGATGCCGCCGTCCGCCGCCACCCGAAGACCCCGCTGTTCTTCGTCACCCACGATCTCGCGGCGGTGCTCGACGACCTCGGCACCCGCGGCATCCAGTCCGTCTTCGTCGAGGGCGGCCCCACCCTCGAGAGCGCGCTCCTGCGCGAGGGACTTGCGGACGAAGTGCTCGTGTACGTCGCCCCCGTCCTCCTCGGCGGTTCGCGTCTCGCGCTCGGCGAGCTCGGCGTGCCGAGCATCACCGCGGCACGGCGGCTCGAGGTGGCCTCCATCGACGTCCTCGGCGACGACATCCGCGTCGTCGCCCGTCCTGTCCACGACACCCAGGGAGAATCCTGATGTTCACCGGAATCGTCGAAGAGATCGGCGAGATCACCGCCGTCGAGCCGTCCGGAGACGGCGTGCGCGTGACCGTGAAGGCGCCGCTGTCGGTGTCGGATGCCGGCCACGGCGACTCGATCTCGGTCAGCGGCGTGTGCCTCACGGTCGTGGAGCGGGGCCCCGACTGGTTCACCGCCGACGTCATGAAGCAGACGCTCGACATGTCCACGCTCGCCGACGTCGCAGCCGGTCGCCCCGTCAACCTCGAGCGGGCCACCGCGGCGCACGGTCGCCTGGGCGGACACATCGTGCAGGGCCACATCGACGGCACCGGCGTCGTGCGCGAGGTGCGTCCCGGCGCGCAATGGAGCGTCGTGCGCGTCGGCATCCCCGCCGCCCTCGCCCCGCTCGTGGTCGACAAGGGGTCCATCGCGATCGACGGCGTCTCGCTCACCGTGAGCGCCGTGAGCGACGCCGCCGTCCCCGAGCCGTGGCTCGAGGTGTCGCTCATCCCCGAGACCCTCGAGGCCACGACCCTCGGCCGCGCCGAGGCGGGCACCCCCGTGAACCTCGAAACCGACATCCTGGCCCGGCACGTGCAGCGCCTGCTGGCCTTCCGCAGCACCGAGAACCCCGCGGCGCCCGCCGCATCGACCGAGAGGGGCTCCGCATGAGCCTGTCCACCATCCCCGAGGCCCTCGAGGCCCTGCGCGCCGGCCGACCCATCCTCGTCGCCGACGATGAGAATCGCGAGAACGAAGGCGATGTCGTCATCTCCGCGCAGCTGGCCACCCCCGAGTGGCTGGCCTGGACCGTCCGGTGGTCCAGCGGCTACGTCTGCGCCCCGATGCCGGCCGACTGGGCCGACCGCCTCGATCTGCCGCCGATGGTCGAGGTCAACCAGGACGCCCGCGGTACCGCCTACACGGTCAGCGTCGACGCCGCGGAGGGCGTCGGCACCGGGATCAGCGCCGCCGACCGCGCGCGCACGCTGAACGTCCTCGCCGACCCCGATGCGGTGCCCGCGAGCCTCATCCGCCCCGGGCACGTGCTGCCCTTGCGCGCGGTCGACGGCGGCGTGCGCGAGCGCGCCGGACACACCGAGGCTGCGGTCGACCTCATGCGTCTGGCCGGACTCGAGCCGGTCGGCGCGATCGCCGAGGTGGTGGCCGAGGACGGGAGCATGATGCGCCTGCCCGGCCTGATCGAGCTCGGCGAGCGCGACGGCGTGCCGGTCATCACGATCGAGCAGCTCATCGCCCACCTCGACGAGGTCGAGCCCCTGCAGGGCACGTCGGCGCCCCGCCGCCGCGTGAGCCTGCGTGCCGAGGCCAACGTCCCCACCTCGCACGGGACCTTCCGGTTCCTGGCGTACAAGGATCGCATCACCGGTACCGACCACATCGCCGTGGTCTCCGGCGACCTGACCGAGAAGGCCCCGCTCGTGCGCGTGCACTCGGAGTGCCTGACGGGCGAGGCGTTCGGTTCGCTCAAGTGCGAGTGCGGTCCTCAGCTGGATGCCGCGCTCGACACGATCGATCGCGACGGGGGCATCGTGATCTACATGCGCGGCCACGAGGGTCGCGGCATCGGCCTCATCAACAAGCTCCGCGCCTACAGCCTGCAGGAGCGCGGGTTCGACACCGTCGACGCCAACCTGGCTCTCGGACTCCCCGCCGACGCCCGCGACTACGCCGCCGCCGCCGGCATCCTCGCCGACCTCGGTGTGGAGCAGGTCCGCCTGCTGACGAACAACACCGACAAGGTCGCCCAGTTGCGCGGCTTCGGCCTCGACGTCGTCGAGCAGGTTCCTCTGCTCGTGGGCGTCGGACCCAACAACCACCAGTACCTCGAGACCAAGCGCGACCGCATGGGTCACGTCATCGACGAGGACGAACTGCGCGACGCGCTCGCGCACATGAAGGAAGGACTCTCCTGATGGCGGGAAGCGGAGCACCCGAGGCCGGCGGCATCGACGCGACGGGACTGAACGTCGTCGTCGTCGCGGGCACCTGGCACGAGGTCATCACCGACGGACTGATCGCCGGGGCGAAGCGCGTCCTGGATGCCACGGGCGCGACGTACCGTGTAGTGCGCGTGCCGGGCTCGTTCGAGCTGCCCGTGGCCGCTGTCGCGGCGTTCGAGGGCGGGGCCGACGCGGTCGTGGCTCTGGGCGTCATCATCCGGGGCGGTACCCCGCACTTCGAGTACGTGTCCTCGGCGGCGACGGACGGGCTCACCCGTGTCGCGATCGATGCCGGGAAGCCCGTGGGGTTCGGCGTTCTCACCCTCGACGACGAGCAACAGGGCCTGGACCGCGCCGGTCTCGAAGGATCCAAGGAAGACAAGGGAGCCGAGGCGGCCGATGCCGCCCTCCGTACCGCTCTCGTCCTGCGCGACCTGCGCGGGTGACGACGCCGGTGAGGCGCGCCACCGCGGTGAGGCGCGCCTTGCTGGCGCCGGCGGGGCGGCATCCCTAATCTGACGATCATGGAGATCCTGCGTCACGTCGTCGTCCTGGTCCACCTCGTCGGGTTCGCCGTCCTGTTCGGCGCGTGGGTTGTCGAGGCCGTGGCCCGCCGCGTCCAGGTGACGCGTCTGATGAGCTACGGCATGGTGATCGCCCTCGTCTCCGGGCTCGCTCTTGCGGCCCCGTGGGGGATCGATTACGACCTCAACTACGCCAAGATCGGCACGAAGCTCGTCGTTCTCATCATCATCGGCGCGCTGCTGGGCATCGGCTCGGCCCGCCAGAAGCGCACCGGGGCGGTGCCGCCCGTGCTGTTCTGGCTCGTAGGTCCGCTGACGCTCCTGAACGCTGCGCTCGCCGTCCTCTGGCGCTGATCGAGTCCGCCGCGTCCAGCGCCTAGACTGGAGGGTCTGGACCCTCACCCGGGTCCTCCCCGGTGACCCCCGCCGCGCGTCCGGACCCGCGCACCCCGCCTGTCCGATCCCGCGCCACCGCTGCGCCCCCACGACGGACGCGATGAATCGATCTCTCGTCAGGCAGTCATGACTTCCCCCTCCCCCACCGTCCGCTCGTCGTCGGCCCCCGCCAATCCGCGCTCGCGCGTCATCACCGCGAGCCTCATCGGCACCACGATCGAGTTCTACGACTTCTACGCGTACGCCACCGCGGCGGTCCTCGTCTTCCCGATCCTCTTCTTCCCGACGGGCAACGAGACCACCTCGCTCCTCCTGTCGTTCAGCGTCTTCGGTGCCGCCATGGTCGCGCGCCCCCTCGGCGCCGTCGTCTTCGGCCACTTCGGCGACCGATTCGGCCGCAAGGCCACCCTCGTGGCATCCCTGCTGACGATGGGGATCGCGACCTTCCTCATCGGATGCCTGCCCACCTACAACGACATCGGCGTGTGGGCCGCCGTCCTGCTTCTGATCATGCGTCTCGCGCAGGGCTTCGCCCTCGGCGGCGAATGGTCCGGAGCAGCGCTCGTCGCCACCGAGAACGCCCCCAAGGGAAAGCGCGCCTGGTACGGCACCTTCCCGCAGCTGGGCGCACCGATCGGCTTCATCATCGCCAACGGCATCTTCCTCGCCATCAACTTCGCGCTTCCCCACCCCGACGGCACCGCGCAACGCTCCGCGGAGTTCCTCGAGTGGGGCTGGCGCATCCCGTTCCTTTTCTCGGCCGTGATGGTGATCGTCGGGCTGTGGGTGCGCCTCAAGCTCGTCGAGAGCGACTCCTTCGCGAAGGCCGAGAAGAGCGGTGTGATCCGGAAGTTCCCGCTCGGCGAGGTCATCCGCCGCAACTGGGTGCAGCTGATCCTCGGCACGTTCATCATGCTCGCGACCTACGTGCTCTTCTACCTCATGACGAGCTTCACGCTGTCGTACGGCACCAAGCCGACGCTCGAGGGCGCGGCCGCCGCGGCGGAGACGGCGGGAACCGCCTTCGACGCGTCGACGTACGTTCCCGGTCTCGGATTCGGCTACACCGATTTCGTCATCATGCAGATCATCGGTGTGGTCTTCTTCGGCATCTTCACCATGCTGTCGGGTCCGATCGCCGACCGGATCGGCCGCAAGCGCCTGCTCATCGGGGTAACGATCGCGATCATCGTGTTCGGTCTGACGTTCGCGTTCTTCCTGCTGCCGCAGGCCGACCCCGCCCTGACGCGCGTGTACGTGCAGGCCTTCCTCATCCTCGGGTTCCTGCTCATGGGCTCCACGTTCGGCCCGATGGGCGCGGTGCTGCCCGAGCTGTTCCCGACGAACACCCGCTACACCGGCTCGGCGATCTCGTACAACGTCTCGTCGATCCTGGGTGCCGCGCTCGCCCCGATCGTGGCGGTGGCGCTGTGGGCCGCGGGCGACGGCAACCCGTGGCTCGTGGGCGCGTACCTGTCGGCGATGGGTGTGCTCACCCTCATCGCGCTCGTGCTCTCGCCCGAGACGAAGGACGTCGACTACGACGACAATCTCGCCGCGGGCGCCACCGCTCCCTAGCACATCGGCGACGGAGTACCCGGGTGCCACCGGCGCGAGGCCTGGTGACACCCGGGTGGCTTCACTTAATCTCTCCCCAGAATCACGGCTTCGTGGTTCCTGGACACCTCGATTCCACGAATGAGATCTGCCCTCACCGGAAGCCAGGCGGGCTGCCCATCGATGTTGAAGAATGCCTGGCCATCCATATCGATGAACCAGTTCACCGCGACTCTGCCGTCGGCAGTGGTGCCGCGTTGCAGGCGTGCGATGGGTGATTCCGAGGGGCTCGCGGGGAGCTCTCGCCCATCTGTGGTGTAGATCTTCTGGCCATCGCTGAAGATGGCGATCGGACCGCCCGACGCCGCAAGCGAGAACGCGACGATATTGGTCTGCGGCTGCGTTGACCAGGTCGAGAAATCCAACGTGTTGCGGTCGGCGCTGGCGGTGTATACGCGACCGCTCGTCGAGTGCACGAAAAGCACGGCTCGCCCGTCGACGGCGGTTCCCTGCAGATTCATCGGTTCCTCCCCCGCGGGCAGCGGCGGAAGAACGACGTTCTTTCCGTCAGCGCCTTGGAAGTGAATGCCGTCGGCAGCTCGATAGAGCAGGTCGGGACTCTGTTCCGATGCGACGATGGACGTAACCGATGAACCCGCGAGCTTCACCCAGGCGTAATTCCTGAACTGGTACACGGTCCCGTCGGAGCTCAAGACCGTAGGGATTGCGCTTTCCTCCGTGAACGAAGGATATGCAAGCTCGGCGACTCTGACACCGGCGGGGAGGGCGGGGTATGCGTTGTCTCGATAGTCCCACACGGTGCGACCGTCCGTGTAGATGATGGTGCCCGGCGATTGACTCGAGACTGCCATGGCCGTCACCTTGTATGGAGGAGCGGCGATCCACCCCGTGTCTCCGTTGCCGTGAACGGTGGCATTCCGGTAGAGACGACCGTCGGATGCAATGACGTACGATCCCCACGCCAACTGTCCCGGCGTGACTCCCATCTGAGCCGTGGCCACGTGGACCGGCATGAGTCCTGCCGGGAGGGCAGGGAGGTCGTAGGTCCCTGCCGCGTTAGCCAATGTCAGACGCGGCCCGTACACCGAGCCATCACACGGGATGATCTGGCGCATGGACTCGATCTCGGGCTCCTCGGCAGATCGCGCGGCTCCGTGCTCAGCCTGGCCCTCGGGTGCGCTCAAGCTGCGTTCGGATTCTGCCGCCCCCTCAGGGTCCAGCGGCACCACTGTTGGCGGCAGAGAAGAAGCGGCAGCGCCATCCAAAGACGTGATGGCGACATCCACCATCTGGTGAGTCGCCTTGTTCGTAGACCACTGCGCGCTTGACTTCAAGTTGAGGTGGTCACCCTCGACCGAAATACTGCTGGGGAAGAGAGCTCCGCGGCCCGGGTCGCGCTTCAGCGAAACGAGCTGCCCGATTGGAATGGAGACAGTTGTGCCGCATCTGGTGAGCTTCACATCTCCCTGGATTCGTCCCTCGACTCCGAGTTCGGCCGAATAGGTTCCTTGGTCTACCCACTGCGACACGGTCGCTACCGAGCGCGGAGGCACCTGGATCGGCTGCGAGGGGACCCTCATCGTGGTCGTACGGGTATCAGTCCACGTTTTGGAGTTTTTGAAACCGTATCCGACTTGCACCTCGACGCTGTACGACTGCTCAGCCTTCGCAATCTTGAAGTCCATTCCCACCGTCACGGATCTTCCGATCTTCAGGCTCGTATCGACAGAATGCTCAGACTGAGTGGTGACCGTCGCTGTAGTCGTCACATCGTCGGCGGTGGTGAAGAACGTCTGCGTTCTGTCGGTGGGATTACGCAAGATGCTCTTGTGATATCCCAGCGTGTCGGTCTTCTCGTAAGCGGGGTTGACGACCGTTATGTCCTGCACGTGCAGCTGAACTGCCGAGGTATCGATCTTGTAGCCATACAGCTCGGGGGCACTACGCAACGCGCCGGCCACACTGATCTCGTCAAAGGCGCCACTGTCGGCGTGCGCCGGCGCGGGTGGGGTAACCGCCAAAGGTACGAGCACTGCAGCGACAAGAGCACCGGTGGCGACGAAGGCACCGAATGCACGCAGCTTGCCGCTTGCACTTTCTTCCCGTGAACTGATGCACGATCGCCATCGCGGGTGTACGGACGGAGTGTGATTCTTCATTCCTTGTCCTTCAGGTAGTCGGCGCCCTCATCGTTGATGACGCCATGCGAGTGCTGCACAGTGTCTGTCGAATCGATTCGTTCCGCAGGCGACGCGAACGTCGCAACGGCCTGGGTGAAGCGGCGGCCTCGCGCGTCTCTGGGCTTACCGCGTCGCGCCAGGGCGGGTGGATGCGGCCACAGCGACCACGGTCGAGGTACGGTCGAGTCACCCATCAATTCCCCAAGGTGAGCATGCCCCGTAACCTCCCTCCACGCTCCCGCCGCGCCACCGAAGGCCCGCGCGCGTCCGTCCGTCAGCTGCTGCCCTTCCTGCTCGAACACACCCGCGCGCTCGTCGTCGTCGCGGTGCTCAGCGTCCTCGGAGCCGGTGCGACTCTCGTGCAGCCCGTTCTCGTGGGCGAGGTCATCTCCCGCGTGCAGGAGTCGATTCCCCTCGGCCCGCTCGTCTGGCTTCTCGTCGGCTTCGTCGTGCTGTCCTCGCTCATCTCGGGGTATCAGCACTACCTGCTGCAGCGCACGGGCACCGCCGTCGTGTACTCCAGCCGGCGGCGCCTGATCGCCCGCATCCTGCACCTGCCGATCAGCGAGTTCGACGCGCGCCGCACGGGCGACCTCGTGTCCCGCGTCGGCACCGACACGACCCTGCTCTACGCCGTCCTCACGCAGGGCCTCGCGGATGCCGTCGGCAACGCGCTCATCCTCGTCGGGGCGATCGTCGCGATGGCGTTCATCGACCCGCTGCTGCTCGGCCTGATCGCCCTCGTCCTCGGCGTGTCGATCGCGACCGTCGGCCTGTTGAGCACGCGTATCCGCGCCGCGTCGGCCGCGCAGCAGGCGAAGGTCGGCGAGCTGGCGTCGGGCGTCGAGCGCGCTGTCGGGTCGATCCGCACGATCCGCGCCGCGGGCGCGACCGAACGCGAGGTCGCGTCCGTCACCGGCGCCGCCACCGAGGCCTACGGCGCGGGCGTACGGATCGCGAAGGTGTCCGCCCTCATCGTGCCCGTGGCCGGGATCGCCCTGCAGGTGTCCCTCCTGGTGGTGCTGGGTGTGGGCGGTTTCCGCGTGGCATCCGGGGCCATCGACGTCGCGGCGCTCGTGACGTTCGTGATCTTCCTGTTCCTGCTCATTCAGCCGCTCGCGTCGGCCATCGGCGCGATCACCTCGGTAAACCAGGCGCTGGGTGCGCTCGGGCGCATCCAGGAAGTGCTCGACCTCCCCCAGGAGGAAGACGACGACCGCCCCGGCTCTGTGGAACCCCGCCCGAATGCCGCGGCGATCGAGTTCCGCGACGTCCGCTTCCGCTACCCGGACCACGTCATCCAGGCGCGCGAGGCCGCCGCTCGCGAGGCGCGCAACGTGCTCGCGCAGGCGCACCTCGACCGGGCCGCGGACGAGACCGCCGCCGAGGCGGAGGAGAGCGAACGGGAAGTGCTGCGCGGGGTGTCGTTCACCGTTCCCCGCGGGTCTCGCGTCGCCCTCGTCGGCCCGTCGGGCGCGGGGAAGAGCACCGTGCTCTCCCTCGTCGAGAGGTTCTACGACCCCACCGGCGGCGCGATCCTCGTCGACGGCATCGATGCCCGTGAGCTCCCCCGCGACGAACTGCGCGCGCGCTTCGGCTACGTCGAGCAGGACGCCCCGACCCTGGCCGGCACGATCGCCGACAACCTCCGGCTGGCCTCGCCCGAGGCATCCGACGCCGACTGCGAGCGCGTGCTGCGAGCCGTGAACCTCGGCGATGTGCTCGAACGCAGTCCGCTCGGCGTGGACGCGCCCGTCGGCGAAGACGGCGTCATGCTCTCGGGCGGCGAGCGTCAGCGGCTCGCGATCGCGCGCGCGCTGCTGGCCGCTCCCCCGGTGCTGCTGCTGGACGAATCGACGTCATCCCTCGACGGCGTGAATGAACAGCGCATGCGCGACGCGATCGACGCCGTCGCCACCGGCCGCACACTGCTGGTCATCGCGCACCGCCTGTCGACCGTGGTCGACAGCGACCTCATCGTGGTGCTCGAGAACGGCCGGGTGGTCGGGCAGGGCACGCACAGCGAGCTCGTCGCATCCGTTCCTCTCTACCGCGATTTGGCGAAACACCAGCTTCTGGTGTGAGCCCCCGTGCGCGGCCGCGCGGCGGGATGAGCCCGGGGTACGTCGCCACCCTCCCGCATAAACGCGATCCCCGCGCGGAAACACGATGCGCACGCGTTTATGCGCGCGGAGAGCGTTTATGCGTGAAGGGCGCCGCTCCCGCACGTCGCAGAGCGCGCGTCCGCGGACAGGACGACGCCCCTCCCGCGCGCCAAGAGCAGGGAGGGGCGTCGAGTCGGGGGCCCGGCCCGCGCCGCGATGAGCGGAGCGAGGCGAGCGGGTCGGAGGATCAGACCCGCTGCAGGCGGTACCGCAGCGCAGCGAGCTCGGTGCGCAACGCGGCGGGGAGGTGGCTGCCGAAGGTGTCGAAGAACTCCTCGGTGAGGTCGGCCTCGGCCAGCCACGATTCGGTATCGATCGCGAACAGCTCGGCCAGGTCGGCCTCGGGGAGGTCGAGACCGGTGAGATCGAGATCCTCGACGCGGGGCAGACGCCCGATGGGGCTGTCCACGGCTTCCACCTGGCCGTCGACGCGGCGGATGATCCAGTCGATCACGCGCGCATTGTCGCCGAAACCGGGCCACAGGAAGCGGCCGTCGTCGTCCTTGCGGAACCAGTTGACCTGGAAGATTCGGGGGGCGCGATCGAAGCGGAGCTTCTCGCCCACCTTGAGCCAGTGGCCGAAGTAGTCGCCCATGTTGTAGCCGCAGAACGGCAGCATCGCGAACGGGTCGCGGCGCAGCTCGCCGACGGTCCCCTCTTGCGCGGCGGTCTTCTCGCTCGACACCGTCGAGCCGAGGAAGACGCCGTGCGACCAGTCGGTGGCCTCCAGCACGAGCGGCACGTTCGTGGCGCGCCGGCCGCCGAACAGGATGACATCCAGCGGAACGCCCTCGGGGGTCTCCCAGTCGTCCGCGATCTGCGGGCACTGCGCGGCGGCGACGGTGAAGCGGGAGTTGGGGTGCGCGGCCGGACGACCCGACGCGGGCGTCCAGTCGTTGCCCTCCCAGTCGGTGAGGTGCGGCGGCGCCTCGTCGGTCAGACCCTCCCACCACACGTCGCCATCGGGACGCAGGGCGACGTTGGTGAAGATCGTGTTGCCCCACAGCGTCTCGACCGCGGTGACGTTCGTCGACTCCCCCGTGCCGGGGGCGACACCGAAGAACCCCGCCTCGGGGTTGATCGCCCACAGACGCCCGTCCTCACCGGGACGGATCCACGTGATGTCATCGCCGAGCGTCTCGACCCGCCACCCGGGGATCGTCGGCCGCAGCATCGCGAGGTTCGTCTTGCCGCACGCCGACGGGAACGCCGCGGCGACGTGGTACGCCTTGCCCTTCGGGTCGATGACGCGGATGAGCAGCATGTGCTCGGCGAGCCACCCCTCGTCACGCCCGATGACCGAGGCGATGCGCAGGGCGAAGCACTTCTTCGCCAGGATCGCGTTGCCGCCGTACCCCGACCCGTACGACCAGACCTCGAGGGTGTCGGGGAAGTGCACGATGTACTTCTCGTCGTTGCAGGGCCATGCGACGTCGGCCTCGCCCGGCGCGAGCGGAGCACCGACCGAGTGGACCGTCTTGACCCACGGCGCGCCCGCGGCGATCTGCTCGAGCACCGCGGTCCCGACGCGCGTCATGATGCCGATGGATGCCACGGCGTACGCGCTGTCGGTGATCTGGACGCCGATGTGGCTCAGCGGACCACCGACGGCTCCCATCGAGAAGGGAACGACGTACATGGTGCGCCCGCGCATCGAGCCCTCGAAGACGCCCTCGAGCGTCTGGCGGATCTCGGCCGGAGCGATCCAGTTGTTGGTGGGCCCGGCATCCTCTTCGCGCTCGGAGGCGATGTAGGTGCGCGACTCGAGGCGGGCGACGTCGCTGGGGTGGGAGCGGGCTAGGTACGAGCCGGGCCGCCACTCGGGGTTCAGCTTGATGAGCTTGCCCTCGTCGACCATCTCTCGCAGCAGGGCGTCGTTCTCCGCCGCCGAACCGTCGACCCAGTGGATGCGGTCGGGTTGGGTGAGCGCGGCGACCTGATCGACCCACGCGGTCAGCGCGGCCAGGCCCGGTCCTTCGAGGGAGGGACGGATGCCGCGACCGGCGGGTCGCGCCGAGTCCGTCGCGGCGGGGCGACCGGACGGACGTCCGGCGAAGATGTCGGCGAGTGCCATGTCGATCTCCTCGATTGAGAGCGAATTCGGTGGTCTTCCTCCACTGTGCGACTTTGCACGCCGACTTTCACCGGTCTTCGGTCGCAAATTCCTCGTTTCTTTCGCTATCGTCAAGGAATGGCGTCGTCGCTCGAACTGACCACTCTCGGACACCGCATCCGGCATCACCGCCTCGCCCGCGGGTACACCCTCGACGAGTTGGGAGCGCTCGTCGGCGTGGCCGGCAGTCAGCTCAGCCTGATCGAGAACGGCAAGCGGGAACCCAAGCTGTCACTCCTCCAGGAGATCGCCCGCGCGACCGAAACCGAGGTCACCGAGCTCCTCTCGACCGAACCGCCGAACCGGCGCGCCGCGCTGGAGATCGAGCTCGAACGCGCCCAGTCCAGCCCCTTCTTCCGCCAGCTCGGCATCCCCCCGATCAAGGTGAGCAAAGGCACGAGCGACGAAACGATCGAGGCGGTGCTGGGCCTGCACCGCGAGCTGCAGCGGCGGGAGCGCGAGACCATCGCGAGCCCCGAAGAGGCGCGTCGCGCCAACACCGAGCTGCGGCTGCGCATGCGCGGGATCGACAATCACCTGCCCGACATCGAACGGCTCGCCGAGAAGCAGCTGAAGGCCGCCGGACACGGCACCGGCGCACTCACGCACCGCACGGTCAGCATCATGGCCGAGCAGCTCGGCTTCGAACTCATCTACGTCAACGACCTGCCGCACTCGGCCCGCTCGGTCACCGACCTCGAGAACGGGCGCATCTACCTCCCACCGGCATCCATCCCCGGCGGGCACGGCCTACGGTCGATGGCGCTGCAAGCGATGGCGCACCGGCTCCTCGGCCACCGTCCGCCCACCGACTATGCGGATTTCCTCCAGCAGCGGCTCGAGATCAACTACTACGCCGCGTGCTGCCTCATGCCCGAGACCAGCTCGGTGGCCTTCCTGACGCAGGCGAAGAAGGACCGCAACCTCGCGGTGGAGGACTTCCGCGACGCGTTCGGCGTCACGCACGAGGCCGCGGCGATGCGCATGACCAACCTCGTGACGACCCACCTCGGCATCCGATTGCACTTCCTGCGCGTCGACGGTGACGGCGCGATCGCCCGCGTGTACGAGAACGACGGGCTGCCCCTGCCGAGCGACGTCACCGGGTCGGTCGAGGGGCAGATCGTGTGCAAGAAGTTCTCGGCGAGAGCAGCGTTCGACGAGCACAACCGGACCACCGAGCATTACCAGTACACCGATACGCCCGTCGGGACGTTCTGGTGCTCCACGCAGACCGGCACGACCACCGACGGCGACTTCTCGATCACGGTGGGCGTGCCCTTCGACGATGCACGCTGGTTCCGCGGGCGCGAGACGTCCAAACGCGGCGTGTCGCGCTGCCCCGACGAGTCCTGCTGCCGCCGGCCCGACGCCGAGGCCGCCGCGCGCTGGCAGGGCAAGGCGTGGCCGAGCGCCCGCGTGCACCGGCACATGTTCTCGCCGCTGCCGCGCGGAATGTTCCCCGGTGTCGACGACGCCGAGGTCTTCGCGTTCCTCGACCGCCACGCCTCCGCCCCCGACGCCTAGCCCCCGGCGCCCCAGTCACCGGGGCGTGAGGTGCCACGATTTGTCGCATTCATCGCCCCCGAAGCGACAAATTCTGGCGACTCGCGCGGGGACGACGGCGGATGCCACGTGCCCACGCCCCAATCGGGGCGGCGGGGCCGTGGCATCCGGGGGTCAGGCGAAGGGGTTCGCCGTCAGCGTGTACTTCGTCTGCAGGTACTCGTGGATGCCCTCGTCGCCGCCCTCGCGGCCGAGGCCGGACTGCTTCCAGCCGCCGAACGGGGCCGCCGCGTTGGAGACGACGCCGACGTTCAGGCCCATCATCCCGGTCTCGAGACGCTCGATCATGCGCTGGCCGCGCGCGAGCGACTCGGTGAAGACGTACGACACGAGGCCGTACTCCGTGTCGTTGGCGATGCGTACGGCGTCGTCCTCGGTGTCGAAGGGGACGATCGCCAGCACCGGCCCGAAGATCTCTTCGCGCAGGATGTCGCTGCCGGGCTGCACGTCCGACACGACCGTCGGCTCGAAGAAGGTGCCGGGGCCATCGACGGGCGAGCCGCCGGTGGTCACGGTGGCGCCCCGCTCGACGGCATCCCCGACGAGGGTCTTCGCCTTGTCGACCGCGCGGTCGTCGATGAGGGGCCCGATCTGCACGCCCTCTTCGGTTCCGCGGCCGATCTTCATCGCCTGAACGCGCTCGGTCACGCGGCGCGTGAACTCCTCCACGACGGAGCGCTGCACGATGAAGCGGTTGGCGGCGGTGCACGCCTGGCCGATGTTGCGGAACTTCGCCAGCATCGCGCCCTCGACCGCCTTGTCGAGGTCGGCGTCGTCGAACACGACGAACGGAGCGTTGCCTCCGAGCTCCATCGACGTGCGCAGCACGCCCTGCGCCGCCTGCTGCAACAGCTTCTGACCGACAGGGGTCGAGCCGGTGAACGACAGCTTCCGCAGGCGCGGGTCGGAGATGATGCGCTCGGAGACGGGGCCGGTGCTCGTGGTGGTCACCACGTTCACAACGCCCGCGGGCACTCCGGCATCCTGCAGGATCTGCGCGAAGAACAGCGTCGTGAGCGGGGTGAGGGTGGCGGGCTTGATGACGACCGTGCAACCGGCGGCGAGCGCGGGGGCGATCTTGCGGGTGGCCATCGCCAGGGGGAAGTTCCACGGGGTGATGAGGTAGCAGGGGCCCACGGGGTGCTGCGTGACGATCATGCGACCGGTGCCCTCGGGGTTGGCGCCGTAGCGACCCTGGGTGTGGGCGGTGACCTCGCTGAACCAGCGGAGGAACTCGCCGCCGTAGCCGACCTCGCCGCGCGCCTCGGCGAGGGGCTTGCCCATCTCGAGCGTCATGAGCAGCGCAACGTCTTCCTTGCGCTCCTGCAGCAGGTCGAACGCACGACGGAGGATCTCGGCCCGCTCCCGCGCCGGCGTCGCCGCCCAGGACGGAAACGCGTCGGCCGCGGCATCCATTGCCGCAACGCCGTCGGCGACCGAGGCGTCGGCGATCTCACGGATCACGTCACCGGTGGCCGGGTCGCTGACCTTCACGGTCTTGCCCCCCTCGGCCGGACGCCATTCCCCGGCGATCAACAGGCCGTTCGGTACGGATGCCAGCAGCTCGCTCTCACGCGAATCGGTCATGGGTCCTCCTGGGTCGGTGCGGGTCTCCCGCTCATTCTGGTCAGCCGGTGGAGCGGCGCCGATATACGTGTCGTACAAGCGCGACGTTCTGCTCGCCGCCGTGGAGCCCGGGCGCGGCCGGAGCTGCCCCGCCCGGCCCGGCGCGGCCCGGCGCGGCCCGGTCCGGCGCGGCCACACCGAGCGCGCCGCATAAACGCGATTCCCGCGCATAAACACGCCGTCCGCGCGTTTATGCGTGCGCATCGCGTTTATGCCGGGGTGGGTGCGGCCTGCGGCGCCGCGAGCGCCGGTGCCATCGCGCCGTCGAGGAAGCGCTCCAGCGCCTGCGGTTCCGAGAGCGGCAGGACGTGGGCGACGTACTGGTCGGGGCGCACCACCACCACGGCCCCCGCGGCGCCGATGCCGCGCTCGGCGAAGATGTCGGCGGTCGTCCAGGCCGAGGGCGTCGCGGCGAACACCTTCTCGAGATCGGTGAGCCCGAGCGGTCCCGAGCGCGGTCGGAAGAGCGCCGGCACGTCGGTGACGTCCTCCCACCGTCCGGGATAGACGACCTTCGCGTCGAACACCGCGTCGAGATCGGCACCCGCGGGCGTGAACCGCTCGACGATCCCGTGTGCGGCCTCGGCCCACGCCCGCAGCGCCGTGCCGTCGGCATCCGCGAAGGCGTACAGCCGCCAGCGCCCGTCGGCGCGCGCGTGGTGGCCGAGGTGCACGGGGTTGCCGTCGCACACTCGAACGACCTCGACACTCTTGAAGCGCTTCCCGACCGGGAATCCGGATGCCAGCTCCTGAGCCGCGTCCGCCCCGATGATCGGCGACGGACCGTACTGCGTCATGAACCCCGACGGGAACTCGGCGGTGGCGAGGTAGTACGTCGACAGCTCGTCGGGGTCGGTGATCTCGCCGGGCTTGCGCGCCATCAGCGACGACCATTCCCGGTCGAAGTCGATGAGCTGCTGTGCGACGGGGCGGCGCTCTGCGTCGTACGTCCGCAACAGATCGGTCGGCGCGAGGCCGGTCAACACGTGACCGAGCTTCCAGCCGAGGTTGAAGCCGTCCTGCATCGACACGTTCATGCCTTGCCCGGCCTTCGCACTGTGCGTGTGGCAGGCGTCGCCGGTGAGGAACACGCGCGGGTTGTCGAGGTCGTCGACGAACTGGTCGGTGACGCGGTGCCCCACCTCGTACACGCTGTGCCAGGCGACCTGCTTCACATCGATCGAGTAGGGGTGCAGGATCTCGTTCGCGCGGCGGATGATCTCCTCGAGGGGGGTTCGCCGCACCCGGTGGTCGTCGTCGTCGGCGACCTCTCCGAGGTCGATGTACATGCGGCTGAGGTACCCGCCCTCGCGCGGGATGTGGAGGATGTTGCCGGCGGCGGCGTTGATCGCGCACTTGATGCGCCAGTCCGGGAAGTCGGTCTCGACGAGGACGTCCATGACTCCCCACGCGTGCTGGGCGGCGGCGCCGGCGTGCGTCCGGCCGATCGACTGCCGCACGCCGCTGCGCGCGCCGTCGCAGCCGACGACGTACGTGGCGCGGACGGTGCGCTCGCCCTCGACCGTGCGCACCCGCACCTCGACGTCGTCGGCGCGGACGGTGAGCCCCAGGAACTCCACGCCGTAATCGGGCACGATGCGCGCCGGGCCGTGGGCGGCCGCTTCGGCGAAGTAGTCCAGGACGCGCGCCTGGTTGACGATCAGGTGGGGGAACTCGCTGATCTTGAGGGCGTAGTCCTCGGTGCGGGTGGTGCGCACGATGCGCTCGGGGGCGGCCGGGTCGGGGGCCCAGAAGTTCATCCAGCCGATGTTGTAGGCCTCGGCGGTGATGCGGTCGGCGAAGCCGAACGCCTGGAACGTCTCGACGCTACGGGGCTGGATGCCATCGGCCTGACCGAGCACGAGCCGCCCGTCACGCTTCTCGATGAGGCGGGTCGTGACCTGCGGGAACTGCGACATCTGCGCGGCGAGGAGCATTCCCGCAGGCCCCGACCCGACGATCAGCACGTCGACCTCGTCGGGGAGTTCCGCCGGTCGGTCGATACCGGTGCCCGCGGCGGGCTGGATGCGCGGGTCGCCGGAGACGTAGCCGTGATGGTGGAACTGCATGGTTCTCCTGACGTCGATGTCGGGTTGCGGGGCCGTCCGTTGCTGTTCTATATTCGAACGCGACGTTCAGCTATCGAACGAGAGGTTACTCGACCGATGCCGACACGGCAAGACGCCGCCCCTGCCTCGCAGACGCTGAGCCGTGGCATCCGGCTGCTCGAAGAGCTCTCCGCCGCCCGTACGCCGCTGTCGATCGACGACCTGGCCGCACGCGTGGGTCTGCACCGCTCCGTCGCCTACCGCCTGCTGCGCACCCTCGAAGACCACGGACTCGTCTCGCGGGATGCCACCGGCGCGGTGCGCCTCGGAACGGGCCTCGCCGCGCTGGCCGCCGGGGTCGCGGCCGACCTCCAGTCCGAGGCGCTGCCCGAGCTCACCGCCGCCGCCAACGACCTCGGCATGACGTGCTTCCTGGTGGTGCTCGACCACGACGAGTGCGTGACGCTCGCGAGCGTCGAGCCACGCCACGCCGTCACTGCCGTGGCGCAGCGCCCGGGCGCACGGCATCCAGTGACCCGCGGAGCGCCCGGCCGCGCGGTGCTCGCGCAGCTCCCGCCGCGGCTGTGGCCCGACGCCGTGGATGCACGCCTGGCCGCCGAGGTCGCCGAGACGGTGGAGCGCGGGTGGGCGACGAGTCACGACGAGGTCGTCCCTTCGCTCCGCGCGGTGGCCGTTCCGCTGTCGGTGCAGGGGCGCCCTCCCGCAGCCCTCGCCGCCGTCTACGTCTCGACGGAGGTCGACGACCCCGTGATCGCCGCGCGCCTCGCTTCGGCCGCCGAGTCCATCCGCCTCGGCCTCTGACCCACCCCCGCGCCCCCGCCCACACCCGTGCGTGAGGTGCCAGGATTTGTCGCTTGCGGGGTCCCGCAGGCGACAAATCCTGGCACCTCACGCGAGCTATACTCGCCCCGTCAGGCGCACGAAGCAGTGCGTCGCTGCTCGAAAAAGGGGCACGTAGCGCAGAACGAGCGCGAGACACATACGGCATCCATCCCGTTCCGTCTCGAAAGGCTTCGCCATGCCCTCTGTCTCCGCGCACGTCGCCCGCACCCTCGCCGCTCACGTCGACCACGTGTTCGGGGTGATGGGCAACGGCAACGCGTACTTCCTGGATGAGCTCGACCGCACCGGTGCCACCTTCACCGCCGTGCGGCACGAGGCCGGCGGCGTGGTGTCCGCCGACGCCTACCACCGCGCGAGCGGCCGGATCGCGGCCGCGACCGCCACCTACGGCGCGGGCTTCACGAACACGCTGACCGCTCTCGCGGAGGCGGCGCAGGCCCGCATCCCGCTCGTGCTCGTCGTCGGTGATGAGCCGACGTCGGGCCCACGGCCCTGGGGCGTCGACCAGATCGCGCTCGGTTCGGCGGTGGGGGTGCGCACGTACACCGTGGGCGAGCGGGATGCCGCGGCGACGACCGCCATCGCCCTCGAGCACGCCCTCACCTACCGCCGCCCGGCGATCCTCGCGATCCCGTACGACGTGGCCGCGCGCGATGCCGGAGAAGTCCCGCCTCCCGCGCCGCTCACCCTCACGACGCAGGCCGGACCCCCCAGCCCGTTCACGGCCGCAGCGCTCGACCGGGTCGCCGACGCGCTCTCCCACGCCGAGCGCCCGTTCCTCCTCGCCGGGCGCGGCGCCTGGCTCGCCGACGCCGGGGAGGCGCTGGGCGCGCTGGCCGAGGCGACCGGAGCGGTCACCGCCTCGACAGCGCTGGGCCGGGGCATCTTCCCCGACCGGCGCTACGACCTGGGCGTCACCGGCGGCTTCGGTGCCGAGGGCGCGATGCAGCTCGTGCGCGAGGCCGATGTCGCCGTCGTCTTCGGCGCCGGCCTCAACCAGTTCACGATGCGCTTCGGCGAGCTGTTCGCGCCGGGGACGCGCGTGTTCCAGGTCGACACCGCACCCTCGGCCACCCATCCGCAGGTCGGGGGTTTCGTGCGGGCGGACGCCGCCGATGCCGCCTCGGCGATCACCGCGCGCCTGCTCGCCCGCGGCACGCGACCGTCGGGATGGCGGGAGTCCCTGGACATCGCGGCGCTGTGCGCGCGCGACGCGGGCGACGGCGTCGCCCCCGACGGGCGCCTCGACCCGCGGACGGTCGCGGTCCGCATCGGCGAGCTTCTCCCCGAGGACAGGGTCGTGGTGTCGGACGGCGGGCACTTCCTCGGATGGTCGAACATGTACTGGCCGGTGGAGTCCCCCGACCGCGTGATGATGGTCGGCACCGCGTACCAGTCCATCGGGCTCGGGTTCCCCAGCGTGCCCGGAGCCGCCGCCGCCCGGCCGGACTCGACGATCGTGCTCACCACCGGTGACGGCGGCGGACTCATGGCCATCGCCGACCTCGAATCGGCCGTGCGCGTCGCCGGCGGCCGCGGTCTGGCGGTGGTGTGGAACGACGCCGCTTACGGGGCCGAGGTGAACCTCTACGGCCTGAAGGGACTGGCCCGCGAGCCGATGCTCATCCCGGAGGTCGATTTCGCCGCGGTCGCGCGCGGGTTCGGTGCGGAGGGGGTGGTCGTGCGCGACCTGGCCGACCTCGACGCCCTCGCCCGGTGGACCCAGCGCGACGCGGACGAGCGGCCGTTCCTCCTCCTCGACCTGCGCATCAGCGGCGGCGTCATCGCCCCCTATCAGCAGGAGATCATCCGCGTGAACTCCTAGCCCGACGGCGGAGCGGACCGCGTCGTCAGTCCAGCGGCGGCCGGCCGTTGGCGCTCGGCACGCCGATCAGCGGCACCCCGAGCACCACCGCGCCCCCGGTCGAGCTGTTCTCGACGCCGCCACCGGCGAGACCATCGGCTACGCCCCCGTGCACACGGCGGCCGAACTCGCACGGGCGGTGACCGCAGCGCGCGCCGCGCAACCCGCCTGGGCCGCGCTCACGCACGCCGAGCGGTCGGCGATCCTGCACCGGGCCGCCGACGAGATCGATGCCCACGCCGAGGAGCTCGCCCAGATCGTCGCTCGAGAGCAGGGGAAGCCGCTGGGATGGAGTTCGGGAAGGAAGGCCTCAAGGCCGTGGCCGCCCCGAAGGTGATCACGCGGTGACGATCATCGCCGGCACGTGCATCGGCGCGCCGGGTGGGCCTGCGCCCCACCGGCGCGCCGATGACCGGATCCGGGGAGGCGGCTCAGGACCGAGACATCCCGTAGATCGGCGAAACGGCCTGCTCGGCCTCGTGGTCCGGACCGAGCGGGATGCCGCGACGATCGCGCAGCAGCAGGGTCGCGATGAGGCCGAGCACGGCCATCCCGACGAGGTAGAAGGCCACCGACCACGTCGTACCGGTGGACTGCACCAGCGCGGTGGCGATGGTCGGGGCGAACGCGCCGCCGAGGATCGCGCCGATCGCGTACGAGATTGACACCCCCGAGAACCGCACGGAGGCGGGGAACAGTTCTGCGTACAGGGCCGCCTGCGGGCCGTACGTGAAGCCGAGGCCGACGGTCAGGATGAGGAGCCCGAGGAACACCAGCGCGATCTCCCCGGTGTTCACGAGCGGGAACAGCGTGACGGCGCCGATCGCGAGAGCGATCCAGCCGATGATGTACGTGGTGCGCCGACCGATGATGTCGCTCATCCAGCCGGAGAGCCATGTGAAGACGAGCCATCCGACGGACGCTCCGGCGACGGCCCACAGCACCGGGCCGCGGTCGAGCCCGAGCGGGCCGGCGGGGTTGGTGGCGTAATTCTGGATGTATCCGCCGGTGGACATGTATCCGGCCGCGTTGTTGCCCGCGAAGACGAACGCGGCGATGAGCACGAGGGCCCAGTGCTTGCGGAACAGCTGCACGATGGGCGTCTTGGTCTCTTCCCGGCGCTCGGCGAGCTCGACGAAGACGGGGCTCTCCTCGACGCGCTTGCGGATGTAATACCCGACGAAGATCAGGACGACGCTGAAGAGGAACGGCACGCGCCATCCCCACTCGAGGAAGGCGTCGCCGGGCGCGATGAGCGCCATGATCGCCATCATTCCGGATGCCAGGAGCAGACCGATCGGCACGCCGATCTGGGGCGATGCGCCGAAGAGTCCGCGCTTGTTCTTGGGGGCGTGCTCGACGGCCATGAGCACCGCGCCTCCCCACTCCCCACCGGCCGAGATGCCCTGCAGGATGCGCAGGAAGATCAGCAGGATCGGGGCTGCGACGCCGATGGCCGCGTAGGTGGGGAGCAGGCCGACGAGCGTCGTGGAAACGCCCATGAGGATCAGCGTGACCATGAGCACCACGCGGCGGCCGTACTTGTCACCGAAGTGTCCCGCCAGGAAGGCACCCAGCGGCCGGAACAGGAAGCTGAGCCCCACCGTCAGGAACGACAGGATGAGCGCGATCCCGGGGCCGGCGGGCTCGAAGAAGATCGCGGCGAACACGAGCCCCGCCGCCTGAGCGTAGATGAAGAAGTCGTACCACTCGACGGTCGTGCCGACCACCGTGGCGAAGACGACACGGCGCCGATCGGCGGGAGTGGAGATGGTACCGGTCGGCGTGAAGCCGCCCGCTGTGGGAGAGATTGGAGAACTCATCGTTGGGTGTCCCTCTGTCGACGTCGCTGTCAGTCGGTCGGTTGAACCGCCGCGTCAGATCATATACGATTTCGAATACGACGCAATGAGCAGCGAAGGAGCCTCATGAGCACGACGGATGCCGCAGACCCGCGCTTCGCCGCGCTGCCCGCCCGTCCCGGGAAGGTCATCGCGGTGCACCTGAGCTACCCCTCGCGCGCCCACCAGCGCGGCCGACGGCCCACCCACCCGTCCTACTTCCTCAAGCCGTCCAGCTCGATCGCCGCATCGGGATCGACCATCGAACGCCCCGCCGGCACCGAACTGCTGGCCTTCGAGGGCGAGATCGCCCTGGTGATCGGCGCGACCGCGCGGCGGGTCGCGGCCGACGAGGCATGGGGCCATGTGGCGGCGGTGACCGCGGCCAACGACTTCGGCGTCTACGATCTCCGCGCGAACGACAAAGGGTCCAACGTCCGGTCCAAGGGGCGTGACGGCTACACGCCGCTCGGCCCCCGGCTCATCCCCGCGGCGACCGTGTCGCCGACCGGCCTTCGCGTGCGCACGTGGGTGGATGGCGCGCTCGTCCAGGACGACACGACCGAAGACCTTCTGTTCCCGCTGACCCAGATCGTCGCCGACCTCTCGCAGCACCTCACGCTCGAACCCGGCGACGTCATCCTCACGGGTACGCCCGCGGGCTCGAGCGTCGTCCTTCCGGGGGCCGTGGTCGAGGTCGAGGTCGACGCTCCCGGCGTCGCCGAGTCGCCCAGTTCAGGCCGCCTGGTGACGACGGTCGTCCAGGGCGACGAACCGTTCGACGACACGCTCGGCTCCCTCCCCTCCGTCGACGACCACCAGCGCGCCGAGGCGTGGGGCTCGCGCGAGAGCGCGGGACTCCCCGCCGCACCCGCACCGTTCCGACTCACCGACGAACTGCGCGCGAAGCTCACGCGGGTCCCTGTCGCCGCGCTGTCGGGGCAATTGCGCAAGCGCGGATTGAACGATGTCTCCATCGACGGCGTGGCCGCGATGCATCCCGGGTCCACGCTCGTCGGCCTGGCTCGGACGCTGCGTTTCGTCCCCCACCGCGAAGACCTGTTCGCCTCGCACGGCGGCGGGTACAACGCCCAGAAGCGCGCCTTCGACAGCGTCGGAGAGGGCGAGGTCATCGTGATCGAGGCCCGCGGCGAATCAGGGTCGGGCACGCTCGGCGACATCCTGGCCCTGCGTGCGAAGGCCCGCGGCGCCGCGGGCATCGTGACCGACGGAGGCGTGCGCGACTACGCGGCCGTCGCCGCGGTGGGTCTCCCCGTCTTCTCGCGTGGACCGCACCCGGCGGTGCTCGGCCGCCGGCATGTGCCGTGGGACACCGATGTGGCGATCGGGTGCGGCGGCACCACCGTCCAGCCGGGTGATGTCATCGTGGGTGACGGCGACGGGGTCATCGTCATCCCGCCCGCACTCGTCGAAGAGGTCGTCGACGCCGCCCTCGCTCAGGAGGAAGAGGATGCCTGGATCGCGACGCAGGTCGCGGCGGGACACCCCGTGGACGGTCTCTTCCCGATGAACGCGCAGTGGCGCGCCCGCTACGAGAAGGAACGTTCGTGAGGGCCGCGGAAGTGACGCTCAGCAAGTCGCAGCAGGCGTACCACTGGATCAAGGACCGGATCGCGCGTCAGGAGTTCACCCCGGGATACCGCCTGGTGCTCGGTTCGATCGCGAGCGATCTCGACATGAGCGTGGTGCCCGTGCGCGAGGCCATCCGTCAGCTCGAGGCCGAGGGTCTCGTGACGTTCGAGCGCAATGTCGGGGCGCGGGTGTCGATGGTGGACGACTCGCAGTACCGGCACAGCATGCAGGCCCTCAGCATCCTGGAGGGCGCGGCCACCGCGCTGTCGGCACGGGCGCTGACCTCCGACGATCTCCACCGTGCCCGCGCGATCAACGAACGCATGATCGAGACACTCGAGCACTTCGACCCGCGCGTCTTCACCGCGTTGAACCAGGAGTTCCACGCGATCCTGTTCGAGCGTTGCGCGAACCCGCGCATGCTCGAACTCGTCCAGGCCGAATGGGCCCGCCTCGGGCACCTGCGCGACTCGACCTTCAGCTTCGTGCCGGGTCGCGCCGCAGAGAGTGTCCGCGAGCACGAGAACATCCTCCGCCTGATCGAGTCCGCAGCCCCCCTCGGCGAGATCGAGAAGGCCTCGCGCCGGCATCGCGCTGCCACCCTCGACGCCTACCTCATCCACGAACACCCCGACGAGGTCCTCGGCCTCCCGGCGGTCTGACACAGGAAAGCATCCCCATGAGCGACACACAGACGCTGCAGCGGACCATCCCCGCCGATCTGCCCGAGCGCATCCGTCACTACATCGACGGCGCCTTCGTCGACTCTGCCGACGGCGACACCTTCGACGTCCTCGATCCCGTCACCAACGAGACGTACGTCACGGCGGCGGCGGGCAAGAAGGCCGACATCGACCGCGCGGTCGCCGCCGCACGGAAGGCCTTCACCGACGGACCATGGCCTCGCATGCTCCCCCGCGAGCGTTCCCGCGTGCTGCACCGCATCGCCGACATCGTCGAGTCCCGTGACGCGCGGCTGGCGGAGCTGGAGTCCTTCGACTCGGGCCTGCCGATCACGCAGGCGTTGGGACAGGCCCGGCGCGCGGCCGAGAACTTCCGGTTCTTCGCCGACCTGATCGTGGCGCAGACCGACGATGCGTTCAAGGTGCCGGGCCGCCAGCTCAACTACGTCAACCGCAAGCCGATCGGCGTCGCGGGCCTCATCACGCCGTGGAACACACCGTTCATGCTCGAGTCGTGGAAGCTCGCCCCGGCCCTCGCCACCGGCAACACCGTGGTGCTCAAGCCCGCGGAGTTCACGCCGCTGTCGGCATCCCTGTGGGCCGGGATCTTCGAGGAGGCGGGACTCCCCGAAGGGGTGTTCAACCTCGTCAACGGGCTCGGCGAGGACGCCGGCGACGCCCTCGTGAAGCACCCCGACGTGCCGCTCATCTCCTTCACGGGAGAGAGCTCGACCGGGCAGCTCATCTTCGCCAACGCGGCCCCCTTCCTCAAGGGTCTCTCGATGGAGCTGGGCGGCAAGAGCCCCGCGATCGTCTTCGCCGACGCCGACCTGGATGCCGCGATCGACGCGACCATCTTCGGTGTGTTCTCGCTCAACGGCGAGCGGTGCACCGCCGGTAGCCGCATCCTCGTCGAGCGGGCCGTGTACGACGAGTTCGTCGAGCGCTACGCCGCGCAGGCCGCGCGAGTGAAGGTCGGTTACCCCGACGACCCCGAGACCGAGGTCGGCGCGCTCGTCCACCCCGAGCACTACGCCAAGGTCATGTCGTACGTCGAGCTCGGCAAGACCGAGGGCCGACTGGTGGCCGGCGGCGGCCGCCCCGACGGCTTCGACGAGGGGAACTTCGTCCAGCCGACCGTCTTCGCCGACGTCGCCCCCGATGCGCGCATCTTCCAGGAGGAGATCTTCGGTCCGGTCGTCGCCATCACGCCGTTCGACACCGACGACGAGGCGCTGGAGCTGGCGAACAACACCAAGTACGGCCTCGCCGCCTACGTCTGGACGAACGACCTGAAGCGCGCTCACCTGTTCGCGCAGAACGTCGAGGCCGGCATGGTGTGGCTCAACTCCAACAACGTGCGCGACCTCCGCACCCCGTTCGGCGGCGTGAAGGCATCCGGCCTCGGCCACGAGGGCGGGTACCGCTCGATCGACTTCTACACCGACCAGCAGGCCGTGCACATCACCCTCGGCCCGTCCCACAACCCGACCTTCGGCAAAGGAGCCTGAGATGACCGACCGCAGCCAGATGACCCGCACCTCCTCGGGCTTCTTCGTCTCCGCCGAGGCGCCGATCCGCACCGACAACCCCATCCCGACGCCCTCCTCCCCCGCGCCCGACATCCTGCGCTGCGCCTACATGGAGCTCGTCGTCACCGACCTCGCGGCATCCCGGGAGTTCTACGTCGACGTGCTGGGGCTCTACGTCACCGAGGAGGACGGCGACGCGATCTACCTGCGCTCGACCGAGGAGTTCATCCACCACAACCTCGTGCTGCGCCAGGGTCCGGTCGCGGCGGTCGCGGCGTTCTCGTACCGCGTGCGCAGCGCGGACGACCTCGACAAGGCGGTCGCTTTCTATTCCGAGCTCGGATGCCGGGTCGAGCGGCGCCGTGACGGCTTCACGAAGGGCATCGGCGATTCCGTGCGCGTGGAGGACCCGCTCGGGTTTCCGTACGAGTTCTTCTTCGACACCCAGCACGTCGAGCGTCTGTCGTGGCGCTACGACCTGCACACGCCGGGCGAGCTCGTCCGCCTCGACCACTTCAACCAGGTGACGCCCGACGTGCCGCGCGCCGTCAACTTCATGCAGACGCTCGGCTTCCGCGTCACCGAAGACATCCAGGACGACGAGGGCACGGTCTACGCCGCGTGGATGCGGCGGAAGCCCACCGTGCACGACACGGCCATGACCGGCGGCGACGGCCCCCGCATGCACCACGTCGCCTTCGCCACGCACGAGAAGCACAACATCCTCGCCATCTGCGACAAGCTCGGCGCGCTCCGGCGGTCGGATGCCATCGAGCGCGGACCCGGGCGTCACGGCGTCTCGAACGCGTTCTACCTCTACCTGCGCGACCCCGACGGCCACCGGGTCGAGATCTACACGCAGGACTACTACACCGGCGACCCCGACAACCCGGTCGTCACGTGGGACGTCCACGACAACCAGCGCCGTGACTGGTGGGGCAACGCGGTCGTGCCGTCGTGGTACACCGAGGCGTCGCTCGTCCTCGACCTCGACGGCAACCCGCAGCCGGTGCGTGCCCGCACCGACGCGAGCGAGATGGCCGTGACGATCGGGGCCGACGGCTTCTCCTACACCCGCGCCCCCGAGGCATCCCCTTCTCCCGAGTTCAAGCTCGGCAACCAGCTCTAACGAGGCGCGAGTCGCCAGAATTTGTCGCCCGGGCTCGCCCGGAGGCGACAAATTCTGGCGACTCAGGCCGAAAGACACGGAGGAACACATGCTCACCGAGCAGCAGATCGACCAGATCGCGGCCGAGCTCGCCGAGGCCGACCGCACGCACAGCATGATCCCGCGCATCACCGCACGGTTCCCGGATGCCACGGTCGCCGACTCGTATGCCATCCAGGGCCGCTGGCGCGACACGCAGATCGCGGCGGGCCGCACGCTCGTGGGGCGCAAGATCGGGCTGACCTCGAAGGCGATGCAGCAGGCCACGGGGATCACCGAGCCCGACTACGGCGTCATGTTCGACGACACGGTGTACCGCTCGGGAGACGACATCCCGGTGGAGCACTTCTCGAACGTCCGCATCGAGGTCGAGCTCGCGTTCGTGCTGAAGCAGCCTCTCGAGGGACCGGACTGCACTCTCGAGGACGCGCTGGCGGCGATCGACTATGCCGTCCCGGCCCTGGAGGTGCTCAATTCCCACATCGACCTCGAGGGCCGCACGATCGTCGACACGATCTCCGACAACGCCGCCTACGGCGCGATGGTCCTGGGCGACGTGCACAAGCGCCCCGACGAGATCGATCTGCGATGGGTGCCCGGCGTGCTCTCGCGCAACGGCGACATCGAAGAGACGGGTGTCGCTGCCGGTGTGCTCGGCCACCCCGCCACGGGCGTCGCCTGGCTGGCGAACAAGTTCGCGCAGCACGGCGCACGGCTCGAAGCGGGCGAGATCATCCTCGCCGGATCGTTCACGCGCCCGATGTGGGTGTCGCGGGGCGATAGCGTGCTGTGCGACTACGGACCGATGGGAACGATCGAATGCCGCTTCGTCTAGCTCCGACTTTCCGCGACCGCCTCGCGGAGTCGTCCCGCCCCCTCGCGGGGATGTGGGTCTGCTCGGGCAGCCCCCTAGTGGCCGAGATCATCGCGGGCTCGGGGACCGACTGGATCCTCGTCGACATGGAGCATTCGCCCAACGGCCTCACGTCGGTGCTCACGCAGCTGCAGGCCATCGCCGCCTACCCGGCGACACCGGTGGTGCGCGTCCCCATCGGCGATACGGTCACACTCAAGCAGGTGCTCGACCTCGGCGCCCAGAACATCCTCGTCCCCATGGTGTCGTCCGCCGACCAGGCCCGTGAACTCGTGGCGGCGGTGCGCTATCCGCCGCGCGGCGTGCGGGGCGTGGGGTCGGCGCTCGCGCGATCGGCGCGATGGAACCGCGTCGAGGACTATCTCGCCGCCGCCGACGACCACGTCTCGCTCTTCGTGCAGGTCGAGACGGCCGAGGGGGTCGACGCCGCGGGCGACATCGCGGCGGTGGACGGAATCGACGGTGTCTTCGTGGGGCCCAGCGACCTCGCGGCATCCCTGGGTCTTCTCGGCCGGCAGACGCATCCCGACGTCGTGGCTGCGGTCCTGCGGGCCTTCACCGCGGTGCGCGCGGCCGGGAAGCCGGTCGGCGTGAACGCGTTCGACCCCGATATGGCGGAGGCATACCGGGATGCCGGGGCGTCCTTCCTCCTCGTCGGCGCCGACGTCGCTCTCCTCGCCCGAGGCTCAGAAGCCCTCGCGGCCCGGTGGTCGTCGGGCGGCGACGCCTCCGACCGCGCCAGCTACTAGCCGCGGTCGGCTCCCCTCCGGCGCTCCCCGCGAGCGACCCGCGGCACCACCGGTCAGCGGGCGACGAGCTCTCGAGCCGCGAGCTCGGCGAGCACGCCATCGGCCCATTCGCGCGCGACCTCCGCGGCATCCATCGGCCCACCGGCATCGTGGCGGCCGTACTCCCCCACCCGCGTGGCGCCGCACGCGGCGAGCGCTTCGTCGATCATCTCGCTCCCCCGCGAATAGGTCTTCGTGTAGCTGCGGTCGCCGAGACCGAAAACGGCATAGCGGATGCCATCGAGCCCCGGCCGCTCGGACAGGAGCCGCTCACGTAACCCGCGCACGGTCGTGGGCAGTTCGCCGTCGCCGTAGGTCGAGCAGACAACGAGGTGCACTCGGCCGGGGTCGAGGTCGGCGAGGTCCAGGTCGCCGAGGTCGACGACCCGCGTCTCGGCGCGATCTCCGAGGTGGCGCGCGAGGTCTTCCGCAACGAGCTCGGCGTTCCCCGACTCGGTGCCGAAGAGGAGCGTGACGGGCACGCTGCTCTCCCCGCCCGTTTTGGAGCGCGACACCGCAACCGTCGGGAGCGGGGTCGACGTGTCGGCCGCGGCGGCGAGCAGATCCTCCCGCGTGCGGAGCTTGGCCCGCACGCGGCCGGGCGCGGCCCGGAGCGTCTCGCGCGCGTCGATCCGTCGCCATCCGTCGAAGTCGACGTGATCGGGGAGGTCGAGGGCCGCGAGACCTGCCGCTCCGCCGGTGATCGCGCCCTTCGCCACGTCGTCGGCGAGGACGCGGGCGAGGCCTCTCGCGTCGGCGCGCTGATCGGGGATCGTGCCGCGCGGGCCGCGGCGCAGCCAGCCGGCCACGTAGAGTCCGGGCTCGATGCGCCCGTCCGGGTAGGCGCCGGGCTCGACGAGGGTCGTCGGATCCGCGGCGAATCCGACGGCGGTGACCACTGCGTCCGCGTCGAGCCGCACCGCGCCGTCGGCGCCGCGAAAACGCACGCCCTCCGCCGATGCCGAACCTTCGATCGCCTCCGGGGTGAGACCGAACCACCAGTGCACCTGCACCCGGGCGGTTTCGTCGGCGGCGCGCTCGAGCGTCCGGACGGCGTCGACACGGGCGTCCTTGCCCTCGGGCACCGCCGTGAGGTCGGTTCCGTGCACCGTGTGGCCGATGCCCGGGATAGCGGCGAGTTCGCGCACCATGACGGGGTCGAACTTGGCGGTCTCCGGCGCGGAACGCCCGACGACGTGCACGACACGGACATCGCCCGCGACGCGCCCGTGCACGGCGTCGTCGACGTCGCTCCCGTCGAGGTCCGCGCCCGTGCGAGCGATCAACCGCACGACGTCGAGCGCGACGTTGCCGTGGCCGATCACCACCACGCGAGGGCCGAGCGCGACGTCGTCACCGTGATGGTCGGGGTGCCCGTTGAGCAGTCGGGTCAGTGCCCCGGCACCCACGACCCCGGGAAGGTCGGCGCCCGGTACGGTGAGGCGCGCGTCAGCCGAGACACCCGAGGCGAGCACCACGGCGTCGAAAGCGGAGCGGAGCGCGTCGAGCGGGACGTCCTGCCCGACCGCGACGCCGCCGTGGAATCGCACGCCCTCCTCAGTGAAAAGGCGGTCGAACTGCCGCGACACCGACTTGGTGCCCTGATGGTCGGCGGCGACTCCGTAGCGCACGAGACCGTAGGGCACGGGCAAGCGATCGAAGACGTCGATCTCGGCGTGGGGGAAGGAGCGCCGAACCGCTTGCGCGGTGAAGCAGCCGGCGGGGCCCGAGCCGACGATCGCCACGTGGGGAACCATTGCCGCCGGGACGGCGGACGGCGTCTCGGCGAGGGGCACACGAGCGGCAGCCGACGTGTCCCAGGTGACGGGAAGCTCCAGCATCCCGCGGAACACCCACCCACCGATCACGGCCGGGCGTTCCGGGTGCAGATCCACGCTGCGGAGGCGCTCGAACAGACGCGGCAAGCCGACGGTCGCCACCTCCGCCTTGGCGACCCAGGCGCCCAGGCACACGTGGACACCCTTGCTGAAGGCGAGGTGCGGCTTGACCTCGCGGCGGATGTCGAACTCCGCGGCATCCGCCCAGACGTTCTCGTCCCGGTTGGCCGAAAGGATGCAGATGCCGAGCTTCGCCCCGGCGGGAAGCCGCACCCCGGCGAGCACGGTGTCGGTCGTGACCTGACGCGAGTACAGCCCGATGGGTGCGATCCAGCGGATGGCCTCGTCGAACACCGCGGGCCAGAGGGAAGGATCGGCCTCGACCGCGCGGCGTTGGTCCGGGTGCTCGAGCAGAGCCCACGCGGCGACACCGAGGGCGTCGCGCGGCTCGTTGAGGCCGCCGCCGATCGTCATCTTGATGTTCGCGCGGATCTTCTCGATCGGCATCTCGTAGTCGGCGATGCGCAGCAGCGTCGAGATGAGCGAGTGATCGGGGTGCTTCGCGTGCCACGCGAGCATCTCGTCGAGGGCGGCGTCGACCTCGTCGAAAGAGCGCTTGCCCTTGGTCCACACCTCGGGGTCGTCGGCGTAGTTGCCGGTCGCGTCGATCAGCGTCTGCGACCAGCGCTGCAGATCTTCCTGGTGCACGTTGTGGAAGCCGAGGATCTCGCGCAGGTTCTCCGCCGCATACGGCGCCGCGAAATCCCAGATGATGTCGGCACCCGGCCCCTTGGCGAGCATCTCGTCGAGGTAGCGGTCCGCGTTGCGTTCGAACACGCTGGTCCACGTGCGCTTGACGACGCCCGGCCGCAGCACCGGTTGCCAGGCCTTGCGCTCGGGGTAGTGCTCCGGATCGTCACGGCGCAGCATGGAATGCCCCATGGCACGGATCTGTAGCGAGCCCTCCTCGTTCGCCGAGAACGTCTCCTGGTCGAACTCGGTCGTGTGCACGGCGTCATAGGTCGTGATGAGGTAGCGGCCCACGCTCGGAACCCAGTGCACGCCGCCTTCGGCGCGCAGTCGGTCGTAGATGGGGAACGGGTCGCGGTACAGGTCCGGGATCGTCACCCAGTCGGCGATCGGGGCGGGTCGGCTCACGGTGCACTTCCTCGTGTCGGTGTTCGGCGGCGAACAGTTCGAGTATGGTTCGATGCATACCCCGGGGAAAGCGGTTATTTCCGGTCTCATTCTTCGATAGAACCGATGTGAGGTGCGCCCGATGCCTGACGTGCCCGACTTCACGCTGCGGCAACTGGCCTATCTCGTCGCGGTGGCCGACGCCGGAACCATCGCCTCCGCGGCGGCGGACGTCCGCATCTCCCCGTCGACCCTCTCCGACTCGCTCGCCGACCTCGACCGGCTCGCGGGCACGCCGCTTACAGTGCGACGCCGCGCGCACGGGGTGTCGCTCACGAGCGCGGGGGCCTACGTCGTCGAACACGCCCGGCCTCTGCTGGCGGCATCCCGCGAACTCATGATCGGCCTGCGCGCCGAACCCGGAGAACTCGTCGGGCCCATCACGATCGGGTGTTACCCGACCCTCGCCCCCACCGTGCTGCCCCCGCTCCTGCACGACTTCGGTGAGGCCCACCCGCGGGTCGACCTCCACATCCGCGAGGCCACCCACGATCAGCTCGAGGGGCGGATCGAGTCGGGCGAGGTCGATGTCGCCTTCGTGTACGACACCCTGGTTCCCGGCCATCCGCGCCGCGAGCGCCTCTTCGCCCTGCCCGCCCACGTGCTGCTCGCCGCCGACGACCCCTTGGCCCAGGGAGAGAGCGTGCGGCTCGAGGACGTCGTGTCGCGCGACCTCATCCTGCTCGACGCCCCGCCGTCCTCGGCGCACACGCTGTCGCTGTTCGAGGCGCGCGGGCTCACCCCGCGAATCCGTCATCGCACCGCCAGCTACGAGGCGGTTCGCACACTCGTCGGCCGCGGACTGGGCTACGGCATCCTGGTGCAGCGCCCCGCGAACCCGGCCAGCTACGAGGGCTACCCTGTGGCCATGAAGGAGATCTCGCCGCCCGTCGATCCCGTCGGCATCGACGTCATCTGGTCGGCGACGATCGATCCACCCGAGCGTGTGCGAGCCCTGGTGTCGTTCGCTCGTTCGATCCGCTGGACGTCGTCGTGAGCGTGTTGCGCTGGGCGGTCAAGACGTCCCTCGTGGGCTACGTGCGCGGCATGAGCGACGGGGCGGTCGTCGTCGCGGGCGGCGTGCGCGAGGCTGACGGCGGATTCGTCTTCCCCGGCGAGGGGCACCGGTTCTCCGGCAGCGTGACCTTCACCGGCCACGGGGGGATGATGCGCGTGACCCTCGCCGACCCGGCTCTCGTCGACCGCGCGGGCACGTGGGTGCTCGAGATCGCCGACCCCGACGACGACGGTGTGAGGCTGCCCTTCGCCACGGTCGCGGCGTTCGACGGATCCACCGGCACGGGGGTCGCGCTCACCGCCGACGGCGCGGACCTCTTCTTCGGCCCGTACGAGGCGGGCACACCGCTCGAGGATTTCCGCATCGGCTCTTGAGCCGATTGCCTCAGCCCACAGCTGCCGCGAACGCGGAACGGCCGGGGCACCCGTGGGTCTCCCGGCCGTTCGTCGGCGGCTTTCAGGCGTCAGTCCTCGTCGTCATCGTCTTCCTCGTCGTCATCGCCCACGATCTCGATGTCCTCGACCTCGAGCTCAGGCGTCAGCTGGACGTGCACAAGCGCGTCGGGGAACGACGTCGCACCGGCGAACACGACGATGACCGCGTCGGCGAAGACGCCGACACCCACGGCCTCGAGGTCGGTGCGCAGGTCGATCTCGGCATCCACCTCGTCGTCGTCGAGCGCGTCCTCGATGTCGGAGACGACCTCGTCGACGATCGCGCGCCAGCGGTCCTCGCTGACGCCCAGGATCTCGGAGAGGGATGCCATGATCGCGTCGATGTCGGGATCGTCGACGTCGTCGATCTCGGGGTCGAGGTCGACCTCCACCTCGACGCCGGCGGCGTCCAGATGGGCGAGGCCGACGACGGTGTCGTCGTCGATGCTCGGCTCGTCGAGCAGTCCGCTCTCGGTGACGCGGCGGAGAAGGTCGTTCAGCACGGACTCAGTCATACAGGAACGATGCCACGACGAGCACCATCCGTGTAGCCCCTTGGCAACTCGCACGAGGAGTACCGCATTTCGTCACCCGTCGTCTACCCGGCGGCGGCTACGAGTCGCCCCTCAGAACGCCGAGGCGGGGGTGCGATACGTCGCACCCCCGCCTCGGAGTCGTCACTGAGGAATCAGCAGGCGACGATCTGAGCGTAGGCCGCCCTCTGCGGCGGATTCGACCACCCGGCCGCCGACGCGACTTGCTGAGCGATCAACGCACCCTGGAAGTAGAGCTTCTTGTCCGGGCTGAGGAAGTACCCCGCCCCGACAGGCTCCGTACCAGCCGGCATGGCCGCGTAGGAAAGGTCCAGGGAATTGACAGCCCTCCTTGCACGGTAGGCCGTTCCGTCTGTCTTGAAGTAGTCCGCGAACTGCACGTCGTCCTGGCAGTCCTGCCAGCCGGTTGCCACCTGCACGCTGCCCACGACGAACGATCCTCCCCAGTACAGCTGATCACCGAGCAGGAAGAACCCGGCGCCGACGGGCTTGGCACCCAGTGGAGTGAGGCCGGGCGCCCACGAGCGGTTGGCTGCGGCGGCGCCGCGGGCACGGAAGGCGGCACCTGTGGCCACCCGATACGTCGCCAGCTGCGACGGCCCGCTCTCCTGGGCGAACTCGGCCCATCCGCGTGCCGTGGCGACCCCCGTTCGGATGCTCGCGTTACCGAAGTAGAGAGCGCCGCCCGGAGTCAACCAGTACCCCGCGCCGACGGCCACCGCGTCGGAGGGAACGCTGTTGTAGATGGTGGGATTGACGGAGGTCTGGTCCGCGAGGAAGGCATTGCCCTGCGCACCCCGGTAGTCGGCGAACTGCCGGTCGACTTGCGGGTTCATCCAGCCAATCGCCTCGGTGACACCGGTCGCGACCAATGTGCCTCGGAAGCTGAGCACACCGTCACCGCTGAGGTAGTAGTCCGCACCCCGCGGCTCGGATCCGATGGGCGTCAAGCCTGTGGTCCAGACGGCGTCCTGCGGGATGGCACGCTTCGCCCGGTAGGAGGCCAGGTCAGCGGTACGGTAGTCGCAGAAGGGGTCCTGCCCGTTCGCCCATCCGGCCCCCGAGGTGACGCCCGTCCGGATCGCGGCGCCCTCGTACCACAGATCCGTGCCGGCGAGGAAGTAACCGTAGCCCAATAGAGCGGCCCCCGATGGCGTGCCGCCGTAAACGGGGTTCCCCGCGACTGTCCCCGCGGCCCGCTCCGCGACCCCGTTCTTGAAGTAGTCGGCATAGAACTGATCGTTGTTGCGGAAGTACCAACCGACCGCACCGGTCACACCATTGGTGACGCCCTGACCGTCGAAGTACAGCACCCCGGTGCTGTCGAGCGCGTATCGAGCTCCGATCAGGTTGGCGTTCAGGGGCGCATTGCCCGCTATCCACGTGCTTTGGTTGGGGGTCGCACCCCGAGCGCGCAGAGCCTGTCCATCCGTGCGTCTGTAGGTGGCATAGAAGTAGTCGTTGTCGCTCCATGCCCCGACCGACGCGATTCCGGGGGCAACGAGCGTCCCCTCGAACCACAGCTCGTTCGTCGAGGTGCGGAAGTATCCGAAACCGAGGAGCTGTGCTCCGGCCGGCGCGTCCGTGTAGGTCTTCTGGTTCGGCTGCTCGCGGTGCGCACGCCGCACGATCCCATCGGAACCACGATAGTCGGCACGACTACCCTGATCCTTCGAGTCGTACCATCCCACCGCGTCGGTTACACCGGTGACGACGAGCTGTTCCTTGAAGTACAGGCTTCCCGCTGAGGTGAGGAAGTAGCTGTTGCCCAAGGGCACGGCGTCGGCGGGAAGGCTCGGGTAGGACTCCTCGATGCCCCTGTCCCAGAGTCGGTGCAGTTTGCCGTCCGCTGTGCGCACATCTGCATGCGTCCCGCCGGAGTCATTCCACGTCATCACTTTGTCGATCTGGAGATTGACCTTGTCCGCGTTCCAGTACAACGTGTTGTCTGCCGTGAGGAAGTAATCACTTGTGAGAGCTTTGACGTAGGCCACTCCCGTCGGCCGGAACGTCTGATCGGCCGGCCGCTCGTTACCCGCCTGATATCCGACGCCGTCGCGAGTCACGTACGTGCAAACCTGCTCGTTCCAGGTGCGGAACCACCACCCGCTTGCGGAGATGACGTCCGTCGCGATGAGACGACCTTGCCAATACAGCTCTCCGCTCGGGGTGAGGAAGTAGTCCGCCCCGACAGCGGCTGCGTCGTTCGGCATCGGTGAGTATGTGCGCTCGATCCGTTCGTCTCGCGCGCGCGCCAAGGCTCCAGAACTGAGGCGGAAGTCGCAGCAGGTGTTGTCGCGATCGGACCGCGCCACGGCCGATTCGACGGTTCGTGCGACGATCTTGTCGCGCCACCGGAGGACGCCGTCAGCGAGGAAATACCCACCGCCGAGCGCCGTCGCATTAGTCGGGATGCCCGTGTAAGGCGTGTCTGTCGCAGACTCGTACCGGGCGCGGTAGGCCTGCCCCGCCGTGGTGATGTAGTCCGCGTAGTTGGCCTGACCCACCTGGTGCCACCCCATGGCGCTGACAACGCCCGCCACCAGCAGCTTCCCCTGGTAGTAGAGCTCCCCGTTCGCGGCGTCGAAATGATACTCCGCGCGAATCGGCACTGCGCCTGCAGGCATCGGTGACAGCATGAGGTCGATCTTCTCGAACTTCATCCGGACGGCTGCCCCCGACTTGAGACGGAGGTCCGCGTGCAGATCACCACCGGAGGTGCACCATCCGGTCGCCACGTCGACGCCCGCGGTGGCGAACTTGCCGTCCCAGTAGAGGTCGCCGTTGGACGCGAGGTAGTAGAAGCCGCCCACAGGCTTCGCACCCGCGGGCACGTTCGTGTACGCGTTATCGCGAGGCCGGTGCTCCCACGCGCGAAGCGCCTTGCCCGACTGTGTCATGTAGTCGGCGTACGGGGCGTTGCGAGCGCGATGATACCACCCCGCCGCCGAGGCCACCTGCGCGGCCACGAAGTTCGCCTGGTAGAAGAGGTCGCCATCCGGCGACAGGAAGTAGTCCGCCCCGATCGGCACGGCGTTCTCGGGCATCGGCGAGAAAGTGGCGATGATGTTCTCATCGTGCGCCCGAACGAGAACGCCCGTCGTCAACTCGATGTCGGCGAAGATCTCGTCATTGTCGGCCCATGCCACCACCGACCTCACGTTTCCGGTGACCGGCTTGGCATCCGTGTCCCAGACGAGATCGCCGGCGTCACTCAGGAAGTATCTCTGTCCCACGGGACGCATGCCAGCGGGCACCTTGTCGTATTCGGCCTCCACTCCGCTCCACTTGGCGCGGTACTTGCGGCCGTTGGACAGAACGTAGTCCGCGTACTGCGCGTTGTATCCGCGGTGGAACACGCCGACAGCCGTGACCACGCCGGTTGCCACTCGCGTGTTCTCGAACCACAACTCCCCGTTCGCGGAAAGGAAGTAGTTCGCACCGACCGGTTTCGCCCCCTTGGGGGTGTTTGCCCAGGTCTGGGCGATCGGATTCGTCTGCGATGCCCCCAGTGCGTTGGTGTTCGGCGCGACCGTCACGAGCGTGTTCGCGACGAGCGAGCCGGCAGTGGCCGTGATCGAATTGTCGGAAGCCCCCACCCCGATGTTGATGGGAGGCACGGCGTACTTCCCCGACGCGTCTGTGACACCGCTGTTCGAGCTCGAGCCGCCGTCGAAGGTGTAGCCAGAGGGCAGCGACACAACCACGGACGCGCCCTGGACTGGTTGGGAGCCATTGAGGAGGGACACCTGGACTCCGGTGAGAATTCCGCAGGCGACGGCGGCGTAGGTCGTGTTGTCGAATGCGAGGCGCAGGCCCGAAGCGGCGTGGGCAGGCGCGGCGGTGGCGACAGCGATGGCAGGAACGGCCCACGCCGCTCCGGCGAGGACGGTACGACGACCGATCGGCTTGGCCGTCGCCTGTCCGTCCTCGACGCTGACTCCCCGTTCGGGCACGTCAATGGTCACTTATGTCTCCCCTGAGGTAGTGCGGCCGTCTGCGGCCCCAAAATGCGAATAGAGGCATCGGGTGCAAGCCTCAGGGGAGACTTAACGGCGGATGAGGCGCGCCGATCGAACGCACGGCGGTGCCGCGCCACCGGGTGATCTAGCCGAAAGCGCGGGAGTTCAGCCCTCGGCGGAGGCTGGGCGGGGGTGTCGCGCCACAGTGATCACCCGCGGCGTCACCTGCCTGTGGAGGAACCGTGGACCGGGAGATCCCGCGGCTGCACGGAACTGCTGATATCCGGGCTCAGCGAGCGATCATGCGCTCCGCGGCCTCGACCACATTCGTCATGAGCAGGGCCACCGTCATCGGGCCCACTCCACCCGGGTTCGGGGACACGTACCCGGCGACCTCGGCCACGTCGGGGTGTACGTCGCCGTAGACGCGGTCTTTTCCGGTCTCGGGGTCGGTCTCGCGCGTCACACCGACGTCGAGCACCGCCGCACCGGGCTTGACGTGTTCGGGACGCACGATGTGCTTGACTCCGGCCGCGGCGACGATCACGTCGGCCTCGCGCAGGTGCTTCGCCAGGTCGGTGGTGCCCGTGTGGGTCAGGGTCACCGTCGCGTTGATCTCGCGGCGGGTCAACAGCAGCCCGATCGACCGACCGATCGTGACGCCGCGACCGACGACGACAACCTCCTTGCCCCGCAGGTCGTAGCCGTTGCGCAGCAGCAGCTCGATGACCCCGCGCGGGGTGCAGGGCAGCGGCGTCGTGATCGGTGCGTTGACGTTGAGCACGAGCCGCCCGAGGTTCGTGGGATGGAGGCCGTCGGCATCCTTCGCGGGGTCGATGCGCTCGAGGATCGCGTCGGTGTCGAGGTGCTTCGGCAGCGGCAGCTGGACGATGTAACCGTGGCAGGACGGGTCGGCGTTCAGGCCGTCGATGACCGCCTCCACTTCCTCCTGCGTGGACTCGGCCGGCAGCTCGACCTGGATCGAGTTCATGCCGATCGCCTCGGATTGCTTGTGCTTCATGCCGACGTAGAGCTGCGAGGCGGGATCGGCACCGACGAGCACGGTCGCGATCCCGGGCACGATCCCGCGCTCGCGCAGGGCCGCGACCCGCTCGGCGAGCTCCGTCTTGATCGCAGCCGCAGCGGCCTTGCCGTCGAGTCTCGTCGCCGTCATGGCATCCCTCTTCCTCGTGTCGATCGGGGTCACCCCGTCACGCATAAACGCTTCTCACTCGCATAAACGCGTTCTGCCCGTGTTTATGGGCGCGGATCGCGTTTATGCCTCGGGCCCGGCCGCTCCGCAGGACGAGCGTGTGACCGGATGCCGAGCCCCCGCCGCCGAAGGACGGGAGCACCGGATGCCGGGCGGGGCCGCCGCGAGGGCGCCCCGCCCCGGCGGGGCTTACTGCTGCAGGTCGGGGTACAGCGGGAACGCCGCGGTGAGCGCGGCCACGCGGGAGCGCAGCGCCTCGAGGTCGGCATCCGGCTGCAGGGCCAGGGCGATGATGTCGGCCACCTCGGTGAACTCGGCGTCGCCGAAACCGCGGGTCGCGAGGGCCGGGGTGCCGATGCGCAGGCCCGAGGTCACCATCGGCGGACGCGGGTCGTTGGGGACGGCGTTGCGGTTGACCGTGATGTGGATCTCGTGCAGCAGGTCTTCGGCCTGCTTACCGTCGATCTGAGCGTCGCGCAGGTCGACGAGCACGAGGTGCACGTCGGTTCCGCCCGAGCGCACGGCGATGCCGGCGCTCTTGACGTCATCCTGCGTGAGACGGTCGGCGAGGATCGCCGCACCCCGCACCGTGCGCTCCTGGCGCTCCTTGAACTCGGGCGTCATCGCGAGCTTGAACGCCGTCGCCTTCGCGGCGATGACGTGCATGAGCGGACCGCCCTGCTGGCCCGGGAAGACCGCGGTGTTGATCTTCTTGGCCAGATCGGGGTCGTTGGTGAGGATGAGGCCCGAGCGGGGTCCGCCGATCGTCTTGTGCACCGTGGTCGAGACGACGTGGGCGTGCGGGATGGGCGACGGGTGGACGCCCGCGGCGACGAGGCCGGCGAAGTGCGCCATGTCGACCCACAGGTACGCGCCCACCTCGTCGGCGATCGCGCGGAACGCGGCGAAGTCGAGCTGGCGCGGGTACGCCGACCATCCGGCGATGATGACCTTGGGCTTGTGCTCGACGGCGAGACGGCGCACCTCGTCCATGTCGATCACCGATGTCTCGGGGTCGACGCCGTACGCGACGATGTCGTACAGCCGGCCCGAGAAGTTGATCTTCATGCCGTGGGTCAGGTGACCGCCCTGGTCGAGGGCGAGGCCCAGCAGCGTGTCGCCGGGGCGGGCGATCGCGTGCAGCACGGCGGCGTTCGCGCTCGCGCCCGAGTGCGGCTGCACGTTGGCGAACTCCGCGCCGAACAGCGCCTTGGCGCGCTCGATCGCGAGCGACTCGGCGACGTCGACCTCTTCGCAGCCGCCGTAGTAGCGGCGGCCCGGGTAGCCCTCGGCGTACTTGTTGGTCAGCACCGACCCCTGCGACTGCAGCACCGAGACGGGAACGAAGTTCTCCGACGCGATCATCTCGAGGTAGCCGCGCTGGCGGTCGAGCTCCCGCTCAAGCACCTGGGCGATCTCGGGGTCGACCTCCGACAGGGGGGCGTTGAAGTACGGATCGGTCATGCGATCTCCTTGACGATGGTTCCGGATGCCGCGGACTCGGCGAGTCCGCGGAGATACCGCATCGACCCAGGCGTGCGGTCGAATACCGTCAAGCGGTCGCTCCCCGGTGGTGGCCCACCTCAACGCCAGTCGCGACGTCTTCACATTACCGGGTCCGCGCGCGACGCGCCCGGGGCAGTCGCTCACGGGCGAGCTATCCCGGATGCCGCGCGCCGGCGCCCGCGTAAAATAGCGGCGTGACCGACACTCCCCACGTCCGCGCGCAGGCGCCCCTTGCCCCCGGAATGCGTCCGCGCCCGACGGCGGTCGAGATCGGGAGCGTCCTGTGCGGTATCGCCGCGTTCCTGAGCCTCGCGATCTGGGGCTTCACCGCGTGGCCGCTCCCGTGGAACATCGTCGCGGGCCTCGGAGCGCCCGCCTTGGCGATCCTCGTCTGGGCGCTCTTCGTTTCGCCCCGCGCGGTGCTGGCCGTTCACCCGTTCGTCCGCGCCCTCGTCGAGCTGTTCGTCTACGCCGCGGCGACGATCGCATGGTGGAGCATGGGTCAGGCCTGGATCGGCCTCGTGTTCGCGATCGTGGCCGTCACTTTCGGTGCCCTGAACGGCCGCCGGCGCCTGGCGTGACTCCCGACGTCGTCGCGCTCCTGCGGGCGGAGCTGGGCGATCGCGTCGACACCTCGCCCGCCGCGCTCGAGTCCGCGCGCGCCGACAAGTCCGGCCATGCGTCGGCCGGGTCGCCCCTGGCGGTGGTGCACGCGGCATCCGTCGACGACGTCCGAGCGGTTCTGCGTATCGCGACAGCCACCCGCACGCCGGTCGTCCCCCGCGGCGCCGGCACCGGGCTCGCCGGCGGAGCGAACACCGGGCGCGGCGAGATCTCGCTGTCGCTGCGCGGCATGGACCGGCTGGTCGAGGTCCGCCCCGACGACCTTCTCGCGGTGGTCGAGCCCGGCATCCTGAACGCCGAGCTGAACGCCCTTCTCGAACCCCACGGGGTGTGGTGGGCCCCCGACCCTGCCAGCCGCGCGATCTCGACGGTCGGCGGCAACATCGCCACGGGCGCCGGAGGGCTGCTGTGCGCGAAGTACGGCGTCGTCCGCGACGCGGTGCTCGGCGTCGACCTCGTGCTCGCCGACGGCCGACTCCTGCACCTCGGGCATCGCAGCGTCAAGGGCGTCACGGGCCTGGACCTCACCTCGCTCGTCATCGGATCCGAAGGCATCCTCGGCGTCGTGGTCGGTGCGACCCTCAAGCTCCGTCGCCTGGTCGCGGGTGAGCGCGTGACGCTGACGGCCCTGTTCGACGACGTGCGGACCGCCGCCGTGGCCTCCGCGGCCGTGACGGCATCCGGCATCCAGCCCGCGATCATGGAGCTCATGGATGCCACGAGCCTCGCGGCCGTGCACCGCCTGCTGTCGATGCCGGCTCCGCCCACGGGCGCCGCGCAGCTCACCATCCAGACCGACGGACCCGTCGCCGCCGACGAGGCCCGGGCGATCGCGGAGGTGCTCCGCGGTGCCGGTGGCCAGGTGGCGGTCGCGGTGGACGACGCCGAGGGAGAGACGCTGCTGGCCGTGCGTCGCGCGTTGCACCCGGCGATGGAGACCCTCGGGACGACGCTCATCGAGGACGTCTCGGTGCCGCGCAGCGCCCTGCCCGCAATGTTCGACGCGATCGCGCGCATCGAGCGGAGGTTCGGCCTGAACATCCCCACCGTCGCGCACGCGGGCGACGGCAACCTCCACCCCAACTTCGTCTTCGACGGCCCCGACGTGCCCGCCGTTGTGTGGGATGCCGCCGAGGAGCTGTTCCGCGCCGCCCTCGACCTGGGCGGGACGCTCACGGGCGAGCACGGGGTGGGTGTCCTGAAGCGGCGCTGGCTCGCCGACGAACTGGGGGACGACCAGTGGCGCCTGCAACGCGACATCGCGCGCGTCTTCGACCCGCTCGGCATCCTGAATCCGGGCAAAGTGTTCGCAATCTGACCTCCGCGCACCGGGCGTAATCAGAACGTGACAAACGTCACGGCTCGGGCGCAGAACCCCCGCCTACCATGGAAAGACTGACTTTTGTGGGGGGTTCACCTATGACCGACGGCGCGAACGGCACCGACGGCGTCACCTACGCCTGGACTCCGGCCGAGCCCGCGAAGCGGAAGAACCGCTCGGGGCTGTGGATCGGCATCCCCGCGGGCGCGACCGCGGTCGCCCTCATCGCGGCCTCGCTGGTGCTCATCGCCCCCGGCGCATCCGTGGCGGGCGTGCAGATCGGCGGCTTGACGGCGGGCGCTGCGGCGCAGGCGATCTCGGCGCGGCTCGCCGACACGGAGATCACCGTCGAGAGCCCCGCGGGAGAGGTGACCGTCACCGGAGCAGACCTCGGCGCGACCGTGGATGCCACTGCCATCGCCGAGAAGGCCTTCGCCGACAACCCGATGTGGAAGCCGTCCGCGTGGTTCCCCGCCGGCACCGGCGTCGAGGTGCAGATCGACCCCGCAGAAGCGGCGACCGTGCTGCGCGACCGCGCCCCCGGCACTTACCAGGCACCGGTCGACGCGACCGTCGCCTTCGACGCCGGCTCGCAGACCTACGTGACGACCCCCTCTGAGGCCGGAGAGGGCATCGACATCGCCGCGGTCACCGCCGCGCTGCAGACCGCGTTCGACGAGGGCACGGTCGCCGCGACCGCACAGGCCGACCTCGTCCCGGTCGAAGCCCCCGTCACCACCGAAGAGGCCGACGCCGCCGCCGCTACGCTCAACGGCATCCTCGATTCCGCCGGCTTCTACGTGGGTGACGAACGCACGGTGCCGGTCGACCGCGCCGTCGCGGCATCCTGGCTCACCGTGACCTCCGACGGCGAGGGCGACTTCGCCATCACGGCAGACGAGGCGGCGATCCAGTCCGTCGTCGACGGTCTCGCCGCTGCTGTGGACCGCCCCGCCGTGAACGCCGACGTCATTGTCGACCGCGGCGGCGAGGTCATCCACGCCCGCGTCGAAGGACAGACGGGCCGGGCGATCGGCGACACCGCCGGCATCGCCGCCGCATTCGCCGAGCAGCTGTCGGAGGGCAACGGGAAGTACGCGCTGAACGTCACCGAGACCCCCTTCGAGACCACCACGACAGAGCGGTGGATCGACGTCAACCTGAGCGCGCAGACCGTGACCCTGTACGAGAACGGCCAGGTCTACCGCAACTGGTCGATGTCGTCGGGCAAGAGCGGGTGGGACACCCACACCGGCAGCTTCCGCATCGGCTGGAAGACCCCCATGCAGGACATGGGCTGCGTCCCCGGTTACGACTGGTGCACGAAGGACGTCCCGTGGGTCGCCTACTTCAACGGCGACGAGGGCTTCCACGGCACCTACTGGCACAACAACTTCGGCACCCCGATGAGCCACGGCTGCATCAACCTCACGATCGCCAACGCCAAAGAGCTGTACGACTGGGCCTACCGCGGCACCGAGGTCTCGGTCCACTACTGATCGACCCGCAGACAGGGGCCGGATGCCAGCGGCATCCGGCCCCTTCTTCGTATCCGGTGCGCGGGCGGAAGCCGTGCGTCGCCGGGCCGTGGCGCCGCGCCCGCCGGGCACAACTCCTGCATTTTGTGCCGCCGGGGCCTCGTGCGCCGCACCGGCCGGGGTTCCGCCGGAGTTATGCGGCGCGAAAAGGAGAAAGGTCGGATGCCATGGCATCCGGTTCCTTCTTCGCGCCCGGTGGGCGAGCAGAAGCCGCACGTCGCCGCGCGCCGCGCGACGCCGGGGCACAACTCCTGCACCCCGCGCCCGCCGGGGCCCCAAGCGCCGCACCGGCCGGGGTTTCGCCGGAGTTATGCAGCGCGAAGACAAGAGGCGGGACGGATGCCAGCGGCATCCGGCCCCTTCTCCGCACCCTGCGCGCGGGCAGAAACCGCACGCCCGCCGGGCACAACTCCTGCACCCCGCGCCCGCCGGGGCCCAAACCCCCCACCCACGAGGGTTCCGCCGGAGTTATGCAGCGCGAGACAAGAGACGGGCGGATGCCAGCGGCATCCGGCCCCTTCTCCGCACCCTGCGCGCGGGCAGAAACCGCACGCCCGCCGGGCACAACTCCTGCACCCCGCGCCCGCCGCGGCCCCAAGCGCCCCACCCGCCAGGGTTCCGCCGGAGTTATGCAGCGCGAAGACAAGAGAGGGGCGGATGCCAGTGGCATCCGCCCCTCTCGGGTCGGGGAATCAACGCAGGGCGTCGATGATCCCGTTCAGCGTTGCGGAGGGACGCATGACCTTCTCGACCAGCGCGGTGTCGGGGCGGTAGTAGCCGCCGATCTCGGCGGCGTGGCCCTGCACGGCGAGGAGCTCCTCGACGATGGTCGACTCGTTGGAGGCCAGAGCCTCGGCCACCGGCGCGAAGACCGCGGCGAGGTCGGCATCCGTCGTCTGCTGCGCCAGCTCCTGCGCCCAGTACAGGGCGAGGTAGAAGTGGCTGCCGCGGTTGTCGATCGTGCCGAGCGCACGGCCCGGCGACTTGTCGTTCTCGAGGAACGTGCCGGTGGCGGCATCCAGCGTGTCCGCGAGAACCTGCGCACGCGCGTTGCCGGTGAAGCCGGCGTAGTGCTCGAGCGAGGCGGCGAGGGCGAAGAATTCGCCGAGCGAGTCCCAGCGGAGGTAGTCCTCCTCAAGGAGCTGCTGCACGTGCTTGGGCGCCGAGCCGCCCGCGCCGGTCTCGAACAGTCCACCGCCGGCGAGCAGCGGCACGATCGAGAGCATCTTGGCGCTCGTGCCGACCTCGAGGATCGGGAACAGGTCGGTGAGGTAGTCGCGCAGCACGTTGCCGGTCACCGAGATGGTGTCCAGGCCGTGGCGGAGACGGGCGAGCGTGTAGCGGGTGGCCTCGGCCGGCGGAAGGATGAGGATCTCGAGACCGTGCGTGTCGATCGTCGCGAGCGCCTGGTAGACCTTCGCGATGATCTGGGCGTCGTGCGCGCGGTTGACGTCGAGCCAGAACACGGCCGGAACGTTCGTGGCGCGAGCGCGGCGCACGGCGAGGTTCACCCAGTCGACGATCGCGACGTACTTCGTCTGCGTCGCGCGCCAGATGTCGCCCGGCTGCACGTCGTGCTCGATGACGACGTTGCCGTCGCCGTCGACGATCTCGACGCGGCCCGCGGCGCTGATCTCGAACGTCTTGTCGTGGCTGCCGTACTCCTCGGCCGCCTGCGCCATGAGACCGACGTTCGGGACGGTGCCGATGGTGGCCGGGTTCAGCGGACCGTTGGCGATCACGTCGTCGATGACGGCCTGGTAGACCCCCGCGTACGACGAGTCGGGGATGACCGCGAGCGTGTCGGCCTCTCCCCCGTCGGCGCCCCAGAGCTTGCCGCCGTTGCGGATGAGGGCGGGCATCGAGGCATCCACGATGACGTCCGAGGGGACGTGCAGGTTCGTGATGCCCTTATCGGAGTTGACGTACGACACGCGCGCGGCGGCGTCGACGGCCTTCTCGAACGCCGCAGCGATCTCGGCGCCCCCTTCGACCGAGCCGAGGCCCGACAGGATGCCACCGAGGCCGTTGTTCGGGTTCAGACCCGCGGCGGCGATGGTGTCGCCGTACTGCGCGAAGACGTCGGCGAAGTACGCCTTCACGACGTGACCGAAGATGATCGGGTCGCTGACCTTCATCATCGTGGCCTTGAGGTGCACCGAGAACAGCACGTCGTCGGCCTTGGCCTGGGCGACCGTCTCGGCGAGGAACGCGTCGAGAGCCGCTGCCGAGAGGAACGTGGCATCCACGATCTCGCGCGGGAGCACCTTGAGGTTGTCCTTCAGCACCGTGACCGTGCCGTCCTCGGCGGTGTGGCGGATGGTGAGCACGTCGTCGTGGGCGGCGACCCACGACTTCTCGTTGCTCTTGAAGTCGTCGTGACCCATGGTGGCGACGCGGGTCTTCGAGCCCTCGGCGAACGGCTTGTTGCGGTGCGGGTGCTTCTTGGCGTAGTTCTTCACCGCGAGCGGGGCACGGCGGTCGCTGTTGCCCTCGCGCAGCACCGGGTTGACCGCGGAACCCTTGATGCGGTCGTAGCGCGCCCGCACGTCTTTGTCTTCGACGCTCGTCGCGTCGTCGGGGTAGTCGGGGACGTCATAGCCCTGCGACTGCAGCTCCGCGATCGCGGCCTTGAGCTGCGGGATGGATGCCGAGATGTTCGGCAGCTTGATGATGTTGGCCTCGGGAAGAGTGGCGAGGCCACCGAGCTCGGCGAGCGCGTCCCCCACGTGCTGCTCGGGCGTGAGTCGCTGCGGGAAGGCCGCGAGGATACGGCCGGCGAGCGAGATGTCGCGGGTCTCGACGTCGACGCCCGCCTGCGTCGTGACGGCCTGCACGATGGGCAGGAACGACGCGGTCGCGAGCGCCGGCGCCTCGTCGGTGTACGTGTAAATGATGGTGGAATCGGGCACGTCGAATCTCTCCGTAGAGGCGGCCAGGGTTGCGCTCCAGCCTATCGCACCGGCGCAAAGTCTCTTGATATCGAGATACTTCGGGGCGGTTCGTCGCTTCGATGTCCACAACACGCGGACGGCGGAGGTCGGCATCCGGAATGTTGCGCGGATCGGCGGGCCGGATAGCCTGGGCGCATGGCCGACCTTCGTCTCGTCGAACTTTCCGCCGCCACGATCGTGGCGGTGAACAACCTGTCGCTCAAGCCCGGGCAGGAGCAGTTCCTCGCTCCGGTGAGCTACGGCATCGCCGCAACGGTCATGGATCCGCAGACCTCCTGGCAGCGCGTCGTGGTCGACGGCGACGAGGTCGTCGGCTTCGTGAGCGCCAACTTCGACCCCGAAGCGCACGAAGAGCACTTCCGGTCGGTGCTGTGGCGGATCAACGTCGACGCCGACGACCAGGGACGCGGCGTTGGCCGCTTCGCCCTCGGCGAGCTGCTCGATGAGGCGCGTCGTCGCGGAATGGACCACGTCGACGTCATCTACGAACCCGGTGTCGGCGGCCCCGAGGCGTTCTTCCAGCGCGCGGGCTTCGAGCCGGTCGGTGAGACGGAGTACGGCGAGACCATCGCCCGCGTTCGCGTGTGAGGACGAGATCGTCGGCGGCGGGGGTGAAACGGCACCCCCGGGACCCCGACTCGCCCTTACCGTCGTGAGATGTCCTCCCCTCGCTTCTCCCTCCCTCTCGGCGTTGCCATGGCCGCGTTCGGTTTTGCACAGCTCGGAGCCGCCCCTCAGTGGTGGAACGTCGCCACGACCGTGGTGATGGTCTCGGGCGGAGCGATCCTGGTCGTGCAGGGGCTCATCTCCGCGGGACGGCGGACCCGTGGGCGGGCCACCGACGCGTTGTGAGCTCCGCTCGGATGCCGTGACGCAGCCGTGCGCGCCGTGGTCAGCGCAGGTCGCGACGCAGGAACGATCCCGCTCCTACCACGACGACACCAACGAGCCACACGCTCGCGATGAGCACGGCCAGACTCTGATCAACGCCACCGTCGGCGAGGCCGAGCACAGACAGGTCCAGGCCTCCCGCCCGCAGAAACGTCGGCAGAGGCAACCACTCGCAGAACGTCGGCCACACCGGAGCGAGCATCACCGCGAGGCTCAACGAAATGGGCGCGACGAAGAGGGCCGGCAGATGCGCCTGCACGAGCAGCCCGACCCCGAGACCCCACAATGATGCCGCCGCGGCCACGACGATGGTCGCGGCCACGTCGCGGGCGTGGAGCCCGAGCAATGCGAACGCTGGCACCAGAGCCAGGCGTGCCCCCAGCAGCGCCGCCATCCCTACGGCCGCTCCCCCGAGAGCGGTGAACGGGATGCGGCCGACGAGCGCCCACCCCCGCGGTTGCACCGTGGCGCGTTGCGCCACCACACCGACACGGCGGTCGATCGTGTATCGGAACGAACCGTAGATCGCGGCCATCACGGCGGCGTAGACCGCGATCACCGTTGAGAGCGTTTCAGCGAGGAGGACCTTCTCCGCGTCCGGAGCGAGTGCGACATCCGTCGGAATGCTCGCCGCGATCGACGCCGACAGCACCGCGGCGACCCCCGCCACACCCACGAGGGGCAGGTCTCGCGCTGCGCAGAGCGCCTGTGACAGGACGGTGCGCTTCAGGCTCGTGGGCAGCGCGATCCGGTCGGTCATGGCGCCCCTCACGCGAACCGCCGCCGGCCGATGGCCCACGCGGCTGCCGCCAGCGCCACGGTCCACACCACGGCGATCGGGCCCGCGACGGCGGCCGGGAGAAGATCGGGATGGTTCTGCGGCGAAGCCAGCCCGGCGAGCGAGAGGCCTGGCGAGAACCGTGCCACCTCAGGCGCCGTCCCCAGCAACGCCAGTTCCAGAGCGAGCGGGCCAGCCAAGACCACGGCGGCGGCGACGTAGTAGTTCCCCACGACCCATCCGACGGATGCGCCCATGACCGAACCGAGCAGCGCACCCGGCAGCGCTCCGACGAGCGTTGCCGCCGCCCCGGCCGAAGGGACCGGGGCGATGCCGTGAAGGGGGAGAACGATTGCGACGACCGCGGACCACACCGCAACCACCCCCGTCGTCAGCAGGAGACCGACCGTGACAGCCGCCAGCGCCTTCGCCACGAACACCCTGCGGAAGCCGAGCTCGACCACCGTTCGGTTCATCGACACGTAGTAGAACTCCCGGGTCACCCCGAACGCTCCGGTGAATGCGGCGACGACGAAAGACCATCCGATCGGAGCGAGGGCGATCTGCGTCGCCGTCGTGGCATCCATGGTCGTGATGTGTCCGAGGGTGTCGTCGCTCGTCAGGATGATGAGCGGCACGAAGACCGCGAGCACGATGACCGCGAGCGTGCTGAGCCCGCTCCGCGCGCGGAGCACCTCCGAGCCGATCGCCCCGATCATGCGCGGCTTCCCTCGACCAGGGCGAAGTAGCGATCCTCGAGGGTGTCGCCCTCTGCGCGAACGAGGTCACGGAGCGCCCCCGCGTATACGACGGTTCGCTGAAGGATCACGACTTCGTCGACCGTGTTCTGCAGCTCACCGAGCTGGTGACTGGACACGAGGACCGTGCCACCGGCGGCGGCGTAGGCGCGCAGATATCGGCGAAGCCACCGGATGCCGTCCGGGTCGAGGCCATTGGACGGCTCGTCGAGAATGAGCGTGCGCGGTGTGCCCATGAGAGCCGCGGCGAGGCCGAGGCGCTGCACCATCCCGGTCGAAAAAGTCTTGACGCGCCGTCGAGCGTCGTTGCTGAGCCCGACTTCCTCCAGCACTTCGTCGACCCGCTGGCGGGGTGCGCCGACCGCCAGCCGCACGATCTCGAGGTGCCGCCGCGCGGTGATGCCGACCTCGAAGCCGAATCCGTCCATCTGGACCCCGACGTGTGCCGACGGCTGTGCGAGTGTGCGGAAAGGGACGCCGTCGATCAGGGTCTCCCCTGTGCTGGGGGATGTGAGCCCGACGATGGCGCGCAACGTGGTCGACTTGCCCGCACCATTCGGACCGAGGAGACCGACGATGCTCCCCCGGCGCACGGTGAAGGACACATCATCGACGGCAGTGCGCGAGCCGTACTTCTTCGTGAGGTGTCGTACCTCGATGGCGTTGTCTGTCATGACTGGCCTTCCTGAGAACCGGAGAGGGAGGAGGGGAATGCGGTGAGGAGCGTGGAAAGCGGCCCGGTCACGTGTGAGGACCACACCTGGGACAGGAGGGAGCGCGTCCCCAGCTGGACGAACGCGCGACCCGCGGACGGCAGCGCGTCGCCCGCAGCAACGTCGACCACCCCTACGGCGGTGGCCTCGACGCGCACGCCCGTGGCGGCGAGCGGCGTGAACGCGGAGATGGGGACCGAGAGGGTCCAGGATGTCTGTGGCCGGACGGTGCCGACGGCCACGCGCGCGTCGCCGAGGATGCCGCTGGTCATCAGTTCGACGGGGGTACCCGCGGTCACGGGGACGGCCGCGGAGCCATCGGCGGGCACTACGAGGACCGGCCTCCCGTCCACGAGCAGGAAACCGGCGGCGCGGGCGTCCGCGACGGGGACCACGGCAGCCGCCGTGATGATCGCGGCGAGAAGGGTAGCGCCCATCACGAGGCCGCGCAGGCGTCGCCGCCCCTGCCGGACACTGGCCGCGAGCCAGCGCGCGACCGGCACTCCGACGGCGACGAGCACCACCACTTGCAGGGCCAGGGCAAGGAACGCTCCGAGTGCCCCCGTCCCGGACAATGCCCGCACGGCGCGCTCGAGAGCGAACCACACCAGCGTGGTGGGAACGGCGACGCTGAGGAGGCCGAACGGGACGCTCCACCACCGCGCCAGCGCGCGGGGTGGCGGCTCGGTGCCGAAGAGGAGCCAGCGCACGGTCGCGCCGGCGTCGGCCATCGTCCGCGCGCGGAGATTCGGCTCATCGACGGCGCTCATCAGCGCGATGTAGCCGTCGAAGCGAACGAACGGGACGAGGTTGACGAGGACGACCGCCGCACATGCGCACGAAAGGACGAGAAGGGTGCGGCGCACGTCCGGGTCGGTCGTGAAGAGCGCCGCCAGAGCCGCCGCGCCGCCCATCACGGCGTGGACGGCCGGACCGGCGAGCGCGACAGCAACGCGCAAACGGCGGGACGGGAGGCGCCACGCGTCGGTGACATCGACGAAGAAGGCGGGGCCGAGGTAGAGCAGCATCACACCCGCTCGCCGCGGTCGGGCCCCCGCGGAGGTGAGCATCACGCCATGTGCGGCCTCATGGGCGAACGTCGCCGCCACGAGGACCACCGCGACGATGAGGACATCGACCATGGGAAGAGGGGATGTGAGAGCGGTGATCGCACCGCTGGCCTGCATGATCAGCGCCGCGCCGCCGAGGACGACGCACACAGCGGCCCCCCACGGCACCCAGCGCCCGAGAACGGGTCGCAGCACGCGATGGAGGACCTCGAACAGTTCGGGGGCGCGGAGTGTGGCGAACTGAATCGTCAGGGGCGGCCGATAGGTCATGCGCCCGGCCAGCGGTCGCTCCGATCCCTCGAGGAGACCCGCGTGGCGGAACCGATCGATGAGGTCCGCGAATGCGCCGGTCGGCTGCTCGGGCGCGAAACGCCGGTGCAGTTCGGCCACGCTCGTGGCCCCATCCATGGCGCGCAGCAGCTCGGTCGTCGCGACCGATGCGCGCGAGACCGGCACCCCGTCGACGGTGACGAGCCAGGAGTCCGGCCCGCCGGCGCGCTCGAGGCGAACGGATGCCGACAGCCGTGGCGGCGCGGCATTGTGGGGGTTCTGCACGTCAGCCGGCACGGTACTCACCGCCCTCGACGCGGCTGTGCAGGAGCATCATGCTCTCCGCGTCCGCGTCGGCCGGACTGCGGACGGGGATGACGTCCGGCGCGAGGAAGCCCGCTTGCGTCAGCTCGTCCGCCACCGTCGCGGCGTCGAGGAGGTGGAGTCTCGTCGTGAGGACGGGTACCGGCCCCGGCGCAGTCGGGAGGGGTAGCGGCATCCAATTGACCAGTCGGCGGGAACCGACGGCGTCGACCTGTTGCGATTGCAGATAGACGACCGTGTTCCCGCCGGAACGAACGGAGATCTCGCGATCCACCGAGGTGCGCAGCGTGCGGTGAACGGCGTCGCCGGCGACGGAGAGCACGAGGGATCCGGACGGGCGGAGATGGCGCCGGACGGCGGCGAACAGGCGGCGACGATCGTCCCGTTCGAGCAGAGTGATCGATGTCGCCGCGAGAACGGCGAGGTCGAACACCCGGCCGAGGTCGAATGTCCGCATGTCGGCGAGGACGAGATCGCACGCCGAGCCGGCGGGGAGCGCGTTCCGCAGGCGCTGCAGCATCGATGGGGAGAGATCGAGTGCGGTCACCGTCTTGCCGATGCGGAGCAGCGGAAGAGTGACCCGCCCGGTGCCGGCGGCGAGATCGAGCACCGCGGGCCCGCTCCGGCGGGCCACGGCGAGCACTTCTCGGATCTCGGAGCGGTCGGGACCGACGAGCTCGTCGTAGAAGCGCGCTCCGTGACCGTCGTAGACGTCACACGGCTCGGCGGTGCACGCGGCCTCGTCGAGTCGACGGCGCACGGTGGCGGTGAGGGGAGCGGTCATGAAACCTCGTTCCGTGATTGCAGGGGTCCGTCGAGGGGGACACGAGAGGTCGTCTCCCCCTCGACGGCGTTCAGGTGGCGATGGTCACCGCGGCAGCGGCGATGGCGATGAGGTAGGTGGCGTGCTCCCACCACTCCATCGGCGCGTCGAGCTCATCGAGTTCGTCGAAGCGCAGCGCGAGATCATTGGACATGTGTCACCTCCTCGGGTGCATCAGGACGGAAGGAGCGCGAGCGACGTCGGCAGCTCCGCCTAGGTGGCTGAAAGTGCGATGAGACCGATCGCCACCCCGTAGCCGAAGCCGCGAAGCCAGTCCCACCCGTCGTCGGGCGCCTCCAGCAGGTCGAGCTCGACGAAGTCGAGCGTGGAAGTCGAATGCATGTCACCTCCTCAGGTGCGCGTTGAGACGGTCGATCGGCTACGTCAGGTCGCGACGGCCGCAGCGATCCCCACCACGGTCAGGCCGCTCAGGACACCGACGTAGAAGCTCTCCCAGCTCGGGGTCTCCATCTCGTCGAGTTCCTCGAAGCGCAGCCGGGGTGCAGCAGCGGTTGAGGTCATGTCTGTTCACCTCCTCTCGGTTCGTCGGGATGCGCGGGACGCGGCTCGGCGTCGGCGAGAGCGTCGGATCTCACCGTTGCCACCGGGCGCCCTCGAGCAGGTCACGGAAGTCCGCAGCGTGGAGTCCAGGGAGAGCCGGGCCTCGCCCGCCCCACCGCTGCTCCGCGCGGCGCGCCATTGATGCCCGGGCATCCGCGTCCGGCATGGACGCAGACGGCAGCTCCCATCGAGCGATCAGTGCATCGATACCGGCCGCCGGGGTGAGAGGAAGCGGCGCATCATGGGCCGCCTCACGCCAGAATGTCTCGAGCGGACCGGCATCCCCCCAGCGCGTGTCGCCCTCCTCGATGCACTGCCACACGCGCCCGATGATTGCGGCCGTGGCGCGCATCTTCGTCGTTCGGGCAACGAACGACACCTCGTGTGCGAGGTACCAATGGCGGGGGCTGAAGGGCGCGCGTCCGCGCAAGGCGGCCGAGCGCTGCGTGGCCGCGTTGCACCGCGCGATGCGGAGGCGAACCGCGTCGGTCAGGGCGCCATCGCCCAGCGAGATCAGGGCGCGCCCGAGCGCCACGGCATGAGCGTGGGCCCGCCGGTGGGACCGCGCCGCCGTGCTGGCACCCGCGAGCCGCAGCACGGCCTCCAGACACGCGGAGCGCACGTCGAGAGCGGCCAGCGTGCGGTAGTGGACGTCGTCGAGAATCGCGTAGCGGGGACGCAGCGCTTCGCCCAGGAGCAGGCTCGCACCGCCGGTAGCGCGCACGATGGCGACAGCATTGCATTCGGCCGAGGTACCGAGGGTCGTGGGTACAGCGACCACGTCGAGCCCCGGAACCGCATCAGCCGGGAGGGCCACGACCGCAGAGTGTGCCGCGCGGTCGAGCGCCCACTCCAGAGTGCGCGGAGCGGTGACACCGACCGCCGCGACCGCCGCCGCATCCATGGCGGTTCCACCCCCGATCACGACAATGACATCGCTTCGGTGCGCGCGAAGGCGTTTGCTGAGCAGAGCGACCGTCGCGGCATCCACGGCATCCGCGTCCACCGGGAGGACGAGGTCGACCCCGGCGAGGCGATCCGCCCGATCGACGAGACGCGCGTCGACCACCGCGGCCGCCCGGCGCCCCGCGGTCAGCGCGGCAACGACGGGTTCCGTGCGGGCCGAACCGGTGAAGAGAGTGGTTCGCCGACGCGGTACACGGGCGCTCACGCCGCACGCTCCGCGACCTGTGCGAGTCCCGCACGGATAGCGGAGTCGAGCTGGCCGAGCTCACGGGCGTCGAGCCCGTACGCGGGTATGAGCTGGATACCGTCGAGCCCGGGGTGCACGACCGCGCCCGCGTCGGCGATGGCTCGGACGACATCCGCCACCCTGCGGGCGGGCAGACGCGAGCTGCTCGGCGCCCCGTGCGCGAAGGGCCCGGAAGGATCGCGGAGGGCGAGCGCGAGGAACGCGCCCCGACCGCGCACCTCGGCGCCCCACCCGTCGCGAACGAGCCTCTCGGCCAGTTGGCGGACGCCCCTTGCCACCGCCTCGATGGCGTCAACGGTTGCGGCACGGCGGAATTCGTCGGCTACCGTCACGATGGCTGCCGCAACGCCCGGTGTTCCGGCCTGCGTCTCGCCGTGGACGAAGGTGGTGCGGCGGTGACGGAACTCAGAGGCGACGCGGGCGCCGACGAGAAGCGCCGCCGCACCCAGGGCGCCGTTGGTGAGCGCTTTCGAGAGGATGAGGACGTCCGGCGACCGCGACCAGGTCGACGACGCGAAGAGCGGCCCCGTCCGACCGAACCCGGTGGCGACCTCGTCGGCGACGACGAGGAACCCGTGTTCGTCACGAAGATCCAGGACCGTCTCGACGAAGTCAGGATCGAGCGGGAAGGCGCCCGTGCCGAGAACCGGTTCCAGGACCACCGCCGCGATGCGTGCTCCCTCGCGCTGAACCAGGGATACCAACTGAGCGCCGCCGTCCGCATGATCGACGTGCCGGACCGCCCGTCGGTCGAGGGCATACGCCCCCTGCGCCAGGGCGTCGCCGCTCAGGGCGTGACTGCCGTACATCGTGCCGTGGTAGCTGCCGCGCAAACCGACGATGACCGTGCGGGCAGACTCTGCGCGCTCGATCTGGTACTGGCGCGCCAGTTTCATCGCCGCGTCGTTGGCCGCGCCGCCGGACGTCGAGAAGATCACGCGGCGATAGCTGTGACGCCCGGCGAGGTCGAGCAGAGCATCGGCGGCGTCCTGTGCGGGACGGTGCACGCCGCGAAAGAGGGTCAGGTACGACGCCTCACGCAACGCCGCCGTGACAGCGTCGGCGATGCCCTCATGCCCGTAGCCCAACGGCACATTCCACAGTCCACTCGTCGCGCACAGGCGCGTAGAGCCATCGGCGTATCGGATGAGATGCCCATGTGCCGCGACCGCGACGCGATCGGGCGGAATGTCGGGATCGGCCGACGACAGGGCGGGCCAAACGGCGTTCACGCGCCTCCCCCGGCGACGGCGTCGGCCGATAGGGCAGGGACGCCCGGTCGGACGCCCAGATACTCGACCGCCTCACTGCACAGTCGCTCGCCCGCCGAAAGGGCAACCCCCAGCTCTGCGGAGACTCGCTCGGCGGCGGTCGGCAGGTCGGCAGACCTCTGGACAGCGGCAACGACGGCGACGGAGTCCGCGGGGAGGCGGTGCCGCCGTCGGGTGCGAAGGTCGGCGAGGGTGACTCCGGACGGTGTCTTCACGAGGAACGGGTCGTCGCATTGCGGTTCCACGACCACCCCGTCGGTATCGAGCGCGGACCATCCGAACCCGTCGACCAGGAGAGGGGCATCGTCGCTCGGAAGCGCGCCGATCAGGTGGGCGGCACGCAGAAATCGCCCGAGCCACGGTCGGCAGGCAAGATCGTCCACGAGCTGCCCCGCCTCGGTAATACCAGCGAGCGCGAGCCAGCGGGGCTGCGGTGCGTCCACCTCGTTGCCCTTGAGCGTTCCGCCTTGCGCCCCGGCGGTCGTATGCCCGTCGGCGTGGAAATGCAGCGATGCCGGGACGCGCTCGGCGAACGGATCGCGCAAGACGTCTTCATCGGCGAGGCGCAGCCGCACGTCGGTCAAGGGGGACGTAAAGACACCGGACGACCGCGCGAGGTCGGCGTCGGCCAGAAAGGCTCGCCATCCGGCCGCGTCGAGGAATCGCACCGCGGTGGGACCGATCAGCTCGACGTACGCCGCGGCAGCGTAGTGCTGAAGTTCGACGCTGTGCCCGGCAACGTGCAGGGTGTCGCCGATGTCGTCGAAAGCACCGTCGTAGGGGATGACGTGCGCCGCCGTCTCGACAGACGTGCCCCGTGGCACGAACATCACATCGCCGGGGCCGAGCGTTGCGTGGACCGCCCCGAGGGCGACGCCAGGGTGACAGAACACCGCCCGATCGAAGGACCTGTGACGTCCTGTGATCCATTCCACGACGATGCGCGCGTCGCGCACATCCGCTGCCCCTCGGGTCACCGCAAACACCCCTTCTCGCGTGCACCGCGCACTTCCGGCGCGCGGGGGCCTCCGCCGGAGGGGGGACCCGGAAGAAATGTATACGTGTTATTCCGCGCCGCTCGGGCGGCGGTGGGGCGAATCACCCGAGCGTTCGAAAGCGATCACCATCGCATCCGTCTGGTGTCACTTTCGGTGGCAGAACAGACGGATGCCACGACCCCGAGGCCGTGGCATCCGTTCTCCTCACACGCGAGAGGTCAGACGAGCGACTCCCGCCACGAAGCGTGCAGCTGCGCGAACTTGCCCGTCCCGGCGATGAGTGCCGCGGGGGTGTCGTCCTCGATGATGCGGCCGTGCTCCATCACGAGCACGCGGTCGGCGATCGCGACCGTCGACAGGCGGTGCGCGATGATGATCGCCGTGCGATCGGCGAGCAGCGTTTGCAGAGCGTCCTGGATCAACCGCTCGCTCGGGATGTCGAGCGATGCCGTCGCCTCGTCGAGAATGAGCACCGCCGGGTCGGCGAGGAACGCGCGCGCGAACGAGATCAGCTGGCGCTGCCCCGCCGAGACGCGCCCGCCGCGCTTGTTCACGTCGGTGTCGTACCCGTCGGGCAGCTTCTCGATGAAGCCGTCGGCGCCCACGGCCCGCGCGGCCGCCCGGATCTCGTCCATCGTCGCGTCGGGCTTGCCGAGGGCGATGTTGTCGGCCACCGTTCCGCTGAACAGGTACGCCTCCTGCGTCACCATGACGATCGCCCGGCGCAGGTCCTTCGGGTGGAGGCGGCGCAGATCGACGTCGTCGAGGGTGACCGCGCCGCGCGTCGGATCGTAGAACCGGGAGACGAGCTTGGCGAGCGTCGACTTGCCCGCCCCGGTCGTGCCGACCAACGCGACCGTCTGCCCCGCCGGGATGTCGAGCGTGAAGTTCGGCAGGATGACGCGGTCCTCGGAGTAGCCGAAGGTGACCTCGTCGAAGCGCACGTGACCGCGTGCGCTCCACAGATCGACCGGATCGGTCGGGTCGGGAACCGTGGGCTGCTCCTCCAGCACGCCCGACACCTTCTCGAGCGCCGCCGTCGCGGACTGGTACGAGTTGAGGAAGAACGCGACCTCCTGCAGCGGAGCGAAGAAGTTGCGCACGTACAGCACGGCCGCGGCGAGCACGCCGATCTCGAGCGCTCCACCGATCACGCGACCGCCGCCCCACAGCAGCACCAGCGCGACAGAGACGGATGCCACGGCCATCAGTGCCGGCTCGAACGTGCCGAACAGGCGGATCGAGCGCATGTTCACGTCACGGTACTGACCCGCCAGCTCCCCGAACTCGTCGTCGTTGCGGGGCTCTTTGCGGAACGCCTTCACGGCACGGATGCCGGTCATCGTCTCGACGAACTTCACGATCACCTGCGCGCTGATCACGCGCGACTCCCGGTACACCACCTGCGACCGGCGGTAGAACCAGCGCATGAGCAGGAAGAGCGGGATGCCCATGACCGTGAGCACGAGGCCGGACTGCCAGTCGATGAGGAAGAGGGCTCCGAGCGTGAACACGCCGTAGAGCACTCCGGACACGAGCTCGTTCAGCCCCCCGTCGAGCAGTTCGCGGATGGTGTCGAGATCGCTCGTCTGGCGCGAGATGATGCGCCCCGACGTGTAGGACTCGTGGAACTCCAGGCTCAGCCGCTGGGTGTGCAGGAAGATGCGCTTGCGCAGATCCAGCATCACGGCCTGCGTGAGGCGTGCCGCGACGACGACGTACCACCCGATCAGCACCGCCCCGCCGATGCCGGCCGTGAGGTAGATCGCGACGACGAGGATCGTCGGCATCCAGTCGTTGTTCTCGATGACGGCCGGCAGCGCGTTGTCGATGCCGTACGCGATGAGCGCCGGCCCGGCGACGCGCAAGGCGGTCGAGACGACGAGCACCGCCGCGGCCAGCACGAGCTGCCCTCGCAGCGGCGAGACGAGCGAACCGAGGAGCCGCAGCGAGCGCTGACGGATCGCGCGGCTCTCTTCGCGGGTGTAGTCGGAGCGATCCTCGCCGCTGGTCCCGGAGACGGTGGTGCTCATCGGGTCGCCTCCTTCTCGGGCGTGGATTCGTCGGCGGATGCCGCGGTCTCGGTCGCCGTACGGATCACGGGGATCGCGCCGGTCTGGGCCTCGCGCTCGGCCTCGGCCTCTTCGAGGCTGGAGATCACGTGCCGGTAGGCCTCGCTCTCACGGAGCAGGTCGGAGTGCGTTCCGACGGCCGCGATCCGGCCGTCCTGCAGCAGCGCGACGCGATCGGCGAGCGTGACCGTCGACGGCCGGTGGGCGACCACGAGGGCCGTGGTCTCGCTCAGCACTTCGCGCAGGGCGTCCTCGACGAGGGCCTCGGTGTCGACGTCCAGGGCCGACAGCGGGTCGTCGAGCACGAGCACCGAGGGACGCGCCGCGACCGCACGCGCGAGGGCCAGTCGCTGCCGTTGTCCCCCGGACAGGCTCAGACCCTCTTCCCCGATGACGGTGTCGAGACCGTCGGGCAGGTCGTGCACGAAGTGCGCCTGCGCCACCTGGAGGGCCTCGCGCAGAATCGCCTCCGCCTCGGGCGACCCCTTCACCAGGTCCTCGCGGCCGAGGAGGACGTTCTCTCGCACGGTCTGCGAGAACAACGTGGCGTCCTCGAAGGCCATGCCCACGTGGCGACGCAGCTCGGCGAGCCGGAGGTCGCGCACGTCGACCCCGTCGAGGAGCACGCGGCCGCCCGTGACGTCGTACAGACGCCCCGGCAGGGTCGTCAGCGTCGTCTTGCCCGACCCCGTCAGGCCGACCAGCGCCATGGTCTCGCCTGGCCGCAGGCTCAGGTCGACGCCGTCGAGGAGATCCGGCTCGGTGTCAGCGGCATCCTGGTATCGGAAGTGCACGCCCTCGAGCACGAGCTCACCGCGGGGCTCGGTGATCGTGCGGGGCTCGGCGGGGTCGACGATCGTGTTCTGCTCGTCGAAGACCTCGAAGATGCGGTCGGTCGCCGTGCGCGCGTCGAGCAGGAACGAGAAGAGGAACCCGATCGACTCCATCGGCCACCGCAGCACCGTCGCCATCGCGAAGAACGCCACGAGCTCGGCGACCTGCAACTGCCCCAGCTGCGTCAGGACGATCCCCGCGCCGAGGCACACGGCGAAAGCGATGTCGGGGAGCAGCACCAGCCAGAACCAGATCCAGCCGATGGCCCGCGCTTTGCCGAGCTCGGTCTCGCGCAGCGACTCGGCCTGGCGTGTGAACTTCTGCAGCGCGTGCTTTCCGCGGCCGAAGGCCTTGAGCACCCGGATGCCGTGCACGCTCTCCTCCACCGAGGTCGCCAGGTCTCCGGCCTGGTCCTGGCTCTGCCGCGCGAGCGCGCCGTAGCGCTTCTCGAAGCGGTAACCGGCGTACCACAGGGGCGCGGAGGCGACGAGGAAGAGAGTGCCGAGCAGCCAGTGCCACCGGAAGAGCAACACGGCGCCGATGACGATGGTCAGCACGTTGACCACCAGCAGGATCACGCCGAAGGCGAGCCACCGGCGCAGCATGCTGATGTCCTGCATCATGCGCGACAGCAGCTGACCCGACTGCCAGCGGTCGTGGAACGCCACCGGCAGACGCTGCAGACGCGAGTAGAACGACTGCCGGAGGTCGTACTCGACCTTCGTCGCGGGGGCGAGCACGAACCACCGGCGCAACCACACCATGGCGGCCTCGGCGAGGCCCAGACCGAGGATCAGCAGAGCACCCCAGGCCAGCGCGCCGGGGTCACCCGAGCCGATGGGCCCGGCGACCACCTGCTCGAGCACGAGCGGGATAGCGAGGGCCAGCACGCTCGCGCCGAGCGCGCTCACGGCACCGAGGGCGAGCCGCGGCAGCACGGGCCGGGCGATGGGCAGAAGCCGGGCAAGGGAGCGCAACGTCGACAGGTGCGGACGGTCTTGTGCGGTGGTCATGATCCTTGTGGGGTCGAAGCGACGCGCCGGAGTGGGGGCGCGAGAGAGGGGGATGCCAGGGATCGGCGGGATCCGCCGGGACGTGCGACGCGGAAGCGGGCGAAGCGCTACGAGCGACGCGCAGGGCGAGCAGCGACGGAGAGAGCGGCACACAGGACGGGGACGTCGATCTGGTCCATGGCATCCTCCTCGGTCGTTGCGCAGCCGCCGGGGGGCGCGGCAGCTTTTCAGAATATGCCTGAGAGTTCACTGAGGGCAAGACTCGATTGGGGAGGCGCGGTGCGCGAACCTGGGCCGCGCGGGCGCGGGTCAGGCGGCGGCTTCGCGTTCCAGGAGCCGCCGCTTGACGTCGACGCCCCACGCGAAGCCCCCCATCGTGCCGTCGCCGCGCAGCACGCGGTGGCACGGCACGAACAGGGCGGGCGCGTTGCGGGCGCAGATGGATGCCGCCGCCCGCACCGCCGTGGGCGAACCCAGAGCCGACGCGAACCCGGTGTAGGTGAGCGGCTGTCCGGGGTGGATGCCGCGCAGCGCCGCCCATCCGCGGTGCTGCAGCGGGGTACCGAACTGCGCGACCTCGACGTGGTCGATCGCGGCGAGATCACCGGAGTAGTACGCCGTGACGGCAGCGGCGGCCCGCGTCGTCCCCGCTCGCACCTCGGCGGGGCGGTTCTTGGGGTGAAGGCGCGCCAACACGGCATCCACGTCATCCGTCCACCCCGCCACGAGCACGCGCTCGGCGTGGTCGGCGAGGATCGCGAACGGGCCGTCGGGGGTGTCGACGAACTGGAGGGTCGCGGGCGCGACAGCGGGGGTGTTCACGGGGCGGGCTCGCTTTCGAGGGACGGGGACACGGAAACGGAGGCGGGGGCGCGCCATGCCTGGGTCACGGGCGCGGCGTACCAGTAGTGGGCCATCGCGTAGCTGCGCCACGGAGCCAGACGCTCGGACCATGCGGTGAACCCGGCGGGCTCGAACGGGAGGCCCAGCGCGGCGGCGCCGGCGCGGGCCGCGACGTCTCCGGGGAGCAGCACGTCGGGGTCTCCGAGCACGCGCATGCGGACGTAGTCGGCGGTCCACGGGCCGATCCCCCGCATCGCGAGCAGTCGTGCCCGCTGCTCGACGCCGTCGTCGCCGGGGCCGATCATCAGCGACCCGTCGGCGAGCGCAGCGGCGGCCTCGACGATCGCGCGGCGGCGGGCCTGGGGTCCGCGCAGCACGTCGTACCCGTGCTCGGCGATCACCGCGGGCTCGGGGAACAGCGTCATGGGCATGCCGCCGATCTCGGTGTGCTCGCCCAGCTCCGCCGACAACCGCCCCTGCATCGTCCGGGCCGAGGCGACGCTGATCTGCTGCCCGATCATCGCGCGCAACAGCATCTCGGCGGCATCCATGGCACCCGGCACGCGCACCCCGGGGATCGCGGCGACCGCCGCGGCGAGTTCGGGATGCCGCGCGAGCGCGTCATCGATCGCGAGGGGGTCGGCGTCGAGATCGAACAGTCGTCGCACGCGCGCGATGAGGGTGCCGAGGTCGGACAGCGCGGTCAGTCGCGCGCGCAGACGCAGCCGCGCGTCGGCATCGCGGCGTACCTCGAACCACGCCGGCCCGCCCGGCATCCGGATCACCCGCGCGAAGGAGGCATCGTCGCCCATCTCGACGCCGGGGATCGCGTGCGCTCGCATCCAGCCGAACAGGCCCACGGTGTCGATGGGGCCCCGGGCAGGGAGCGCAAGATCGATCTCTCCGACGGGGACGGCGCCCGCTGCCTTCGAGCGTCTCGCTCGCAGCGCCGTCGGCGGCATCCCGAACACCTCGCCGATCGTCTCGGTGAACTGCCGCACACTCGAGAACCCCGCCGAGAAGGCGACATCGGTCGCCGAAAGGTCGGTGCCCACGAGCAGAGCGCGTGCCGTATGCGCGCGATGCGCGCGGGCGAGGGCGAGCGGGCCGGCCCCGAGTTCGGTGGTGAGGAGGCGGCTGAGGTGGCGTGAGGAGTACCCGAGCCGCCGCGCCAGGCCCGGTACGCCCTCGCGATCGACCACGCCGTCGGCGATGAGGCGCATCGCCCGGGCCGCCACGTCGCCGCGCACATCCCACGCCGGTGAACCCGGAGCGGCCTCGGGCAGACACCGTTTGCAGGCGCGGTAGCCGGCCTCGTGCGCCGCGGCCGACGTGGCGTAGAACGTCACGTTCGCCTCTTTCGGCGTGCGCGCGGGGCAGCTCGGCCGGCAGTAGATGCCGGTGGAGCGCACGGCCGTGACGAACTGTCCGTCGAAGCGCCGGTCACGCGACTGGATCACGCGGTAGCGCTCGTCGAAGCCCCGGGCGTCAGGGGCGGTGATCGTCATGGCATCCACCCTGCCACCGACCACCGACATGCTCCGGCGGAATTCGGACACGAGCGTGGGGGCGCGTGTCTCCCCGGGAGCCGCGCGCGCCGCCTCCCGAGTTCAGTGTCCAAGACACGCGGACCGAGGCGCGTCGCGCCCGCGTGTTTTGGACACTCAACGGAGGGGGGCGCCGGGTGACGGACGTGCGACGGCCGGATGCCACGTCCGCCCGGTCGCGGACGACCTCCCGCCGTGGACCGTCTCGCTGACGGCGGGTGCATCGGCGGTGCGCCGCCGGCACGTGCAGGGGGTGGTGGAGGCGATCAACGCCGCGCGATGAGGCATCCCGGCGTGGGGCTCATTCTCCCTTCGGGGCGCGAGAGTTCACGCCCCGAAAGGAGAATCGCACCCCACACCGGAGCGGAACGGCGTCAGCGTTCGGCGATCGCGAAGCCGCCCGCGGGCAAGAGCACCGTCGTGTCGTCGTCGAACGCGCTCGCGCGCAGCAGGACACCCCGCGCGTCGTAGACGCGGACCGTCCCGCCGCCCGAAACGGTGGTGCGCTGCGCCGACGGCGCGCTGGAATGGACGAGTTCGCTCCGGCTGCCCTCCCCCTCGAGGACGAGCCGTGACACCCACGGACGCACGATGAGCCCGTCGAGCACGAGATCGCCGCGCTGCGCGGTCACGGTCACCTCGGTACGGCGTTCCGGCACCGACGCGCGCAGCGCATACGGCAGGAGCGCACCCGCCGTGGGCGAGATGCCCTGCTCCGGACCCGTGATCTTCAGCACACCGCTCCCCCGCCAGCGCGACATCGACGTGGCGCCGGGTTCGGTGTAGACCACCGGCTCCACCCAGCGGCGAGAATCCGCGGAGCCGATGTCCCACGCCGCGCTCTGGCGGGGCCGCAGAGTCAGGGCATCGCCCGACCAGCTCGACTCCCCGGTCCACGATTCGGGGGTAGATACCGTTCCGTCGGTGGAGGTGGCATCCTCTGCCTCCACGTAAGTCAGACCCACGCGATCAGCGACCGCCGTGAGCGCCGTCGCACGGGCGGCGATCGTCGGATGCGCGTCGAGAGCGAGGGCCGTGAGCAGACCGTGCATCGTCGACTCGGCGCCGCTGTTGCGGTTCACCGTGCCGTCGGGCTGGAGGCCGTCGAATGTGACACCCGTCGCGGGGTCGTACATCCGCGCGCCGGCGTGGTTCGCACCGAAGAACCACGCCGCCTGCATCCCGGCCAGCTCGGCGAAAGCCGATGAGCCGGTCGTGTCGGCGAGCGCGATGAGCGACTGGACCCGCGAGTCCGCGCCGTACGCGATCTGCACGCGGTCGGTCGGGCTCGGGAACCAGCCGTTGTCGGGGCCGCCCGCGGTCAGCAGCGTCGTGGTGAAGCCGGTGGCATCGACGATCGCCGGCTCGGCCAGCGCGGGATCGTCGAGCACATCGGCCGCGACGGCGAGGGCGGCGGGCATCTGCGAGCCCCACGCGTGCCACATCGCCGGCGACTGCGCCCACGGCAGCACCGCGCCGTACGGCCATTCGCGGGAGGATCCGGATGCCATCGCCGCCACGCCCTCGGCGAGCTGTCGCGCCGCGGTGGTCGAGGAGTCGTCCCCGGCGCGCACGGCGGCGGCCAGGCCGAGGACCGCCTCGGCCGTGGCATCCGCCCCGTCGACGATGAGCCACGCGGGGACCTTCTCGCCGTCCGCCTCGACGTACTCGCCGTACTCCGAGAGGACGTCGCGCTCGATCGCGCCACGGGAGAGGGCGAGACGCTCCTTCAGGAATGCGGCGAAGTCGGGGTCGTCGTCCGCGAAGGCCGCGTACCCCTCGCCCAGGGCCCACACGGTGCGGGCGAGCCAGTAGCTCGGACCGGAATCCGAGGGGTCGGGCAGCTCCACGGGCTCCGCCGAGGGGTTGAGGTCGCCGTCGGGCTGCATCCACAGCACGACGTTCCCGGCATCCGGGCCTTCCGTGGTCTGGTGGTAGGCGACGGTGCGCAGCAGCTCGTACGCCTTCTGCCGGCTGTCGCCGTCACCGGTCTGCTGCCAGTGGCGCAGGTAGACGACGGCGGCGCGGGTGGTGTCGTCGGCGTTGTAGGCGCCTTGGCCCCAGTCGCCGGTGGCGGGGTCGAGGGGGCCGCCGCCGATGCGCTCGAACGTGCCCCCGTCGCGGGCGTCGGCGTAGGTCCACGGCGCGAGGAGCGTCGGGTCCTCGGCAAGGCGGTACGTCGTGTGACCGGGGACGTCCGAGGACGGCCTCGGTTCGTCGAGCAGGAAGTCGAGGTGGTCGAGGTTCGTCAGCGGCGCGGCGGCCGCGGTGGCCGGCACCGGCGCGGCGGCCGGGGCCGGGGCCGAAGCCGAGGCCGGGGCGGAAGCCGGGGCCGAAGCCGAGGCCGGGGCCGAAGCCGAGGCCGGGGCGGAAGCCGGGGCGGAAGCCGGGGCGAGCGCCGACGCCGGGGCGGCGCTCAGCGGCACCGCCAGGGCGACCGCGCCCGCGAGGGCGAGGCCGCGCGCACTCCATCGTGCGTTCATGGGGGGATCGTTTCGATGGGGGTGGGGGCACAACTCCTGCAGAACCGTCCGCCGCTGGCCGGGCGGCGAAGCCGGCGGCGATTCTGCAGGAGTTGTGACGCGTCGGCCGCGAGGACGCGGACGCGGCGCGGGCCTTAGTCGGTGCGCTCGAGCAGGGCGGCGCCGATCTTCGAGTCCGCCATGCCGTAGAACACGAAGTGACGGCCGTCGATCTCTTCGATCGCGGTCGGGAAGACGACGTTCGGCACGATGCCGCTGCGCTCGTCGTCGGTCTCGGGTGCCAGCAGCGGCTCGGGCGTCCGAGCGATCACGCGGCTGGGGTCGGTGGCATCCAGGATGAGGGCACCCGCGGCGTAGTTGACCTTCTGCTGCTGCGAGAACGCGCTGTCGATGACGCCGGTCACGCCGTGGTGCAGCACGAGCCACCCCTCGGGGATACGCAGCGGCGGCGGTCCTCCGCCGATCTTCACCGCCTCGAAGGGGAACTCCGGCCCCGCGACGAACCGGTGCTGCTCCCACAGCGTGAGGTTCGCGAGGTCGTCCCGGACGGATGCCACGGGCACGTAGCTGATCCAGATGGACTGCCGCTCGTCCTCGACTCCGGCCGGCACCCGCACGCCCTGGCCGGGCTTGGTCTCGCCGAGGTCCCACATGGGCCGGTGCAGCACGGCGAACGCTTCGGTGCCGTCGGGCGCGGTGACCGGCTCGGGGAAGAACACCGTGTCCTTGTTGTGGAACAGGTTGAGGTCCATGTCGAGGTCGTCCTGGTAGCGGAACAGCACCGGTCCGAGACGCCGCCACTCGCGCAGATCCTCCGACACCGCCACGGCCGTGCGGGGACCGAGCGGGCCGTACGCGACGTAGGTCATGACGTGCAGGCCGAGAGCCGCGATCCACGTCGTACGCGGGTCTTCGGTGCCGGCGTTGTCGGCGCCGCGCTCCCACCCCCGGTCGGGCTGCAGCACCACGCCCTCGCGCTCGACGGCGACGGGCATACCGTCTTCCACGACGACGCGGGCCAGCCCCACGCGCGAGACGTTGCCCTCGGCCACCAGGCGCGGCAGGAGATACAGCTGTCCGTCGGGGCCGCGACCCGAGGCCGGGTTGAGCACGCCCTCCGCTTCGTCGGCGTTGCCGGGCTCGGGGGTCATCACCACACCCACACGTGTGAGGCGGTAGGGGACGGGGGATTCGGGGGTCATTGTCATCCTTTCACTCCGGATCCGAGGTCGTTCGAGGTGAAGTAGCGCTGGAAGATCAGGAACAGCGCCACCGCGGGAGCGGCCAGCACCACGGCGCCGGCCATCATCGCGCCGAACGGGTTGGCGGTGGATGCCGCGATGGTCGAGATGAAGTTCGCGAGCGACACCGCGAGGGGCTGCATCGTCGCGTCCTTCGTGATGAGGAACGGCCACAGGAACTCGTTCCACGGGCCGATGAAGGTCAGCAGCACCGCGGTCAGCAGCGCGGGGCGCACCAGCGGGAGCGCCACGTTCCACAGCAGGCGGAATTCCCCCGCGCCGTCGATGCGCGCGGCATCGAACAGCTCGCGAGGCAGCTGCAGGAAGTACTGCCGGAAGATGACGACCGCCGTGGAGTTGATGAAGAACGGCAGGATCATGCCGAGGTAGCTGTCGGAGAGCCCGTAGTCGCGGGCGATCATGACGTACAGCGGGATCATCAGCAGCTGGAACGGGATGACCTGCACGAGGAGCACGAGGGCGAAGGTCGCCGAGCGTCCACGCCAAGCGAGGACCGCGAGCGCATAGCCCGCGAGCACCCCGAACACGATCGTGCCGACGATCACTCCCCCCGTGAAGATGCCGGAGTTCACCAGCCCCTGCAGGAGATTGATGCGCCCGTCGATCGCTGTGTAATTCTCGAGCGTCAGGTTCGACGGGTGCGGGAAGGCGCCCGCGATCGAGGGGTCGGGGCTCGTCTGCAGCGATCCGACGACCATGTAGTAGAAGGGGAAAAGGAACGCCAGGGCACCCACGGTGAGGACGCCGTACGTCACGAGTCGGGATCTCATGATTCCTCCCTTCCCACGAACCGGCGCTGGAGCGCCGCGATGATCAGCACGAACACGATGAGCACCACGCCGATGGCCGCGGCCACGTCGGGGTTCTGCTGCTCGATGCCCTTCTGGTAGATCAACAGCACGGGCGAGGTCGACGCCCCGTTGGGGCCGCCGCCGTTGGTGAGCAGGTAGGGCTCGGTGAAGAGGTTGGCGCCCGTGATTGTCGCCAGCAGCACGACGAGGAACGTCGCCGGGCGGACGCCAGGAACGGTCACCGCGAAGAACTGGCGGAGGCGTCCGCCGCCGTCGACCGACACCGACTCGTACAGTTCACGCTGGACGTTCTGCAGCGCCGCGAGGTACAGCAGGATGTAGAACCCCAGGCCCTTCCACGTGACGAACAGCGCGATCGTCGGCATCGCGAGCGCGGAGTTGACCAGCCACGACGGGTTCGGCGCGAGCGGCCCCAGCACGTTGTTGATGAGGCCGGTGTTCGAGAACAGGAACAGCCACACCGCGACGACCGCGACGGATGCCGTGACGTAGGGCACGTAGAACGCGACGCGGAAGAAGGCGCGGGCGCGGACGACACGATCCAGGGCCGTGGCCAGAAGGATCGACAGCACGACGGTGAGCGGAACGTTGATGAGCAAGAAGACGCCGACGTTGCCGAACGATCGCCACACCGCGGGATCGCTCAGGGCGGTGACGTAGTTGTCGATCCCCACGAAGGGACGGTCGACCTGCGCGCCGGGGGCGGTGAAGAAATAGTCGTGGAACGACATCCACACCGCGAAGACGATGGGGTAGGCGAAGACGACCCCGATGAAGATCAGGTACGGGGCGGAGAACAGGATGCCGAGCGGCTGCGCTCCGAACGGGCGGCGACGCTTCTTCCCGGCATCCACCCCGCCCCCGGCGCGGCCGTGCCGGCCGGGATCTCCCCCGGTCCGTCCGGCCGCACCGGCGACGGTGGCGGTCATGTCAGTTACCGCCCGCCAGCTGGTCGATCTGGGTCTTGGCATCCGTCAGGAAGGTCGCCACATCGCCCTCGCCGAAGATCACGGCCTTCGAGTATCCGTCGCGGAACGCCTGCCAGATCTCGACGGAGTTGACGACGTTGGGCACCTCGACGGTCCGTGCGGCCTGGTCGCCGAACTGCTCGTACGCGGGGTTGGCGGAGAAGTAGCCGGAGTACGTCGACGTCAGGTCGGTGCGCAGCGGCATCTGGCCGGTGCCCTCGAGCCAGGCGCCGTCCTGCTCCTCGCTGGTGGCGAACTTCAGCACATCCCACGCGGTGCCCTTGTTCTCGCACGCGGTGAACAGGCCGATGTTCTTCGCGTCGCTGAAGGTCCAGGTCTCGTCGGCCGCGGTGCCCTGCTCCGTCGGCACCGGCACGGCGCCCCAGTTCACCTTGTCCTCGTACACCGAGACGGCCCACGGGCCGACGATCGCCATCGCGGCCTGGCCGTCGGCGAACGAGTCGCCCTGATACTGCTCGTTCCCGGCGAGCTGCTCGGCGTAGATCGTGCGCCAGAAGTCCGCGACCGCTTCGCCGTCGGGGCCGTCGAAGGTGGCCTGGCCGTCCTCGACGAGCTGCGTCCCCCCGGTCTGCGCCGCGTACAGCGGGTAGAAGTCGAACCACGACTGGAAGAACTCGCTCGTGGGGGCGGGGTTGATGGCGTACGGCGCGACACCCGCCGTCTTCAGGGTCCGCGCGGTGGTGAGGAACTCGTCGTATGTCGACAGCTGCGGGCTCTCGGGGTCGAGACCCGCCTGGGCGAAGAGGTCCTTGTTGTAGAAGATCATCACGGGGTTGCTCTTCCACGGCAGCTGGTAGAAGCCGCCGTCGTCGGAGCGGTACTGCTCGGCAAGATCGCCGCTGCGGTCGGTGATGTACTGCTCGCCGTCGGGGAACTCCGACAGGTTCACCAGGCCCCCCTGCCGTTCGAACCCGGGCACGGCCGCGGGCGAGGTGTTGAACACCAGGCATGGCGCGTTGCCGGCGGTGATCGCGGCGCCGATCACCTCTTCGCTCGAGGACCCCGCGGGAATCTCCTGCGCGGTGATCTGCTCGTCGGGGTGGTCGGCGTTCCACGCCTCGACCATCTGCTCCCCCCAGGCGATCTCGGCGTCGTTGTTGGAGTACCAGATGGTGATGGGGCCGCGGGCGTCCATTCCTCCCGTTGCACCGCCGCCTCCGCTGCACGCGGAGAGGGCGAGGATGCCGGTGGCGGCTACGGCTGTGGCGAGAATGCGTCGTCGCATGTCTTCCTCCTTGTGGGGCGGGCGGGGGCCCGCGGGTGTCAGCTCCGCGTCGGCGGCGCGGTGGAGTCGCGCACGCGGAGGACGGGGTCGGTGAGGGCGAGGGTCTCGGGTTCTGCTCCGGCGATGGCCTGGAGCAGGGCGCGCGCGGCGGCGGCTCCCCACCCGCGCGCGTCGGTGGACACGCTCGTGAGGGCCGGGAACAGGTGACGGCCGAGCTCGGTGTCGTCGAAGCCGGTGATCGAGAGATCGCGGGGCACCGACAGGCCGCGACGCTGCGCCGTGCCGAGCCCCGCGATGGCCATGTTGTCGTTGGAGTACACGATCGCCGTGGGCGGGACGTCGGCGTCGAGCAGGGAAGTGGTCGCCCGGGCGCCGTCGGCGGCGCTGAAGTCGGTCTCGACGACGCGGGCCCGGATGCCACGCGCCCGCGCGGCGTCCTCGAACGCAGCTGCGCGGTGGCGTCCGTGCAGCATTGCGAAGGGTCCCGCGACATGAGCGATGTCGGTGTGGCCGAGGTCGGCGAGGTGGTCAACGGCGAGCCGGATGCCGGCTCCGTCGTCGACCGAGACCGACGTGAAGGGGCTGGGAGCGGCGGGGACGCCGAGCGTCACCGCGGCGAGCCCGAGGCTCGCGACGAGGTCGATGCGCGGGTCATCGGCGCGGAGGTCGGAGAGGATCACGCCGTCCACGCGGCGGTCGGCCGCCAGGCCGCGGTAGGTCTCCTGCTCTTGACGGCCCGGCGTGGCTGCCGCGAGCACGAGCACTTGCCCCGAGACGGAGAACTCGTCTTCCACTCCCGCGATGAAGGACGGGAAGAAGGGGTCGGCGGCGATCACGTCGGGACTGCGGCCGATGACGAGCCCGCACGCGAACGAGCGGCCGACGCTCAACGAACGCGCGCGGAGGCTCGGGCTCCAGCCCATCTCGGCCGCGACGGAGAGGATGCGGTCGCGCGTGTCGGGGGCGACACCGGCGCGGCCGTTCAGCGCGAACGACACGAGACCCTTGCTGACGCCGGCGCGGCGGGCGACGTCGGCGATCGTGGGTCGGGTCTGGTCGGTCATGCGTCACCTCACTGTGGCATCCGGTTTCTAAACCGGTTAAGACTACACTAAACCGGTTCAGACGCAGCGTCAACCACGTCCGCCGAGGTCGGCGCACGCTTTCCCGTTCTCGCGCCTTGAGCCCGGCCGCCGAGCCCACGGATGCAACCCCTCGCCGATGTCGGTGACCCTGGGTAGCGTGAGCGGCATGAGCGAACGCGAATACGACCTGATCGTCATCGGCGCCGGCCCTGTCGGAGAGAACGTCGCCGACCGCGCCGTGCAGGTCGGGCTCACGGCCGCCATCGTCGAATCCGAACTCGTGGGCGGCGAATGCTCGTACTGGGCGTGCATGCCCTCGAAGGCGCTCCTGCGCAGCGGGGCCGCCCTCCGCGCGGCTCGCGACGTCGACGGGGCGAAGCAAGCCGTTACCGGCGACCTCGACGTCGCCGCCGTTCTCCGCCGCCGCGACTCGATGACCAGCAACTGGAACGACGCCGGTCAGGTCGAGTGGCTCGAGGGCGCCGGCATCGATCTGGTTCGGGGGCATGGCCGCCTCACCGGCGAGAAGACGGTGCGGGTCACCGCCGAAGACGGCACGAGCGTCGACCTCGTCGCACGCCACGCGGTCGCCGTCTGCACCGGCTCCGCTGCCCTCCTGCCCGACATCCCCGGGCTGGCCGACATCGAACCGTGGACGAGCCGCGAGGCCACCGCGGCCCAGAGCATTCCGGCATCCCTCGCCATCCTGGGCGGCGGTGTGGTGGGCGCAGAAATGGCCACCGCCTATGCCAGCCTGGGCGCCGCGGTCACGATCATCGCCCGCTCCGGGCTCCTCGGGGGCACCGAGCCGTTCGCCGGAGAGCTCGTGGCCGACGCCCTCCGCGAGAGCGGCGTGACCGTCAAGACGGGCGTGGATGCCACGGGCGCCCGCCGCGACGACGACGGGCGCCGCGTTCTCGACCTGTCCGACGGCACGACCGTGACGGCCGACGAAGTGCTTGTGGCGACCGGCCGCGTCCCCCGCACGAGCGATCTAGGCCTCGAGACCATCGGACTCGACGCCGGCTCGTGGCTCGACGTCGACGACACGATGCTGGTGCGCGGCTTCGACTGGCTCTACGCCGTCGGCGACGTCAACCACCGCGCACTCCTCACGCACCAGGGCAAGTACCAGGCGCGCGCCGCGGGAGACGTCATCGCGGCTCGGGCGAAGGGCGACGAGGTCGATGACGCCCCGTGGGGCGCGCACGTCGCCACCGCCGACCACGATGGCGTCCCCCAGGTGACGTTCACCTATCCCGAGGTGGCATCCGTCGGTCTGACGGCCAAGAAGGCCGAGGAGAAGGGCCTGAACACCCGCGTGCTCGACTACGACCTGGCGCACGTCGCCGGGTCGAGCGAGCAGTCCGATGCGTTCGTCGGCCGCGCCCGCGCCGTCGTCGATCTCGACCGCGGCGTGCTCGTCGGCGCGACGTTCGTCGGACCGGACATCGCCGAACTGCTCCACTCGGCGACGATCGCCGTCGTGGGCGAGGTGCCGGTGAAGCGTTTGTGGCACGCTGTGCCGTCCTACCCCACGGTCAGCGAAGTGTGGCTGCGCCTGCTCGAGACGCTGGGGCGTGATTCCGCCTGATGCGCCCCGCCTCCCGGCGGCGAGAAGTATTGCTGACCCGAGTCCAGATTGTCGTACGATTCACCTGGTGGATCGCGCTTCCACTCGGAGTCGTAGGGGTTGGGTAAGGTGCCGTTTCGCAGCAAGGAAACGTTGCAGGTGTGGCTCAACGAATTCGCCGCGGATGGCGCGCACGGAACCAGCGCCGCGTACGTGGCAGACCAAGAGCCGGTAGACGGGCGCGACAGCGGCCTGGTGATCTTCCCCCTGCGCAACGCCACGACGTCGATCTATCTTCAGCCGATCGAGACCGGCGCCCCGGACTGGCGCGTCACGATTGAGGCGCAGCCTGAAGTGACCGAGCTCTCTCCCGAGGCCGTCTACGACCTGTGTCGAGAACTGCAGAACGCCGCCGCATTGTGCGCGTTCCTCCAGGCGAAGTCCGTCGAGCACATGGCTCAGCGCAACGGCGGCACCCAGGACTGATCAGGCGACCGACGACTCGCTCGCTGCGGCGGCGTCGACGCGCCGCGCCTCGTCGCGCGCAGCTTCCGTGGTGTGCGTGAGGAACGCAGCGAGATCGGCCTCCACCTGCGGCTCGAGGCGCCCGATGATGCGCTCGCACATCCGGTCGAAGCGGGCCAGTTGCGACCACGGCTCCTTCTCGAGGTCGACGACCAGGTGAATGTGGTTAACCCGACGGTCGTTGGCATCGAACTCTCGACGCAGGATGCCACGGCGGACGAGCCGCTCCACCATCGTCGTCACGCCGGCCGACGTGACCCCGAGATGTCCGGCCAGCTCGGACGGACGGATGCCCGGGTGCGCACCCACGTACGCCAGGGCCTTGGCATCGAGTTCATTGACGCCGAGCTGCTTGCGCGCCTGGGCGGCGGCCTTGTCGCGTTCGCGAATGTAGAAGGCTAACGCCGCCATCAAGGGCGAAGAGTCACCCGCGACCTCCGTCATCGAACCGCTCCCTACGTTGTTCATGCCCCGAAGCACTATACCTAACTCCTTAAAGTTCTGAGACTGACCATTAGGTTTCGCAAATGTCAATGAACACGACACTCAACCTCGTTTACTAACGATGTTAATTACCTGCTATGTTGATCATCACCGGGGTTGACAGCCAACCGGCAACCCGCCGCACTGCATGAAAGGGAACCGCGATGGTCCACCGTCTTCTCGCCCGGATGCGCATCACGCCCGCGCGGCGTTCGACCTTCCAGCCGGTCTCGGACCGCTCGGCTGTGCCCCTCATGCCCACCGTCGTGGTCGCCGCGGCCATCACGGTCTCCGTCGGCGCGACCGGCGCCGTCCTCCCCCTCGTCCTCTGATCCCCCGCACACGCTAGGAGTCACCATGGGAAAGCTCTTCTACGGTTCCGACCCGCAGCCGATCGAAATCGACGACCGTCTGCTGCAGTACCTTCAGGTCGTCACCTCGACCAAGCTGCGGCGCAGCGAGTCCTTCACGTTCACGTGGACGGACGCCGCCGCCTCGCACGCACGCACGACCCTCTGGATCCAGACGGCGATCCCGCTGCGATTCCTCTACGTGAGCCCCGAGGCCGAGCGACTGTCCGGCGCGTACCTGCGTCAGCTCGCGGACCAGGCTGCGATGTCATCGGGTCTGATGCTCGACGCCGCCACCTGGCAGCAGAACGAGAGCGCGCACCGCGCCCCCCTCGCCGCTGCCGCCTGACCCTTCCACCCCAGTGCACCCGCCCTCGTCGACGAGGGCGGGTGTCGTCGTTCCTGGGTCTGTACGGCCCTGACGTCTGCGTGCGTCCCCGGCACCGCTCCGCGTAGATTGACGCCTATGGCGCGTTCCGTCGCACTGCTACGCGGGGTCGGTGGACCCACGGCCCTGAAGATGTCCGCGCTACGCGAGGTGCTGGCATCCGCGGGCCTGGGTGAGGTCACGACGCTGCAGGTGGCCGGGAACATCGTGCTCGACCATGGCGGCCGCTCCCGCGATGAGGTCGCCGGGACGACTCAGGCTGCCGTGCGCGGAGGCTTCGGCTTCGACCTTCCGGTGCTCGTGCGTTCGCACGCCGAGCTGGCGGACGCGCACGCGCGCAATCCTTTCGCCGATGCGGCCGAAGGACGATGGGTGCAGACGGTGTTCCTCGACGCGGTCCCCGCGGTGAGACTGGATCTCCCCGGCGGCATCCCCGAGGAGGCCGTGCTCGACGGCCGCGAGGTGTTCGTCCGCTACCCCGAGGGGATCGGCGGTTCGAAGCTGCAGGCGGGATGGTTCGAGAAGCGCCTCGGCGTGACCGGCACCGCACGCAACGCCAACACGATCGCGAAGCTCATCGCGCTCAGCGCCTGAGCCGGCGACGCGAGGTTCGGGCGCGAAACGGCGTTTGGGGCGCGGCATCCCCCGCCCCAAACGGCGAATTGCGCCCCAAACCCCGCCGGAAGCGGCGTCAGTGGAAGAAGTGCCGCTCTCCCGTGAAGAACATCGTCACGCCGGCGGCCCGAGCCGCATCGACGACCTCGGAGTCCCGCACTGAACCGCCGGGCTGGATGATCGCGGAGATCCCCGCGTCGATCAACACCTGGGGCCCGTCGGCGAACGGGAAGAAGGCATCGGATGCCGCGATCGAGCCGGCGGCACGGTCACCGGCTCGCTCCACCGCCAGGCGGCACGAATCGACGCGGTTCACCTGACCCATGCCGATGCCGACGGTCGCGGATCCCTTGGCGAGCACGATCGCGTTCGACTTCACCGCGCGGCAGGCCTTCCACGCGAAGATCAGGTTCGTCATGTCCTCGTCGGCGGGCCGCTCGCCCGAGACGAGCTCCCAGTTCTTGGCGACGGACTCGATGTCGTCGGGGAAGCGATCGGCGTCCTGCAGGAGCAGACCACCCGAGACCAGGCGCACGTCCATCGGCTCCTGCCGCCAGTCGGCGGGCAGCTGCAGCACGCGCAGGTTCTTCTTCAGCTTGAACACCTCAAGCGCCTCGGGCTCGAAGTCGGGGGCGATGATGACCTCGGTGAAGATGTCGCGCAGGTTCTCGGCCATCTTGAGCGTCACGGTACGGTTCGCGGCGATGACACCACCGAACGCCGACACCGGGTCGCACTCGTGCGCGCGCAGGTGCGCCGAGGCGATGGGGTCGAGCGCGTTGGGGGCCGTGACCGCGATACCGCACGGGTTGGCGTGCTTGATGATGGCGACGGCGGGCTTGACCATGTCGAACGCAGCGCGGAGGGCCGCATCGGCGTCGACGTAGTTGTTGTACGACATCTCCTTGCCCTGCAGCTGCGTCGCCTGGGCGATGCCGTGGCCGCCGACGCGCGTGTAGATCGCCGCGCGCTGGTGCGAGTTCTCCCCGTACCGCAGGGTCGACAGGCGCTCGGCCTGAATGGTCAGATGCGCCGGCAGGTCGATGTCGTCGCCGAGCGTCCCCTCGGCGAACCACGTCGACACGGCCGTGTCGTACGCGGCGGTGTGCGAGAACGCGCGCGCGGCGAGCTCGCGACGCTGGACGAGCGAGGTGCCGCCGTTGCGCTGCAGGGCCTCGACGATCGCCGGGTACGACTCGGGCGAGACGACGATGGCCACGTTGGCGTGGTTCTTGGCGGAGGCGCGCACCATCGCGGGGCCCCCGATGTCGATCTGCTCCACGACGTCGTCGCCCTCGGCTCCGGATGCCACGGTCTCGACGAACGGGTACAGGTTCACCACGACGAGCTCGAACGGAAGGATACCGAGCTCTTCGAGCTGCGCTTCGTGACTGGCCAGGCGCAGGTCGGCGAGGAGCCCCGCGTGCACGCTCGGGTGGAGGGTCTTCACACGGCCGTCGAGCGACTCGGGGAATCCGGTCACTGCGGAGACGTCGGTGACGTCGAAACCGGCGTCACGAATGGTCGCGGCGGTGGAGCCGGTCGAGACGATCTCGACGCCCGCCCCCGCGAGGGCCTGGGCGAAGTCCAGCAGTCCGGTCTTGTCGCTCACCGACACCAGCGCGCGGCGGATGGGGACGACGTCACGGGGACGGTAGTCGGCGGGGTCGTGGCGGGGTCCGGCCATGGCTGCGGCTCCTGTGTCTCGTGTCGGGGTTCGGAAGGCGCGGGCGGGTGGCCGCCGCGAGGTTCAGGGGGTGCGGGATGCCACGGCATCCAGATCGAGGTCGCCCTCGGCGATGCGACGGACGACGTCGATCAGCAGACGTCGTTCGACGGGCTTGATGCGGTCGTGGAGCGAGGTCTCGTCGTCGCCGGGGAGGACGGGGATCCGCTCCTGCGCGAGGATCGGCCCCGTGTCGACGCCCGAGTCGACGACGATGACGCTCGCACCGGTTTGGGTCGCGCCCGCGCGAAGCGCATCGCGCACGCCGTGGGCGCCGGGAAACTCGGGCAGGTAGGCCGGGTGGGTGTTGATGATGCGCGGTTCCCACTCGGCGACGAGATCGGCCGGCAGCAGGCGCATGAGTCCGCTCAGCACGACGAGATCGGGCTGCCACACGCGCAGCTGCGCACCGAGCTCGGCGCCCCACTCCGCCCGCGACGCGAAGGCGTCGAACGGCACCAGGAAGGTCGGGATGCCGAAGTGCTCCGCGTGGGCAAAGCCCTCGGCTTCGCGGTCGGCACCGACCGCGATCACGCGCGCCGGGAAGTCGGAGGCGGCAGCCGCCTCGAGCAGGGCGCGGAGGTTGGAGCCGGTGCCGGAGATGAGAACGGCGACCGTGAGCACGGAGGTCAGTCTACGGGGCGCGGGTCGCGGCCGTCGGTCGCGTCGCTTCCGGAGCCGTCGCCCCACTCGCGGGGAAGCGGCTCCATGCGCGCCCACGCCTCGCGGATCCGAGCCTGCACGTCGTCGTCGGCGTGCGGGCCCGCGGGTGGATCGGCCTCCGCGGCGTGCGTGCGGTCACCCGCCGGCTTGTCCTCGGCGTCGATGTGCGCGCGGTCATCCGCCGACCCGACGGCCCACGCGAACGGTGCCGCGGGCGCGGAGCCGGACCATCGCATCCGCGCCTCGTCGTGGTCGAGCTCGCGCTCGCGCTCGCGCTCGCTCGTGAGTGAGCCGCTGGGGATCTCCGCCGACCCGCGCCGCGACCGCGGCGGGCGCGGCGAGAGCAGCAGGATGCCGAGGCCGACCAGCACCTCGAGGCCGAGGGCGAGCGCGAGCGGCCCCGGCTCCGGACCCGTCGCGGCCAGGCGGCCGGGCCCGATCGCCCCGCTCGAGAGAACGGCGATCAGCGCCCCCGCTCCCCCGGTCAGGACGGCGACAGACAGCGCCACGGTGAGTCGCGGCCCGACGGGCGTGTGCCCGTCGCGCTCGGGAAACTGAGACCGCAGGATCCATCCGGTCAGCGCGCCGACGGCAACGGGAAGCAGCGCCAGCATCAGCAACCAGGGCGATGTCGCCTCCGGAATGATGCCCAGGACGGGAATCGCGGGCATCGCCCCCACCTGCGTCGCCGCGGGGGTGACCGCGGTGCCGACGCCCACGGCGAACCCGGGACCGGCGGCGAACGACACCGCCCACAGCACGAGCGTCGGGAGGTAGAGGAGCTGACCGAGGGCGAGCACGGTCGCACCGATCGCGTCGACGTTGCTCGCCTGGAACAGGCCGATGATCTGCTGTCCCCGCGCGAGAAGACCCGCCGCGACGACGATCCCGCCCACCGCCATCAGGCCGAGGGCGACCACCGCGATGCCCTGAAGGATGAGGGTCGGCACGGGCGCCCAGGATGCCGGCATCCGGTCGCGCCAGCCGCGGAGCCGATCGACCGGACCGTCGTCGCCCACCCGCCAGGCCCCGGTGGCGGCGCCCACGAACGCCGGGAGGGCGAACACGAGCGCGGGGAACAGGATCGCGTGCCAGACCTCGAACGAGACCAGCGGGGCGGACGACGACACCGCGACGAGCGCGGCGAGCCCCGTGAAGACGAGCGACCCGGATAGCCAGCCGGTCAGCGCGGCGCCCGACTCGGCTGCACGCTTGCCGGAGCGAGCGGCGAACAGCCCGGTGAACACCGCGAAAGCGAGGGGTGCCAGCGACAGCGTGAACGTCGCGAGCGCCGGGTCGACCCCCGTCGCCGCGAGGTACGTGTCGGGCAGGGTCACCGTGATCGGGACGAAGTGCCCCAGGTGCCACACGGCGGCCGCCGCGGGCCACAACGCCGACCAATCGGCGTCGCCCAGCGCGAACACCCACAGGAGCGCCAACGGGGCCAGCACGACGGCGAGGCCGACCGCGGCGGCCAGGAGCGCGTCGAGGGCGGCGAGGAGGGCGACGAGGAGACGATGCATGAGCAGACCGACCCTACCCGCGCCGTCCGACACCGCCCCTCAGGCGCGGCGGGCGGAGCGATTCGCGCGTCTCGCCCGAGTCGCCCGAGTGGCGTGAGTCGCCAAGATTTGTCGCCCACGGGGCTTCCGAGGCGACAAATTCTGGCGACTCACGCGGGGCGGGGCGGTCAGTCGACGGGCTCGAGGACGAAGATCTCGATGCGGCGCTCGGTCTTGCGCTGGTACTCGTCGTAGTCGGGCCAGACCGCGACCGCCCGCGCCCACCACTCGTCACGTTCGGCGCCCTCGGCCTGGTGCGCCTCGTACTCGCGCTTGACGTCGCCGTCCTGCAGCTCGACGCGCGGGTTCTTCACGAGGTTGTAGAACCAGGCGGGATGCTCGGGGGCTCCTCCTTTGGATGCCACGACGAGATACCGACCGTCATGCTCGACGCGCATGAGGGCGGTCTTGCGCAGGCCCCCCGTTTTTGCTCCGACGGTCGTGAGGACGATGATGGGAACACCCCGCAGCTCCGCGGCCTCCTGGCCACCCGTGGCCTCGAAGGTCTCGGCCTGCGTGCGGGCCCATTCGCTGGTACTGGGCAGATACTCTCCTGAGAGCGGCATGTCCCCCACGATAGGCCCGCTCCCCCTCCCCGGCATCGCCTCTCCCCTCTTTTCCTGGAGCTTTCCATGAGCACGTCCGCTCCCGAGACCACCGCCGCCCCCGCACCGAAGAACGCGCTCGACCGGTTCTTCGAGATCACCGCGCGCGGCTCGTCCGTCGGCGCCGAGGTGCGCGGTGGCGTGGTCACCTTTGTGACGATGGCCTACATCGTCATCCTGAACCCGATCATCCTGTCGGGCACGCCCGACGTCGCCGGCAATGAGCTGGGTTTCCCGCAGGTCGCCGCCGTCACGGCGCTCACCGCGGGCGTGATGACGATGCTGTTCGGCCTGGTCACTCGCCTGCCGTTCGCCTTCGCCGCGGGGCTCGGCATCAACTCGTTCCTCGCGGTCGGCATCGTCGGCGGGGTCACGTGGCCCGAGGCGATGGGCCTGGTCGTCATCAACGGCCTCATCATTGTGCTGCTCGCCATCACGGGTCTGCGCCGCATGATCTTCGAGGCCGTGCCTCTGGCGCTCAAGACGGCGATCACGGTCGGCATCGGTCTGTTCATCGCGTTCATCGGCTTCGTCGACAGCGGGCTCGTCACCGCCACCGGACTCTCGTCGCCCCCGGTGGGCCTGGGGGTGCAGGGGTCGATCGCGACGATTCCGACCGCGCTGTTCGTGCTCACGCTGCTGATCACGGCTGTCCTCATGGTCCGCAAGGTCAAGGCCGCGCTGCTCATCGGTCTGCTCAGCGGCACCGTGATCGCCGTGGTCGTGGAGGCCATCGCCCAGCTCGGAGCCCGTTCGGAAGACAACCCCGGCGGGTGGGGCCTCAGCGTCCCGACCCTGCCGTCGCAGTGGGTCGGGCTCCCCGACCTCTCGCTGGTCGGTCAGGTCGACCTCGTCGGCTCGTTCGGCCGCATCGGCGTACTGGCCGCGCTCATGCTGGTCTTCACGCTCGTCTTCACGAACTTCTTCGACGCCATGGGCACGATGACGGGGCTTTCCCGCGAAGCGGGACTGGCATCCCCCGACGGCACCTTCCCGCGTCTGCGATCGGCCCTGGTCATCGAGGGCATCGGCGCGGTTGCGGGCGGTGCGACGTCCTCGTCGTCGAACACGGTGTTCATCGAGTCGGGCTCGGGCATCGGCGAGGGCGCGCGGACGGGCCTCGCGAACGTCGTGACGGGCGGACTGTTCCTGCTCGCGATGTTCTTCACGCCGCTGACGAGCATCGTCCCCACCGAGATCGCCGCCGCAGCGCTGGTCATCGTCGGGGCGCTCATGATGGGGCAGATCCGTCACGTCGACCTCAGCGACCTGTCGGTCCTCGTTCCGGTGTTCCTGACCGTGACGGTCATGCCGCTGACCTACTCGATCGCGAACGGCATCGGTGCGGGATTCGTCAGCTGGGTCGTCGTCCAGGCCCTGTCGGGTCGCGCCCGCCGGGTGAGCCCGCTGCTGTGGATCGTGGCCGCCGGGTTCGTCGTCTTCTTCGCGCGCGGCCCTGTGGAGTCGCTGCTCGGCTAACCCGCGCCGTCTCTGGGGCCCGGATGCCATGGCATCCGGGCCCCTTTCGCGTCTGGTCGCGGCCCGGTCGGCGGGGCTCCGTCGCCCGCGGCGAAAGCGCACGTTCGGGTCGAGCGCACACCCCGAAACAGCGAAGGGCCCGGATGCCAATGGCATCCGGGCCCGGGAGCGGGAGCGTCAGAGGCTCTCGATGATCTCGCGCATCAGGGCGGCGGTCTCGGACGGCGTCTTGCCGACCTTCACACCGGCGGCCTCGAGGGCCTCCTTCTTCGCCTGGGCGGTGCCGGCGGAGCCGGAGACGATGGCGCCGGCGTGGCCCATGGTCTTGCCCTCGGGGGCGGTGAAGCCGGCGACGTAGCCGACGACCGGCTTCGTGACGTTCGCCTTGATGAAGTCGGCCGCGCGCTCCTCGGCGTCGCCACCGATCTCGCCGATCATGACGATCGCCTTCGTCTCGGGGTCGGCTTCGAACGCGGCGAGCGCGTCGATGTGCGTGGTGCCGATGACCGGGTCGCCGCCGATGCCGATGGCGGTCGAGAAGCCCAGGTCGCGCAGCTCGAACATCATCTGGTAGGTCAGCGTGCCCGACTTCGACACGAGGCCGATGGGGCCCTTGCCGGTGATGTTCGCGGGCGTGATGCCGACGAGCGCCTCACCGGGGGTGATGATGCCGGGGCAGTTCGGCCCGATGATGCGGGTCTTCTCGCCCTTCGACTTCGCGTAGGCCCACGCCTCGGCGGTGTCGCCGACGGGTACGCCCTCGGTGATGACGACGAGCAGCGGGATCTCGGCGTCGATGGCCTCGACCATCGCGTCCTTCGTGAAGGCCGGGGGCACGAACGCGATCGACACGTCGGCGCCGGTCTCGCGGATGGCCTCTTCGACCGACGCGAAGACGGGGAGTTCGACGTCGTTGCCGGCGGCATCCTTGTGCGCGACCGTCGTGCCGGCCTTGCGGGCGTTCACGCCGCCGACGACGTTGGTGCCGGCCTTGAGCATGAGAGCGGTGTGCTTGGTGCCCTCACCGCCGGTGATGCCCTGGACGATGACCTTGGAGTCCTTGTTGAGGTAGATCGACATCTTCGTATCCCTTACGCGTTGGCCAGCTCGGCGGCCTTGTCGGCGCCCTCGTCCATACCGGCGGCGAGGGTCACGAGCGGGTGGTTGGCGGCGGCGAGGATCGCGCGACCCTCTTCGACCTGGTTGCCGTCGAGACGGACCACGAGCGGCTTGGTGGCGGTGTCGCCGAGGATCTCGAGCGCCTTCACGATGCCCTCCGCGACGGCGACGCACGAGGTGATGCCACCGAAGACGTTGACGAACACGCTCTTGACCTGCTCGTCGCCGAGGATGACGTCGAGGCCCGCGGCCATGACGGTCGCCGAGGCGCCGCCACCGATGTCGAGGAAGTTGGCCGGCTTGACTCCGCCGTGGTTCTCCCCGGCGTAGGCGACGACGTCGAGGGTCGACATGACCAGGCCCGCGCCGTTGCCGATGATGCCGACCTGGCCGTCGAGCTTGACGTAGTTGAGGTCGTGCTGCTTGGCCTTGGCCTCGAGCGGGTCGGCGGCATCCTTGTCTTCGAGCTCTTCGTGCTCGGGGTGGCGGAAGCCGGCGTTCTCGTCGAGCGAGACCTTGCCGTCGAGGGCGATGATGTCGCCGTCCTCGGACTGGATGAGCGGGTTCACCTCGACGAGCGTGGCGTCCTCACCCTTGTACACGTTGTAGAGCTTGACGAAGACGTCGGCGACCTTGGGGGCCAGCTCGTCGTCGAACTTCGCGGCCTTCGCGATCTCGAGCGCCTTCTCGGGCGTGATGCCCTCGAGCGGGTCGACCTCGACCCGGGCGAGCGCCTCGGGACGCTCGACGGCGAGCTCTTCGATCTCCATGCCGCCCTCGACGCTGGACAGCGACAGGTAGGAGCGGTTGGCGCGGTCGAGCAGCACCGAGAAGTAGAACTCCTTGGCGATGCGGGCGCCCGCGGCGACCATGACGCGCTTGACGACGTGGCCCTTGATGTCGAGGCCGAGGATGGCCTGCGCGGCCTCGAAGGCCTCGTCGGGGGTCTTGGCGACCTTCACGCCGCCGGCTTTGCCGCGGCCTCCGGTCTTGACCTGAGCCTTGACGACGACGACACCGCCGAGCTTCTCCGCGGCCGCCTTCGCCTCCTCAGGGGTGTCGGCGATGATGCCGGCGAGCACCGGCACCTCGTACTTCTCGAACAGATCACGTGCCTGGTACTCGTACAGATCCACGGACAATCCTTCGCTGGGCGATCGGTGGTGGGAGGAGACGAATCTCTCGATATCAAGAGATCTCGCCAGGGGTCCACCCTACTAGACGGGGCTGAATGGCCCGGACGCGTCCGGCGTCAGATCCACCCGCGCTCGCGCGCGTGAATCGTCGCCTGCTGCCGGCTCGCCAGACCGAGTTTGCCCAGCACCGAGAGACGTGGTTGCGCACGGTGCCGGCCGACAGGTGCAGGGATGCCGCGATCTCGGCGACCGTCTCCCCGCGGGCGCCGGCGCGGAGCACGTCGAGCTCCCGGTCGGTGAGGGGGCTGCGTTCGTCGCTCAGGGCGTCGGCGGCGATCTCGGGGTCGACGTACCGGCGCCCGGCGGCGACCTCGCGGATCACCGCGGCCACGTCATCCGCCGGTCGCGACTTGGGCAGGAACCCGTCGACTCCAGCCCCGAGCGCCCGCCGCAGCACACCGGGCCGGGCGTGGCGCGTCACGATGACGCAGCGCGAGGGGACGCGTCGCAGGATGCGCGCGGCGGTGTCGACACCGTCCATTCCGGGCATCTCGAGGTCGAGCAGGCACACGTCGGGTCGGAGACGCTCTGCTTCGGCGAGCGCGGTCTCGCCGTCGCGGCATTCGGCGACGACGTCGAGGTCGTCTTCCAGCCGCAGGAGCGCGGCGAGCGCCGTGCGGATCATGTCCTCGTCGTCGGCGATGAGCACCCGGATCACGCGCGCACCTCCTCGGGCACCCGCACCGTGACCCGGAACAGGTCGCCCGCGCGGGCGGCATCCATCGATCCTCCGACGGAGCCGACGCGCTCGGCCATTCCGGCCAGGCCCGCTCCTTCGCCCGCGGGCGAGTCGGGTGACGGGAGGTCGTTCTCGACGGTGAGCACCCACTCGCCGCGGTGGCGGGCGAGGGCGAGGGATGCCGAGACTCCCCCGCCGTGCTTGAGCACATTGGTCGTCGCCTCGCGGATCACCGGGCCGAGCACGTCAGCCGGCGCGCGGCCGGCCTCGGCGTCGATCAGCAGCTCGACCGTGAGGCCGGCGGCGCGGAGCAGGTCGGCGGCGTTGGCGAGTTCGTCGGGCAGCGGCACACCCCGGAAACGGGTCGCGAGGTCGCGTGTTCCGCGGCGCGCTTCGTCGACGCTGGCGCGTGCGGCTCGCACCTGCTCGACGGCCGCCTCGGGGTCGCGCCCCATCATCTTCTCGGCCAGTTCCAGCTGCAGCGCGATCACCTGCAGGTGGTGGCCCTGGAGGTCGTGGAGGTCGCTCGCGAGGCGGAGCCGCTCCTGCGCGGCGGCGAGGCGCCCCTCCGCACGGCGCGCGCGGTCGAGCTCGCGCACGATGTCCCACCACCAGAGCGAGGTCGCCGCGATCGTCGGCAGCAGCGCGACGAACAGCACGATCCCGAACAGGGCGGCGGCGTCGCCCGCGGGGGTGACGCGGGTGGCATCCACGATCCAGACGGCGACGATGACGACCATGAGCAGGGTCACCAGGCGCAGACGGATGCCGTTGCGCCACCGCACCAGGCACAGGATGTAGGCCGCGATGCACGTGCCCAGGACCACCGACCCCGTGCCGAACGCCATCGCCGTCGCCGCGGCGACTCCGACGAGGACGAGGACCCAGGGCGGACGGGTTCGGATGTCGTCCCCGCCGTCCACGGGCTCGCGCCGGTACCGCGTGAGGAGAGCGGTCGCCGCGGCGAACGAAGCGGCCGAACCGGCGAAGAACAGGCCGATCGCGAGGGGCGCCGGCAGCAGGGTCGGACGCACGAGCATCGGCACCGACCAGATCCCGATCGCCGTCACATGGAACAGCAGGATCGACCCGGCCGTGTACCACCAGGTCACCCGGACATCGCGGGCGTACGACGTGGTGGCGGCGGGGGTGCTCACCCCGGCCACTGTACGGCCGTGACATTCGTCATGGGTGAGGCGGCACTTCTTCCGGGATGCCGGTGACGCGGCGACACTGCCCCGATCGCAGCGCTGTCGCTGGGATGGAATCACCGCGGAACCCGCCGCGAACCGACCCCCGGAGCACCCCATGACGAACCCCCTGTCCGACCTCATCCTCGGCTTCCAAGATCTCGTCGCCGCCGTGCCCGACCTCGTGCAGCCCCTCATCGTGGCTCTCGCCGGTGCGGTGCCGTTCATCGAGGGCGAGGGGGCCGCAGCGATCGGCATCATCGGCGGCATCCATCCCGTCGTCGCGGCGATCGCCGGCGCGGTCGGCAATCTGCTGTGCGTCGCGGTCGTCGTGCTGGCCACCTCTCGCGTGCGCACCGCCGTCACCACCCGCCGCGGGGGCTCGGCCGAGCCGCAATCCCCGCGTCGGCAGAAGTTCGAGCGGGCCTACCACCGCTACGGCACCGCGGGCGTGAGCCTCCTCGGTCCGCTGCTGCTCCCCACGCAGTTCACGGCCGCCGCCCTCACGTCCACCGGCGTTCCGCCCCTGCGCGTGATCGCGTGGCAGGCCGCGGCGATCGCGCTGTGGACGACGGCGGTGACGCTGGTCATCGCGGGTGTCATCCGATTCGCGGGGTGAGTGGGGTGGCATCCGGCGTTGCATGCATCCCGTTCCGTGCTGGCGTGTCGAGTGTCAGCCGGTACAGCGGCCCATCCGCATGGATGCCATACTCGGCGAGCGAGGCGCGGGAAGCGCCACGGAAGGAGCAGTCCGAGTGGAGGTAGAGCCCGGCATCTACGAGCACTTCAAGGGCCAGCGGTACGAGGTGTTCGGAATGGCGAGGCACTCGGAGACCGAGGAGGTCTTCGTGTCGTACCGCAAGCTCTACGACGACTACTCGCACTGGGTGCGGCCCGTGGAGATGTTCCTGGGGGACGTGGAACGGGACGGGTACTCCGGGCCGCGTTTCCGGCGAGTCCAGGAGAAGATCAGCGACGCCGGGCACCCTCCGCGCGCGACCCCTGCCGCGCCGCGGCGATGAAGGACAGCCCGATACCGATGACCGCCGGTGCGATGAGCAGCACGGGCAGCCCCCATCCGGGGCGGATGTCGAAGCGCCCCAGACGGCGCCCTCCTTCGAACAGCGGCAGGCCGAAGAGGTCCTCGGACACCGTCGCCTCCGCCGTCGTGGCACGCGCCGCGGCGAACGCCTCCGCGTAATTGACGCCCGCGATGATGATCCCGACGACCCAGAGGACGATGCACGCCGTCGCCACCCCCACGAGCGCGAGGCGCGCGATCTGCCCGGTCGTCATGCGGTCCATGCGAGTCGGTCCCTTCTCCTGCGGTGGCGCGAACGCACCGTGACGGGCGCTCATGCCCGGCGGGGTGGCATCCCTCACGAGGCCCGCCGGGCGCCCACGCGGCGCGTTGTCTCACTCAAGCCACGGCGGCACCTCCTGGGCTCACGCCGGCGGAGAAATCGCCACGGCCGACACGGCAAATCACCCTCGCTGGTCTTCGCCGGGACCACATCGACCCTCGACATGCCGTTTCCTCCCGCGTGACGCGGACTGCCGCCCGTGCCCCGGTCGTAGGCTTCCGGTCATGACCGACGCTCCCACCCCGCCCGGCCGCACCGCGGTCGTGGCCGCCGCGATCGCGCTCTTCGCCGAGCGCGGGTACGACCAGACGTCGGTCGAGCAGATCGCGCAGGCTGCGAGGGTGTCGCGGTCGACGTTCTTCCGCCAGTTCGGCGGGAAAGAAGACGTGGTGTTCGCCGACCACGAGGTGCTCCTCGACGAGACGCGCACGTTCCTGGCGCAGCCGCACGACGACCCGTGGGCCGCCGTGTGCGACGCGTCGATGCGGGTGTTCCGGCACTTCGCCGCCGACCCCGAGCTCGCGCGGCGCCGCTACGCCATCGTGCGTGAGGTGCCGGTGCTCCGCGACCGCGAGATCGTGACGGTATTCCGCTACGAGCGCCTGTTCGACGAGTACCTTCGCGAAGCGCTCCCCGGACTCGACCCCCTGGATGCCGTCGGCTTCTCGGCCCTCGTCACCGCCGTGCACAACCACGTGCTGCGCCGGCTCATGCGCGGCGCTCGGGTGCCGGCATCCACTCTCCGCCGTGCTCTCGACGACGTGCTGCGCCGGTACGGCGTGCACCCCGACGGCGACGATGCCGCGGGCGACGACCTCATCGTCGCGGCGTTCCCGCGGCGGATGCCGGCCGCCGAGGTGACGCGCCGCCTGCGCGCGACCCTGCCGCAGTAGCCGGGCGCCGCGCCCAGCCGGATGTCGCGTCCGCGTTGCGCGCTCCCTCCCAGGCGTCGCGCCCGCGCTGCGCGCTCACTCCCAGGCGTCGCGCCCGCGCTGCGCGCTCCCCGGGTTGAGTGTCCACAACACGCGGATGCCACCCGGGCCCGTCCGCGTGTTTTGGACACCGAACCCGGCAGTGACGCCGCGACGCGACGCGCGCCACAGCTGCTCGGGCCCCAGGTCAACTCAGTGTCCACAACACGCGGACGCGACGCCCGCCCATCCGCGTGTCTTGGACACCGAACCCCACGCACCGTCGCCAAGCACCGCCGCCCGCGACCCCACCCCTACTCAGTGTCCACAACACGCGGATGCCACATAGACCCATCCGCGTGTCCTGGACACCGAAACCCCGCCAGCACGCCCGCCGTGACACCCAGTACCACCATGAGCGATACTGAGTACATGAGCACCGACGCCCAGCCCCGCACACTCCCCGGCGAGCGCATCGCCTCGTACGACCTTCTCGGCCGCCGTGACACCGACTACTACGCGGTGTTCGCCGACATCCCCGACGCCGATCGCGATGCATGGGACCGCGCCAAGACCTTCATCGACGAGGTCGGCACCCGCATGCAGGCCGAGTGGGATGCCGCGACCTACCCGGTCGAACTCCTCCGGCGCATGGGCGAGCTCGAGCTGTTCACCGACGGCATCGAGCATCCCGACCTTCCCGCGTCGTCGCCGCTCGCTGCGGGTCTGGTGAACATGGAGGTCTCGCGCGGCGACGGGTCGCTCGCCACCGCCCTCGCGGTGCAGGGCGGTCTCGCGCTACGGACGCTGGCGATGTTCGGCTCCCCCGAGCAGCAGGCGCGCTGGCTGCAGCCCCTCGCCGATGGCTCGGTGCTCGGCGCCTTCGCGCTGACCGAGCCCGATCACGGCTCCGACTCCGTCTCCCTCGAGACCACCGCCACCCGCACCGACGACGGGTGGTCGCTGAGCGGGACGAAGAAATGGATCGGCAACGGCGCCTCCGGCGGCATCACCTTCGTCTGGGCACGAGTGGATGCCGAGGGCGACGACGACCACGACAAGGTCCGCTGCTTCCTCGTCGAGCAGGAGACCCCGGGCTACACGGGCACGGTCATCACGGGCAAGGTGTCGCTGCGCGGCATCCATCAGGCCCACATCGCCCTCGACGGGGTGCGTCTTCCCGCGGATGCCGTGCTCCCGGGCACGCACACCTTCAAAGATGCGTCGGCGGTGCTGTTCGCCACGCGCTCCGGCGTCGCGTGGTCCGCGCTCGGTCACGCGACCGCGTGCTACGAGGCGGCGAGGACGTATGCCACCGAGCGCATTCAGTTCGGCAAACCGCTCGCGAAGTTCCAGATGGTGCAGGAACGCCTCGCGCAGATGCTCGACGAGCTCACCGCGATGCAGCTGTACTGCCGTCGTCTGGCCGACCTCGAGACCTCCGGGGGCCTGCGTCCCACCCAGGCGTCGCTCGCGAAGTACCACAACACCCGCGCCGCCCGCCGCGTGGCCGCGATCGCGCGCGATCTGCTCGGGGGCAACGGCATCCTGCTGGAGAACGGCGTCATGCAGCACATGGCCGACATCGAAGCCATCCACACGTACGAGGGCACCGAGAGCGTGCAGGCGCTCCTCCTCGGCCGCGACATCACGGGCATGAGCGCGTTCGCCTGATCCCGGATGCCACGACCCCGGCGCCTAATCCGCGCCGGGGTCGCGCGCAACCCGCGTCGCCGATGTCGGAGGTCACCGCTACCGTCGTGGCATGAGCCTGTTCTCTCGCCGTCCCGCGCACCGCGACGCCGTCGCGTCGGCGATCACCCACACCGAGCAGACGCCGCCGCGCAGCCTGTGGTCCGACGGGTTCGGACGGCTCGCGGTGCGAGCCGTGCAGATCATCATCGTCGTCATCTTGCTGGCGGGCCTGATCTGGGGGATTCAGCAGGTGACCCTGGTCATCATCCCGCTGATCCTGGCGCTCATCTTCGCCTCCGCGTTCGGCCCCGTCACGATGTGGATGCGCCGCAAGGGTGTGCCGGCCGTGCTGGCTACGTTGCTGACGCTGCTCGCCGTCGTCGTCGTCCTCGGCGCGCTCGGGTGGCTCGTCGTCAATGCCGTCATCGACCAGTGGAGCTACCTCAGCGCGCAGGCCGTGGAGGGCTTCCAGCAGGCGCAGGACTGGTACCACACCCTGCCGTTCGCGATCCCGCCCGACCAGGTCAACGCCGCCCTGGAGGGTATCGGCGACTTCGTCACGAGCGCCCAGTTCGGCACGGGCGCTCTCGCCGGTGTGAGCGCGGTGGCCTCGTTCATCACGGGCTTCGTGCTGATGGTCGTGATCCTGTTCTTCTTCCTCAAGGACGGCCCCCGCATGTGGGAGTTCGTGCTCCGTCCGTTCCGCGGCAGCGACTACGACCGCGCCCGCCGCATCGGTGATAAGACCGTGACGGTGCTGGGCTCGTACGTGCGCGGTACGGCGTCGGTCGCGGCCGTCGACGCGATCGGCATCGGCATCGGCCTGGCGATCCTGCAGGTGCCGCTCGCGCTGCCGCTCGCCGTGCTCGTCTTCCTGCTCGCGTTCGTGCCGATCGTGGGCGCCGTGACCGCGGGCATCCTCGCCGCCCTCGTGGCCCTCGTCACCAACGGGTGGGTCGTGGCACTGATCGTCGTCGGAATCGTCGTGCTCGTGAACCAGCTCGAGGGCAACTTCCTCCAGCCGGTCCTCATGGGCCGGTCCATGAAGCTGCACGCGTTCGTCGTGCTCGTGGTCCTCGCCGGCGGCACCGCGATCGGCGGCATCCTGGGCACCCTCCTCGCGGTGCCGCTGACCGCGGTGGCGTGGGGCATCATCAGCGTCTGGAACGGCCCCGACGAGCCCGCCGAGTGGGCGCGCCGCAAGAAGCGCCGCAACCCGGTTCCCCTCGCCGGGGGCGAGAGCGAGGACTGACGCGATGCCGTACGACATCCCCGCGCCGATGCTGGCGAAGGCCGTGCCGTCCGTCCCCGAACCCGGCAAGGTCGCGGGCGGGTTGTCGTACGAGCCGAAGTGGGACGGCTTCCGTGCCCTCGTGTCGTGGGACGGCACCGATGTCGAGATCGGCAGCCGCGGTGCGAAACCTCTCACGCGATACTTCCCCGAACTGGTCGACGCCTTCGCCCGGCTGCTCCCCGAGCCGTGCCTGATCGACGGCGAAGTCGTCGTCGCGCGCGGTGAGTCCGGCGCGCAACGCCTGGACTGGGAGGCTCTGTCGCAGCGCATCCACCCCGCCGCTTCGCGCGTGAAGCTGCTGTCCGAGCAGACACCGGCGATGTTCATCGCGTTCGATCTGCTCGCCCGGGGCGACCGCGACCTGCAGGACGAGCCGTTCGCAGAGCGCCGCGCGCAGCTGGTCGACCTTCTCGGATCGGTGCCGCACCCCGTCCACGTCACCCGCACCACCGACGACCCTGAGCTGGCGCAGCGCTGGCTCGCCGAGTTCGAGGGTGCGGGTCTGGACGGCGTCGTGGCCAAGCCGCTCGCGCAGCCCTACGCACCGAACAAGCGCACGATGTTCAAGATCAAGCACGCGCGCACCGCCGACGTCGTCGCGCTCGGTTATCGCATCCACAAATCCGGTCAGGGCGTCGGGTCGCTGCTCGTCGGTCTGTACGACGACGCGGGCCGCCTCCACGGCGTCGGCGGGGTGTCCGCATGGACCGACAAACGTCGCCTCGAGCTCATCGACGAACTCGCACCGCTCGTCGAGCGGGATGCCGAGGGCGAAGCCGTCGTGGGCGAGACCGATCGGTCACGCTTCTCGGCATCCAAAGACGTGTCGTTCGTGCGCCTGCGTCCCGAGCGTGTGCTCGAAGTCCGGTACGACCAGCTCGAAGGCATGCGCTTTCGCCACACCGTGCAGTTCGAACGCTGGCGCCCCGACCGCGACGCCCGATCCTGCACGTTCGAGCAGCTCGAGACGGTCGGCGCGTACGACCTCGGCGACGTCCTGGACTGACCGGCGCCGCGAGGGGTTACTCCGCCGGGGTCTTGGCGCGCGACGGCTGCACCCGCGGCGGCTCGCCCGGCATCTTCGGGAACTCGGGCGGAAACGGGAGCTCGCCCAGGCCCGCGTCGAGGTCGCGCTGCCACCACTCCAGGAGCGTGTCGATGCGGCCCGGTTTCGCGGCGAAATCCGCCCACGGGTCGCCGATGGATGCCAGCCGCTCGGGCACCGATCGCACCGTGAAGGCCGCGGGGTCCACGGCATCCAGCTCGTCCCATCCAACCGGCGTCGACACCGTCGCTGACGGCAGAGCCCGAGGAGAGTAGGCGCCGGCCATGGTGCGGTCACGGTTGGCCTGGTTGAAGTCGACGAAGATGCGCTCGCCCCGCTCCTCCTTCCACCAGTGGGTGGTCACGGCATCCGGCATCCGCCGCTCCAGCTCCCGGGCCGCGGCGATCACCGCGTGCCGGACATCGAGGAACTCGTGGGTCGGCTCGATCGGGCAGAACACGTGCAAGCCGCGGTTACCGCTCGTCTTCGCCCACGCCTCGAGGCCGGCCTCGCGCAGCACGGCCCGCAGTTCGTGTGCCGCGTTGACGGCCTCGGCGAAGCCGGTGCCCGGCTGCGGGTCGAGGTCGATGCGCAACTCCACCGGGTGGTCGGGGTCGCTCGCCAGCGACGCCCACGGGTGGAACACGACGGTGTTCATCTGCGCCGCCCACACCGCCGAGCCGATCTCCGTGAGGACGAGCTGTGGATGCCTCCGACCGCTGTTGTAGGTCACGGTCACGGCCTCGACGAACTCCGGCGCCCCCTTCGGCGGGTTCTTCGAGAAGAAGCTCTCGCCCCCGACCCCGTCGGGGAAGCGTTCGAGCGAAACCGGTCGGCCGCCGTTGGCCGCGAGGAACGGTTCTGCCACCGCGATGAGGTACTCCGCCAGCTCCCGTTTGGTGATCCCGACCTCGGGCCACAGCACACGGTCGGGGTTGGACAGACCGATCTCGCGATCGCCGTCGGGGCCGGGCACGGTGAGCGTGATGCGCGGGGATGCCATGTCCCGACGCTAACGGTCCGGCGGCGCCGTGTCTGCCCCGCCCCGCGCGTGAGGTGCCAAGATTTGTCGCCTCGACCTGCGTCGAGGCGACAAATCTTGGCATCTCACGCGCTAGGCGACCGGTGGTGCGGCGGGGCGCCTACAGTCGGAACATGACCTTCCGTACCGCCCTCGATGTCGCCGATTGGCGGCGCCGCATCTTCGCGCTCTACGCGGCCGTACGTGACGCCGATGACCCCGAAGACGCGCACGAGCTGTGGCGCATCGAACGCGATGCCCTGTTCGCCGATCACCCCGCCACTCCCCTGCTGCCGGAGCAGCGCGAGGGATTCGCGGGCCTGCCGCTCGCACCGTACGACGCGGCATGGCGGTTCGAGGTGCCGCTGCAGGAGGCCGACGAGGCGTCCTTCGTGGCCACGACCGGCACCGACGGCGACGTCGGCTTCGAACGCATCGGCCGTGTCGAACTCCCCGACACCGGCTCGCTCGACGTGTGGAGGCTGACGTCGTACGGGGGCGGACTGTTCGTGCCGGTGCGTGACGCATCGGCCGGTCGCCCCGGGGGGACGTACGGCGGCGGGCGCTACCTTCTCGACACCATCAAGGGCGCCGACCTCGGCCCGGGCGCTACGCCCGACACCCTCGTCATCGACTTCAACTTCGCTTACAACCCGTCGTGCGCGTACGACCCCGCCTGGGCCTGTCCGCTCGCCCCCGTCGGGAACGTCCTGCCGGTCGCCGTTCCCGTCGGCGAGCTGTACGGGGCGTAAAGACCCGACCGGGCGGCTACTGCGCCGCTTCGGCGAGTTCGAGCACGCCCGCGAGGTCGTCGCGGTTCAGCCGGATCCACGGCCCGGCCGGGTCGACGAGAAGGCCGGTCAGCCCGTCGTCACCGGCGATGGCCTTGGCCAGCTGCTCGATCTTGAGGGGCACCGGCTGATCCCCGCGTCCGAGGGCGAGCAGCTCGAGCGGGTGCGAGAACACTTCGAGGTAGCGCTCGCCCGTGGCGGTCCGCGACTCGGCGACGCCGACGCGCCCGTCTTCGGCGGCCTGATTCACGGCGATCCACAGCGGCGCACCGGCGAGGATCGCGTCGACGACCGTGGATGCCGTGGACTCGGTGCGCTTCTCGCTCAGCGCGGTCTTGATGCGCAGGTCGGGGTCGGCCTCGGACACCATGCGCTCGAGCAGGGCGGTGGGAAGCACGGCACGGGCGTCGCCGGACGCGTGGTCGAGCACGACGCCGGCATAGGGGCCGCCGAGGACGTGTCGCAGCAGGGCCATGACGGGCTGCCCCATCGCGGAGGTGTCGCGATCGCCGTCGGCCTGGACGCTCTGCGTGAGCGCCTGACCGCTGCTGTAGGCGAGGACGAGCTGCTCTTCGCCGCGGGTGGCGATGGCGAGCGGGAGGTCCTTGCCCTCGGCGAGGAGGGCTCGCGCATCGCCCTTGACGCGCAGGAAGACGTGTCCCTGCAGCAGCTGGCGCGCGACGTTGAGGAGCTGCGCGGCCTCGGCCTGGCCGCTGATCTCCCCGAGGGCGGTGGCCAGCAACGCGTTGTCGCGCAGACCGGGAATGGACTCGAATCCCTCGGGCGCCTCCATGGGCCCGGGCTGACGAGCAGACGGTCGCGCGGCGACCGGGGGCGCCGCGTCGGCGGCGGGGGTCGCGTCGACAGCGCCCACGCCCCGGAACGAAGAAGTCGAGATCGTGACGTTCGGCACCGGAGCAGCCTCGGCGTCGGTGCTGTCCGACACGGTCGCGTCGTCCGGGCCGGAGGGATCGACGGGCTGCTCCCCCGGTTCGATCACACCCTCGGGGCGGTGGGCCGATACATCACCGGAATCGGAATTCTTGCGGCGCGAGAAAAGTGCCATTGTTCGACCCTAGCCGTGGCGAGCCCCACACCGGCGTGTCGCCCGCCGCCTCACAGCTTGGAGATCGGCGCGATCTTGACGAGCAGCTTCTTCGCTCCGACGGTGTCGAACCGCACGTGCGCCACACGCTTCGCGCCCTCACCGGTGATGGCATCCACACGCCCTTCGCCGAAGTCGTCGTGGCGGATGCGATCCCCGGCGGCCAGTTCCATGTCGCCGTTGTCGCGCACCTTGGCGGGGATGCGGTTGGGGAACTTGCTCGGGTCGGCCGGCGCGCGCTTCGGTAGGGGGACGAGGTCGTCGCCGTACCGGCTGCCGCTCGTCCCGCCCTGGCCGGGGCGGCGGCCCCGCGCGTTGAGGGCGCGGGACTGGGTACCGCCGCGGCCGTTGACATCGCCCGGCGACTGACGCCAGTCGATGAGGTCGGCGGGTATCTCTTGCAGGAAGCGGCTCGGCATGGCGACCGTGACCTCGCCGAACTGCGCGCGCGTCATCGCCAGCGACACGTGTAGACGCTTGCGCGCCCGCGTGATGCCCACGTAGAACAGGCGTCGCTCTTCCTGCGGTCCGCCGGGTTCACCGGCCGAAATGCGGTGCGGCAGCAGATCCTCCTCGACACCGGTGAGGAACACCGCGTCGTACTCGAGGCCCTTCGCCGTGTGCAGGGTCATGAGCGAGACCGAGCCCGACGCGTCGTCGAGGTCGTCGGCATCCGCCACCAGCGCCACCTCGGTGAGGAAGTCGATGATCGTGCCGTCGGGGTTGTTGCGGGCGAACTCTCGCGTGACGGCGACGAGCTCGTCGAGGTTCTCGAGGCGCGCCTCGTCCTGAGGATCACGGCTGGCTCGCAGAGCATCGAAGTAACCGCTCTTGTTGAGCAGCAGCGTCAGGCCCTCGGTGACAGCGGTCGAGGGGGCGAGCTCGCCGGATGCCGGGAGCATCAGGGCGGAGGCCTCGCTTAGCACCGCGTCGAGCTGGTCGATCGCCTTCTGCAGCTTGGGACCGACCCCCAGTTGCGGGGAGTTGGCGAGGGCGTCGCGGAAGGTGATGCCGTGCTCGGCGGCGTAGCGGGCGATCGCCGTCTCGGTGACGTCGCCGATCCCGCGGCGGGGCTTGTTCAGGATGCGGCGCAGGGCCATCTCGTCGGCGGGGTTGGCCACGGCCACGAGGTAGGCGAGCGCGTCTTTGATCTCGGCGCGCTCGTAGAACTTGGTGCCGCCCATGATCTTGTACGGCACGGCCGACCGGATGAAGATCTCTTCCAGCGCACGCGACTGCGAGTTCGTGCGGTAGAACACCGCCATCTGCGCGTAGTCGACGCCCTTGCGGTGGAGGGCCTCGATCTCGTCGGCGACGAACTGCGCCTCGTCGTGCTGCGAGTACCCGGTGAACCCGATGATCGGGTCACCGGCGCCCACGTCGGTCCACAGCTTCTTGTCTTTGCGGTCGAAGTTGTTCGAGATCACCGCGTTCGCGGCGGACAGGATGTTCTGCGTCGACCGGTAGTTCTGTTCGAGCAGAACGACCTTCGCACCGGGATAGTCCCGCTCGAACTCGCTGATGTTGCGGATATCGGCGCCGCGGAACGCGTAGATCGACTGGTCGGAGTCACCGACGACGGTGAGCGACGCACCGCTCTCGGCCGCGGGCTCGGCCTGGAAGATCATCATGCCGCCCGCCGACATCGGCTCGGCGTCGCTGCCCGGCGGGCGGGTCAGCTCGTGGATGAGGGCGTACTGCGCGTGGTTGGTGTCTTGGTACTCGTCGACCAGGATGTGGCGGAACCGCTTGCGGTACACGTCGGCCACCTGCGGGAAAGCACGGAAGAGGTAGACCGTCTGAGCGATGAGGTCGTCGAAATCGAACGCGTTCGCGCGCTGCAGCTCGCGCTGATAGGCGGCGAAGATCTCGATGAAGACGCGCTCGGCGGGGTCGCTCGTGTTGGCCTGCCGCGCGTAGGACTCGGCATCGGCCAATTCGTTCTTGAGCTTCGAGATGCGACTCTGCGTGCCGGCGGGGGTCAGACCGAACGCGTCGCCCTCGTGCTCTTTCACGAGGCGCTTGATGAGCGCGCGGGAGTCGCCCGAGTCGTAGATCGTGAACGCCTTGGTGAAGCCGAACTGCTGCGCCTCGCGTCGCAGGATCCGCACGCACGCGGAGTGGAAGGTCGAGATCCACATGCCGTCGGCGCGCTGGCCGATCAGCTGGTGGACCCGCTCGCGCATCTCGCCGGCGGCCTTGTTGGTGAACGTGATCGCCAGGATCTGGCTCGGGTACGCCTCGCGCGTGCGCAGCAGGGACGCGATGCGTCGGGTGAGCACGCTGGTCTTGCCCGACCCGGCACCCGCGACGATGAGCAACGCCTGACCGCGATACGTCACGGCCTCGCGTTGCGGCCCGTTCAGCCCTTCGAGCAGGTCGGCGTCGGGTCGGGCGTCCGAGGGTGCGGAGGCACCGACGATGAGGGGCGTGGAGGCGTCGGTCATGGCGCCACAAGTCTAGGCGTGGCCTCCGACACGGTGGCCCGGCCCTGCGGTCGACCGTCAGGTCGCGGGAGCGGCGGAGGCAGTCGACCGTCAGGTCGCGGGAGCGGCGACGGCAGGGGCGCCTCAGGCCGCGGGAGTCGGCGGCGTCGACGACAGCAGCGACTGCGCGCGCCCGAGGTGCTCGGCATCCACCATGACATCCCACCGCTCGGCCTCGAGACCCTGCACCGACGAGAAGTCCCGGCGGCCGCCGGTCAGGGCGTGCCCGGCGAAACCGAACACCGCGCCCCACACCGCGCCCAGCACGAGGCCCCACAGCAAGAGCACGAGCCACGACCCGAACGGGACGAGAAGACCCAGGATCAGGCCGATGAGCAGCCCGAACCAGGCACCGGAGGCCGCCCCGTATCCCGCCGCCCGTCCGCGGGTCATGCGGCCGGTGACCTGCTCGACGATGCGCACGCCGTGACCGACGATCGAGGTGTGCTCGACCGGGAACCCGGCATCCGCGAGGCGATCGACGGCCGTCTGCGCGCCGGTGTAATCGGTGAAGCTCGACAGCACGCGACGTTCGGGCGTGGCGGCGACGTGATCGCTCATGGGTCTCTCCTCCGGTTGCGGTTGCCGTCAGAGTAGCGCTCACCAGGACGCGCGGCAGCCGCTTGCGCCCCGATCTCTTTCTCAAGCTCCGGATGCCACAGCCCCGACGCGAGAGAATCGGTGCATGCGCCTGATCCTCAACGTCCTCTGGCTCGTCCTCTCGGGATTCTGGCTGTTCCTCGGCTACCTGGCGGCCGGCGTCGTGCTCTGCATCCTCATCGTCACAATCCCCTGGGGGATCGCGTCCTTCCGCATCGGGCTGTACGCCCTGTGGCCGTTCGGTCGCGAGATCGTGTCCAAACGCACCGCCGGGGTGGGCTCGTTCCTCGGCAACGTGGTGTGGGTCATCCTCGCGGGGTGGTGGCTCGCTCTCGGCCACATCGTCACGGGGCTGGCGCTGTGCCTCACGATCATCGGCATCCCGCTCGGCATCGCGAACTTCAAGCTGGTTCCGGTCTCGCTCATGCCGCTCGGCAAAGAGGTGCGCGACATTCGACGCGGAGGTCCCTTCGACCGCACGCTCGCCGGCTGAGGTTCACACCGACGACGGTCGACGACGGCGTTCGCGCTCGCGCAACGGCAGCGCGAAGATGATGCCGGCGACCATCAGCAGGCTGCCGAGGCCCGCCACGGTGGCGGCGATCACCGTCGGGAACCGCTCCTCGTACATGCCGGAAAGGCTGGCCAGGTGCCACGGCAGGACCCCGACCTGGGCGTTCCACGAGCGCAGCGCATCGCCGGTGCCGATGACGACGGCGGTGATCGCCGGCAGCGCGAAGGCGCTTCCCACGCCGGCGAGCGCGACACCGGCCGCGCGACGTGGGCCCAGCTGCGGGCCGAGCGACCAGCCCGCGACGACGAAGACCCACGCCACGAGGGCGAAGGCGACCGTGAGGTAGACGATCCGGATGGCCGGCAGAGACCACAGGTCGTGCCAGGCGCCGCCCGGGCCAGAGAAGGCCAGGGCCGCGAGCGTGACGATGCACCGCAGAACCAGCGCGCCGCCGACGGCCGCGATGATGGGCCACGGTGACCGCGCACCCAGCAGCAACCGCACCGCCACCGCGAAGACGAGCCATCCCGCGATCGCGAGCACCACGCTTCCGAATCCTTCGCGCGGCGCCTGAACGATTCGGGTGGCCACGAGCAGGCCGCCGGGGATCACGATCATGAACCACCGGTCCAGCGGCAGCACGCCGAGCGTCGACTCGCGCGCGCGCCAGGGCCGTGTCGAGGCGATCCACGTGGCACGGGCTGCGGCGGCACCGGGCCTTCCGACCAGGCGCGTGCGAGCGGCGAGCATTCCGATCACGACCCACGCGACGGCGAGCACCAGCAGCACTCTCGCGACCGTTTCCGCGACCGGATCGACCTCGCGCGGCGTCCGGGCGAAGGGATCGACGAAGAACGCCAGTGCGGCGCCGATCAGGAGGAGCACCGCGACGGCACCGAGGGCCACAACGCCCCGCCCCGCCGTCATCGCCATGACCCCACGTTACCTGGCGTCGTGAGCCGCTTCGGCCACCCCCGGCACGGGCGCAACGCTCTCCCGCGCCACGCTCATCACCGGGATTGTGTAACAATTCATCCATGCTGCCCGCGCTCGCCGTTCTGGCTGCCGCCCTGTGCTTCGCGACGACGGGCACGGCGCAGGCTCTCGCCGGTGTCGACGCCTCTCCGCTGGCCGTCGGCGCCGCGCGCATCGTGGTGGGCGGCGGCATCCTGGGCCTCATCGCACTTTCGCGCGCGCGGTCGTCCCGCCCGCGAAGGGCCGCGTCACGCGGGTCCACGGCAGTGCTCGTCGGCATCGCCGCCGTGGGAGTGCTCGCCTACCAACCCTTGTTCTTCCTCGGCACGCGAGAGAACGGCGTGGCGATCGGCACTGTCGTGGCCCTCGGTTCTGCGCCGATCGCGACGGGAATCGTGGATGCCATCCGCTCGCGCCGCCTACCCTCGGGCCGCTGGGTGCTCGCCACCGCGATCGCCCTCACCGGCGTCGTGCTGGTGTCGGGGGTGACCGGCGGCGGCGGCGCTCTCGCCCCGGGGGGCCTGCTCGCTTCGGCGGGTGCGGGCATGTCGTACGCCCTCTATACCGTGTGCGGCAAGGCGCTGATCGAGAGGGGGTGGGATTCCACACGGGTCATGGGCACCGTCTTCGGCGTGGCCGCCGTCGCGAGCGTCCCGGTGCTGCTCACCGCGGGGACGTCGTGGCTGCTCACCCCGAACGGACTCGCGCTCGCGCTGTGGCTCGGGATCGTGACGACCGCGGTCGCGTACCTGCTGTTCGGGTGGGGCTTGGCGCGCCTGACCGCCGTGACCGTGTCGACGCTGACCCTCGCCGAGCCGCTCGGCGCGACGCTCCTCGGACTCCTCGTGCTGCACGAACAGCTCACGCCCGTGAGCGCCACCGGCCTCGCGCTCATCGCCGTGGGCCTCGCCGTGGTGTCGGCTCCGTCTCGTCGGCGTGAGGAGGTTCCGGATGCCACGACCCCGGCGTGATCCCCCGATGCTGCCGCCCCGCCAGCCCACCGGTCAGGCGGCCGCATCGCGCGCCGGCGTACGCGCGGCGCGTGGTGCAACGCGCCCCGATGGCACCCCGGGTCCGCGCGCGGCGGACGTCGTCGCAGACGCGGTGCGTCGTGGCATCCTGTCGGGCGAGCTCTCCCCCGGTACGCCGCTGCGCGAAGAGGAGCTGAGCGCGACCCACGGCGTCTCCCGCCACACGGCTCGCACCGCGCTCGCGACGCTGACGGCCGAGCGGCTGGTCACCGCCGAGCCGTATCGCGGCGTCCGCGTCTCACTCCTCGACGACGCCGCGCTCGTCGCCCTGCAGCACCTGCGCTGCGCGCTCGAGACCGAGGCCCTGCGGATCGTGCGCGGCCGCGGCATCCGCCCTCCCGATGTCGACGCCGCACTCGACGCCCTGTCTGCGGCCGAGGCATCCGGAGACTGGCCCGCCACCCTCGAGGCGCACGCCCGCGTGCACCGGGCTCTCGTGGACGCCGCCGACTCCCCCCGCATCGCCGAGGAGTACCGCCGCCTCGATTCCGAGATGCACCTGCTGCTCACCCACGTCCGACCCGCTTACGCACCGGGCGCCCTGACGACGGAGCACCGCGCCTACGTCGAGGAAGCGCTGACCGACCCGGAGCGGGCGGTGCGGGCACATCTCGAGCACTCGACGCGAGCCATCCTCGAGGGGCGCCGGGCTCACTGACCGTCCCTTCCCTGCGCCACACGGAGACACATCCCGTCATCTCTCGCAACGGTCATTGGCGGTGGCGAGGCACGCGCTTAGCGTGGAGACACATCGCGGCGATCCGGGCGGTCCCGGGCCTCGGCTCATAACCGAAGGCGTGGCGGGTTCGACTCCCGCCGTCGCGTCCACTTCGCCGAGCGATCTACGGCTCGATGCCGCGCAGCCTTCCGACCTGTTCGATGTCCGGCGCCGCCGGCGCGTTGCGCGGTCGGCGTCCAGCAGTGTCGCCCGCTCCGATGCGATTGCTCCGCTCCGTCAGCGCCACGAGGCCGAGGTGCCGGTCGGCGCTCCAGCACACGACGCGGCCGCGCTGATCTTTCGTGCGGGCCAGGATGCCCGCGTCCTGAAGTTCGGACAAGGCCCGGTGCGCCGCCGTCGTCGAAACCCCGTATCTCTCGGCGACGCTGCGAAGAGTGACGACCGGCTCGGCCGCGAGCCGATCCAGAACCTTTCGCACCACCGCATCGCTTCGCGGAACGACCGGAGTCGTCCCGCGTTCCCGGCGGTGGTCGAGCAGCCTGCGGAACGTCCGCTCGTCGAGGTCCGCGACATCCTCCGCGAGGCGAACAGCGTTCTCCGCCGCGAGCTCACTGGCGTGCGCGAAGGATACGATCCATTCGTCGAGTCGCCCCGCGCGGTAGGCGGTCAGCCCGGCGATGTAGGCGCCCGTGTCACCGGCGAAGACCGTACTGATCGGGATCAGGATCGAGCGCAGCGCATCCGACCGGCGGAGCACGGTGTGAATCAGCGCTCTCCCCGTGCGCCCGTTGCCGTCGATGAACGGATGAATCGTCTCGAATTGCGCGTGCGCGATCGCCGCCCTGATGACGGGGTTCCCCTCGGTCCGGGTCACGAAAGCCGCGAGGTCGGCCACGAGCCGGTGCACTTCCGTCTCGGGAGGAGGCACGAACTCGGCGCGGATCGGACTCCAGCCCGAACCTCCCACCCAGTTCTGCTCGGTGCGGAGCCCTCGCAGCAGGGCAGGCTCGATAAGGTGCTGAAGCTTCTCGATGTCGTCGACGGAGATGCGGCGCTTCCGGTCGGCGAGCGCGGCGACGGCATCCTCCGTGGCGCGGACGTTGGCGATGACGTCCAACGCGACGCGCGAACCATGATGGAGAGACTCGGCGATCGCGAGGCGCTTCGGAGTCACGCGATTGCCCTCGATCCACGACGAAGAGATGCTCTCGGAGCGAACGAGCAGATGCGAGAGGTAAGCGGCCCGCGTCCCCAAGCGCTCGTCCGCGCGCGCGAGCGCCACGAGCGCGTCAGCGGCGGCGCTCCGCGCCTCCTCCCCCACGTTCGGGAGATGTGCCCCAAGCTCATCGGGGACGTAAGCGAGATAGCGTCCGGGCGCGCGATCACGCCTGCTGAGCTGTCCACCGCCGGAGGGTGCCCAGGTTCGCTCCACGTACGTTGCCACCGCGCCTCCCTTATTAACTTTAACGCTAATAGAGTTATTGACGGCATTTCTGCGTTCACGTTGGAGGCGGTGGTCCCGGACGCCGCGCTGACGAGCGCCGCACGCACGTCGGCGCCCGTACACGAGACCCGGTCACCGTCGACCATCGCGATCTCCTGCGGCACGCGTTCCGCACCATCGAGCCCCGGCGGCACGACCCTTCACGGACGGTGGGAAGGCGAAGGCCCGGTCTCCCCAACGGGAGATCGGACCTTCCTCACCTCTCCGCGAGACTCAGTGCTCGTCGTAGTGGTCGTCGTGCGGGGCGTGGCGGTGCCCGTCGTGCACGTAGTCGACGTGATCGTCGTGCGGGACCGTCTCGTGACCGCAATCGTCGCCGTGTGCGTGCTCGTCGAGTCCGTGTTCGGCCTTGGACTCGTGCTCGTCGTAGTGGTCGCCGTGCAGAGCGTGATGATGGGTGCCGTGCACGTAGTCGACGTGGTCGCCGTGCTCGATCTTCTGGTGGCCGCAGTCGTCGCCGTGCGCGTGCTCGGTGACGGTGTGCTCGGCGTGTGTTTCGGTGGTGCTCATCGCTCGTTCCCCTGATCCTTCGGTTCTTGGACGTGGGCGATCGCATCGAGCACGACGTGAGCGACGTGCTGGTCGGCGAGGGCGTACCGGATTTCTTTCCCCTCGCGTTCCGAACTCACCAGACCCGCCTGGCGCAGCGTCCGCAGGTGTTGCGACACCAGGGGCTGCGACAGGCCGGTTCGAGCGGCGAGCGCACCGACCGTGAGCGGTTCGCGGCTCAGCAGCCAGACGAGCGCGAGACGCGACTCGTTGCCGAGGACCTTGAACAGCTCAGCGGCTTCGTCGAGTCCCGCGATCCTGTCCACACCTCCAGAGCACCATCTGCATAAACGAATTGCAATGTGTTCAGGTAATCGGGAACGGTTGTCGTTTCCGTTATCCCTGGCGGCCCTTCCAGCGGGGGTTCAGCTTGTTGATGACGAACACGCGCCCGCGCCGGCGCACCACCTGCGCACCGGGCTGGTTCTTCAGCGACTTGAGCGAGTTGCGGACTTTCATGGCATCCTCCTGTTGATAACCGTTCTCAACAACACGATAGGCTGTGCCTCGATTCCCGACAAACGAGAGGCGGATGCCGTGGAGAAGACGATCGCGACGATGGGTGTGTGCGCACCGGAACGCCAGGCCTACGCCGAGCGGACCGCCGCCACTCTCGCGCGACCGCTGCACCTGCTCCGCTACCGCGACCTCCGCGCCGCACACGCGCTCCCCCACCCGCGCCCCCGCGGCAGCGACGAACACGTCGTGGTCGACCTCGGCACCGACGTCGATCTGATCCACGCGATCAGTGCGCGCGGCGGGGTCGATGTCGAGGCGGTGTGCGTCGTCGACGCGCGCCACATGATCGGCGATCTCCTCGACGACGCTCCCCTGGTGGCATCCGCCCCTCCCGGCGACACGCGCGGCGACGTCGGCGCGCAGGCGCGCCAGGCCGCGCTCGCGCTGGAGCTGGCCACCCGCATCGTGTGGGTCAACTGGGAGCAGGTGCCCACGGCTGCCCTCGCCGTGCAGATGGCGCTCGCCTCGCACCTCAACCCCGGCGCCACTCTCCGGCTCACGCGCGACCCGCGCGCCGACCTGCACGTCGGAACTACGCGAGACGATGAGACGGAGATCCTCGAGCGCGCGGGCTGGGTCCGCGCCCTCAACGACGAACACGACCCGTACATGCGCGACAACCGCGTGAGCACTCTCCGCTACGACCAGGTGCGCCCCTTCCACCCGGCCCGTCTGCAGACGGCGCTCGACCGCCTCGACGACGGAGCCGCGGGACGCCTCATCCGTTCCGCCGGATTCTGCCGCCTGGCCTCGCGCCCCGGCATCCTGGCACGCTGGGAACACGTCGGGTCGGCGATGTGGATCGAGCCGATCGGCACGGACGACGGTCGCATGGGGCTCGGGCAGGAGATCGCGTTCACCGGCCTCGACCTCTCGGAACCGCGTCTTCGCCACGTTCTCGATATGGCCGCGCTGACCGACGACGAGCTCGCGGCCGGACCCGAAGCCTGGACGGGTTTCGACGACCCGCTTCCGGGGTGGCCTGCGGCCGACCTGTCGCTCCCGGATGCCACCGACTAGCGGCTCTGCGCCTGTCAAGCGGGTCGCCCGTCGCGCAGCGATGGGGCAGCGTGGCGGCATGAGCACTCCTGATCTCCCCACCCGCCACGCCGACGACGCACGCGCCGACAGCGGCGCACCCACCGACGCCGTCACCGACGACGTCCGCGAGGATGCCGCCGAAGCCGAAGAGAACGTCGATCTCGACGACCACACCGGCGACGCGCTGGACGACGACGCTCCCGCAGCGGAAGGTCACGCCTGACCGGCACAGCCTTCGTCGGCACCTCCGGCTGGCGCTACCCGAGGTGGCGGGGAGACTTCTATCCCCGCGGCCTCGTGCAGCGGCGGGAGCTCGAGTACATCGCCGAGCGCCTGCCGAGCGTGGAACTGAACGGATCGTTCTACTCGCTGCAGCGGCCCGAGAGCTACCAGAGGTGGCGTGCCGAGGTGCCGGAAGACTTCGTCTTCGCGGTGAAGGGCTCGCGGTATGTCACGCACATGCTGCGGCTCCGGAACGCGCATGTCGGGCTCGCGAACTTCTTCGCCTCGGGGGTGCTGGCGCTGGGCCCGACGCTCGGTCCCCTCCTGTGGCAGTTACCGGAGCGGATCGAGTTCGACCCCGGCATCCTCGATGACTTCCTCGCCACGCTCCCCCGCACCACGGGTGCGGCACTGACGCTCGCCCGCGACCACGACGTCCGCCTGGATGGACGAGCGTGGCTCGACATCGAGGACGACCGGCCGTTGCGCCACGCGCTCGAACCGCGCTCGCCTTCCTTCGCCGATCCGCGGGTGGCCGACATCCTGCGCGCCCACGACGTCGCGCTCGTGCTCGCCGACACCGCGGGACGCTGGCCCGCGTTCGACGCCGTCACCGCCCATCACGTGTACGTCCGCCTGCACGGGTCGACCGAACTGTACGCCAGCGGCTACACCGACGAAGAGCTCGACGTCTGGGCCGATCGCGTCCGCCGGTGGCAGTCCGGTGCGGGAGGAGACGGGATGCCGCGCGACGTGTACGTGTACTTCGACAATGACGCGCGCGGACGAGCACCGCACGACGCTGTCGCCCTGGACGCGCGACTGCGCTGAGGGCGCGTCCCCGGCCGCGGGCCTCAGGCGATCCGCGTGCCCGGAGGCAGCCGCCGCGCGGGCGTGCGCGTGCGGGCGATCCCCCACGCGAGGAGCCCGGCACCGAGAAGCAGTTGCACGAACAGCCCCACGAACCAGCTCGGCACGGTGCCCTCGGTGCGGTCCTCGACGGAGTCGTCGCCCTGCGGCGTACTCGCGCAATAGTCGTACTCGAGCTCCGGTTCCGGCGGGATCTGCGCCAGGCGCACTCCCGACGCGATCTGCGAGAACAGGTCGGACGGGTTGCCGTAGGCGTCGTAGGTCGGCGGCGTCGCGTCGGCGAGAATCACGAACGGGTTGGCGGTGAGGAAACCCCACACGCGATCGAAGCGCGGGACCTCGCTCGTGTACGACGACGTCGTGCAGCCGATCTCCTCCACGGTGGGGCACTGAATGCCGTCATCGGGCAGGTACGGATCGCAGCCGGCGGGCACGGCCTCCCAGTTCACATCGCGCGTGGTGACCGTCTGCTCCGACCGCAGCGCCGCGCCGCCCAGGCCGAACGCGATGAGCGTCCCGACCGTCAGCGCCGCCACCACCAGATACGTCGTGGCCACCGAGAAGACCGGCCGAGCGACGATCGCGCTGACCCCGACGCCGATCGCGGCGACCACGCCCACCTCGAGCACCAGGATGCCCAGAGACGACGCGATCACCGCCGGATTCAGCTCGCCCGCGAGCGTCGCGACGACGACGAACGGCAGAGCGACGACGAGGAACGCGAGCCCCGAGATCCACGCGGCCAGGAACTTGCCGAGCACGATCTCGGCCGTCGTCACCAGCGTCACCTGCACGGGCGCGAGGGTCGCGGCATCCCGATCACCATTGACGGCGCTGCCGCTCAGCGTGGGCGACACCAACAGCACCAGCAGCAGAACGAACATGATGACGATCGAGTAGAACCAGCCGTTGCCGCCGCTGTTCAACGAGAAGGCCGAGAACGACATCAGCAGGAGCGCCAGGAGGATCACGGCGAAGATGCCGAGGAGCATGTACCAGGCCATCGACCTGACGCGTTGACGCAGATCGATGCCGACGACCGTGGCGAGACGGCGCGGGTTCATTCGGGGCTCCCCTCGGCCGCGGCGTCCCCTCGAAGGTCGAGGAAGGCATGTTCGAGGTCGCCCACGGCGGGCGCGAACTCGACGATCGGGATGCCGGCTCCCACCAGCGCGCGCAGACCGGCGACGGCCGCGGACTCGTCCGCGAAGGGCACGAGCAGGTCGCGGCGATCGACCCCGACGTCGCCGCTCGCGCGCCCCAGCGCCGCGGCGACGGACTCCCGATCGGAGCCGGCGCCGTGCGACGCGTCGGCGGCGACGCGCACGCGCCACGGCCGTACGCGCGTGGTCGCCGCGGCGACGCGATCGCGCCCGACGGTGCGCCCGTCGAGCAGGAACACGGCGTCGTCGACGACCTCTTCGAGCTCGGACAGCACGTGGCTCGAGATGAGGATCGTGCGGCCCTCGTCCGCCAGTCGCCGCAGCAACACCCGAAGCGCGATGCGCGCCTGCGGGTCCAAGCCCGACGCCGGCTCGTCGAGCAGCAGCACGCGCGGCTCGTGGACGAGCGCCCGCGCGAGCGCGAGGCGCTGCTTCTGCCCGCGGGACAGGACGCGCGCGGCCGATCCCGCGAGAGCGGTCAGGTCGACGAGATCCAGGAGCCGGTCGGCGCGCTCGCGAGCGTCGACACGGGACAGGTCGTACAACTGCGCGGTCGCGATGAGCACCTCGCGCGCCGTCAGGCTCGGCCACGCGCCGAGCGAGTCCGGCATCCATCCGAGGAGTCGCCGCGCCCCCGCCGGATCGGCCACGGGGTCGACGCCTGCGATCCGCACCTGCCCGTCGTCGGGCCGGAGGAGCGAAGCGAGCATGAGGAGCAGCGTCGTCTTGCCCGAACCGTTCGGTCCGACCAGGCCGGTGACGCGTCCTGGTTCGGCCGTGAACGTCACGTCCGCCACGGCCGTCACAGCGCCGAACGCCCTCTTGACCTGCACTGCCTCGATGCCCGCGCCCCCTGCGTCCATGCCCCCACCATACGGGGGCACGCCGACATGCCCCGGGACCATGCCACCGCGGTGCCCGGAAACCGTCTTGCCCACACGCCCCTTCCGGTCAGGGTGCGGCGCGGACCCGGTACGCCCGATTCAGGATGCCGCGAGCGCACGCCCGAGCGCGTCGCCCGACGCCCACGCGGTGCGCACCGCCGCGGACTCCCCCCACGCGTCGCCGCACATCGACAGCCCGGGGGAACGGAAGAACGGCTCCCCCGTCGTCCGGACGGGCCGGGCGAAGGTCCACCGGTGCGCGTACGTCGCGACCGGCTCGACATCGATCCGCAGGAGGCCTCGCGTGGCCGCGGTGACGGGGGCGATCGCGGCATCCGGATCGTCGAGGTGCCGCGCTGCGCGTTCGCCCGTGGTGTGCACGACGAGCACCGGCGCGCCGTCGCCGCGACGGTCGCCGTCATCGGCCACGAACGCGACGTCGGGGTCGCCGTTGACGAACGCGCCGTGCAGGTCGGCCGGCCACCGACGCTCTTCCCATCGCAGCGCCACGGCGATCACCGGCTCCCACTCCTGCGGACGCACCGGGATGCCATCGACCAGACGCCGTGCCTGCGGTTCCGGCATCGCGAGCACGACCTCACCGGCATCCGCCCCGTCCACCCGGAACGGCGCGACGCTCTCCACCGCACGCTCCGACTCGATGTCGAGCCCGCGGCCGAGGTCGAGGGCGAGCGAGCGCAGGCCGCCCGGCGCCGCCCACCGCATCGGCCCGGTCTTGCGGGTCTCGGCGCCGTCCGCGTCGATGGCGGAGAACGTGTCGGTCCACGGCCGTGCGATGCCTCGGGCCTCCCAGTCCGCCGTGACCCGCTGGAAGCCGGGGTCATCGCCGACGACGAAGTACGAGGCGCCGAGATCGACCGGACGCCCCTCGATCGTGCGGCTCGCCAGGCGTCCACCCGGCCGGCGTCCGCGGTCGATCACGCGCACCGAGCCACCGGCATCCCGCACCGCCCGCGCGCACGCGAGCCCCGAGATGCCGCCGCCGACCACCGTCACGTCCACCGTCATCCCGCCATCCTCGCCCCGCCGGTCCACAGGAGGCGGGGGCTTGCGGTCACGACCTTCACACGGCGCACGCCCGGGCGGCGTCTATTCCGCGAAGAACGCCACGCCCAGGTCGGGGTGGTCCACGAACACCCCGTCCAGCGCCGCCTCGCGCAGAACGGCCCACTCGCGCTCGTACTCTCCGAAAGCAGCCGGACCGCCGGGGCCGCGGAACGCCGGCAGCAGGAAGCGATTCTCGGGGCGACACGTCCACGTGAACACCCGCAGACCACGCTGATGCGCGTGCCCGACGAACTCCGCCGGCCCGCGGGCGCGGCCGAATCGATCCGGCGCGAGGATCAGCCGCTTGTCGGGGCTGATGCCGTCCACGTCGCGGGCCAGCGCGTCGAGACCCTTCGGGGTGAGCATCGACGCGTAGGACGCCGCCCGAGACCCGTCGCGCTCCCGCAGGTCCCACGGCGCACCCTCGGCCTCGAGCAACTGCACGAGCGGAACCCGGATGCCACGCTCCCGCAGCCGCTGCAGGACGAGGGGCTCGAACGACTCGATGACCAGCGCCGGGTCGTCCCCCCACCCGGCATCCCGCAGCTCGGTCTCGACGAGCGCGGCCATGTCGAAGCCGGCGCGCGCGAAGAACGCGGCGTGCTTGATCTCGAGCACCACCCCGACGCCGCCGGCGCGCGCGAGGTCCAGGACGTCGCGGAGTCGCAGCACCGGGTCTTCGTCGTCGTGCGCCGCGCTGCCCGGACGCAGCTCCGGAATGCGCTCGCGGCAGCGGAGGGTCTGCAGCTCCGCCCAGGTGAAGTCCTCGGTGAACCAGCCGTCGAGCCGCTCCCCGTCGACCACGGCCGTGCGGCGCCGGTCGGCGAACTGCGGACGCGTTGCCACGTCGGTGGTCGAGCCGATCTCGTTCTCGTGCCGGACCACGAGCACCCCGTCTCTCGTCGGCACGACGTCGGGCTCGACGGCATCCACGCCCGCGGCGATCGCGCGCGCGTACGAGGAACGGGAGTGCTCGGGCAGATAGCCGGGAGCACCGCGGTGACCGATGATCAGGGGCCGCTCGGAAGGCACCAGCCCAGGCTAGCCAGCCGCCCGGCGGGCGTGCTCGCTCATAGCAGAATCCCAGTCAGCGCAAGGAAACTCGCGGCCTCCTCGGCTAGTGTTGTGTGACAGCACGGTGCTGTGATCACCAGCAATTTGGAGTGTGAGTCCCTGTGGCCCTCAACAACCCGGCCTTCAACACCCCGGCGTTCCAGGACCCTCGTGCCGGCGCCCAGACCCGTTACAGCCCTCCCCCGGCGAACGCCGCCGCCGCTGCCGCGGAGACCGCGAACATCGAGGGCATGTACGCCGCCCCGTCCGCGGGTGCGGTGCAGACCGACCGCATGACGGTCGAAGACACCGTCTTCAAGACCCTCGGCCTCTTCGCCGTCCTCGTCGTGACCGCCGTCGTCGGCTGGATCTGGACGATGAGCACGGTCTCGGTCGCCAACCCCAGCCCCAACGTGCTGCCGATGATCATCGGTGGTCTCGGCGGCTTCGTCCTGGCGATGGTCGCGATCTTCAAGAAGAAGCCGTCGGTGCCCGTCTTCATCGCCTACGCGGCGTTCGAGGGCCTTTTCGTCGGTGGCATCTCGGCCTTCTTCGAATTCCTCTACCCGGGCATCGTCGTGCAGGCGACCCTCGCGACGCTCTCGGTCGTCGGTGTGACGCTCGCCCTCTTCGCCAGCGGCAAGATCCGCGCCTCGGCCCGCGCCACCAAGATCTTCATGATCGCGATGGTCGGCTACCTCGTGTTCAGCCTGATCAACCTCGGCCTGATGCTCTTCAACGTGCCGCTCGCCGGTGGCGCGTTCGGTCTGCGCAGCGTTGAGATCGCCGGCATCCCGCTCGGTCTCATCATCGGCGTCTTCGTGGTCATCATGGCCGCGTACTCGCTCGTGCTCGACTTCGACCAGATCCAGCGCGGCGTCCGCAACGGCGCCCCGCGGGTCTACGGCTGGGTCGGCGCGTTCGGCATCATGGTCACCGTCGTGTGGCTGTACGTCGAGATCCTGCGCATCCTCGCGATCCTCCGCGGCAACAACTGACGCATCGCCGTTTCGAAGGGCCGTCCCGTTCGGGGCGGCCCTTCGTCGTTGCGCGGGCGTTCGCGGGCTCCGGCCCTGCCCGACTCGGCCCGCCGCGTCCCGTCGTGCCGCAGGTTGAGTGTCCAAGACACGCGGACGCGCCCCCGTGGCATCCGCGTGTTGTGGACACTCAACGGGGCGAGAAGACGCCCCCAGGCCCGCGCAAGGGATATCTCCGTCGGATGCCAGGGGGCTAGCCTCGCGGCATGAGCCCCGCAAAGACACCCCCGACGGTTCTCGACGTCGACGGTCACGAGGTCCGGGTCACCAGCCCGGATCGCGTCGTGTTTCCCGAGCCAGGGCTCACCAAGCTCGACCTCGTGCGCTACTACCTCGCCGTCGCCGACGGAGCACTGCGCGGTGCCGCCGGGCGCCCCATGGTGCTCAAGCGCTTCGCCAAGGGCCTCGGACAGGAGCCCTTCTTCCAGAAGCGCGTGCCAGAGAACCACCCCGACTTCATCGACACGGCGACGCTGCACTACGCCTCGGGCACGTCCGCGGAGGAGACCGTGATCCGCGACGCCGCCGGCCTTGCCTGGATCGTGAACCTCGGATGCCTCGACCTCAACCCTCACCCCGTGCGGGCCGAAGACCTCGACCACCCGGACGAGCTGCGCATCGACCTCGACCCGATGCCCGGCGTCGACTGGGCGCAGATCGTCGATGTCGCGTTCATCGCCCGCGACGTGCTGGACGACCACGGGCTCGTCGGCTGGCCGAAGACCTCGGGATCGCGCGGACTGCACATCCTCGTCCGGATCCGACCCGAATGGGAGTACTCCGATGTGCGCCTGGCCGCCGAGACCCTCGCCCGCGAGGTCGAGAACCGGGCACCGGGGCTCGCCACCGCCCGCTGGTGGAAGGAGGAGCGCGGCGAGAGCGTGTTCGTCGACTTCAACCAGAACGCGAAGGACCGCACAGTGGCATCCGCGTACTCGATTCGCCCGCTGCCCGACGCGCGGGTGTCGACGCCTCTGACGTGGGACGAGGTCCGCCATCGACGCCCGGAGGAGTTCACCGTGCTCACGGTGCCCGAGCGCTTCACAGCAATCGGCGACCCGCACGAAGGCATCGACGACGCCGCGGGCTCGCTGGCGAGTCTGCTCGCTCTCGCCGAAGAGATGGGCCCGGCCGAGAAACCGCCGCGAGGCTCGGACGGATCGGGCCGCCGCGCCTCGACGATGCCCCTCATCGAAGTCGCACGCGCCAAGACGAAGCCAGAAGCCCTCGACGCTCTCGAGGAGTGGAAACGGCGGTACCCCGATGCGACCGCAGCCCTCCATCCGGCCGATGTGCTCGTCGACGGCATGCGCGGCTCGAGCTCGCTCTGGTACCGCGTGCGGGTCAACCTCCAGCACGTCCCGGATGCGAAACGGCCCCCGCAGGACCCCCTGATCGCCGAATACGACCCCTGGGCGGGCCGCTCCTGACGCCCGTCTCGTTTGCGGCGGCGCCCGTGTTCTGCTCTGTCAGTGTCCAGGACACGCGGACCGGGTTCATTCGCATCCGCGTGTCTTGGACACTGAACTTGTGCAGCACCGGACGCGTGCAGCGCCGGACGCGCGCAGCACCGGACGCGCGGGACGCGACAGCTCCCGCCGCGGCGACTACCGCCGGGCCGGGCGCGACAGCGCGTCGACGCACGCGGCCGCGACGGTCTGCATCGCCCGCGCGGGGCTCAGCGCCGCAGCGGCCGCGCGGGCCTCGGCGGAGAGCCGCTGCCGGAGCGCCGTGTCGCCGAGGAGGCGAGCGAGCGCCTCGACGAGCGCGCCCTCGTCGCCGTCGGGCACCAGGATGCCGCCACCCGTGGCCAGCATGTCGCGCGGACCGTAGCGGATGTCGTACGCCACCACCGGGACTCCGTGCGCGAGAGCCTCGGCGAGCGCGAGCCCCTGCCCCTCGAACGCCGAGGTCGTGAGGTAGACCGACGCGGAGTCGAGCACCGCGCCCGGATCGAGCGTGAGACCGGGGAGCGTGACGAGTCCCTCGAGGCCGAGGTCGCGGACGAGCGCGGCGAGCCGGTCGCGCTCGGCGCCGGCGCCCCACAGTTCCAGGCGCGCATCCGGGAGGTCGGCGACCACCCGCGCGAACGCCCGGATCGCGTGATCGAGGCGCTTACCCGCGGCCAGACGCCCCAGCACGACGACCGGTCCGCTCTCCGCCCGGGACCCGCCCGAGGGGGCCGGCACCCCGTGGGGTGCCACGACGTCGATCCGGTCGTCGCCGAAGCGCGCCCGAACGTCGTCTCTTTGCGACGCGGTCGGCCACAGCACCGCGTCGAACCGGGATGCCACCGACAGCCACCGTTCCCACAGGGCGTTGACGGGCGCATCCGCGGTGAAGGGCGGCTCGAGGTGGATGGTGTGCACGGTGTGGAGGATGCGGACACCGGGGTCGTCCCACTCGACGAGGAGCTCGCCGAGCTGCCGCGACTCGCAGATCAGCACGACGGGGCGATCGACCCGCTCCCGTAGTTCCGCGACGACGTGTGCGAGCCACGCGCGGTACAGCGCACCGAAGCCTCCGACGACGCCCGCAGCGACACCCTTCGCGTCCCGCACCACGATCGGCGCTGACGACAGGTGCCAATGCGGGTCGACGACGTTCGGCAGATCGACGGCTCCGCCGGCGACGCTCCGGTACTCCAGGGTCGGATCGGGTTCACCGGGCCGAGCCGCCGCGCGCAGCCACTCGGCGGCTCCACCGTCGGCGCCCACCGCCTCGTCGAACAGGTTACGGAAGACCTCGGATGCCGCGGCCGCCCCACGCGCGACGAATTCGGCGCGATGAGCGGCGTGCGCGTCCGCCGTGCCCGGGTCGACCGTGAGCAGCAGCGGCGGGGCACCGGCATCCGCCATCTGCCGCGCCCGCGCGAGGGTGGAGATCGTGTAGCCGCCGTCGAGGTCGGGGACGAGCCTGCTCGACAGGATCAGGTACCACGCGTCGGGGAACAGCTCCGCCATGCCCCCATCCTCCCCCATACGCCTTCGCGCGGTCGGCCCGCGCGCCCTCCTTCGCCGCTGACGACAGAGCGACCCCGCCGACGCCCGGTGGAGGGGTGTCGTCTTCCGGTCGATCGGGGTAGGGGCCCTGCTCTCGACCGGAAGACGACACCCCGGAACCGGACGACGGCGGGGTCGCGGGAGCCGGTGTCAGACCCGGCTCACTCCCATTCGATGGTCCCCGGCGGCTTCGATGTCACATCGAGCACCACGCGATTCACCTCGCGCACCTCGTTGGTGATGCGGTTGCTGATCTTCGACAGCACGTCGTAGGGCAGACGGGTCCAGTCGGCGGTCATCGCGTCTTCCGACGAGACCGGTCGCAGCACGATCGGGTGGCCGTAGGTGCGGCCGTCGCCCTGCACGCCGACCGAGCGCACGTCGGCGAGCAGCACCACGGGGCACTGCCAGATCTCGGCATCCAGTCCGGCCTTCGTCAGCTCGGCGCGGGCGATGGCGTCGGCCTCACGCAGGATCTCGAGACGGTCAGCGGTGACCTCGCCCACGATGCGGATGCCAAGACCGGGCCCCGGAAACGGCTGGCGGCCCACGATCGCCTCGGGGAGTCCGAGCTCGCGTCCGATCGCGCGCACCTCGTCCTTGAACAGGGTGCGCAGCGGTTCGACGAGCTCGAACTGCAGGTCTTCGGGAAGGCCCCCGACGTTGTGGTGGCTCTTGATGTTCGCGGTGCCCGCACCGCCGCCGGACTCGACGACGTCGGGGTACAGCGTCCCCTGCACCAGGAAGCGGATGGGTTCGCCTTCGGCCGCGGCCTCGGCGACGAGGTCGGCCTGGACCTTCTCGAACGCACGGATGAACTCGCGGCCGATGATCTTGCGCTTCTCTTCGGGGTCGCTCACCCCGGCGAGGGCGTTCAGGAACGTCTCGCGCGCATCGACGGTGATGAGGCGCACGCCGGTCGAGGCGACGTAGTCGTTCTCGACCTGTTCGCGCTCACCCTTGCGGAGGAGTCCGTGGTCGACGAACACCGCGACGAGCTGGTCGCCCACGGCCTCGTGCACGAGGGCGGTCGAGACGGCCGAGTCGACGCCACCCGAGAGAGCCGAGAGCACCCGGCCGGTGCCGACCTGCTCGCGGATGCGCGCGATCTGCTCCGCGATCACGTTGCCGCTGTTCCAGTCGGCCGGGAGCCCCGCGGCCTTGTGCAGGAAGTTCTCGAGCACGTTCTGGCCGTGATCGGAGTGCTTGACCTCGGGATGCCACTGCACCCCGTACATGCGACGGGTGTCGTTCGCGAACGCGGCGACGGGCGTGTGGGCGGTGCGGGCGAGCACCTCGAAGCCCTCGGGTGCGCGGGAGACCTGATCGCCGTGACTCATCCAGACGTTCTGCTCGGCCGGCTGCCCCTCGAGCAGCGTGCCCTCGGTGACGACCGTGGCATCCGTCGCGCCGTACTCACGGAGACCGGTGTTGGCGACCTCGCCGCCGAGCGCCTGCGCCATGACCTGGAAGCCGTAGCAGATGCCGAGCGTGGGGACGTTGAGGTCGAAGACCCCTTCGTCCAGGCGGGGAGCCCCTTCTTCGTACACCGACGACGGGCCGCCCGAGAGGATGATCCCCACCGGATTCTTCGCGGCGATGTCTGCCGCGGACGCGGTGTGCGGCACGATCTCGCTGTAGACGCCCGCCTCGCGCACGCGCCGAGCGATGAGCTGGGCGTACTGGGCGCCGAAGTCGACGACGAGGACGGGACGCTGCGACGTTTCGGTCTGTTCGGTCACCGGGGTCCTTCCGGGGCGGGGACGGGAGCGGGGGCCTCTGCGGCCTCGCGCTCGGCGAGGTAGGCGCGCACGCCGTGAGCGGTGCGCACCTCGAGGAAGAAGGAGAGGAAGGGCACGACGCCGCCGAGCGCCAGGAAGACGAAGCGGCGGAAGGGCCACCGCATCAGACTCCACACGCGGAAGCACGAGAACAGGTACACGACGTAGAACCAGCCGTGAGCGACGAGGATCGCGAGCGAGATGTTGATGCCGTCGCCGGTCGAGACGATGTCGCACCCGCTGCCCCCCGGGACGAACAGCGAGAACCACTGGCATCCGGGGCCGGGGATGGCATCCGCGAACCACAGGAAGCCCCCGGATCCGCCCAGGAACAGCTCCTTGTGGATGGGCGTGTACTTCAGGATCATCTCGGCGACCAGCAGAAGCAGGCCGACACCCGTGATGACCGAGCAGATCTGGTAGAACTTCAGGGCTCCGCGGATCGCCGGAAAAGAGGCGAGCTTCGGGGCACGGGGCATGGATGCCAGTCTAGTCGCGGGATTCTGGCGTGCCCGCCGCGAGAGCTTCGGATCGTTCGTCCTCGAGATCTTCCACTTCCTTCTCCCACGCGTCGCGCGCGAGCCGGTACCAGAGGTACAAAGCGAACCCGGCGAAGATCGCCCATTCGGCGGCGTAGAAGATGTTGAGCCAGTTGACCCGCGAGCGCTCCTCCGGGGCGGGCGAGTCGATGGCATTCAGCGGCCCGATCGCCGCCTGGGAGGCGAGGTAGGGGCGGTAGACCGCCACTCCGTCGACGTCGTGCCAGCGACCGAGCAGCATCGCCGGCGACATGCGCGTCATCTCCTGCGGGTCGGCTCCCGCGGCAGGACGGCCGGGGCCCTCGTCCGAGATGAGTCTGCCCGTGACGCTCACGACCGCGTCGGGATCGTCCGCCACCTGGGCGTCGAGCGCCTCGACAGCCCGCTCGGCGGAAGCGGCGTCGCGCGTCCACCCGAGGGCGACGGCGATCGACGTGGGCGTGGCCACCTCGTCCAGCCGCAACTGACCGGTGACCCAGTAGCCCTCGACACCGTCGTTGAAGCGCGACGAGACCACGAGGAAGTCCTCGGCGATCCAGCGACCGGTCGCCTCGACGCGTTGCCCCACGAGCGGTTCGGGCAGGTACTCGCCCGGCGGGGCGACATCGGCGAGGGGTTGCACGATCTCGGTCCGGCCCGGCTCGGGCGGCGCGGTGTCGACGGCACGGCCGAGCTGCCACTGGCCGAGCCACGCCAAGACCCCCGCGACGAGGAGCGAGAAGGCCAGGAGCGCCAACCACCGGGGGCGAAGCATCACTTCGCGCAGGGTCGGCGGAAAGACCTGCGGCGGATCCTGCTCGATCGCGGGAGGAGAAGTCACACGCGCACCCGCATCAGTGTCCGTACGGCGCGACGACGACCTCGACGCGCTGGAACTCCTTGAGGTCGGAGTACCCCGTCGTGGCCATCGACTTCTTGAGGGCGCCGATCAGGTTCGCCGTCCCGTCCGCGACGGGAGCCGGGCCGTACAGCACCTGCTCGAGTGGTCCCACCCGGTCGACGGCGACGCGGTGACCGCGGGGCAGCTTCGCGTGGTGGGCCTCGGGGCCCCAGTGGAAACCACGCCCGGGGGCATCGGTGGCGCGCGCGAGCGCCACCCCGAGCATCACGGCGTCGGCACCCATGGCGAGCGCCTTCACGATGTCGCCCGAGGTACCCACGCCTCCGTCGGCGATGACGTGGACGTAGCGTCCGCCGGACTCGTCGAGGTAGTCGCGGCGAGCGCCGGCGACGTCGGCGACCGCGGTGGCCATGGGCGCGTGCAGCCCCAGAGTCACCCGCGTGGTCGAAGCTGCGCCGCCACCGAAGCCGACGAGGACACCCGCGGCACCCGTGCGCATGAGGTGGAGGGCCGCGGTGTAGGTGGCGGCACCGCCGACGATGACGGGGACGTCGAGGTCGTAGATGAACTTCTTGAGGTTGAGCGGCTCGGCGACGCTCGACACGTGCTCCGCGGACACCGTGGTGCCGCGGATGACGAAGAGGTCGACACCGGCGGCGACCACGGTTTCGTACAGGTCGTGGGTGCGCTGAGGGGTGAGCGCCCCCGCCACGGTGACACCCGCGGCGCGGATCTCGGCGAGCCGGTCGCGCACGAGCTCGGGCTTGATCGGCTCGGAGTACAGCTGCTGCATCCGCCGCGTCGCCTCGGAGTCGGGCAGACCGGCGATCTCGGCGAGATGCGGCTCAGGGTCGTCGTACCGCGTCCAGAGGCCCTCGAGGTCGAGAACGCCGAGCCCGCCCAGTCGGCCGAGCTCGATGGCGGTGCGCGGGCTCACGACCGAGTCCATCGGCGCACCGAGCACCGGGATCTCGAACGGGAACGCGTCGATGGTCCACGCCGTCGACACGTCTTCCGGGTTGCGCGTGCGCCGCGACGGGACGACGGCGATGTCGTCGAAGGTGTAGGCGCGGCGGGCCCGCTTGGCACGGCCGAGATCGATCTCCATGGTCACTCCCCCAGCCTACCCGCCCGCCTTTTGGCGGTCCGCGTCGTCACCAGGGTTCGTCCGCGCGCGGCGCCATCGACAGCACCCGCACCTTGTCGGTCGGGAAGCACGCGTCGAAGAGTTCGTGGACGCGCGGATCGGAGTCGTAGTCGTCGGCGAGCCGCAGCCCGAACAGCGAGTTGATCATCATGCCCTGCGCGAGGAACGCCTGCGCCGACGCGACGTCGAACCCGACGCCGCGCAGGAACTCCCAGACGCGGGCGAAGCCGTCGCGAGCGCGGGGCCCGATGACCGGGTGGGCACCCAGGAGGAAGGCGTGCGACAGCGTCTGGTGCAACCCACGCACCTGCAGGAGATCGATGTAGGCGTGACCCACCCGTGCGGCCAGTTCGTCGGCCGACGCGCCCTGGGCCGCCGCCCCGAACGCGGCCAGGAGCCGGTCCATCGCGTCGTCGAGCGCGGCGATGAAGAGGTTTTCCTTCGTCCCGAAGAGGCGGACGACGTAGGGCTGCGACACGCCCGCCGTGCGCGCGACATCGTCGGTGGTGGTCCCGACATAGCCTTTCGCCCCGAAGACGGCGAGCGCGGCCGCAAGGATCTGCTCTCGCCGCTCCTCCGAACTCATCCGGCGGGCGGGTGCGGATTCCGTCGATGGCGCCATGTTGACAGGTTATCAGTCGATTACTACAGTGCCCCATATCTTGTTATCAGTCAATTACAACAAAGGAGCTCTCATGAATCGCATCATCCGCTCCCGCCCCTTTGCCTGGGTGGTGGTCGCCGCCTCGCTGCCGATGTTCATGGCGACCCTCGACAACCTCGTCATGACCAACGCGCTTCCGGTGCTGCATGCGGAGCTCGGCGCGAGCATCGAACAGCTCCAGTGGTTCGTCAACGCCTACACCCTCGTCTTCGCCAGCCTGATCCTCGTGGCCTCAGCGCTCGGCGACCGCTTCGGTCGGCGGACGGTCTTCGTCGCCGGAATTGTTCTCTTCGGCGTGGGGTCGGCGCTCGCGGCACTCAGCACCGACCCGGCCCAGCTGATTGCCGCGCGCGCGGTCCAGGGGCTCGGGGCAGCCGGCGTGATGCCCCTGTCACTGGCCCTCATCAGCGGCGCCGTCCCTCCCCATCGTCGGCCCCTGGCGATCGGGATCTGGGGCGGCATCTCCGGTCTCGGCGTCGCCGTCGGCCCCCTCGTGGGCGGCGCCGTGATGGAGGGATGGAACTGGCAGGCGATCTTCTGGCTTAACGTCCCCGTCGCGATCGTCGCCCTCCCCCTCGCCCTGTGGGCGCTCCCCAACACCTTCGGAGATCGGGCACGTCTCGACGTCCTCGGCGCGCTTCTCGCCGGGGTGGGCGTGCTCGCCCTCGTCCACGCGATCGTGCGCGGCAACGACGACGGCTGGGGGTCGGCATCCGTCGTTCTGGAGCTGGTCGCCGGCGGGCTGCTGGTGATCGCTTTCCTCGGCTGGCAGGTGCGCACCTCGGCACCGCTCGTCCCGTTGCGATTGTTCCGCGATCGGTCGTTCTCGGTCACGAACGTGGTCGGGTTCGCCTTCAGCTTCGGGACCTTCGGGGCGGTTTTCCTCCTGATCCAGTTCCTGCAGGTCGTTCAGGGATCGAGCCCCCTGGAGGCGGCGGTGCAGACGACGCCGTGGACACTCGCTCCGATGATCGTCGCGCCGCTCGCGGGCATCATCGCCCCGCGTGTCGGAACGCGCCCCCTCCTCGTGGTCGGTCTGCTGCTGCAGTCCATCGCCCTGGGCTGGATCGCCGCGACGATGTCCGTCGACATCGACTACGCCGCCCTCGTCGCCCCGTTCGTGTTCGCCGGTGTCGGCATGGGTCTCGTGTTCGCCCCGTCCGCGACGGCGCTTCTGGCGACGCTCGGGGTGATCGACCACGCCAAGGCGTCGGGCGTGAACTCGACCGTGCGCGAGATCGGACTGGCGCTCGGCACGGCCGTCATGACGGCGATCTTCGTGGGCGCCGGTGGTGAGCTGGTCCCCGACCTCTACGTGGATGCCGCCCGCCCGGCGATCCTCGTCGGTTCGGCGGTGCTTCTGGTCGCTGCGGGCCTGGCCCTCCTCCTGCCCGCCGGGCGTTCGCCCCGCTCGGCGGCCGAGGAGGACTCCGCACCGGCGGAATCCTCGCTGGCCGGCCGATGAGGAGGACGAGCGTCGCGGGGGTCAGTCGCTGCGCGGAGCCCGCCCCGACGAATCCGCCGCGGGCCCGACCGGATCGACGGGCGCGTCCGTGCCGCGCAGCGCACGGGTGAGCGGACCGTCGAGCAGGAACAGGAGGAAGGCCACCGATCCCACGAGCGGGCTGAACAACACGGCGGCGGCGCTGATCAGCACCGCGCTCAGGCTCGCCCGACCCAACCGGCGCGCGTCGCCCGTGCTGAGGTCGGGGATGGCTCCCGAGCGCACGGCCCAGCCCCACTGCATCCAGCCCGCGACGATCGCGAGGAAGAAGTTGACCGGCAGCACCACCCGGCCGATCAGGTAGTCCGAGTAGTCCGTCGCGAGTGACGACGTGAAGGGCACCAGGACGATCAAGAGCAGACGCAGATTGTTGATCCACATTCCCGCGTTGTCGATCCGCACGATCCATTCGAACTGCCGGACGTGCGTCATCCACATCACGCACAGGATGAAGAAGCTGATGACGAACGTGAAGACGGGGTGCAGCAGGTTCCCCAGCGCGGCGGCGAGATCGGCCTCGGAGTCGACCCGGCCGAGGGATTGCGACGTCAGCCCCAGGACGAGCAGCGTGGCGGCGATTGCGAAGACCCCGTCGGTGAAGGCCTCGGTGCGTCGCGCCGAAACGGTCGCCTCGGGATGGCTGGTGCGCCGGATCATGCGCACAGCGTAACGGCGGCACCGCCGAACGCCGAAGGGCCGGGCAGTTCCCTGCCCGGCCCTTCGTGCGACGCCTACTTCTTGTAGTTCGGTGCCTCGACGACGATCTGCACGTCGTGGGGGTGGGATTCCTTGAGGCCCGCGGAGGTGATCCGCACGAACTTGCCCTTGCTCTTGAGTTCCTCGACCGTGCGCGCGCCGACGTAGAACATGGACTGCCGCAGGCCGCCGATCAACTGGTAGGCGACCGCCGCCACCGGACCGCGGTAGGGCACCTGACCCTCGATGCCCTCGGGGATGAGCTTGTCGTCGCTGGGCACGTCGGCCTGGAAGTAGCGGTCCTTCGAGTAGGAGGTCTTCTTCCCGCGGGTCTGCAGGGCGCCGAGGGACCCCATGCCGCGGTACTGCTTGAACTGCTTGCCGCCCTGGAAGACGATCTCGCCCGGCGACTCGTCGGTGCCGGCGAGGAGCGAGCCCAGCATCACCGTGTCGGCACCGGCGACGAGGGCCTTCGCGATGTCGCCCGAGTACTGCAGACCACCGTCGGCGATCACGGGAACGCCCGCCGGGATCGCCGCCTGTGCGGCCTCGTAGATGGCGGTGACCTGAGGGACGCCGACACCGGCGACGACGCGGGTGGTGCAGATCGACCCCGGCCCGACGCCGACCTTGACGGCATCCACGCCCGCGTCGATGAGCGCCTGAGCGCCTTCCCGTGTGGCGACGTTGCCGCCGATGACGTCGACGTGAGCGAACGACTCGTCGGCCTTGAGGCGACGGACGATGTCGATGACACCCGCGGACTGCCCGTTGGCGGTGTCGACGACGAGCACGTCGACACCCGCATCGCGCAGGGCCTCGGCGCGCTGCCACGCGTCGCCGAAGAATCCGATGGCCGCGCCGACCCGAAGGCGACCCTGGTCGTCCTTGGTCGCGAGCGGGTACTTCTCGCTCTTGTCGAAGTCCTTGATGGTGATGAGTCCGGCGAGCTTGCCGTCTTCGTCGACGAGGGGCAGCTTCTCGACGCGGTGCTTCGCGAACGTCGCGATCACGTCGTTGGCGTGGATGCCGACGGGTCCGGTAATCAGGCCCTCCTTCGTCATCACGTCCTTCACCTTCGTCGTCTGGCGCTCGAAGCCCGAGACGAAGCGCATGTCACGGTTGGTGATGATGCCCACGAGAACGCCGTCGGGGTCGACCACGGGCAGGCCCGAGATGCGGTACTGCGCGCACATCGCGTCGACCTCGGCGATCGTGGCATCCGGGGTCGTGGTGATCGGGTCGGAGACCATGCCCGACTCGCTGCGCTTGACCTGGTCGACGATCGCTGCCTGGTCCTCGATCGAGAGATTGCGGTGCACGATGCCGATGCCGCCCTGGCGGGCGATCGCGATCGCCATGCGCGCCTCGGTCACCGTGTCCATTGCAGACGACAGCAGCGGCGTCGCCACGGTGATCCGGCGGGTGAGCCGCGACGACGTGTCGGCCTCGCTCGGGATGACGTCGGTGTGTCCGGGGAGGAGGAGGACGTCGTCATACGTCAATCCGACGAAACCGAAGGGGTCGTGCTGCTCCATGGATCCTCCTGCGCGCGCGGCGCCTGCTCGAAAAGGACGTCGTCGGCCGGTGGCGCGTCGCGCCCCGCCTCCCGATTCTAAGCGCCGAGGGTGTCCGAATCATTCCCGGATGACGGGCCGCGGAGCGCAATCGGCACGATACGGTTCGCTAACGGCGTCGCGCCGAAACACGAACGACACATTACGCTCGTAGCGTCGATCGTCGAAGCTGACGAAACGACCTCGTCAGCGCTGCCGAACTGGAGACTCCGTGGGTCATTCCTCTCCCACCGCGATACGATCGCGCACCCTTCCCCGTCTTGCCGTCCTCGTCGCGCTCTTCGCGAGCGCCGTGGCCGTGCTGAGTCTGCTGTTGGCGTCGCCGGCCAGCGCGCAGACGACACCGTCCCCCGCCGCCACGCCCGGCGCGGGCGACGTGTCGACGCAATACACGATCGGCGGCATCATCCGCTCGGACGACGAACCGCTCGAGGGCGTCGAGGTGGCCGTCGAAGGATCCGGCTTCTCGGAGATCGGCACGACCGGCGCCGACGGCCGGTGGGCGGTGTCGGTCCCCGGCCCGGGTGCGTACACCGCGACGCTGCAGGTGGACACCCTCCCCGAGGGCGTCGCGCCCCGCGATCCCGACAACGTCACGCGTGACGTCACGATCGGCACCACCAACACCGTCAACGTGCTCTTCCCGACCGGCGAGGGCACGACGGCGACGGGCTCGATCTGGGACACGCTGTTCTCGCGCTTCATCTACGGCTTGAACTTCGGTCTGCTGCTCGCGCTGGCGGCGATCGGCATCTCCCTCATCTTCGGCACGACGGGTGTCAACAACTTCGCGCACGGCGAGATGCTGACCTTCGGCGCGATCATCTTCTACGTCTTCACCTCGCTGGGCTGGAACCTGCTCCTGGCGATCCTGATCACGGTGGCGCTCTCGGCGGCCCTGGGGTGGTCTCAGGATGCCGTGCTGTTCAAGCCCCTCCGACGACGAGGCGTGGGGCTGGTCCAGGTGCTCATCGTGACGATCGGTCTGTCGATCGTGCTCCGCTACCTGTACCTCTACTTCTTCGACGGCGGTACGCGGAACATCGACACCGGGATCACCGACAACGTCACGATCGGTCCGGTCACGATCACGCTCACCTCGCTCATCAGCATGGGCGTCAGCGTCGTCATGCTCGCGGCGGTGGCGTACTTCCTGACGCGCACCCGCATCGGCAAGGCCACGCGAGCGGTGAGCGACAACGCCTCCCTCGCCGCGGCATCCGGCATCAACGTCGATCGGGTCATCCGGATCGTCTGGGTCCTGGCCGGAGCCCTCACGGGCCTCTCCGGTGTGCTGTACGGCCTCTACCGCGGAGTGACGTGGGACATGGGCTTCGCGATCCTCCTGCTCCTGTTCGCCGCCGTCACCCTCGGCGGCCTGGGCAGCGCCTTCGGCGCCCTCGTCGGCTCGCTCATCATCGGCATCATCACGGAACTGTCCACCATCGTCATCCCGCCCGACCTCCGGTATGCGGTGGCGTTGATCGTGCTGATCGGCGTGCTGCTGTTCCGGCCGCAGGGCGTCTTGGGTCGTAAAGAGCGGATCGGCTGAGGAAGAACGACATGGACTGGCTTTCGATTCTCAACAACGCCGCGGGCGAGCTCATCAGCCCGACCACCGCGGCCTACGCCCTCGCCGCGATCGGCCTGAGCGTCCACTTCGGCTACGCGGGCCTGCTCAACTTCGGTCAGGCGGGCTTCATGGCGGTGGGCGCCTACGCCTTCGCCATCGCGACGCTGTCGCTCTCGGCGCCCGTGTGGCTGGCGATCCTCATCGCGATCGTCGCCTCGGTGCTGTTCGCCTTCATCCTCGGCATCCCGACGCTCCGTCTCCGGGCGGACTACCTCGCCATCGTCACCATCGCCGCGGCGGAGATCGTGCGCTACGTGGTCTCGACCGTCGGGCTCACCGACATCACCGGCGGCTCGCAGGGCCTGAACGGCTACAACCGCGAGTTCCAGAGTCTGAACCCGCTGCCCGAGGGCACGTACGGCATCGGGCCGTGGACGTACTCCGCGAACGACTGGTGGGTCCGTCTGTTCGGGTGGGGTCTGGTGATCCTTGCGACGCTGCTGGTGTGGATCCTCATGCGCAGCCCGTGGGGCCGCGTCGTCAAGGGCATCCGTGAAGACGAGGATGCCGTGCGCAGCCTCGGCAAGAACGTGTACTCGTACAAGATGCAGGCGCTCGTGCTCGGCGGCGTCATGGGCGGCCTCGCGGGTGTGGTGTTCATCCTCCCCCGCGCCGTCCAGCCCGGAAACTACGGCACGGCCCTGACGTTCTTCATCTGGACCGCCCTCCTCCTCGGTGGCGCGGCCACCCTCCTCGGCCCGATCGTGGGCGCCGCGCTCTTCTGGGTGCTGCTGTCGCTGTCGAACGGCATCATCGTGGGACTGCGTGACATCGGCATCCTGGGCTTCATGAGCAGCACCCAGACCGGTCAGGTGCGCTTCATCCTCGTCGGGATCGGGCTGATGCTCCTGGTCATCTTCCGACCACAGGGCATCTTCGGCAACAAGAAGGAGCTGTCGTTCAATGTCTGACACGACCGTCACCCACCCCCTGGTGAAGGGCGAGGTCGGCCCCGGCTGCGCGAAGGTCGATCCGATCGTCGTCGCCGACGGTGTCACACGGCAGTTCGGTGGCCTCAAGGCCGTCGACGTCGAGCACCTCGAGATCCCCCGCGGGCAGATCACCGCTCTGATCGGCCCGAACGGCGCCGGCAAGACGACGCTGTTCAACCTGCTCACCGGCTTCGACAAGCCCAACACCGGCCGCTGGAGCTTCGAGGGCTCGAACCTCGCAGGAGTCCCCGCGTTCAAGGTGTCCCGCAAGGGCATGGTCCGCACGTTCCAGCTCACCAAGTCGCTCGGACGGCTGTCGGTGCTGCAGAACATGCTGCTCGGCGCCCGCGGGCAGAAGGGCGAGAACATCTTCCGCGCCATGATCCCCTCGATCTGGCGCGGGCAGGAGAAGTCGAACACCGAGCGTGCCGACGACCTGCTTCGCCGGTTCAAGCTGGATGCCAAGCGCGAGGACTTCGCGGCCTCGCTCTCCGGCGGTCAGCGGAAGCTCCTCGAGATGGCGCGCGCCCTCATGAGCGACCCGACGCTGGTGATGCTCGACGAGCCCATGGCCGGCGTCAACCCGGCGCTGACGCAGAGCCTCCTCGGTCACATCCTCGACCTCAAGAAGGAGGGGATGACGGTGCTCTTCGTCGAGCACGACATGCACATGGTCCGACACATCTCGGACTGGGTCGTCGTGATGGCCGAGGGTCGCGTCGTGGCCGAGGGGCCGCCCGAGACCGTGATGAGCGACCAGGCCGTCATCGACGCCTACCTCGGCGCTCACCACGACACCGACCTCGGCGACATGACGACCTCCCAGCTGGAGACGATCCAGGCCGAGGCCGCGGCCGAAGCCGAGGCCGAGCTCGCCGCCGACGAGAAGGACGGAAAGCTCTGATGACCGACACCGCCACCGCCACCCGCACCGCGGTGCTGCGCACCGACGACCTCGTCGCCGGCTACCTGCCGGGGGTCAACATCCTCAACGGCTGCACCGTGGATGCCTACCAGGGCGACCTCATCGGCATCATCGGTCCCAACGGGGCCGGGAAGTCGACGCTGCTCAAGGCCATCTTCGGACAGGTCAAGATCCGCGGCGGAGCCGTGCTGCTCAACGGCGAGGACATCACCGCGCTCAAGGCCGACAAGCTCGTCGGCAAGGGTGTGGGCATGGTCCCGCAGAACAACAACGTGTTCCCGAGCCTGTCGATCGAGGAGAACCTCCAGATGGGGCTCTTCCAGCGCCCCAAGGTCTTCTCCGAGCGGTTCGAGTTCGTGACGGGCCTCTTCCCCGAGCTCGCGAAGCGGCGGCGCCAGCGCGCCGGCTCGCTCTCGGGCGGCGAGCGGCAGATGGTCGCGATGGGGCGCGCGCTCATGATGGATCCGTCGGTTCTGCTGCTCGACGAGCCCTCGGCCGGCCTGTCGCCCGTGCGGCAGGATGAGACGTTCCTGCGCGTCGCCGAGATCAACCGCGCCGGCGTGACCATCATCATGGTCGAGCAGAACGCGCGACGGTGCCTGCAGATCTGCCACCGGGCGTACGTGCTCGACCAGGGGAAGGACGCCTACACCGGCACCGGACGAGAGCTGCTCACCGATCCCCGCGTCATCGAGCTGTACCTGGGCACCCTGGCGGCCGACGAGGACGCCAAGCGCGACGCACGGGAGACCGAAGCCTGACCCGCGGGCGTCCCGTGGGGGCGACGCTCACCCTCGTGGGTGTCGCCCTCGCGGGATGCTCCGCGGCTCCCCCGCCCGCACCCGAGGGCCTCAGCGTTTCGGTGATCCAACAACGCGGCGACATCGCGCCCGGGCGCGTCCAGCTGCGCGTGGACAACGGCTCCGCGCAGGCCCTCACCGTCACCGGCGCCACCCTCACCTGGGCCGCGCTGTCGGCCCCCGCCGCCTGGGCCGCGGGGCGCGCCGAGACGATCGGCCCGGGCCGCGTCGTCGACCTGCCGGTTCCGCTCCCCGACCTCCGCTGTACACCCGACGGCGACACGGCTTCTGCGACGCTCGAGATCGAGACCGCCGGCGGCGCGACGATCGCGGAGATCGCCGCCGATGACCCGCTCGGTATCCTGCCGCGCGTGAGCGCGGCGCAGTGCGACCGCGAAGCGGTGGCGGCCGTGGCCGAGATCGAAGCGAGCACGGTGTCTCCGCGCGGTGGTGGGGCGGCCGATCTGACACTCTCGATCACGCCCACCCCGGCAGGGGCGGGCCGTGTCGACCTCGTCGCCGTGCGCGGGACGCCCCTGCTCCACTTCGTGCAGGGCGAAGAAGCGCCGCTCGGCACGACGATCTCCGCGGGCGATGCCCCGTCGACGATCACCGTCGCAGTGACGCCCCGTCGCTGCGACCCGCACGCGATCGCCGAAGACAAGGTCGGCACCCTCTTCGACCTCGTCACCCGCGTCGACGGCCGCGAGGTCGTCGTGTCGCTCCCACGGCCGAAGCCGGTCGCCGACGCGCTGCTGGCGTTCACCGCCGCCGCGTGCGGCCTCACGCCCTCCCCCTGACTCTCCCCCTCCTGCGCCGCCGTTCGCGCTCATCGCACGTCGAGACGGCCTTCCGCCGCCGACGGATTCGGTTTCACGGTGCGGAACGAACGAACGAAGAGGGGCCCGGATGCCATGGCATCCGGGCCCCTCTCGACCGTCAGGTCACTCGTTCAGCGAGCCGAACTCCGTGTTGAGGAGGGTGTACTTGTTGTCGGCACCGTACTGGTAGATGCCGATGTACGCCTCGGTCGGGTCACCGTTCTCGTCGAACGTGATCGGGCCGGAGACACCGTCGTAGTCCACGTCGGTGCCCTCGTTGATCAGCGCGAGGCAGTCGGCGAAGGTGGTGCACTTCTCGCCGCCCTCGGTCACCGACTGCAGGTTGTCACGGATCGCCGTGCCCGAGTCGTCCTTGGCCTGCGCCGCGGCGAGCGCCGCGACGATCACGGCGTCGTACGACTCCGGCGCGTAGCTGAAGTCGGTGAGCGCCGGGTCGACCTCGAGGAGGCGGCTCTGGAACTCGGTGTCAGCCGGGTTGCCGGGGAGCGTTCCCTTGGCGCCCTCGAGCGTGCCCGCCTGGAACTCGTACGAGTTGGACAGGTTGCCGTCGACGAAGTAGACCTTCGAGCCCGGGTAGCCCTGGGTGTTCACCAGCTGCGGGATGATCGACGAGGTCTCCTCGAACGCGATCACCGCGATGGCGTCGGGCTGAGCGGCCAGGAGCTCGTCGACCTGCGACGTGAACACGGTGTCGCCCGGGTTGTAGGGAACCGCGACCGAGACTTCGCCGCCGGCGGCCTCGATGGCCGTCGTGGCGTTGTCCTTGAGGCCGATGCCGTACGGGTCGTTGATGTAGATGATGCCCACGTTGGCCGCACCGTCGCCGACCATGAGGTTACCGAGCACGCGACCCTGGAGCACGTCCGAGGGAGCGGTGCGCCAGTAGTAGCCGTCGTCGGCGTACGTCGTGAAGTCGGGCGAGGTGTTCGCCGGCGAGATCTGGACGATGCCCGCGTCGACCAGCTGGTCGACGAACGTGAACGACACACCCGAGGAGGCCGCGCCGATGACGATGTCGGCACCGGCGTCGACGAGTTCGGTGGCCGACTGCGTCGCGATGTCGGTCGTCGTGTCACCGGAGTCGCGCTCGGTGAGCTCGACGCTGAACGGGAACGCGTCGCCCGTGGCCTCGATGTCCTGGATCGCGAGCTTCACACCCGCGACCTCGGGCGGTCCGAGGAAGGCGAGGTTTCCGGTGGCGGGCAGGATGGTGCCGACGTGGAAGGTCCCGTCGGCCTCGGACACGGCGCCTCCGCCGGAGGATGCGCTGGGCGCGGCGGCGTCGCCGCCACCACCCGAGCAACCGGCGAGGACGAGCGCGCTGGCACCGACCAGGGCGAGACCGCCCAGGGCCTTGCCGGCACGCGTACGCGTGAAGACGCTCATAGTGCTCCTTGCTGTGAATGAACGTTCGGCGGCACAGCAGTGCCGCCTGGTGTCCTAAACCTAGTGGCCCCCACGTTTTCGCCGTGTTGCCGTTCGTTAACGATGTGCGTCGGCGAGGTCACGGCGCCATAACGCTCCTAGACGGGCTCGGTCACATCCGATATGGACGTGCGGCGACGTCGCGCCGCGACGAGAGAATCCACACTGAGAACGACCAGTGCGAGCCACACCAGCGCGAACCCGATCCAGCGCTCCACCGTCATCGGCTCATTCAGCACCCAGACGCCGATGATGAATTGCAGAATGGGCGCGACGAACTGGATGAGGCCGAGCAGACTGAGCGGTGCACGGCGGGCACCGGCCGCGAAGAGCAGCAGGGGGATCGCGGTGATCACACCGGCCGCGGCCAGGAGCGCCGTGTGCGCGATGCCGTGGCCCCCCATCGTCAGCCCCGTGGTGGCCGCGACGAGGACCAGCTGCACGGCGGCGACCGGGAGGAGCCAGAAGGACTCGAGCGTCAGACCGCTGACGGCATCCACCGAGGGACCGATCTGCTTCTTCACCAAGCCGTAGAACCCGAACGAGGTCGCCAGGGTCAGAGCGATCCACGGGAAACTGCCGTAGCCCACCACGATGACCAGCACCGCGACCACCGACAGCCCGATGGCCACCCACTGCACCAGACGCAGCCGCTCGCGCAGCACGGTCACCCCGAACAGCACCGTCACGATCGGGTTGATGAAGTACCCCAGGCTCGTCTCGATGACGTGGCCGGTGAGGGTGCCGATGAGGTAGGTCTGCCAGTTGACGTAGATCAGCACGCCCGCCAGCGCCGTGAGCCCGAGCAGACGCGGCTGGCGAAGGATCGTGAGGAAGGGCCCCCACGCACGCAGCACCGTCAGCAGCACGAGGCAGAAGACGAAGGACAGCGCGATACGCCAGGCGACCACCTCCCACGGACCGGTCGGCTCGAGCTGCAGGAAGTACAGCGGAAGGAAGCCCCAGAGCAGGTAGGCGGCGAAGGCGAACAGGCCGCCCCGCAGAGCCCCGGACGAGGAAGGTGGAGCGACGGTCACCTGCTCAGCCTAGGCCGGTACGGAGCCAGCGATCCCTCGGTGCGCGCGCCGCTGCCGCGCATGAAGAGAACCCCGGATGCCGAGGCATCCGGGGTTCTCGAGAAATCGCTGTGCGATCAGCGCACGACCACCGCGAGGACGTCGCGGGCCGAGAGCACCAGGTACTCGTCGGCGCCGAACTTGACCTCGGTGCCGCCGTACTTGCTGTACAGCACGCGGTCGCCGACGCTGACGTCGAGGGGGACACGGTTGCCGTTGTCGTCGATACGGCCGGGACCGACGGCGACGACCTCGCCCTCCTGCGGCTTCTCCTTGGCGGTGTCGGGGATGACGAGACCACTCGCGGTGGTCTGCTCAGCCTCGACCTGCTTGATGACGATGCGGTCCTCGAGCGGCTTGATGGAAACCGACACGGTCTACCTCTTCTTTCTCGTTACAGAAGACTCGTTAGCACCCACACCAGGAGAGTGCTAATCCGAGTGTAGAGAAGTGCTGGCACTCATGCAACGCGAGTGCCAGCACTTTCGCCACCTAGGCTGGCCCGGTGGAGATCGCCGAGCTGACCGCACTGCTCACGCCCGCGGGCCTGACCTTGCTCGACGAGGTGGGTCCACTGACGACCACCGACGAGGCCGCGCGCACGGTCTCCCGCCTGCGGGCCGCGGGCCACTCCCCGGATCTCGTCGCTGCGGTCGTCGGCCAGGCCCGTCTGCGCGTCCGGGCCACGGCGAAATTCGGCCCGTTCGCGGACCGCATGCTGTTCACCCGCGCGGGTCTCGAGCAGGCGACGCGGCTGTCGATCGCGGCGCGGCACGCAGGCCGCTTCCGGGCCGCGGGCATCACGACCGTGGCAGACCTGGGGTGCGGTATCGGCGGAGACGCGCTCGGACTGGCGGGTCTCGGCATCCGGGTGCACGCTGTGGATGCCGACGAGGTCACCGCCGCGATCGCCGCCTACAACCTCGCGCCCTTCGGCGATGTCGCCACCGTGACGCACGGGCGAGCGGAAGAGGCGGACCTGGGCGGAGTGGATGCCGTGTGGCTCGACCCCGCGCGACGCACCGGCGGCCACGCCGAAACGCGACGCGTGTCCTCGGATCAGTGGTCCCCCTCGCTGGATTGGGTGTTCGCACTGCTGGACCGCATGCCGGGCGGAGTGAAGCTCGGTCCGGCCTTCGACCGCGAGGCGATCCCGGACGGACTCGAGGCGCAGTGGATCAGCGCCGACGGGTCGACGATCGAGCTCGTGCTGTGGTCGGGGAGGCTCGCCCGCGACGGTGTGCGACGGGCGGCCCTCGTCGTGCGCGGCGACGACGCCTGGGAGCTGACCGCACCCGCCGATGCACCCGACGCCGAGCCCCACGCGCTGGGCGCGTTCGTGCACGAGCCGGACGGCGCCGTGATCCGCGCCCGTCTCATCGGCGAGGTGGCGCGCTCCCTCGAGGCGGGAATGCTGGCTCCGGGCATCGCGTACCTCACCTCCGACGCGCCCCTCACGAGCCCCTTCGTCTCATCGTTCCGCGTGCGCGAAGAGCTCCCGGCAGACACCAAGAAGCTGTCCCGAGCGCTCCGCGAAAGGGGCATCGGAACGCTGGAGATCAAGAAGCGCGGGGTGGACGTCGATCCCGCGGCGCTGCGTACCCGCCTGTCGCTGCGCGGTGATGCGTCCGCGACGCTCATCCTCACCCGCATCGAGGGTCGTCGCGTCGCACTCCTGGCCGACCGCGTGGGATGACGCGAATCAGACGGTCGAGAGCTGCGGCAGCGCCCAGAAAAGCCAGCCGGCGCTGAAGACGATCGAGACGACGGAAAGGCCGAGGGCCCACGAGGCGACACGGCGACTGTCGTGCGCGCGTCGCAACGAGATGATCGACATGACCAACCCGATGACGCCGAGAGGGAGCAGCAGGCCGACGAACAGCGAGACCAGCAGAGCGATGATCGCCACGCCCAGAGCCCACGGTGCGACCGAGGGCGGGACGACGGGCGCCGGCGGACTCCACGGCAGGACGTGCTCACCGAACGCGGCCCGCTCCAACTGGGCGGTGGGCAGCCGTTCGTCGTCCATCGCGTCGCCGGCGGCGAGCTGTTCCGCCGCCGTGGGTGCGGCGGCCGGTGCCTCGGCGTTCGTCGCCAGCTTGCGCGCACGGCGGCTGGGCGGCGGTGACGCGCTCACCGAGAGGCCCCGACCGGATCGGCGGGCCGGGAGGCATCCGAATCCTCGGCGACCTGGATCTCGGTCACCGGCAGGGTGGAGTCCGCCCCGAACGCGAGCGTAGACGGGCGGCGCCCCGAAGAGATGAGTTCCGCGGCGAGTGCGGCGATCATCGCACCGTTGTCGGTGCAGAGCCGCAGCGGGGGGATGCGCACCGCGACACCCGCGGCCGCCGCGCGTTCCAGAGCGACATCACGCAGACGCTTGTTGGCTATCACGCCGCCGCCGAGCAGCAGGCGCGGCACACCGAAGCGGTCGCACGCATCCAGTGCCTTCGTCACGAGCACGTCGACCACCGCCTCACGGAACGACGCCGCGACGTCGGCCACGGGGACCGGCTCTCCCGCGGCCTCGTGCTGCTCGACCCAGCGCGCCACGGCCGTCTTGAGACCGGAGAACGAGAAGTCGTAGCGGTGGGATGCCATGTCGGAGGCCCGCGACAGCCCGCGGGGGAAGCGGATCGCGGTGGGATCGCCCGTCGCGGCGGCGCGATCGATCTCGGGGCCACCGGGGTACGGCAGCTTAAGGAGTCGCGCGACCTTGTCGAACGCTTCGCCCGCCGCGTCATCCATGGTCTCGCCGAGGAGTTCGACGTCGCTGGTGAGATCGCGGACGAGCAGCAGCGACGTGTGTCCGCCGCTCACGAGGAGGGCGACGGTCGGGTACTCGATCTCGCCCGCGTCGGCGTCGAGGATGTCGGCGGCGATGTGTCCGACGAGGTGGTTCACGGCATACAGCGGCTTATCGAGCGCGACGGCGAGCCCCTTCGCCGCGCCGACGCCCACCATGAGCGCCCCGGCGAGCCCCGGGCCGCTGGTGACGGCCACCGCGTCGATCTCGGCGAGGGTCACACCCGCTTCGACGAGCGCCGCATCGATCGAGGGCTGCAGCGCCTCGAGGTGCGCGCGGGCGGCGACCTCGGGCACGACGCCGCCGTAGCGCGCGTGCTCGTCCATGCTGGAGGCGATCGTGTTGCTCAGCAGCTGCCGACCGCGGACGATCCCGATGCCGGTCTCGTCGCAGCTGGTCTCGATGCCGAGCACGAGGGGCGCGTTCATCAGCACCATCCCTTCCCGGTGGTCTCCGCGTCGTCAGGAGTGCGCCGCGCGGCCCATCCCCGCAGATCGAGCTGCATGACGATCGCGTCGACGTCGTCCGGCTGGTAGTAGCGCGGGCGGCGACCCACCTCGGCGAATCCTTCCGAGGCGTACAACGACTGCGCGACGGGGTTGTCGGCGCGCACCTCGAGGAAGACGTCGTGCACCCCGCGGCGCGCGGCCTCTTCGAGGAGCTCGGTCAGCAGCGCGCGCCCGCGCCCGCGGCCGCGCGCGGTCTCGGCGATCGTGATCGTCTGGATGTCGGCATCCTTCGCCCCGCGCACCGCGCGCAGCCCGGCGTAGCCGAGGAGTCGGCCGGCCTCTTCGACGACGACGTACCACCCGTGCGGCGAGGCCAGCTCTTCGCGCATCATCGCCGGGCTCCACGCGTCGGTCGGAAACGACGCGTGCTCGAGCGCCATGATCGCGTCGAGGTCGGACGGCGTCGCGGCGCGGGTGCTCACGCGCTCACCCGCTTGGGGGCGTGCGCGGCCACGACGTCGGGGCTGCGCAGGTACAGCGGTTCGGGACCGGCGAGCTCGCGGCCCGCGTCGAGCGCGCGCGCCGCGGTGAGGGCGATCATCGCCGCCGAGACGCTTGTCGCGTCGTAGCGCGCGGCTCCGGCCTCGGCCAGACGCGCATCGAGCTCGTCGCGGGGGCTGAGCGTGGCATCCCCGACCCGGATCGGGAGCCCGTCGTCGTCGATGCCGTCGTAGACGCTGTAGGCGAACTCTCTGCGGCGGGCGTCGGTGACGACGGCGAAGCGCGGCGTCTCGGTGCCGGTGAGCGCGTCGGCGAGCAGGACGCCGAGAGCGACGCCGTCGTGACTGGGCACGGGCACGACCGGGACGCCGCGACCGAGGGCGAACGCGCGGGCCGTCGCGATGCCGACGCGAAGCCCCGTGAACGGCCCGGGCCCCATGCCGATGGCGACGTGCGTCGGCTCGGGTGCGGCCGCGACGGCGCGCGCGAGCAGATCGCCGATGACCTCGGCATGCCCGAGTGGGTTGGCGCTCTGCTCGTCGGCGGCGATCTCGCCGTCGCGGGCGATCGCCGCCACCGCGGTGCCGAGAGAGGTGTCGATGCCGATGATCACGGTTCCAGGGTATCCGCGGCGCTCGACCCGGATGCCGCGGCGGCTCGACGCGCGGTGCCGCGGCCCCGCTCGGACGGTTCTGGCAGCCCGCCGGGGGCGCTCACCGGCTACCGCCGCGCACAACTCCTGCAGAAGGCGCCGCGACGTCGCCGCGACGGGCGGCGTGGCGCCGAGCAGCAGGAGCTGTGCAGGCATCCGGTCACGGCCTCGGCTCCGAAGAACAGACGTGGAAAGACAGCTGCGCCGACTGGTGGTACCGACCGCCGTAGGACCGGTCGTCGCCCACGCCGGGCGGCGCTCCGCGAGCGCCGTCGCCACGGTGCTGCTGCACGGCGCCGCCGGATCGTGGACGACATGGATGCCACTGCTCGGCGCGGCCGATCGGCTCGGCATCCCGCTCGACGACGTCATCGCGATCGATCTGCCCGGCTGGGGCGAGTCGCCCGGGCCCGCGCCGTCGCCCGCCGCGGCGGCAGAGGCGGTCGTCGCCGTCGCCCGCGCGCTCGGCTACCCGCGCTGGCGCGTCGTCGGCCACTCGCTGGGGGCCGTCGTCGCCCTGGACGTCGCCGCGCACTCCCCCGCCCAGACCGTGGCCGTCGGCCTCGTCTCCCCCACCGGCGCCGCGGTCCGCACGGTCATGCGCCGCCCCCTGTCCGGGTGGGTACGGCTCCCCGCGTTCGCGGGGATGGTGGTGGCGATGGCCACGCTCCGCGCCCTCGGCCCGGTGGCGCGCCCGTTCCTGCGTGCGCTCCGCCGCACCGGAGCGCTTCGCGTGCTCGCTCGTCCGCTGTTCCGGCATCCGGACCGCCTCGATCCGGCCATCTCGAACGCGCTGGCCGAGGAGATCCGGCCCGCCGCCTTCCTCGGCGCGGCCCGCGCCGCCCGCACGCACGACGACGGCGCCTGGCGCCGCATCACGGCCCCGGTGCGCGCCGTCCGCGGCCGCCACGACGTCTTCGCCGGTCGCCACGACGCCCGCGACGCGCGGCGCCGCATCCCCGGCTACCGCGAGACCGTGCTCGAAGACAGCGGCCACTTCGCGCACGTCGAGCAGGCGTACGAGACGTTGCGGGGGCTGCGCGACGTCTGGACCGCGGAACCCGACCGCCGGGCCACGACGCGGCACGGGCTGCAGCCGACCTGAGGCTCACGGCCTCCGCGAGATGGTCACCGTCCGGGGCGCGTCGGCATCCAGGTCGAGGGTGTGCGGGGCGGTCTCGCCGCACGCGTTGTCGACGCCGCGTCCGCCGGTCTGACGCGAGATCTCGATCTCCCACCACGCGTCGGCGAGATGATCGGCGACACCGCGCCCCCACTCCACGATGACGACGGAGCGCTCCACGTCGATGTCGAGGTCGTCGAGCTCGACCGCGGCCCCGAGCCGATAGGCATCCACGTGCACGAGGGGTGCGCCGCCGACGAGCGAGGGGTGCGTTCGCGCGATCACGAACGTCGGACTCTGGACCGGACCCCGGATGCCGAGCCCCTCGCCGATCCCGCGCGTCAGGGTCGTCTTGCCGGCGCCGAGCGGACCGGTGAGCACGACCACGTCGCCCGGCGCGAGAGCGCGACCGAGCGCGCGCCCCAGTTCCTCCATGTCAGCGGGGCCCGCGACCTCGCGCTCGCCCAGCAGTTCGTCGGGAACGCTCACGCGCCCACCTCCCGTCGCGGCACGCGCGCACCGACGCGCGTCACGATCTCGTAGTCGATGGTGTCGGCGGCATCCGCCCAGTCCCTCGCCGACGGCACGCCGAGCGTCGGGTCGCCGAACAGCACCGCCTCGTCACCGACGGCGACCGGGTGGTCGCCGACGTCGACGACGAACTGATCCATGGCGATACGGCCCGCGACCGTGAAGCGGCGGCCGTTGATCGTCACCGGGCCGCGACCCGACGCCTGCCGCGGCACGCCGTCGGCGTACCCGAGGGGGACCAGCGCCAGCGTGGTGTCGGTCTCCGTACGGTACGCGTAGCCGTACGAGACGCCGGTGCCCGCGGGCACGCGACGGACCGCCGCGACCGCGCCGCGCAGCGTCATCGCGGGACGAAGCCCCAGGTCGGCCGAGCTGCGGTCGGCGAACGGAGAGACACCGTAGATGCCGATGCCGATGCGCACGCAATTCAACCGCGCCTCGGGCAGGTCGATGGCGGCGTGGGTCGCGGCGATGTGGCGTAGCGGCGGGTTCAGCCCGGCGGCGGCGGCGAGCACGACCCCCTCCTGGAACCTCGCCAGCGCCGCGCGGTCGTCGGCATCGCTGGTGTTGGACAGATGCGAGAACAGCCCGACGACGCGCACGCGCCCGATCCGCTCGAGGCGAGCGGCCTCCGAGAACACCACGCGCCAGTCCACGGGAGCTATGCCGTTGCGCGAGAGACCGGTCTCGATCTTCAGGTGCACCGCGGCGGGGCGATTCCCCTGGGCCGCCTCCCCCGCGCGCAGCAACTGGTCGATGTCCGAGATGCCGAGCTCGACGTCCTCCCGCACGGCCTCGACGAACGAGGCGCCGGGCGCGTGCAGCCACGCGAACAGCGGCGCGCGAATCCCCCGGCGCCGCAGGGCCAGGGCCTCATCGATGTCGGAGACGCCGATGCGCGTCGCCCCGCCGCGCAGGGCCGCGACCGCGGCGCGGTGCGCGCCGTGCCCGTACCCCTCGGCCTTGACCACCGCGATGACCTCGACGCCGGTCAACCGACGCAGGTGGCGCACGTTCTCGGCGATCGCGTCGACGTCGATCAGCGCTTCGCGCAGGACTCCGGATGCCATCCTCATGCGACGCCCTCCCGGGTCGGTTCAGCGGGCCCGGCCTCCGCGATGACGTATGCGGTGGCGAGCGTCGCGTCGTGCGACATCGACAGGTGCAGAGCCGTGACGCCGCGCGCCGCGACGGTGGCCGCGGTCTCGCCGGTGAGCGTGAAGGTGGGGCGGCCCGACGGCTCGGGCGTCACTTCGATGTCGGTCCAGTACACGCCGTCCGAGCCGCCGAGGGCTTTGATCAGCGCCTCTTTCGCGGCGTACCGGGCAGCCAGGGAGCGGGGCTTGAGCACGCGCTCGGCCGGGGCGAACAGCCGCTCGAGGAGGCGGGGGGTCCGCGCGAGCTGCTGCTCGAAGCGCGGCACGTCGACCAGGTCGACGCCGATTCCGACGATCATGCGCCCTCCCCTCCTGGCATCCTGTCCATTCTGCCGTGACGACGGCGTCGAACGCCCCGCCGCCCCACCGGCACAACTCCGGCGGGTCCCGCCGACGTGGCCCGTTCGGCGAGCCGCCCCGCGCCTCCGCCGGAGTTGTGCAGGCGTCCCGGCGCCTCCCGACGCGCGGCAGCAGGCTGCCCAGCAGGCGCCCCGGCGCCTCCCGACGCGCGGCAGGACTCCTGCGCCATCGCCCCGGAAGGCCACCGCGGCGGCGTCGCGGGGCGATCCTGCAGGAGTTGTGCAGGGCAGGAACGAAGAAGGGGCCGGATGCCAGTGGCATCCGGCCCCGAAAAGGTTCGGCCTTACTCCACCGTCACCGACTTCGCGAGATTGCGGGGCTGGTCGACGTCGAGGCCCTTGGCCTCGGCAAGACCCATGGCGAAGATGTGCAGCGGAACGACGGCCAGGAGCGGCTCGAACAGCGGGGCGGCCAGCGGAATGCGCAGCACCTCGTCAGCGGCCGGGAGCACCGCGACGTCACCCTCTTCGGCGATCGCGATGACGCGGGCGCCCCGCGCACGGATCTCCTCGATGTTCGAGACGACCTTCTTGTGCATCTCGCCCGAACCGCGGGGCGACGGCACGACGACGAACACGGGCTGGCCGGGCTCGATGAGGGCGATGGGGCCGTGCTTGAGCTCGCCGGCGGCGAAGCCCTCGGCGTGGATGTACGCGAGCTCCTTGAGCTTGAGTGCGCCCTCGAGCGCGATCGGGTAACCCACGTTGCGGCCGAGGAACAGCACCGACCGGGTGTCGGCCATCCAATGGGCTAGCTGCTCGATGCGGCCCTGCTCGGTCTCGAGCACGCGGGCGATCTTGCCCGGGATGGCCTCGAGCTCGGTCACGGCATCGACCGCGGCGACCGGGTCGATGGCCCCGCGTACGCGACCGACGTGCAGTGCGAGCAGGTACAGCGCGGTGATCTGCGCGACGAACGCCTTGGTCGAGGCGACGGCGACCTCCGGGCCGGCGTGCGTGTAGACGATGGCATCCGACTCACGCGGAATCGTGGCGCCCTGGGTGTTGCAGATCGACAGCGTCTTGGCGCCGCGCGACCGCGCGTACTTCACGGCCATGAGCGTGTCCATCGTCTCGCCCGACTGGCTGATCGAGACGACGAGCGTGCGCGGCGACAGGACGGGGTCACGGTAGCGGAACTCGTGTGCGAGCTCGACGTCGACGGGCACGCGCGTCCAGGTCTCGAGCGCGTACTTTCCGACCATGCCGGCGTAGGCGGCGGTGCCGCACGCGATGACGAGGATGCGGTCGATGTCGGCGAGGAACTCGTCCATGCCGTCGAGCTCGGGGATTTCGACACGGCCCTCGTGGATGCGGCCACGGACGGTGTTGGCGACGGCTTCGGGCTCTTCCGAGACCTCCTTCGCCATGAACGACGACCAGCCGCCCTTCTCGGCCGCCGACGCGTCCCACGTGACCTCGAAGGCCTCGACCTCGACCGGCGCGCCGGAGAAGTCGGTGACTTCGACGCCCTCGGGCGTGATCGCGACGATCTCGTCCTGCCCGATCGCGAGCGCCTTGCGCGTGTGCTCCACGAACGCGGCGACATCGGAGCCGAGGAAGTTCTCACCCTCGCCCAGGCCGATGACCAGCGGCGAGTTGCGGCGGGCGCCCACGACGAGGCCCGGGTGGTCCTTGTGCATGGCCAGCAGCGTGTAGGCGCCCTCGAGGCGCGACACGACGGCCCGGAACGCCGACACCAGGTCACCCGTGCGGCTGTACTCGCGACCGATCATGGCCGCGGCCACCTCGGTGTCGGTCTCGCTGCGGAAGGTCACGCCCTCGCCGATCAGCTCGCTCTTGAGTTCGGCGAAGTTCTCGATGATGCCGTTGTGGATGACGGCGAGCTTGTCGTCGTCGGCGAGGTGCGGGTGCGCGTTGGCGTCGGTCGGGCCACCGTGCGTCGCCCAGCGCGTGTGCCCGATACCGGTGGTGCCGTCGGCCAGAGGGGTGGATGCCAAGTCGTCACGCAGCACGGCAAGCTTGCCGGCGCGCTTGCGCATACCGAGGCCCCCGTCGCCGTCGATCACGGCGATGCCGGCGGAGTCGTACCCCCGGTATTCGAGTCGCGACAGACCCGACAGGAGGATGTCCTGGCTCTGCCGAGGACCCACGTATCCGATGATTCCGCACATAGCCTCCGAGTCTACGGGGCCGTGCCTGGGGAAACCCGCCGCGGGCGGCGCCGCTCAGAGCTTGCGCAGCAGGACCGACTCGACCGTGTGGTCGGCACCTTTCTGGAGCACCAGCTTGGCCCGGTGCCGCGTCGGCAGCACGTTCTCCTCGAGGTTCGGCAGGTTGATCTCGCGCCAGAACCTCAGCGCACGCTGCACCGCCTCCTCGTCGCTGATGTCAGCGAAGACGCGGAAGAACGAGGTCGGGTTCGTGAAGGCGTTGTCGCGCAGAGCGAGGAAGCGGTCGACATACCAGCGTTCGATGTGCGCGGCGTCGGCGTCGACGTAGATCGAGAAGTCGAACAGGTCGCTGACCGCGACGTCGTTCGGGGTCGGGGGCGGTTGCAGCACGTTGAGGCCCTCGACGATCACGACGTCGGGACGGCGCACGGTGACGTGCGCGTCGGGCATGATGTCGTACCGCACGTGCGAGTAGAAGGGCGCGCGCACCTCTTCCGCACCGGATTTGACCTCGCTGAGGAACTCCACCAGAGCGCGTCGGTCGTACGACTCGGGAAAGCCCTTGCGATCCATGAGTCCCCGGCGCTCGAGCTCGGCGTTGGGGTACAGGAAACCGTCGGTGGTGACCAGTTCCACCCGGGGGGTGTCGGGCCACCGGCTCATGAGTTCGCGCAGCAGCCGCGCGATCGTGGATTTGCCCACGGCGACCGACCCCGCCACCCCGATGACGAAGGGGGTCGTGGCATCCGGCTCGCCCAAGAACTCACTCGTGTCGGCGCCGAGGCGCCGTGTGGCGCGGGCGTACAGGCTGAGCAGCCGGCTGAGCGGCAGGTACACCTCGGCGACCTCGCGCAGGTCGAGACGGTCGCCGATGCCGCGCAACTGCACGACTTCGGTCTCGGTGAGCGGCTGCTGGATGCCGCCGGACAGGCGGGCCCACTCGGCGCGGTCGATCTGGCGGTAAGGGCTCAGCGACGGTGCGGGAGCGGCGGTCTCGGCGGCGGACACCCGCCCATGCTACCCGCGGGCCCGCAGTACGCTCGGAGCGTGCGACTCGGGGTACTCGACATCGGTTCCAACACTGTCCACCTGCTGGTCGCGAACGCGCGCGCCGGCGGCCGCCCGACGGCGACGACGTCGCACCGGTCGGTCCTGCGGCTCATGCGCTACCTCGAACCCGACGGCTCGATCTCGGCCGAGGGTGTGCGGGGGCTCGTGGATGCCGTGACACAGGCGTGCGAGAGGGCGCGCGCCGAGGGCGTCGACGAGCTGCTCGCCACGGCGACTTCCGCCGTGCGGGAGGCGACCAACGGCGAAGAGGTCATCGCGCGGATCGAGGAGGTGCTCGGACAACCCCTGCAGGTGCTGGGCGGCGAGACCGAGGCGCGGTACACCTTCCTCGCCGTTCGCCGGTGGTTCGGGTGGTCGGCGGGGCAGATCCTGCTGTTCGACATCGGCGGCGGGTCGCTGGAGATCGCCGGCGGCGCCGACGAGCTGCCCGACCTGGCGGAGTCGGTGCCGCTGGGCGCGGGACGCTCCACGGTGCGGTTCCTCCCCCACGATCCGCCGAGTGAGGACGAGATCGACGCGCTGCGTCGGCACGCGGCATCCGTTCTCGCTCCCGTCGCCGAGCGCTTCTCGGCTCTGCCGCGTCCTGATCACGTCATCGGCTCGTCGAAGGCCATCCGTTCGCTGGCGAAGCTCGCCGGGTACCCCGTCCCCGGATGGTCGGGGATCGATCGGATGGTGCTGCCGCGAAAAGAGCTGAAGGACTGGATCCCGCGCCTCGCCCGCATCCCCGCGGACGCGCGCGAGGCGCTGCCGGGGATCACCGCCGACCGCACGTTCCAGATCGTCGCCGCGGCGATCGTGATCGAGCGCGCGATGAAGGCGATGGACGTCGACGAGCTCGAGGTCTCGCCGTGGGCCCTTCGCGAGGGCGTGCTGCTGCGCTACATCGAGTCGCTGCAGTACTGACCCGCGTGAGTCGCCAAGATTTGTCGCCGCGGGGCACCCGCAGGTGACAAATCTTGGCGACTCACGCCCTAGAGGGACAGGCGCTCGCGGACCACCTCGGCGAGGCGATCGGCGTGAGCGCGCGCGACGTCCTCGGACGCCGCCTCGACCATGACACGCACGAGCGGCTCGGTGCCCGACGCGCGCAACAGCACGCGGCCGGAATCGCCGAGGTCGGCCGCTGCCGAGCGGACGGCCTCTTGCACGACCTCGTCGGACACGCGCTCGCGGTCGACGCCGCGGACGTTGACGAGGATCTGGGGGTACACCGTCATGATCGACGCGAGCTCGGCCATGGTCTTGTTCTGACGTGCCATCTCGGCGACGATGTGGAGTCCCGTGAGCAGCCCGTCGCCGGTCGTGGCGAACTCGCTCATGATGACGTGCCCCGACTGCTCGCCGCCGAGGGAGTATCCGCCCTCGTTCATCGCCTCGAGCACGTAGCGGTCGCCCACCGCCGTCTGCGTGACCTGGATGCCGTGCTCGGCCATCGCACGATGCAGACCGAGGTTGCTCATGACCGTCGCAACGAGGGTGTCGTGCGCGAGCGCCCCGCGTTCCTTCATCGCCACGGCGAGGATCGCCATGATCTGGTCGCCGTCGACGACGTTGCCCTGTGCATCGACGGCGAGGCACCGGTCGGCGTCACCGTCGTGGGCGATACCCACGTCGGCCCCGAGCCGGACGACCGCCTCAGCGAGCACGTCGAGGTGGGTCGAGCCGACGCCGTCGTTGATGTTGAGGCCGTCGGGTTCGGCGCCGATGACCGTCACTGTCGCCCCGGCGTCGCGGAACGTCTCGGGCGACACACCCGCGGCCGCCCCGTGGGCACAGTCGAGGACGACATGGATGCCATCGAGCCGGTGCGGTAGCGAACCGAGAAGGTGCACGACGTAGCGGTCTTCCGCGTCGGCGAAACGGCGGATGCGGCCCACGCCGGCGCCGGTGGGCTGCAGTCGGTCCCATTCGAGTGCGCGCTCGATGCGCTGCTCGACGATGTCAGGGAGCTTCGTGCCGCCGCGCGCGAAGATCTTGATCCCGTTGTCGGGTGCGGGGTTGTGCGAGGCCGAAACCATCACCCCGAAGTCGGCGTCGCGGTCGGCGATGAGGAATGCCGTCGCGGGGGTGGGGATCACGCCCGCGTCGAACACGTCGACTCCCGACGAGGCCAGGCCCGCGGCGACCGCGGCCGAGAGGAATTCCCCCGACACACGCGGGTCGCGCGCGACGACGGCGGTGAGTCGACGGCCTTCGGCCTTGCGCGCCTCCGCCGAACGGCCCTGGCCCAGGACGACCGCGGTCGCCTGGGCCAGGTGCAGCGCGAGTTCGGCGGTGAGGAGGCCGTTGGCCAGCCCCCGCACCCCGTCCGTGCCGAAAAGAGGCATCCGGAACGTCGAACTCAGCGCTTGGAGTACTGAGGCGCCTTGCGGGCCTTCTTGAGACCGGCCTTCTTGCGCTCCTTGACGCGAGCGTCGCGCGAAAGGAAGCCGGCCTTCTTCAGACCCGGGCGGTTGTTCTCGGCGTCGATCTCGTTGAGCGCACGGGCGATGCCCAGGCGCAGCGCGCCGGCCTGGCCCGAGGGGCCGCCACCGGAGATGCGGGCGATCACGTCGTAGGAGCCGGCGAGCTCGAGGACCGTGAACGGGTCGTTGATGAGCTGCTGGTGGAGCTTGTTCGGGAAGTAGTCCTCGATCGTGCGGCCGTTAACCGTGATCGTGCCGGAGCCGGGGACCAGGCGCACGCGGGCGATGGCCTGCTTGCGACGGCCGACGGCTGCGCCGGGGACCGAGAGAACGGGGCGCTCGGCCGCGACGACGGACTGCTCGGCCGGCGTCTCGGTGCTGTAGTTGCTGGAGTCGATGTTCGACACTGTTTCGTCCTTATCCGGCGGCGCTTACTGGGCGACCTGGTCGAAGGTGTACGCGGTGGGCTGCTGGGCACCGTGGGGGTGCTCGGCGCCGCGGTAGACCTTGAGCTTCTTGAGCTGCGCCGCGCCGAGGCTGTTCTTGGGCAGCATGCCGCGGACAGCCTTCTCGACCGCGCGGACGGGGTTCTTCTCGAGGAGTTCCTCGTAGCTGACGGCCTTGAGGCCACCCGGGTAGCCCGAGTGACGGTAGGCCATCTTCTTCTGGAGCTTCTGGCCCGTGAGCGCGACCTTGTCGGCGTTGATCACGATGACGAAGTCACCCGAGTCGATGTGGTTGGCGAAGGTCGCCTTGTGCTTGCCGCGGAGAAGGGCCGCCGCGTGCGAGGCGAGGCGACCGAGGACGACGTCGGTGGCGTCGATAACGACCCACTCGCGCGTGACCTCTGCGGCCTTGGGGGTGAAAGTGCGCGTCACAGTAGTGCTGCTTTCTTGTTCGAACGGAGGAGTTCGTGAATCCCGCTCCGGTGGTCGGTTCCCCGGTCGATGACCGGGCAACGGGGCCGGTGGAGGGCTCACGTTCGGGTGACCCACTCGCAGTGAGGCAGGCACCAAAGGGTTAGCTTACGGCATCCGGATGCCACGGCCAAACGGGGCCCGTGCCCTCAGACCGCGAGAGTGGCGACGACGACGACGGCTATCCCCGTGAGGTTGTACACGGCGTGGACCAGGATCGCCGGCCAGATCCGGCCCGTCGCCAGCACGCAGATCCCCGCAACGGCTCCCACGAGGGCGAGAGAGGAAGCGTCGGCGGGGGCGAGCGGTGCCACGAGTCCATGAGCGGCGACGAAGAGCACCGTCGACACGATCAGGGCGGCGACGACGGCCGCGACACGTCCGCTGAGACGGTGGACGATGGTGTACACGCCGACCACCACCACGGCCCGGAAGAAGAACTCCTCGACGACGGGGGCGATGACCGTGGCCGCGGCGGCCTCGGCGATGAACACCGGGGAGGAGAGGTCCGCTGCCGACGGCCACGCGGACTGTCCCGCAGCCGCGGCGAACGCGCCCTGCGCGATCCGCAGCAGGATGCCCCACACCGCCCCGATGACGGCATCGACCCAGCGGAACGCCGTCAGCCCCCGAGGACGCGAGCGTCGAATCGCCCAGATGGCGGGCAGGGTGAGGGATGCCCACAGCACCGCGGTCGCGACGATCGATGCCGGCACGGGCGGGAGCAGCAGCGCGGCGGCGCGGGCGGCCAGGACGCCGGCCCCCAGGGAGGCGATGGACCACCCGAGCATCTCCGCGTCCCACCGGGCGACGCTGGACCCGCCTTCCCGCCAGGCACGATGGCGGCGGCGCCCGCGCGAACGCGGAGCGGCGATCGGTTCGGGCACTCTCCGTACGGTACGGCCGGCCCCACCCGTTCCCGCGGCCGGAAGCGCGTCTCGGCGTTGGGGTCACCCCCTCTCGCACCCACGCGTCTCTCCACGGTCACCCGAGGCGGGGAGCTCCACGAAGGAGCGCGTGGCCCCCGTCGCGCACGACCCGCCCCGGCGTGCGCCGGGGCGGGTCTGAGAGTGTCCGCGGGTGGTCGCCGGATGGTCAGCGCTGCAGGAAGCTCACCAGCGCGCGGTTGAACTCGTCGGCGTGGCTCACGTTCACCCCGTGCGGGGCACCGGCGACGACGTGGAGTTCGCTGCCGGGGATCGCCTCGTGCGTGCGCTTGCCCGAGCCCTCGAACGGGACGGTGGAGTCGCTGTCGCCGTGGAGCACGAGGGTCGGCACCGTGACGTGGCGAAGATCATCGCGGAAGTCCGTCGTGGCGAATGCCTTCATCGCGGCGAGCGCGGCGTGATGGTCGGCCTGATGTGCCAGGCGTTCGGCCTCGGCTCGTTCCCCCTCCGGCACCGCGAGCGTGCCGTCGACGGAGAAGAAGTCGGTGGTGAACTGGCGGTAGAAGGCATCCTCATCATCCTTGAGCCCCTTCTCCATGCCCTCCGCGGTGTCCTTGTCGAGCGGACCCTCGGGGTTGTCGTCGGTCTGCGCGAGGTAGGGCGGAACGGCGGCGGCGAACACGACGCTGCGTACGCGGTCGGACCCGTGCCGAGTGAGGTAGCGCGCCACCTCTCCCCCGCCCATCGAGAAGCCCACGAGGGTGGCATCGCGAAGGTCCAGCGCCTGCAGCACTGCCTCGAGGTCGTCGGCGAAGGTGTCGTAGTCGTAGCCGCTGCGGGGCTTGTCGCTCCGACCGAAGCCGCGGCGGTCGTAGGTGACGACGCGGTACCCCGCACTCTGCAGGGCCGGAACCTGGTGCGCCCACGATTCGCCCGAGAGCGGCCAGCCGTGGATGAGCACCACGGGTCGACCGGGCCCGCCGGTGTCGTCGACGTGGAGGTCGATGTCGGTCAGCAGTCCGTGGTGTGCGGTGATTTCGCTCATGCACGTCATGCTTCGACGCGAGCCTGAGCACACCCCTCCGGTTGACGCGGGCCGCACGACTTGATAACCGTTCGGTGAGCGCGGATGCCACATCGGGCGCCCGCGCGCAACGACGCGCGACAGCCGAATCGGGATCGGTAGCTTTGCCGCATGGCATCCACGCGTTCCCTTCTGGCCGGACTCACGGCACTCGGCTTGTCCGTCACGATGACGGCGTGCGCGCCCGCGTCCTCCGCGTCGGAGAGCGACGCCGGGTACGAGACGGTGATCGCGGCCGTCGTGCGTGCCGAATCGGATGCCGGTGGTCGAGCGTTCGAGGTGGAGATCGAGGACGGGTCTGCCGACATCCGGGTCGCCGTCGACGATCGCGCGGTCGATGTCGACGTCGACCTCGCCGGCCCCTTGGTGACGGGTCGGCAGGACGCCCGCCCGCTCGACCGGGACGATCGCACCGCCCTCGACGCGGCGACGACGCCGCTGGCCGACGCCGTCCGGATCGCCGCGGCGACCCATGGCCGCGGAATCGGTATCTCGGAGGTCGACCTGGAGCGCGAAGAAGACATCGCTGCCTGGCGCGTCGAGTTCACCGACGGCGAGGAGGTCGCCATCGCGGTGACCGACGGGGCCGTCGTGCGCCCGGTCGGCTGAGCGTCTTCGCCCTCGGGCGGCAGCGCACGGCCCCGCCGGGACGGTGCGCACACGCGTCCCTGCACCGTTCGGCGGATCGCCGAGTGGGCGCGGGTCAGGCGGAATCGACGATGCCCGGCACGCCAGACATGCCGAGTTCGAAGTGGTGCCCATTGATGGCGAGGACATCGCGCTCACCGTCGGCAAGGAAGCCCGACGGCGGGACGGCGCTCGCGTCACTGCGGGGGGTCATGCGATCCATGGTGGAACCGTCTATCGATAACGCGCAGGGGTTGACTTCCCGGCGAGCCTGAGATTCAGGTTGTGCACAATTCAATTGTGTGCAATCCTTTCGGTATGTCATCCGTTGACTCGCTCGTGTGCTTCGCTCTCTACGCCGCCAGCCGCACGACGACGCAGGCCTACCGTGTGCTTCTCGACCCGTGGAACCTCACCTACCCGCAGTACCTCGCGCTCGTGACTCTGTGGAACGACGGCGACCAGACCGTCAGCGGGCTCGGCGAGGCCTTGCAGCTGGACTCGGGGACGTTGTCGCCGATGCTCGCGCGCATGGAGTCCGCCGGCTACATCACGCGGGAACGCCGGGCCGCCGATGAACGAGTCGTCGCGGTGTCGCTCACCGCGCGCGGCCGCGAGATGCGGGAAGAGCTCGCCCACGTGCCCCGCTGTATCGCGGTGGGGTCGGGGCTCACCGACGCCGACAGCGCCCACGAGCTGATCAGCGCCCTGCAACAACTGACCGTGGCGATGCGCGACCTGCGCGACCACCCGCAGACCGTGCTCGACGCCGTCGGCGCCCGCACCCCTCCCGCCTGATCACCGATCCGGCACTCCTCGTCCTGACGAAAGGAATCCCCATGGACGTCCTCTACACCGCCGAAGCACTGTCCACCGGCGAGGGCCGCAACGGCCACGTCGTCGCCGGCGACCGGCTCGACCTCGACGTCGCCGTCCCGAAGGAGATGGGCGGCTCCGGCAACGGCACCAACCCGGAACAGCTGTTCGCCGCCGGCTATGCGGCGTGCTTCCACAGCGCCCTCCACGCGGTGGCGCGCGGGCACAAGGTGAAGCTCGAGAACTCCTCGGTGGGCGGCCGCGTCCAGATCGGGTCGAACGGTCAGGGCGGCTTCCAGCTTGCCGTCCTGCTCGAGGTCGTCCTCCCCGGCATCGACCACGATCAGGCACAGCAGCTCGCCGACGAGGCCCACCAGGTCTGCCCCTACTCCAACGCCACGCGCGGCAACATCGAGGTCACGATCACCGTCGCGGACGACTGAGCCACGCGCGAAAGAGGGCGCCTCTACCGGGCGCCCTCTTTCGCGCGTGCCGGATGCCGAGTGGCCGGGGAGTCAGGACAGCCGCAGCTCTGCCTCGGTCTTCGGATACGTCCGCCTCAACCACTCGCCGAAACCGGGCTGGGCGAGGCACGTCGACGCCTCCGCGCACCGCACGACGGGGTCGTCGGCCGCATACGTTCGATACACCTCGACTTTGGCATCCAACACCGCGCCGGTCACATTGACCGGTTGATCCTGCGACGGATACCCCAGGTAGTACGACATCCTCTCCGCGGTCAGGCCGACCGCCGGCGCCGACGCACGAACGAGCGAACCGACGCACGAGTGATCGGGGTGGTCGCCGTGCGCGTAGGCGCTCTCGTGCGGCACGTTGGTGCAGACGTGCCGCGGGGCGGCGGCCGCCAGGAGCTCGGCGAGCGTCGCCGTGAGGCGCGGGAGGTCGTACGCCGGGCCTCCGTCGATGGGCACGAGTTCGGCCACGTCGCCGTTGATCAGTTGCGTGAGTCCCGCGTTGCCGGTCGCCGCGAAGCCCTTAGCATCGAGCCCGCCGTCGGGGAGCCGCAGGACGCTGATCGACAGCCGCGGCTCGTCGGCCGGCACGAATCGCGTGATGCGAGCACCGCTCAGCAGAGTGATCTCCCGCTCGTCCCACTCCCCCGTGCCCCCTCGCATGACGTCGTACGCGGCACGGATCCCCGCCTCCCGCTCTCGGGCGTAGTCGATGCCCTTCCCGGCGTCGCCGGCGGTGACGTAGACCGCGCGGACGGTCGCCCCGCTGAGGATCGCATCGGCCAGTCCGGGGTTGGCGAAGATGATGTCGTCGTCGGCGTGCGCCCAGACCATCATCGCCGTGTCGATCCCCGGGGCTTCGACGGCGGGAGACAGGGCGGCGGGCGCGTCAGGAGGAGTGATCGCGCGAAGAGGCGTCCACGCGGGGGCGGGACCACCGCTGCGACGAATCTGACGCACGAGCAGCGCCCCTCCGCCCAGGGCGACCAGCGCCAGCCCTCCGACGAGCAGCCCTCGACGGGTCGCGCGGATTCGTCTCGCCGCACGCACCGCGTCCTGCTCCCTCTCCGCCCCAGAAAGGTCCTCGTCGTGCACCGTGGCTCCGTCCTCTGTCCCCCCGGCCGGGCGACGCGACGATTTCGGGTGGTCGGCGCTCGGCGTGACGTCATGACGTTATCGCGCCGGCCGCGGAGATCCGGGTACTCCACACCCGTCGTGCCGCGCCGGGTGAGGGGAGGCAGGGGAACCGAGACTTCTGCGCCTTGCTCGCGTCCCGACTACCCACGGCGGGACATGTGCGGCAAGCCCCGCTCGTTCCCCCGCTCCGCGTCCTATCGTGCCGTCATGACCGATCTCACCCGCCCGCAGACCCCCGACCCGTACCCGCTCCTCCCCGCGGCGGCCGCGTTCGACGTCGTGAGCAACGACGTCATCGACGGTCAGCCGCTGAAGGACGACCAGGTGGCCGCGCGCGGCAACTCGTCGCCTCATCTGGCGTGGTCGAACGTCCCCGAGGGCACGGCGTCCTTCACGATCACGTGCTTCGACCCGGATGCGCCCACACCGAGCGGATTCTGGCACTGGGTCCTCGTCGACCTGCCCGCCGACCTGCGGGAGATCCCCGCGGGCTTCGCCGGCCGGGATCTGCCCGAGGGCGCTTTCCACGTCCGCAACGACGGTGGAGAAGCGGGGTTCCTGGGTGCTGCGCCGCCCGAAGGAGACCGGCCGCACCGCTACTTCTTCGTCGTACACGCGGTGGACACGGAGAGCCTCGGCGTGGATGCCGGAGCGACACCGGCGGCCGTGTCCTTCGCCCTCGCCTTCCACACGCTCGGCCGGGCAATCGTTCACGGCACGTACGCGCACGAGGACCCGCGGGCGACTAGTTGAGGCGCAGGTCGGCCTCGCTCAGGAGGTAGGACCGACGCAACCAGTCTCCGAACCGGCGCGTCTTCAGACACGAATCTCGGTCGGCGCAGCGGATCACCTCGTCCTGCTGCGCATAGATGCGATACGTCTCGACCTTGGCATCCAGAACCGGCCCGTCGAGCGTGCGCGGCAGATCCGCCGACGGGTAGCCCACGGCATAGCGAATGCCCGGCACGGCTTCTGCAACGTGCCCGACCGCGTCCCGCACGAGGGTGCCCACGGTGGAATGGTCCGGGTGATCGCCGGGCGCGTAAGCACTGCCGCGCGGAACGTGGGTGAGGGTGCGCGTCGGGCGAAGCGCTGCCGCGAGCTCGGTGAGGGATGCGGACACCTGCGCGCGGTCCACCGCCGGCCCCTCGTCCGTCGGCGCGAGGACTCCGATCGTCCCGTCGAGCAGTCGACTGAGAGTCGCGTGACCGGTCGAGTCGAACCCGCCGTCGGTGATGTTTCCGTCGGGGAGACGGGCGAACATCACCGAGAGGCGTGCATCGTCGTGGGGGCTGAAGCGTTCGACCCGGAGTCCCGCGTCCAGCGTCACGACGGTGGAGTCCCAGGGCCCGTCCGCACCGCGCATGTGGTCGTAGGCGTGCAGGATGCCCGTCTCGCGTGAATGCGTGTAGCCGAGACCCTTGCCCGCGTCCCCACCCGTGAGGAACAGGGTACGCACGCACTGCCCCGCCGCGATGGCATCCGAGATCGTGGGGTTGCCGAAGATGAGGTCGTCGTCCGGGTGCGCCCAGATCGTCAGGAGAGTCTCGGTCTCGCAGGGCTGCGCGCCCGGCGAGGGGGGAACGACGACCGGCGGCGCGGCGGACGGCGGCGCCGCGGGCGGTGTCGCGGTCGAGGGAGGGAGAGGGCTGGAGCTCGTCGTGGGCGCCGCGGTCGCGGTCGGCGTCGCGGAGGAGGCGACACCGGACGCGGCGGCACCGATCGGCCAGACCCCGAAGGCGCTCGACACGACGATCGACGCCCCGACGAGCAGGACGACGGCGAGCACCGCAACGAGAACGCCAGCTCCGACGCGCGCTGCGCGGAAGGTCGGCCGGTCGGCGCGTGTCATCGGCGATCCCCCCGGCGTCGCGTGCGCCGACGCGAACAATGTCGTCGACTCACGCCGATCCTAGGGAACATCGCGCTTATACACCACTGTATGCGGGCATTTCCCCCCGCTTGACAGGCACAAAGTTCCGTGTATCGGCCCCACGCCACGCCGGCCGCGCGCCCGCGCGAAGCGTCCACCATTTGGTGGACAAGTCTGTCATCAGGGAAAAAACGGGTGATGCCCTGCGACCCCTAGGAAACAATCCGTTCATTTGCGGGTGATTCACGGGGTGACTTCAGGCTGTTATCGTTCAGCGACAGAACCACGATCCGGCTTCCGGGGGAAGGGGCCTACGCACTGTGACGTCTGACCTTCAGGTCGGAGCGACATCGACGTCGCAGAGCGCCGTCGGCGGCATCGACGATGCCCCGGCCAACGAGCCCAACCGAACCTCCTTCCTCGACCGCGACCACGCCACGCCCACCCGCGACCGCTGGCGCCAGCGGTATCGCCGCAATTTGATCGTTACGGATCTGGCCTCGCTTATCTGGGTCGTCTATGGCACCCAGTTGGCGTGGTTCGGTATGGGCAATGCCGCCGTCGCCGCGAGTCATGACAGCCGCATCACCGATCTCTCCTACTGGCTGTTCTCGGCCATCCTCATCGTCGCGTGGATGTGGGCGCTGTCCTTCATCGACTCCCGCAGCGACCGTGTGATGGGAACGGGATCCCAGGAGTACATCCGCATCGTCGACTCGAGCTTCCGCCTGTTCGGAACCATCGCGATCATCGCCTTCCTCACGCAGATCGACGTCGCACGCGGATACCTCCTCATCAGCCTCCCGGTGGGCGTCCTCGTCCTGGTCTTCACCCGATGGCTCTGGCGGCAATGGCTCATCGTGCAACGCTCGCGCGGCAAGTACTCCGCGAGCGTGCTTCTGGTCGGCTCCCTCCCGTCGGTGACCCAGGTGGCCCGGGAGTTCGCACGCAACCCCAACGCCGGTTATCGCGTCGTCGGCGCCTGCGTGCCCAGCGGCAAGGTCGCTGACACCATCCCGGGCACCGACATCCCCGTCATGGGGCACGTGGGCGACATCGCGCGCGCTCTCCAGGTCACCGGGGCCGACACCGTCGCCGTGGCCAGCGCCGACGAGCTGCCGGCGGACAAGGTCAAGCAGATCTCGTGGAGCCTCGAGGCGGGCCGCCAGCACCTCGTCCTCGCCCCGAGCATCATCGACATCGCGGGACCGCGACTCCACACGCGCCCCGTGGCGGGGCTTCCGCTCATCCACGTCGAGACGCCGCGGTTCTCACGCGGTCAGGTGTTCCTCAAGCGGACGGTCGACCTCGTCGCGAGCATCGTCGGGGTGATCGTGCTCAGTCCCCTGCTCGCCTTCCTCGCGATGGCCGTGCGCCTCTCCAGCGACGGCCCCGTGTTCTTCCGCCAGAAGCGGGTCGGCTTCCGGGGTCGGGAGTTCACGATGATCAAGTTCCGGTCGATGGTCGTCAACGCCGAGGATCTTCTCGAACAGCTGGCCAAGCAGGAGCGGGATGCCGGGAACGAAGTGCTGTTCAAGATGAAGAACGATCCGCGCGTCACGCCGATCGGGCGGATCATGCGCAAGTTCAGCCTCGACGAGCTCCCTCAGCTGTTCAACGTCATCGGCGGCTCGATGTCACTCGTGGGACCCCGCCCTCCGCTCCCTTCGGAAGTTGCGCTCTACGCTGACCATGTGCACCGTCGTTTCCTCGCCAAGCCCGGGATCACCGGCCTCTGGCAGGTCAGTGGTCGCTCCTCTCTGTCGTGGGAGGAGTCGGTGCGCCTCGATCTGTCCTACGTCGAGAACTGGACGCTGGTGGGCGACTTCGTCATCCTGGCCAAAACCGCCCGCGCCGCCCTGGCGCCGGGCGAGACGGCCGCCTGAACTGCCCGCGCCTCGTGCGCGGGTCGACGGCGCGACACTCGCGTTCGTCTGGAAATGAACTCTGGAGGAGACCCGTGCGTCTTTCTGTCATCGGTTGCGGATACCTCGGAGCCGTTCACGCGGCGGCGATGGCATCCATCGGACACGAGGTCGTCGGCATCGACGTCGACGAGCGGAAGGTTGCGGCGCTGTCCCGCGGTGAGGCGCCGTTCTTCGAGCCCGGACTGCAGGAGATCCTCACGGAGGGCATCGCCTCGGGACGGCTGTCGTTCACGACGGACATGTCCGCGGCGCAGGGCGCCACGGTGCACTTCATCGGCGTCGGCACGCCCCAGCAGCCCGGTGGGTACGCCGCCGACCTCACCTACGTGCACGCCGCCGTGGACGGCCTGCTTCCCTACCTCACCGAGGGCGACATCGTCGCGGGCAAGTCGACGGTTCCCGTGGGCACCGCGGAGTCGCTCGCGCCGCGTGTGAGCGAGCGAGGCGCGACGCTGGTGTGGAACCCCGAGTTCCTGCGCGAGGGCTGGGCGGTGCAGGACACCATCGACCCGGACCGGCTCGTGGCCGGTGTGCCCAGTGCCGACGGCGCCCCGACGGAAGAGGGCGCGCGCACAGCGGACGTGCTTCGCGAGGTCTATCGCCCGTCCATCGCCAAGGGCACGCCCTTCATCGTCACCGACTACGCCACGGCAGAGCTCGTGAAGGTCTCCGCGAACGCGTTCCTGGCGACCAAGATCAGCTTCATCAACGCCATGGCCGAGATCGCCGAGGTCACCGGCGCCGACGTCACCACCCTGGCCGACGCGATCGGCCACGACGCGCGCATCGGGCGGCGGTTCCTCGGCGCCGGCATCGGATTCGGCGGCGGATGCCTGCCGAAGGACATCCGGGCGTTCTCCGCGCGCGCCGAGGAACTCGGCCGCGGAGAGTCGGTGGCCTTCCTGCGTGAGATCGACGCGATCAACCTGCGTCGTCGCGACCGCGCGGTCGAGTTGACCGTGCAGGCCCTGGGCGGTTCGGTGTTCGAGAAGAAGGTGACCGTGCTCGGCGCCGCCTTCAAGCCCCACAGTGACGACATCCGCGACTCCCCCGCTCTCGATGTCGCGGTGCGTCTGCACGGACTGGGCGCCGACGTCACGCTCACCGACCCGGCCGCGATCGCGAACGCCCGCCGCATCCACCCGCAGCTGACCTACGTCGAAGACCGTGACGAGGCCCTTCGCGACGCGGATGCCGTCATCGTCGTGACCGAGTGGGACGAGTACCGGCGGGATCTGGATCCGGCCCACGCCTCCGAGCTCACGGCCGGTCGGATCATCGTCGACGGTCGGAACTGCCTGGATGCCGCGGCGTGGCGCGGGGCCGGCTGGACCTACTTCGGTATGGGTCGCCCCTGACCGCCTCCGTCGATGGAGAAACGCCCCGGCTTCGGTCGGGGCGTTTTTCTCTGGCATCCACGACGGAAATATCGGATGCGCGCGTGACGAATCGCTCCGTCGACACGTCTCACCAGTAAGCGAACACCGTTGCACCCGGGGCGACCCGGGGCAGAACGTACTGGAAGGACACTCCGATGGCTATCGAAGAGAAGCCCGCGGCCAGCCCCGCAACCCAGGGGTCGCGCGTGGATCGCGCGTTCCCCGGCTCCGACACCGCGTCCGCCGACACGGCGGGGAAGACCACCATCGCCGACTCGGTGGTGGCGAAGGTCGCCGGCATCGCGGCGCGCGAGGTGTCCGGGGTCTACGCCCTCGGAGGCGGAGGGGCTCGGGCCTTCGGCGCGATCCGCGACGCCATCAACGCCACCGACCTGACGCAGGGCGTCAAGGTGGAAGTGGGCGAGACCCAGGCGGCGGCCGACGTGACGATCGTCGTGGAGTATCCGGCGCCCATCCAGGACGTGGCCGAGCAGGTGCGCTCCCGCGTCGCCGGCGCCATCAGCCGCCTCGTCGGCCTCGAGGTCGTCGAGGTCAACGTCGACGTCAACGACATCCACATCCCGGGTGACGATGGCGACGACTCGACCCCCGCCCGCGTGTCATGAACCCGACCATCACCGGCGCCCTCGTCGGATTGATCCTGGCCGCGGCCGCGCTGATCTTCGGGTTCTGGGGATTCCTCCTGGTCGCCCTGTTCATGGCGGTAGGCGCCCTCGTCGGCCGGATCGTCTCAGGGCAGATCGACATCCGCGGCATCGCCAACGCGTTCTCGGGTCGGAGCACGTCGTGACCACCGCGCTTCCCGGGGTGGCCGTCGCCGCCCCGGGGGGCGGGGCGCACACCGCAGGCCGCGTCGACGTCGCCGAGCGGGTCTATCGCAAGGCGGCGGAGCAGGCCGCAGCGGAGGCGATCGGCGTCGAGCGTGCCGCCGTGTCGGTCGACGTCGCCGCCTCCCGCGACACCGTCGTGGTGCGGGTGCGGTCTCCGTTCCCGGTTCCTCGCCTCGACGACACCGACGCGGTCCGCGCCGCAACCCCCGTGCTGGAAGCCGCGCGCGGCATCCAGCGAGACCTGCACGACCGTCTCACCCGCCTCTTCGGGCGCGACGTGTCGCGCGTGGATCTGACCATCGCCGGGGCGACGACCCCGAAGAGAAGGAGAGTGCGATGACCGACTCCGTCCTGCGAACCGTGGTCCGTCGGGAGACGCATTCACCGCGCACGGGCGCGATGCTCATCGTCGTGGTGCTGCTCGTTCTCGCCGTGGTGTACGCCGCCGTCGAGATCGTGTTGTCGCTGCTCGGTCGGCCACCGCTGCTGGTCGCGCCCGGTCCGTCGGCCGACGCTGTCGCTTCGCTTCCCACGGCAGTAGCCCCGGCCGCGCTGATCGCGGCGGGGGTGGCGCTGGCCGTGCTCGGTCTCATCGTGCTCATCCTGGCCGTCGCACCGGGCCGTCTGTCCAAGCACGAGATGACGTGGGGCGATCGCGCCGTCGTCGTCGACAACGGCGTGGTGGCATCGGCGCTGGCGCAGCACCTGAGCGTCGAGTCGGGTATCGCCCGCGAGAACGTCGTCGTGGGCGTGGCACACCGCTGGGTCGACGTGACCGTTCGGCCGCCGCTCGGCATCCCCGTCGACAAGGACCGCCTGCAGCAGATCGTGGACGATGAGGTGGCTTCGTACCGTCTTGCCCCCTCCGTTCGCACCCGCGTCCGCATCGAGCGCGCGCTCGACACCGCGAAGGAGGAGAACCGATGAGGAACACCAACCGGGCGTTGAACCGCGTCCTCCTCTTCGTCGTGGCGATCGTCCTGCTCGGACTGGGCTCCCTGGCGATCTCCGTCGCCGTCGTCCCCGGCGTCGCCGACACGTGGACCCGGACAGCCGACGGCGTTCGGGAGTGGGCCGACGGAATCGGTCAGCCCTCGCTGGGTATCGGCGCTCTCGCCGCTCTGGCGGTGGTCGCGATCGTGCTCGTGCTCGTCGCGGTGGGTGCCGTCCGAGGACGCCACCGCGTCCCCCTGCAGTCCAGCGGCGAAGAGAGCACCGCCGGGCGGATCACCGTCACCGACGGCTTCGCCTCCGAGGCGCTGAAGAACACCCTGGACGAGCGGGACGAGATCCTCTCCTCCCGCATCGCCTCCGGCGAAGTGCGGAAAGAGACGGTGCTGCACGTGAGCGTCACCCCGCGCCAGAACACCTCCCCCCGCCGGGTCGCCGAGGACATCGACACCCTCGTCACGAACCTGGCCACGCTCACGGGTCAGCAGGTCCGGACGTACATCTCGGTGCACTCGGGTCTGCGCGCAAAGCTCGCGCACGATAAGAGGCGCCTGAACTAGAGCGGATGCCGCCCGCCGGGCGGGGCTCTGATGGGTGGGCTCAGCGAGGTCACGGATGCCAGCGGGGACGGTGCCGAACGCCGTCCCCGCTGGCGTTCGCACGGACGCGAGCACACCGTCCGCCCGTCCCGCACAGACCGCGGCCCGAACGGCAGGCTGTGGATGGGAGGCCGCCACTGTACATGCCCATGCAAAAATGCCGTCGTACAGAAGGGCTGTCATGTTCCCCCTCCCCGATGCCTCCGGTCCCGCCTCCCTCTCCGCTCTCCCGGTCGACCACGACACCGACCGCGGATTCTCCCCTCGGTGCCCGCGATGCCTGATCCCTCTCGAACCGCGGCGACACACCGAGCCGACATGGGGATGCCGCGAGTGCGGTCTCGTTCGGATCTGCTGAAGCGACAGCTACGCTGACCCCGTGGCCGTCACCCTGCTCATCGCCGTCGCCGCCATCGTCAGTGCGGTCCTCGTGGGTTTCGTCGCCCGGCAGATCCTGGGCACCCCGGTGGGCTGGCCGAGAAGCATCGTCATCGGCCTGATCGTGTACTTCCTCGGCGTGCCCTTCGCCGGATGGGTGCTGCGCCAGACCGGGCTGTCCGAAGGAGCGACACCCGCCAGCGAAGAGGAAGCCTGGCTGTGGGTCGGGCTGATCGCGCTCTCGATCAGCTGGGTCTTCGCGCTTGGGGTCGCGGCGCTCGTCGCCAGCGAGGCGATCTTCCCGACACGCCCCCTTCCCAACCCCATCGACGTGATCCGCGCCGCACTGCGCCAGCGCAAGCGCACGCGCCGGTACTTGGAGATCCTGGCCATCGCGTCGCGGCACGGCGTGGGGTGGCTGTTCCACGGGGGCCGCGCACGTGTCGAGCAGCAGCTCAGCACCTCGGAAGAGCGGGCGCGCGCGATCGTGGCCACCATCAACGACGCGGGGGTGAGCTTCGTCAAGCTCGGGCAGGTGCTCTCCACGCGCCGCGACCTCATCCCCGAGCCGTACCTGAGCGCCCTCGCCTCCCTGCAGACGAATGCGACGACGCTCCCGTGGGAGACGGTGCGCGACGTTGTCGAGACCGATCTGGGACGCCCGCTCGACGAGGTCTTCGCCGAGGTCGACCCGCATCCTCTGGCGGCCGCCTCGGTGGCGCAAGTCCACCGCGCCGTCCTGTACGACGGCACTCCCGTCGTGGTCAAGGTCCAACGCCCCGCCGCCCGTGCCCAGGTCGAAGCGGATGCCGACATCATCGGCCGTCTCGCCCACCGAGCCGAAGCCCGCACACGTGTCGGACGGGACCTCCGCATCGAGTCCGTCGCCCGGGGGTTCACGAGCACTCTGCTCGAGGAGCTCGACTACCTCGTCGAAGCACGCAACACCGAGATGATCCGCGCCACGCTCGACCGCATCGACACCGCCGAGCCCGACCGGCGGGGCGTCGTGACCGTCCCGGCGGTGTACCCCGAGGCATCCAGCACGCGAGTGCTGACCATGGGCCTCGTGGACGGCCAGGCGCTGAGCGACTCCGCCGAGCACCTCAGTGCGCTCTCCGCGCAGGAACGAGACCGTCTCGCCGAAGTGCTCATGTCGACCGTGATCGAACAGATTCTGGTGTACGGCGTCTTCCATGCCGACCTCCACCCCGGCAACGTGCTGCTCACGCGCGATGGGACCCTCGGACTGATCGACTTCGGCGCCGTCGGCATCATCGAGCGCAGTCGCAGACAGCACATGACGGCGTTCCTCTTGGCCGCATTGAGCGAGAACGACGTCGCCGCGACCGACGCCCTGCTGTTGATCGTCGACGCCCCGGACGACGTCGACCTCGACGCCTTCCGTCATGACGTGGGCGTCGTGCTCACGGCGGAACACGTCCGCAGCGTCGGCCAGGGGTCGATCTTCACGAGAATCGTCGACGTCATCCGTCAGCATCGCATCGCACTCCCGGGCGAGCTGGCCTCGGCGCTGCGCAGTTTCGCCACGCTCGAAGGATGCCTGCGGGTCATCGTCGAGGATTTCGACATGGTCGGCCGCTCCCTCCCGCTCATGCCCACACTGCTGCGTCGCACGCTCTCGCTGAGCCGCGCCGCAACCGACCTCCAGGCCGGCGCCGTGATCTCGATGGCGCGACTGCAGAGAATGCCGCAGCGACTGGAAGCTCTCCTCACGGGCATCGAGCGCGGGTCCATCGGAATCACACTGCGATCGGACGACGGCACCGACACCAGCGGCATCCTGAATCGATTCACCTCGGAGATCGCCACGACCCTGGTATCGATCGCCGCGGTCGTCATCGCGGTCGTCCTCATCGTCGCCGGTGGCGGGCCCGTCCTGGGCGGCTCGGTGACGCTGTTCTCGATCTTGGGAGCGGTCATCGGCCTGTTCGGCTTCCTTGGGCTGCTCCGGGTGGTGCGCCGCACGTTCGGCCGCCGGCCCTGACATACCGCATATCGCCGCGGTGCGGCAGTCCCCTCTTTGGGGGGTCCGGACCGCTACAGTGTGTCCACTACCCGTTAAGCACCACCGGACTCCAAAGGAGAAGTCCCATGGTCTTCGTCGTCGCCGCCGTCGTCATCGGCATCGTCACCTGGATCGTCGCAGCGCTCGCGGCCGGTATCGGTCTCGGACGCATCATCGCTCGCGCAGACAGCGAGGAAAGGCGGGCGCAGGATGCCCCGTCGAACGCGGCATTGCACGGGGTCATCACGCTCTGAGGCAGCCTTTCCCGCGAGGGGTCACGGAACCGATACTGCGGCCCGACGCGTCACCGCGCCCGGGCGGGCTCGGGGCGGACGCCCGAGCAGCGTTACGGCGTGCGGCGTGCCCGGAGCGCCCGGCGAGTGAGGGGAATGGCGGGGCCATCCCCACCGTCGACGACCGATGCCGCAACCGCGTGCGCGATGGTCTCGACAGCCCCCACCGCCTGTCGTTCGAACTCCGCCCACACGGTCGGTGGCTGTCCGATCGGGTCGACGAGATCGTCCTCTCGGGCGGACCCGCGACGCACGCGCGTGCGGAGCTGCGCAGCCGCGCGAATGAGCGATTCCCATCCGGCGCCAGCGGGCGGCCCCTCGTCGCCGAGCAGACGCGCGAACTCGCGCACCGTAAAGGTGGTGTCCAGCAATCCGGGGCGCATATCGAGCACGGTGCGCCGGTGCGCCGCTTCGGCACACAGGACCGTAGTGCCGAGGCTCAGCATCGACTCGTCGAGCAGGCGCGTCCGGTGATCGTCGAGATGGATGCCATGGGCGCGTCCGACCTCGACGACGTTCGGTTCGGCAGGCATCCCCGGTCGAGCTGCGGCACCGGCACTTCGGATTTGGACCTCGGCGCCGCCCATTTCGACGAGGCGTGCGCGCAGCAGATGCTCGACGAACGGTGATCGGATTGCGTTCGCGGTGCACACGATGAGGAGACGCGGTGCCGTCGATTCGCTCACGAGACCCTTTCGATCGACGCGGGGATGACTTTCGGCGCACTAGTCCATCGTCTTCCGCGCCGACCCCGTTCGCGGGCCGCCGACGACACCCGGCGCCGCGCGGGGGTGAATGGTTCTCGGCAGCTCACGAAGAAAGTGCTTGCTGGACATCGGGATCGTCGACGAGCGCACGTCGGAGCTCTCGTGCGCCGTCGAGACTGAGCGCCAGACCGGCGCCGTCCGCGGTTTCGATGATCAGCCAGCTCTCGACGTCGTCTGGTCGGCGGAGCACACCCACTTCGACATCCCGCCAGACACCGGGCCCCGTCTCACGGGCACCCCTCACGCGCGCGAGGAATCCCCGACCGACGCTGCGGTGCGCCTCGTCGTCGGGATGCATCGTGTCTCGGTGCGGTGTCGCACACCACACGAGATTGCACGCACGTTGCGTGAATTCAGGACGGATCTCGTACTCACTCATGCCGGACACCTCTCTCTACGGGGCGTCGACGAGAACGCCCCGGTCATCGGTGGGCACGGAGGAAGTGAAGCACGAACCTCCGACACCGCCCTCAGCGGCCGGGAGCGATGCCGTCCGGCGGCTGCGGAAGGAGATCCGACAGCGAGAGGTCCAAGACCTCGGCCAGGCAGACGATCGTGTGGAGCCGCGGGTTCGCCGGCGTGCCGGGATTGGATTCGCCGCGCTCGAGTTTGCGATACGTGAAGGTCGCCAGCCCGGCGGCGTGGGCCACGTGCTCCTGGGAGAGACCGCGCTCCGCTCGAGCATTCCGAAGCCGGGCACCGAAGTCGCGGGCGTACTCGTTCCAGGGATCGGACACGTCGGTCATGCGTCCAGCTTGACCGTTCGGCTACGCCCACATGAACATGCATACATTTTGTCGTGCGTCGAAGTGCACCGAAGGTCTTCTACCTGAAGGGGGTGATGGGTCGCAGGGGCGAGGTGATCGCGAAGGCGATCTGCAGTCCCGATCTCGGCGAAGACACGACAAAGAACGCGCGCGGGAACGCGGCGACCGGTATGCCCCCGTTCCTTCACCCCGCCGCCACAGCCCTGGCATCCACCGTCGGTCAGGACCGCCGGGTGGCAGAGTGCCCGGACCCCACGCCGATCCGTTCTTCCGGAAGGCGTCTCGACTCCAGCCACTGAACCCGATCAGCGGAGGAACTATGGATTTGGCCACATCATCATCTGCTTCGCCAGCTATCGCGGAGAACTTCGCCCCTGCCCGTCCGCCACGACGCCGTGCGTGGCAAGCGCGCTACGCCCGGCGCCTCGCCGTGTTCGATGCCGCTGTCGTGTTCGTCGCGGTGTTCGGAACACAGCTGTTCTGGCTCGGACCAGACCACACCGGGGTCAGCGCGGCTCCGGTCGATTACACCACCGTCTCCGTTCTGCTGTGCATCGCGTGGCTGACCGCGCTGGCACTGTGGGGCACGCGGTCTCCGCGCGTCGTCGGACACGGCGTTGCCGAGCACCGTCTCGTGATCGCCGCCTCCCTTCAGTTGTTCGGGCTCGTGGCCATGGCGGCGTACCTGACGGGAGTCGACCTTTCCCGCGGCTACTTCCTGCTGAGCCTCCCGGCGGGCACCGTCACCTTGCTGGCAGCGCGCACACTCTGCCGGTCGTGGCTCGGCGCCCGTCGCCGCCGCGGCGACATGTCGACGCGCGTCGTCCTCGTCGGCAGCCCCGAAGAGAATGCGCGCGTATCGGGAGAGATCGCTCGCCAGCCCGGTGTCGGTCTCATCGTCGCCGGGGCACTTCCCCGAGGAGCCGACGACGCCCCCACCTGGACCGACGAGGACGCGCGGCAGTTGCAGCAGCTGCTCGAGGATGTCGACGCCGACAGCGTTCTGGTCACCGGAGGCGGCCACCTCGATGCGCACGATATCCGTCGCATCGGCTGGGGTCTGGAACCCGGACGCCATCACCTCATCGTCGCCGTCAATCTGACAGACGTCGCGGGCCCCCGCATCCACACTCGCCCGGTCGCCGGTCTCCCCCTCGTCCACGTCGAGACGCCGCAGTACTCGACCCGTCAACGCGTGCTGAAGAGAGCCTTCGACGCCGTCGTCGCCCTCCTTCTGCTCGTCGCCCTCAGCCCGCTGCTGCTGGTGCTCGCGGTCCTCGTGCGCTTCTCCGGCCCGGGGCCAGTCCTGTATCGACAAGAGCGGGTCGGGCAGGGCGGCACGTCCTTCGGGATGCTGAAATTCCGGTCGATGGTCGACGGAGCGGACGCGCGCCTCTCCGAGCTGCTGGCGGCACAGGGACGCGACGGCAGCCCCCTGTTCAAGGTCGACGACGACCCGCGCATCACCCCGATCGGCCGGATCCTCCGCACCTACTCCCTCGATGAGTTGCCGCAGTTGTTCAACGTTCTCCTCGGACAGATGAGCCTCGTCGGCCCACGGCCCCAACGAGAAGCCGAAGTCGCCTTCTACGACGACGACGCACGCCGCCGCCTGATCGTCCGCCCGGGCATGAGCGGTCTGTGGCAGGTGAGCGGTCGCTCCGCCCTTTCGTGGGAGGACGCCATCCGGCTCGACCTCTTCTACGTCGAGAACTGGTCCTTGGTGGGCGACATCGTCATTCTGTTTCGCACCGTCAAAGCGGTCGTCGCTCCCGGCGCCACGGCTCACTGAGCGCACGACGAAGGCGCCGGCCCCTCGGGGTCGGCGCCTTCGTCGTCTCGGGCGGGATCAGGCAGGCGGACGACGGCGAGCGATGGATGCTTCCCCTCCGACGCCCGGGGCACCGCTCGCCGACGACGCGTGTTCACCAACGCTGTCGCCCGACACCGAGGAAGGCTTCCCCCGCTGAGAGAGCGTTCGCAGCCCGCTCACGTTCGAGGGCGGCACGTCCGACGAGCGCCGACGCGGTCCGGGCGCCGGCTCGCCGCGTGGGGCCCGCCCTCCGGGCTTCGCCAGGCTCAGACGACGCCACCACGGACCGGACGCCTCACTCGTGCTCGGGGCGCCGTACCCGTAGTATCCGCCGTACCGCGATCCGTAGTAGCCGGAGTCCGCTCCGCGCAACGGCGCACGGTTGAGGACGACGCCCAACAGCCGTCCCCGGGTCTTGGCGATGTTTCCCACCGCGCGCACCAACATGTCGTCGGTCGTGCGCCCAGCGGTGACCACCAGCACCGCCCCATCCGCCCAGCTCGCGATGACCGCGGCGTCGGCCACCGCGAGCGTCGGGGGCGAATCGATAATCACGACCAGATCGTCCGCCAGGCTGCGCGCGAGTTGCTGCATCCGCTGAGAGCCCACCATCTCGCTCGGGTTCGGAGGAGTGCGTCCCGCGGCGACAACGAACAGACGACCGTGCTCGTCGACCTGATGCGCGACCTGATCGATGCGGGCGCGACCGGCCAGCACATCGGACAGCCCCACGTCATCGGAGAATCCGAAGGTCGCCCCCAGCACCGGTCGGCGCAGGTCCGCATCGATGAGGATGACCGATTGACCCGTGGCGGCGATGCTCACGGCCAGGTTCGCCGCGGTCGTGGACTTGCCGTCTCCGGGCAGTGGACTGGTGATCACCATGACACGCGCGGGATGGTCGACGTCGACGTACTGCAGATTTGTTCGCAACTCCCTCATCGCCTCTTTGTGCGCGAACGACCCGCGGCCGTCGCGGATGTCGTCGAACGAGAACACCGCCCGGCCGGCGGCGAGTTCTTTGTCGACGGGGAGAACGCCGACGACCGAGGAGTCGACGGCGTCGGAGATGTCATTCGCCGACCGCACCCGCCGGTCGAAGGCGCGACGGACGAGGGCGAAGACCACGCCTACCACGCCGCCCGCGATGAGTCCGATCGCCACGTTCAGACGGACGTTCGGCGACGAGGGCGCCGTGGGGAGGCGGGCGGAGTCGCCCGCGACCAGACGGACCGCCCCCTCGGCCTGTCCCGCCGATTCGAGTTGCTTGACCTGTTCCGTCATGCCCAGGAGCCACGCCTGGGCGAGATCCCGCGCCTGCTCAGGCGTGGGCGCGTCAGCTTCCACGCGGATATTCACGGTATCGACGGGGTTCGACACGCGGATGCGCTGAACGAGGGACTCGGGGCTGTCCGTGAGCCCCAATTCGTTGCGCGCCGTCTCGGCGACGGCCCGCCAGTACCCCATGTCGATGAAGGACTTCACCTTCGACAACGCGAGGCTGTTTCCCGCGAGCGAGGCGCCCGTCGAACCGTCGGAGGACGTGCTGGCCACGTACCCGGTGGCGTCCGCGGTGTAGACGCGGGGCTGAAGGGCGCTCCAGCCGAAGCCAGCGAGTCCGCCGACGACGGCGAGGACGACGATCGTCTTCCAGTACGCCCGCAAGATCCGCACGACCCGCTGCATGTCCATGTGTTCCGCCTTCCGCGTCGACCCCCGCGAAGGGATCGCGAGCGAGGGGAAGCATAAACAGACGCCCAGGCGTCACGTGCGTGGCCGTCGGAGCGCTCAGCCGGGCGAAGAACGAGGGGAAAGCGCGGCGTCCCCGAGCGGGTGATATTTGGGACCGAAGTGTGATGCCCGCAGGGTGAAGGCGGGATTACTGCGGGTATGAAACCGCTCCCTTCGACTCACATCCGGGCGATCATCGCCCAATGATCGGGTGAAGCGCATCGCTTTCGTGCGCCTCCTCGTCGCCCGTCACCCGAGCCGGGCGCACCCCACACCTTGCTCGAGAGTTGGAGAGAACGATGATCATCGACATAGATCTTGCGCCGACCTCCGCGCGCACTGCGCGACGATCCAGTCGCTTCTGGACCCCCCGCAACGCCACCATGGCCAAACTGCGTGAGGCACTCGACAGTGATGTCGTCCTCCTCCGCGGCCCGGCGGGCGTGGGAAAGAGCGCGCTCCTCCGCCAGTTCGCCGGCGCCCTCGAGGACGACCCCGGAATCGGCATCCAGCTGCTGGATGCCGACAGCGCGAGCGCCGAGACGCTGGATCGCGTCGCGGCCGCGTTTCGCGACGGCCCCCCGCAGCACGTGCTGCTGGTCGACAATCTCGTCGACAAGCCCGGCATCGATTCCGCGGCAATCCTCGGCCTGCTGCGTTCCGACCCGGAGCTGCGCGTCGTCGTCGCGACCCGACACGTGACCCAACTGGAAAGCCCGCTCGTCGCGCTCGAGTTCGACGTGCACGTGCTCGCACCGGCCGATCTGCTCATGGCGCGCGACGAGCTCTCCCTGGTTCTCGAACTCAACGGCATCGAAACCACGGATGTCGCGGTCGACGTGCTGATGCAGCGCACGCACGGGTGGCCCGCTCTTGCGCAGCTGGCCAGCTCGCGGCTCCGCCTGGAGAGCCTTCCCCTGCGCACGCGTGACGAAGCCGACGCGATCGCGGACTACGCCGGCCGTGCCCTCACCGCGGACATGGAGGCTCACCTGGGCACGCCGGTCACGGACGACGTCCGCCTTCTCGCGGTCGCTCCGTACATCAACGTGGAGCTCGCCAACGCCATCGGCATCGACTCCACGAGCGAGACCACCAGTGAGCTGTTGACGCAGCTGCAGGATGCCGGTTTCGTGTGGCCGAGCACCACTCGACTCGTGCTCGCCGAGCCGGTTCGCACCCAGTGGCTCAGCGAGATCACCGCGGCCGCACCCGAGCTCGTCGAGCACGCCCGTCTGCGGCTCCTCGATCACCTCGTCGCCGCGGGCGAGCCGCTCCGAGCGGCGCAGCTCGCCGCGGATGCGGCACAGTGGACGACCCTGGGAGCGATTCTGCGCTCGGCCGGGCCGGAGATCTGGGCGCGGGATGCCGCCGCCTTCGACGCGCTCGTCCGGGAGATCCGAGCGCACGTCGGTTTCGACCCCATCTCCGTCGACGCGTTGCTTGCCATCGACCGCGAGACGGCTCTGTCCGCAGAGACCCCCGCGCTCGTCGTCGGGGCGCTCGGCCGCCTCCCCGAGGCGAAGGCCGCCGCTCAGCAGAACGTCGAGGCCTTGGTGTTGCGCGTGAGTCTGCTGCGCGCGGCTGGGCGTTTCGCCCTGGCGTCGGAATCGGCATCCTTGCTCATGGATACCCTTCGCCGGCGTCCCGCGCTTGCCGATGAGGCCATCGCCGAGGGCTGGTACCAGGTCGGGATGACGCACCTGGCCATGGGACGACTGCGCGACGCCGCCCTGGCACTGGGGCAGGTCGAGCGGCTGGCACCGCCGGCGCGTCGACTGCGAGCTCGGGGAGTGCTCGCGATCGTCGCCCTCCTCGAGGGCGACGTTCGCGCGGCCGGGATCTTGTGCGACACGGACCGCGACGACAGCTGGATCTCGTCCCCGTGGGGTGAGGGCACCCGTCTCGCCGACGCGTGGCTGCATCTCGAGCGGGGCGACGCGTCCGCGGCCCGGGAGAGCCTCGACACCCTGACGGCGACGGGCGGCGCCCGGGAGCTCTGGCCGTTCGCGGCGGTGACGCAGGCCATCGCGTTCCTGCTCTCCGGTTCGGCTCCGGATGCGCTCGGGATGCTCCGCTCCTGGATGTCGCGGACGCGGAGCACGCCCCCGTCCCACTTCCAGTCGGTCCACCTCCTGACCGCTCGAGCCAAGGTGCTGATCGCGCTCCGCCAAGCACGCAAGGCCATGGCGCTGTTCGAGGGTCCGTTCGGTCTCTCCGCAGCGACGGCGCCCGCGATCGCTCTTTCCCAGCTCTATGCGGGACGCGCCCACGAGGCCTACGTCATGAGCGTCAAATGGGGTATCCACCAGGACTCGTCCCCGCGGGCTGCCCTGGAGAGCTTGGTCGTGAGCATGGTCGCTGACATCCGCCTCAACGGCGCGGGCGCGCACCGCTCGACCGCTCAGCGGGCCGAAGCTCTCAGCATGCGGCACGACCTGTGGAGCCCGTGGAGCGCCGTGGCGCCCGAGGACCGCGGGCTCGTCCTGCGCTTGCTGTCGCCGGCGGCCCGCGACCGAGTGGCCGCGCGCGCCTCCTTCTTCGCGTCATCCGTGAGCGTGCCGCATCTCACCAAGCGCGAGCAGGTGGTCCTCGCCCAGCTCACCCCGACGTCGACGATCGCCGACATCGCGCGAGCGCTCGTCGTCTCGCCGAACACGGTGAAGACGCAGCTGCAGAGCCTTTACCGCAAGCTCGAGGTCTCCGACCGGGCGAGCGCGATTCGTGCGGCGCACGCGTGGGGACTCATCGAGGTGGACAACGAGGTGTGAGCCGGGGCGGCGCTGGTCAGCGCCGCTCGGTCCGCCGCCGTCGTGCGTACACGCCGATCAACCGCCCCACGATGAGCACGAGGACGGCGATGATGATTCCGGGGAGAGTCAAGGGGACACCCGCTCCGTGGAGCACGACGAGGACCACGACGATCGCCGCGAGCGGCGCGACGACGCCGAGGATCCGAGCCAGACGTCGACGGGTCATGGTGCAACGGTACTCGCGCTGGACGGGATGCTCGACGCCGGCCGGGCGGGCAGCGTCAGGGTGCCCTCGTCCCGCGCGACCTGGAACCCGAAGACCCCGAACCAGGCGATCGCCAGCGTCGCCGCCGTGAACTCGAGGTTCCCGCCGAGGACGGTGTCGCCGCGGAACAGCGCGAGCATCGCACCGGTGAGCGAGGTCACGCCGACGGCGACGAGCGTGGCGAGACTGGCCGCGCGCATCCATGGGCGACGACGGAGGAAGGACACCTGGGCCATCGCGACGATCGCGAGAACGAACCCCAGCACGGCCGCACTGATGTGAATGAGATCCTGCGGGAGCGCGTTCGGAGTGAAAGGAACGGGACATCCCGGCGAGCAGGTGACGACGGATGCCAGGGCAAAGCAGGCACCGCAGACGACGAGAGTGCCCGCGATGGGCCACCCCGCGACGTAAACGAGTGGGCGATGGAGCAGAGCCCGGTCGACGAGCACGGCCGCGATACCGAGCAGCAGAAGAGAGAAGTTGAAGACGGGAGCCGTCGGCATCCCCGTCGCACCGAGCTGACTGACGTAATGGACGCTCGGATCCCACAGGCGACTCACCCAGATGAGTGCTGCGCTGAGGAAGGCAGCGGTGCCGCCCACGGTAGCGAGGGCCACGACACGGCGGCTCCCTGGCCGAAGCTCCCTTCGGGGGGACCCGATGATCGTCTGTGACATGGGCGTCTCCGGTGGCGTCGAGGGGCCCGGCTACAGTACCGCGCGACCGGTGTTCGGCAGGCGTCGCGAGCGACGCTGAGGACGAAGCGGTCGGAAGCCGGGTGCCCGATAGGCGATTCGGTGGGTGAGGATTTCGAGGATCGGCGGTGGGAGAGGCCCCGGCAATGGCATCGTCGTCTGCGAGTGATCCCGAGTGGTTCTCCCCCAAAAGTTCCTCACTCGATGACGATCACTCCACTTGGATGCGCGGTCTCGTGACCACGGCACCCGGTTCGAGACCGCGCATCCCCTTCTCCGGGCTAACGTGGAGCGATGCGCACCGTTCCTCTCGGACCCTCCGGCCCCGCTGTTCCCGCCGTCGTCGCGGGAATGATGCGTATCGACGGCAAGACCGACGACGAGGTGCGCTCGTTGTACTCCGCGGCACGGGCCGCGGACATCGACTTCTTCGACCATGCCGACATCTATGGCCGAGAGGTGCACGGCGCCGAACGCCGATTCGCGGAGGCGCTGCGTCTCACGCCCTCCGAACGCGCCGAGATCCGACTGCAGACGAAGACGGGCATCGTGCGGGAGGGGCCCTTCTTCGACTTCTCCTTCGACCACATCGTGTCGTCCGTCGACGAGTCGCTGCGAGCACTGCAGACCGATTACGTCGACGTCCTGCTCCTCCATCGACCCGACGCCCTTGTCGAGCCCGAGGAGGTGGCTCGAGCGTTCGACGCTCTCGAGTCCGCAGGCAAGGTGCGCGCGTTCGGCGTCTCGAACCACACTCCTCGACAGATCGATCTGCTCAAGACCGCCGTCCGCCAGCCGATCGTCGCCAATCAGGTGCAGCTCTCCGTCGCCCACGCGCCGACCGTCGCGCAGGGGCTGGCGATGAACATGGAGACCGCAGCGCAGGCAACGGTTCTCGACGGCGGCGGACTCATCGACTACTGCCGACTCGAGGGCATCACCCTGCAGGCGTGGTCGCCCCTGCAGGGAACGCGAAGCGAGGGGGTGTTCCTCGGCGATCCCGCGTACTCGGAGCTGAATTCGGTCATCGATCGCGTGGCGGACCGCTACGGGGTGACCCCGCTCGCGATCGCGGTCGCCTGGATCGCGCGGCATCCCGCGGGGATCCAAACGGTCCTCGGGACGACGACACCGAGCCGGGTCACGGAAGCCGCCGCGGGCGCCGACATCGTGCTCGACCGCGCGGAGTGGTACGCCCTGGTGCGTGCGGCCGGCTATACCGTGCCGTGAGTTCGCAGTGAGGGAGAGGGTCAGCTGGTGAAGAGCACGAAAGTGCGCCCCTGGGGCGCCGTGATCTCAATGATCGCGGCTGCCGTCTTCGCAGCGCCGACGCTCGTCCTGCCCGCCGATAGCCCGGTCGGACCGAAGCTCGTCTTCATCGTCGTCGGATCCGTATTGCTGGCGACGGCCATCGTGGCCACGCGTGCTGAGTCGGGGTCACGAGGGGGGCAGCCGCAGGACGCCGAAGACGACGTCACGCCGTAGCGGCGGCGACCGTCATCGCGGGGGTGATCACCGTGATCGGCTGAGTGGGCACGTCCCACGCCGCAGGTCGCGCGGCGGTGCCGTCGGGGGCCAGGGCGGTCATGCGGCGCGCGCCAGGGAGCGCGTCGAGCTCGCCGAACGCGCCGACGTCCGACGTGCCGGAGCTGCAGGCGCTGCGACGGCGGCATCCTCGATGTCCAGGCTGAGCCCGCGCGACGAGTTGGCGTCGTTCGCCATCCGCTTGAGCAGATCCTGGTCCAGAGATTCCGGCTGCTCGGAGTCGAACACGAAGCGGAGGGGAATTGCCGGCTGCAGCCATACGGTCGAGCGACCGACGGGCTCGTCCGGGCCGTGCGTCCACGAGAGCGTGAAGCTCTCTCCTCGGCGCAGCTTCGTGGCCACGACGACCTTGACGTGGGCGAGCATCCGATCGTCGATCGTGATGGGCTCGGGGGTCGTTCCGTAGAACAGCTTCGCCATGGTGTTCCCTTCCGTCTTTGCTTGTTCGCAAACTTACTAAATAGACTAGCGAATAGGCAAGCGAGATATAAGGAACCGGTCGAAGGGAGTCTCATGGATGCCATCTCTCCGCCGCCCTACTGGTACGGCGAGGACATGGACGATCGTCGCGGCGCTCGCGTGATGGAATCGCTGCGGGCTTACCGCGCTGCCGAGATGGCCATGCGGCGCCGCACCCAGGACACGATGGCGATGAGCGAGAACGAGCTCGTCGTTCTGCGGTTCCTCACGCGGGCCTCGTCGGCAGGTGCGGACGTGACCCCTGCGGACCTGGCCCGCCATCTGGGGGTGTCGACCGCGTCCATCACCGCATTGCTGGATCGACTCGAGCGCTCCGACCACGTGCGCCGCGAGCGCCACCCCACCGATCGGCGCAAGGTCCTGGTGCGTCGCACCGCACAGACCGAGGACGAGATGCGCGACACGCTCGGCACGCTCCACGCACGAATGATGGCGGCGACTCGCGGAATGAGCGAGACCGACGCGGACGCCGTGACCGCGTTTCTGAACCGCATGAGATGCGCGGTCGGGGGACGCTGCGCGGCCACCGGAGATTCGTGCTGCCGGATCGCGACGTCGACCGGCACGGACCAGGATGCCGCGCGGATGCCGTAGGCGTGGCGTGGGGCACGGCATCCATTGATCCCCCCTGCGAGGGAGTCGGTCCGCAGCCCACCTCGGTACCGTCGAGGCATGGACGCTTCCGCCACCCGGGTACGCCCCCTCCTGGCCGCCGCGGCCGCACTCGCCCTCGTCGTCATCGGCCTGGCTCTCCCCCTCCCCGCGCGAGCGGACGTCGATGACTTCACCTTCGCGTCGTTCGATGCGCAGATGACGCTGTCCCGGGCCGACGACGGCCACGCCGAACTCGCGGTGACGGAGACGCTCGTGGCGCTCTTCCCCGACGAGGATCAGAACCGCGGGATCATCCGCGCGATCCCGAACGACTACGACGGTGTTCCCCTGCAGACGACGATCACGGGGGTGACGGGCCCGGACGGCGAGACGATTCCCTACGAGGTCGAGACCGATCGCCGCGAGGTGCGAGTCCTCACCGGAGACGACGCCTACGTGCGAGGCGAGCAGACCTACGTCATCTCCTACACGCAGCGCGACACCATCCGCGCGTTCGCGGATACGAACGCGGACGAGTTCTACCGCGACATCAACGGGACACAGTGGGAGCAGCCCTTCGGGCGCGTGCGCGTCGAGCTGTCCGTCGACGACGACCTCGCGCGCGTCGCCCTCGACGGCGCCGCCGCCTGCTACCGCGGCGCAGAGGGGTCCACCGATCGATGCGACATCGCCCGTGCGGACGACGCAGACGGTTCCGCGACCTTCACCGCGTCGTCCGACGACCTCGGTCCGGGCGAGAACCTCACGATCGCCGTCGGATTCGCCCGCGGGACGTTCGTGCCCGGTGAGGTCGTCCGCACCCCGGCGGAGCAGTTCTCGGTGGATGCCGCACCCACGCTGACGGGGATCTCTATCGGCACGGTGGGGGTCGGTGCCGTCGCGCTCGGCACCGCCGCCGTGTCGCGTCGGCGCAATCGTGACGCCCCCGGGCGCGGGATCATCGTGGCCGAGTACGCACCACCCGCCGACACCGACGTGCTCGAGGGTGCTCACCTCGTCCGCCGCCCCCGCGCCGCGATACAAGCAGCCATCCTCGACACGGCCGTCGCCGGTCACCTCCGGATCGTGGAGGATCCGGCCGCCGACGACGACCTGGTTCTGGAGTACGTCGACGGCACCGGCGCCACGCCGATGCGCGCGGGCGTTCTGACTGCCGTGTTCGGCCGCGCACCGGCGCCCGGTGCGCGCGTCGCGCTCGACACGCCGGGAAGCGACGTCGGCGAGCGTCTGCGCGCCCTGACCGCCACGGCGACCTCGGAGCTGCGAAGCCGCGGGTGGATGGGACGGCCGCGTATGGGCGTTGCGGTGGTCGCCGGCGTGATCGCGGTCGTTGCCTTCGCCGTCTCGGTCGGCGCCGTGCTTCTCACCGCGGTCGGCGCCACCCCCACCGGGTGGCAGATCGCGGCGATCCCGGCGACGGTGGTGGCCGGCATCCTGACGTTCGCGCTCATCCGTTACTCGGACCGGGTGACGGATGCCGGGGCTCGCGCGCGAGATCATCTGCGCGGCCTCCGCGAGTATCTGACGCTGGCCGAGGCCGATCGGCTGCGCATCCTGCAAAGCCCCGAGGGTGCGGAACGTCGATCCGTCGCGCCCGATGGACCTGCTGACGTCCTCCACCTCTACGAGAAGCTCCTGCCCTGGGCGGTGGTGTGGGGCGTGGAACGCGAATGGGCGGACGTTCTGGCCACGCGGGCGCGTGCCGACGGCGCCGATCTCGGCTGGTACATCGGACCGAACGGCTTCTCGAGCGCGGCGTTCGCCTCTTCTCTGGCGACGATGCAGAAGGGCAGCAGCCCCGCCCCGCAGGTCAGCGGGTCGGGCAGCTTCTCGGGAGGGTCCTTCGGCGGTGGTTTCTCCGGCGGCGGGATGGGCGGAGGCGGCGGCGGGGGACGCTGACCGAGGCGGCGGGTCACTCCGCAGCGCGGATGACCTCGGCGATCACGCGCGGGTCAGCGAGCACCCGGAAATGGCCCCCGCCATCCAACCGGACGTTGCGCGCGCCGGCGAGCTCACTGCCCTCGGGAATGTGCGGATCGAAGGCACCGAAGACCGACACGATGCGCGAGTTCACATCGGCCGAGGCGGCGAGCGCGCGCATCGTGGCATCCCCGGATCGGAAGGCGCGCAACGACGGCGTCGGCATGAGCCGGCTGTAGCGCGACCCCCCGAACGGCGTCGCGACCGCGACCATCGCCCGCACGCGGGTTCCGACCGGATCGAAGGCCATGAGGTGTTTACCGACCAGGCCGCCCTTGCTGTGCGCCACGAGAACGACGTCGTGCAGGTCGCGCTCTCGGAGCAGGGCGGCGGCGACGGCGGCGGACTCGACGATGGGGCGACGGTTGGATCCGAGCCCGGTCACCACGTGGATCGGATGGCCGCGATCGTGCAGCACGCGCGCGAGCGGTTCGAGGAAGCGCCACGTCTCGTAGATGCCGGGGAGGAGGACGAGCGGGCGACCCTGCCCCGAGGCGAAGTCGTCCGGGTGCCCCGGGCCGACGGCACGCACCTGCGCCGCCGCGGCGTAGGCGTAGTCCTGAGCCCACCACACGGCATCCCGCGCGAGGGTGCGCCACCCGGGCACGGGGGACACGGCATCCGTCGTCATCCCCCCATCTTCGACGGCGACCGGCGCCGAACGCCCCGGGGTTGCCAGAGCGCGGGCGGACGGCTCCCGTAGAGTCGCCTCATGCGCTTTCTCCCCTCGGCGCCGCGGCCCGCCCACACCGACCGGGCCGCACACCCCGGGCCCCTCACCGGATACGGGGGCGCACGGTGACCGCGTTGCCGCACGGGCGGCAGTTCGTTCTGACCTGGGGCATCCCCCGCGACTACGGCGGCTTGACGGCCGCTCTGCTGCAGCGCTCCCGCCTGTTCGACCGCCTCGGCGGCGTCGCCGTCGACGTGCTCACCTGTGACGATCGTGCCGACGTGCGAGCAACGGCGACCGAGCTCGCGGAACGGGACGCCCTGTCGCCCCGCGTGCGCGTTCGCAACCTGTGGGAGTGGCTCGGCGAGAACGACCTGCGGGGAAAGCCGGTGACCGGGGCCTCCGGTTTCGCTCCTCTCGCGACCGGAGCCGCCGAGGAACGCGCGGGCGAGGCCGTCGTGCGGCGCATCCGCACCGACGCCGGGGGCAGGGTCCTCCAGATCGACCACCTCCGGCCGGACGGCACCCTCGCAGCGAGCGACCGGCGGGATGTCCCGCATACCGGCGGGGGCGTGCGGCGCATCATCGTGACGTGCGACGCGACGGGCGCACCGCGTGCCGCGTGGCGCGGTGTCCGCGCGCTCTACGCTGCATGGCTCGATCGTCTCACCGCGGGCGAGCGGTCCTTCGTGCTCGTCGACAGCAAGGCGATGGCGCGGTTCGCCGCCGGATACCGCCGCCCGCACGTCGTCGTGGCGCACATCGTCCACGGATCCCATCTCACCGACGACGGCTCGGCACTGCGCCCGTCGCGAGCCGAGGTCTTCGCTCGGCTGGGCGCGTTCGACGCGGTGGTCTTCTGCACGACGCGTCAGGCCCGGGACGTCCGGCGCCGCGTCGGCCCCCTCCCGCTGCTCGCCGTCGTCCCCCACCCCGTCGCCCCCGTGGGGGTGTCGGCTGCAGAACGTCGCGGGGCGGTCGTTCTGGCCCGGCTCGAGCCGATCAAGCGTGTGGAGCACGCCGTCGAGGCGGCGGTGCGCGCCGCGGATCGTGTCCCCGGCCTCACGCTCGACGTCTATGGCGACGGGCCGGAACGTGATCGGTTGCAGGAGATGGCGGGCTCCGGAGAGGTCGTGCGGTTCCACGGCTTCACCCCGTCGGCCCGAGAGGCGCTGAGTTCGGCGTCGGTGCTGTTGTTGACAAGCCGGTCCGAGGCGTTCTCCCTCGTCATCGCGGAGGCGATGGCCGCCGGCTGCCTTCCGATCTCGTACGACGTTCCGTACGGACCGCGCGAACTCATCCGGCATGGGCGTACGGGCTGGCTCGTTCCTCCCGGCGATGTGTCGGCGCTGACGGATGCGCTGGTGCGAGCCCTTGCCACCGAAGGGCCCGTGCTCGAGCGGATGCGACAGGATGCCGTGGTCCGCACCCGCGCACTCGACGAGCGCACCGTTCTGGATCGCTGGGGTCGCGTTCTGCGCCGGGCCCAGCGGAGGCACGCCGCACGTCGTCAGACCTGGCGTGTGCGTGACGCGCTCCGCCGTCGCCTTCGGATCCGCTGAGAGCGGACCCTGTCTCCCGCGATCAGGCGTAGCGTCGTTTCCCCCAGCCCCGGCATTGCCGGTGCGGATGACGCCCTCAGCGGCGTGCGACGACCCCGTCCGTCGAGCCACTCCCCCACGCGGCTCCGGACGGGGTCCGTCGCCTTACCTGTCTTCGCCGTAGGCGCGGATGCTGCGCACGTCGTCGTGGAGGTCCTCGTCGGCCGCGGCGTTGCCGACCGCGGCATCCGCCGCTCGCTGTTCCTTCGCGCCGGCCTTCTTCTCCTCCGGCGCGGCCTCGGTGGCCCCGTCCATGATGGGGGCGTCCTGCGTCTCGTCGCGGTCGTCCATTTTCGTCCTTTCCTTCGACGTCGTCCTGCCATCGTCGGACGACGGGGGCGGCCGCGGCGAGGGGTTGCGCGCTCGCGGGACGCATGCTGAGCAGGCAGCCCAGGGGCCGCCGCACAGCCGCGCGGGGAATGGGTGCCGTACAATCGACCGGAGCAAGGGGAGTACTCCCACGCGACGAATCCGTCAGTACGGTCCACGCCATCGTGGACCCGGGTCGTCGGTCCGCGTCGCGGATGGAGGAGACCTTGGTGTTTTGCTGTACACCAGAATCCCCTGGAGGCTCGCGTGGGTGTCACCCCGCTCATCTGGATCATCACGATCGCGGTCACGATCGCATTCTTCGTCTTCGAATTCTTCGCCCACGTGCGCAAGGCGCACGAACCGTCCATCGGCGAGTCCGCCCGGTGGTCGGCGTTCTACATCGGCCTCGCCCTGCTGTTCGGGGTCGGCATCGGCGTCGTCTCGGGGTGGACCTACGGGGGCGAGTACTTCGCGGGTTACCTGACCGAGAAGGCGCTCTCGATCGACAACCTGTTCGTGTTCCTCATCATCATGACCGGGTTCGCGGTGCCGAAGAAGTACCAGCAGAAGGTGCTGATGATCGGCATCGTGATCGCGCTGATCATGCGGGGAGCCTTCATCGCCATCGGTGCGGCGCTGATCGAGAACTTCTCGTGGATCTTCTACATCTTCGGCGCGCTGCTGCTGTTCCTGGCCTACCGCCAGGCCTTCGCGCACGGCGAGAGCGACCCCGCGAACGGCAAGTTCATGCGCTTCGTCCGGCGCGTCCTCCCCGTCACCGAGGAGTACCACGAGGACAAGCTCACGGTGAATCGCGACGGCAAGCGCTTCGTCACGCCGATGCTGCTGGTGATCATCGCGATCGGATTCATCGACCTGGTGTTCGCGGTCGATTCCATCCCTGCGATCTACGGACTCACGAACGAGGCGTACATCGTCTTCACGGCGAACGCTTTCGCGCTCATGGGCCTGCGGCAGCTGTACTTCCTCATCGGTGGTCTGCTCGAGCGCCTGGTCTACCTCTCGCAGGGGCTCGCGGTGATCCTGGCGTTCATCGGTGTGAAGCTCGTCTTCCACGCGCTGCACGTCAACGAGCTGCCCTTCATCAACGGCGGCGAGCCGCTGCTCTGGGTGCCCGAGATCCCGATCTGGTTCTCGCTGTTGTTCATCGCGGCGACCGTGGCGGTGGCGACGGTGGCGAGCTTGGCCAAGACCCGCAAGGATGCCGAGAAGAAGCGGCGCGACGAGTTCGAGGGTCGCAAGGTCATCCACGCCCCCGAGGACTGACGCACTGCGACGGGCCCACGGCACACGCCGTGGGCCCGTTGCCGTATCCGATCGGCGAGCGCAACCCCGCGGCGGGGCTCACCCGTCGCGCCTACCGTGACCGTCATGACTCGTTTCGGATACACCCTCATGACCGAGCAGAGCGGTCCCCGTGAGCTCGTGGACTACGCCGTCGGCGCCGAACGCGCCGGATACGACTTCCTCGTGTCGAGCGACCACTACTCACCGTGGCTGACGTCGCAAGGACATGCCCCGTACGCGTGGACCGTGCTCGGCGCCGTCGCGCAGGCGACGACCGATGTCGAATTGATGACCTACGTCACCTGCCCCACGATTAGGTATCACCCGGCCGTCGTCGCGCAGAAGGCCGCGACCCTGCAGCTGCTCTCGGACGGGCGGTTCACGCTCGGCTTGGGCTCCGGCGAGAACCTCAACGAGCACGTCGTCGGTGAGGGCTGGCCGGCCGTGCACGCGCGGCAGGACATGCTCGTGGAGGCGATCGAGATCATCCGCGCCCTTCACACCGGCGACCTCATCACCTACGACGGCGAGTACTTCCGCGTGGACTCCGCCCGCGTGTGGGACGCGCCCGAGGGTGGGGTTCCGATCGGCGTCGCCGTCTCCGGCGAACACTCCATCGAACGGTTCGCGCCCCTCGGCGACCACCTCATCACCACCGAGCCCGAGGCCGAGCTCATCCGCGGGTGGGACGAGCATCACGAAGGCGAATCGCGCAAGATCGGTCAGATCCCGATCAGCTGGGATCCCGACAAGGAGACCGCCATCGCGCGCGCGCACGACCAGTTCCGGTGGTTCGCCGGCGGTTGGGCGGTCAACTCCGACTTGCCCACCCCGGCCGGTTTTGCCGGCGCCTCGCAGTTCGTGCGCCCCGAGGACGTCGCGGACTCCATCGCGTGCGGCCCCGACCTGGACGAATTGGCCGAGAGCGTGCGCCCTTTCATCGACGCGGGGTTCACCGATATCGCGATCGTGCAGGTCGGAGACGCCGAGCAGCAGCGCTTCGTCGACGAGATCGCCGCACCGCTGCTGGAGAAGCTGCGCGCCCTGTGACGTCCGCGCCGGCCACGCGGGCTCAGTCCGCGTGGCCGGACTCGCGAACCCACTGTTCGAGCCGCCACACCGGCACCCGGAACACGCGGGCCACGTCGGGAAGGGCGTGATTGCCCTCCCGCACGGATGCCACGGCGAACTCCCGCATCGAGCCGAAAGTGCGACCCGCCAGGCTCCCCGTGCGGAGATCCGCGAAGGTTCGCGGCCCGTGCGCGGGGGGAGCATCGGGAGCGACGAACACATAGGGCGTCTCTTCGTGCATCCCGCGCTCCGCAGCGCGTCGGTGTACCCGCGGCGCCACCGAGGCAACCGGCACGTGCGGGGGCGCGCCGTGATCCGGTGGAGTCGGGACCGCGGGTTCGGGCGCGGATGCGGGAGTCGCGTCGCTGCTCCCCTGCCCCGACGCAGGAGGCGTTCGTTCCGCGGCGGGGTCGCCGTCTCCGACAGCGGCGACGTCGGCATCGGCTCCCGCGGTCGGCGCGGGCGCGACGGGCGGCGCCTGCGCATCACGACCACTCTCGGCAGGTTCGTCCAGCCACGGCGCCGGCGGAAGATCACCGCCCCACAGGACCGGGCTCGGGATCACGTGCGGGCTCGACCGCGCGGCGTCAGTGGCGTGCGAATCGGCGAGCGCGACGGCACTGTCACCGAACAGGTCCGCGACGCCGACCGCGAAGGCATCGGCGAGCGTGATCAGCACATCCATGGGCGCCGCGACCTGCCCTGCTTCGAGCGTGCGGATCTCCTCTTCCGACAGGGTCGTCGTCAGCGCCAGCGACGCGATCGACATCCCGCGTGCGCGTCGCATGGCCCGCACGCGTTCGCCCAGGCGGCGTAAGACCACATCCCGTCGCTGTGCCTCCGGGTCTTCGCTCACGGTGCTCCTCCTGTCTCGTCCGAGATCGCTGCCCCTTGTCGCCCCACTGTGGCAGCCTCCGACGAGGCCACCGGAGCGGGAGCGCGACGAACAGGGCGGAGGAACCATTGGTCAAGACGGACGCGAGCGCCCGCCACGACGTCGACTCCCGTGCCAGCAGAGACAGAGCGATGCGGACGTGGCGATCGACACCGTCGCGGCGCACCATCGGCATCACCGCAGGCATAGGGCCAGGCCCGGTGCTCGCCGAATGCCCCCTGGCTCACCCGTTTCCTCCGTTCCGCGCGGCGCATGCTCAGAATTGCGGTCCCGGGGAGGCCACAGCAGGTTAGCGCGTCCCCGCCCCCACGGAGACCCGACGGCCGCCCCGTGTCGTGGCGCGTCGGGGACACTCCTAGGGTGGTCGTATGTCGCGCGTCGGGGTCATCGTCGGCATCGTCGTGCTGAGCGCCGTCCTGTCCGCGTGCGCGCCGACCGGAGCCCCGGTGGAAGATCCGCCTCCCCTTCCCGCCGGGACGCTGGTGGACTATCAGCTCGGCCAGCCCTACCCGCCCGCCGACGGTGTGGGCATCGTCGTGCGCGATCGCACCGCCGCGCCCGCCGACGGCCTCTACTCGATCTGCTACGTCAACGCCTTCCAGACCCAACCGGGCGAGAGCGATCAGTGGCCGGAAGGCACCCTCCTCGAGCGGGACGGCGAGCCGGTCATCGACCCGGACTGGCCAGACGAACGCATCGTCGACACGTCCACCGACGAGAACCGTCGGCAGATCGTGCGGCTCGTCTCCGCGTGGATCCGCGGGTGCGCGGCATCCGGGTTCCGCGCCGTCGAGTTCGACAATCTCGACACCTTCACCCGCACCGATGGTGCGCTCACCATCGAGGACAACCTCGCCGTCGCCGAGGCGCTCGTCGTCGTGGCCCACGGAGCGGGTCTCGCCGCCGGGCAGAAGAACGCCGCCGAGTTCGCCGCCGATCTCCGCGACGCGGCGGGATTCGACTTCGCCGTCGCGGAAGAGTGCGCGGCCTACGGCGAGTGCGCGACCTACACCGAGGTCTACGGCACGCAGGTGATCGACATCGAGTACACCGACCGCCTGCCCCGACCCTTTACGAGCCTGTGCGCCGACGAGGACACGCCCGCGGTCACCGTGCTGCGGGACCGCGGACTGTCCGCCCCCGGGGCAGCGGAGTACGCCTTCGAGACCTGCACGCCGGGCTGAGTGCTTTGCCGGAACCCCGCCGCCGGCGCGCTGACGCTCACGCTCCGGACAGGAGGTCTCGGAAGAAGCTCTCGACCCGCGTCTGCAGTCCGACGATTCGGCGATCGCGTGCGGCCTCGGCGTCATGGCCCAGGTACGCCGGCGGATCGAGACGCCGAACGTTCGCGGAGCACTCGAAATGGGCGCACAGCAGCGTCCCGACGGTGTTTCCGGCTTTGCCCGCGCGGCCGGCCCGACGTGCGGCGAAGAAGACGACGTCGTTGGGCAGGGTGACGTCCGCGCACCACGAGCATTGCGGACGCGAGCGGGTCGGTTGCTCGGCCTGGCGGAGCTGCAGCCCGACGGCGGCGCCGTCGAGCTCGGCGACGACGAAGCCGAGAAGCGGCGACTTCGGGTCACGCCAGCCGAAGTAATCGAGGCGCTCCCATTCCCGGTCGGCGAGATCGTCAGGGACGACGATCGCCTTCCGTTCGCGGAGCGAGACGTTGACGAAGCTGGATCGGATGGTGGATTCGGTCAGAGCGATCATGGGCGTTCCCCAGGACGGGCCGGAGCGTGTCCGGCCGTGCGCACCCGCGTCGAGCACGGGCAAGCGGTGGATGCGCGCCGAACGGGTCGGCGCAGGCGTGGGCGCGGCGACCCGGAGGGTCGCACGGCGACGCCGCTCACGCGGCGTGGAGCACGGATCCGATCGCGCCTCTGCCGCCGGCGCTGCGCGCGCCGACGACCCCCTCACGCCCGACGGGCAGCAGCGGGGTGAGCAAAGGCATACATCGAGGGTACGCCCGTCACGCGCGGAAGGGAGCCGATCCCAGCACTCGCTCGACGCTCATCTCCATCACGACCCGTTCCGGATTCACGCGGGGCTGACGGTAACGCTGGGCGTAGAGGTCGACCGCGAGCGCGACCTTCTCGGGATCGTCGGTGACCCGCGCGGGACCTTCGAAGCTGATCCAGCGACCACCGTCCACCGAGCAGATCGAGGCACGTCCGCTGCGTTCGGCGTTGACGAATTTCTGCGTCCCCCGCGAGCCGATGACCCGCACGACCCCGTCCCGGTACGTGAACCCCACCGGAACGGCGTGGATCCGCCCCGTTCGGCCGATGGTGGAGAGGGTCGCCAGGTGATACTCGGCCACGAAGGCGAGCGCGTCGTCGGTCAGCACGATTCCAGCGTGCCACGTCCCGCGATGGGCGAGACCGTTCGCGTCTCGGCATCCCATCGACGGATGCCGAGCGCCCACGCCCTGATCGGCTCGCCGCCCCCCGCGCCCAGGGCGTCGACCGCCTCACCGATCCTGCCGACGGGCACACGACGCGCGAGCGTCACGTGCGGCGTCCACTCCCCCGGCATCGTATGGGGGGCATCGTCCCCCGGTCCCGCGAGCCCGTGCACGGCGGCGTGGAGGGCGAGGAGCTCGCCGCTGGGCACGACCGATCGCGCCAGCACGCGGGTGCGGGACACCCCGAAGAGCACCGGCGCCCCGAGGGTCACCGCCACCGGGAGGACGCGGTCGAGTCGTTCGGCATCGATCTCGGGCAGGGCCGTCCGAACGAGCAGGGTGATGTGGGGGCGGTTGCTCGCTCCCGTGTGCTGGGCCTGACTGGGCAGTCCCGCGTCGTGCAGAAGCTTCCATTCGCGGCGGATCGCGGACTCCGCCTCCTCGTCGAAGACGAGCTCGAGACTGACGACGGCACTCATGCCCGCGTCAGCGCGTCGACCACCAGGCGGCGGCCACCAGTACGGGCTGGAAGAACAGGCGTCCGAAGCGACGCTGGTCGGTATCGAGCCCGAAAGCCGAACGCTTCTTGCGCCATTGATCAACGTTGCCGGGGAAGATCGCGACGTAGAACGCCGCGAGCGCGGCGCCGATACGACGTCGCTCGCGCGGCAGGGCGACGAGGGCCACACCGAAGGCGATCTCGACGACGCCGGATGCCACCACGACGGCGTCGCGGTCGAGCGGACCGTGCTCGACGACCGCGTCGGGGACCTGGGCCTGGAAGTCCCGGCGCGCGAAGGTCAGATGCGCCACGCCCGCGAAGGTCATGGCCAGGGCCAAAGCCCAGCGGACGAACGTTTTCATGCCTCCACGGTAGAGCTGCGTCACTTCAGCGGCCCGGGCTTGACGAAACCAGGGGAAGGGCGTGGATGCCGCCCGAAAGGCGGCTACGCGAAGAGCCCGGCGAGCGCAACCCCCGGCCGGGACACGAACGGAACGCTTGACTGGGTTCACGTCGGCGAAGGAGGTGCCCATGACGCTCACGGACGGGGCTCGACCCGACGTCGGGGGTGCCGACGTCGACGCCCTCCTGATGCGAGCTGCGGCGGGCGATTGCGACGCCTTCCTCGAGTTCTACGACGTCACCTCGCCGCGCGTGTACGCCGTTCTGCTGACGCTGACACCGAGCGCGGACTCCGCTTCGTCGCTTCTCGAGGGGATCTACGCGGAGGCGTGGGAACGCCTCCGCGGCCGGTCCGCTCCCCCCTGCCCGGGGATGGAGTGGATGTCCGTCATCGCGCACCGCCACGCGGCGGGTCGGCCCTGACGTGGGCGCTTTCGTCGAGATGCGCCCATGCCGGCGCTCACACCGAACGCGCCGACGCCTCCCCCTGCTCCGCACGGACGGGTGCGTCGATGTCGATCGTCAGACCGCTGGACGAGTTCGCCGACGTCGCATACGACTGCAGCAGGGCGGGATCGAGGGTTTCGGGTTCGACCGATCCGAAGACGAACCGCAGCGGGATGGACGGCTGGATCCAGATGGTGCTGCGACCGCCGTCTTCATCCTCGGGATGACGCCACGACATCGTGAAGCTCTCTCCCCGACGAAGCTTGGTCGCGATGACGACCTTGACGTGAGCGAGCGTGCGGTCCGGGATCCGGATCGGGCGCTCGGAAGAGCCGTAGAACAGGTGGCCCATGAGCGTCTCCTTCCGGAGTGTGTCGGCTCTCGATATTTTACTAGGTTACCTAACTATCGCAAAGTGAATCCGCGACGAATTTCTCGGATCTTCCTCCTGTCCTGAGGGATCCATCCTCTTCGCCGGAGCGGTCGCACCTGAAGAATCTCGTTTGCCTAACTAGACTGTCGCATCGGGCGGCCGGACCGTACAGGAGAGCCATGACGATCGTGACAGAAGAGGAATCCTCGAGGGTCGCCGCCCGCGCCGTCGAACGGCTGCGCCTGGCCGAGGCCCGACTGGCCCGGCGGCGCCAGACCGACTGCGGCCCCAGCGAAAACGCGCGCGCCGCGATGCGTTTGATCCTGGAACGCGCCGACGAAGGCGCGACCGTCACCCCTACCGAGATCGCGCAGGCCTTGGGCGTCTCGACCGCGTCGGTGACGGGCATGCTCGACCGCCTGCACGCGGGCGGGCTCATCGGGTTCGTCGCCAATCCCGCAGATCGTCGCAGCAAGTTCGTCGTACCCTTCGACCGCACCTCCGATGCCGACGCCGTCGATCCGGTCACGGCGCGCATTCGCGAGTTCGCCCTCGACCTGCCCGAGGGAGCCGCCGACCATGTCGTCGAGTTCCTCGACCGCGTCCGAGAGGTCGTCGACGCCGAGTGCCGCTGACCCGCCTCAGGCGATCGTCTTCTCCACGGCATCCGGGTCGGGCTCGGCCACGACGCTGAGGCCGTTGGGCGAACTCGCCTCGTGCATGAGGTCATCCACCCACCGGCGGTTCACATGCGGAGCACGACTGCCGTAGAAGTGGAACACCAACGGAATCGACGGGTGGATCCACAGGCTCCGCGTTCCGCTCCCGTCGCCGACCGGAAAGTGGAACATGAAGGGCTCGCCCCGGCGCAGCTTGTTCATGAACACCAGGCGGAGGTGGGCGAGCGTGCGGTCCTCGATATCGAAAGAGTGACCCAACGCGTTGTAAACCAGTTTTCCCACAGGGAGAGGCTATCCGGTCCTTCACCCTAGCCACCGCCAGGACGATCCATGCGTTATCGGATTGCGTCCATAAACTTCATGATGAGCATCGAGGGAAACGGACGTAAGCCTCGGGACCGTCGCGCTCGACTAAAGTCTCACCGTGGGGAGAAGGCGCCGTCCGGGTGGACGGAGACGAATTCCGCGGCCGCTGCTGGTGGGCGGGGCCGTGGTCGTCGTCGTCGCGCTCATCGCCGGGATCGCCGTCGTGGGTTCGCTGGTCAGCAGCCTGTTCCAGACCCTGTCGGCACGCCCTCCCGCTGTCGACACCCGCATCGTCGTGCCAGACGAATCCAAGGCCGCGAAGGCCGCCCAGCAAGCCGATGCGGGTTCAGCCGAAGCCGAAGCCGCCGCATGGCTGGCCGCCCAGCCCACCACCTACTGGCTCACTCCCGAGATCGATCCCCTCGATGAGGTGTGGGACCGGGTCGCTCACCTCTCGGCGGAAGCGCGCGACCAGGACGCCACCCTCGCGATCGCCGTCTACGGCCTGCCGGATCGAGACTGCGGGAACCATTCCGCGGGTGGGCTCGACCCGGATGCGTATCGAGAATGGACGGCCCGAATCGGCGACGCGTTGAGGAACGCGTCCGATGTGCGCAAGATCGTCGTCCTGGAACCGGACAGCATCGCGCTCGGCCCGTCGTGCGGGTCGATGCAGGAGCGCGCCGGCTACCTGCGCACCGCGGTGGACAACATTCGCGGCGTGGACACCTGGATCTACCTGGACGGGGGTCACTCGGCGTGGCATCCCGCGAACGAAATGGCCGACCTCCTTCGATCGACAGGACTTCTGAACGATGTCCGCGGCGTCGCTCTCAACGTGTCGAACTATCAGGACACGGCCAATGAGTTCGCTTATGCGCACCGCCTGTCCGATCTTCTCGGCGGCATCCACGCGATCATCGACACCTCGCGCAACGGCGCCGGCCCCGCGGGCTCGGAGTGGTGCAATCCTCGTGGGCGACTCGTGGGCGCCCCGAGCGGCGCGTTCGGCGACGACGTCGTCGACACCACCCTGTGGATCAAGCCGCCGGGCGAAAGCGATGGCGAATGCAACGGCGGCCCGGAGGCCGGGACGTGGTGGCCGGATGCCTCAATCGAACTGACCCGCGAGAGTCGCTGAAGCCGGACGGTGCGCCACGGCTGACCGCTCGATCGTCGAAGTGTGTAAAGATGGCGCTCGGTTATGATGCGGGCTCCGTGTCTCGCGGAGTGCAGGGGGCACGGCGCGCGTGCAGATCCGGAAGAGTGGTGGGATGAGCGACAGCACAGAGATGCTGAAGACGGCCGTGATCGTCGAGGACGATCCGGATATTCGTCACCTTCTCGTCGAGGTGCTCGAGTCCGCCGGATCCTCCACGGTCTCCGTCGGCAACGGCATCGACGGCGTCCGCGCCGTCATCGCCTACCAACCGCTCATCACGACGCTCGACGTGAACATGCCCGGAATCGACGGATTCGAGGCGGCTCGTCGCATCCGGCAGCAGAGCGACACGTACATCATCATGCTGACCGGACTCGAAGAAGAGGCCGACGTCGTGCTGGGCCTGGGCGCCGGCGCCGATGAGTATGTGGTCAAACCCTTCCGCCCCCGCGAGCTGCGCGCGCGCATCGAGGCGCTTCTGCGACGGCCCCGTGCCGGCGCCCCCGCCGTCACCGCACCCCGGCAGGACAGCGTGGGTCCGTCCTTCCCCGGCGCCCGGCCGACCCCGGAGCCGATCGCCCACGTCGAGCCGACCCCGCCCCCGGCAGCGCCGCAGCCGCCGAGCGCGCCCGTGGTCGTCCCGTCCTCGCAGGGCCCCGCCCCGTGGGCGTCGGCACCGCGGAACGAAGTCGCCACCCGTCCGGGCAACGAGGTGGCCCCGCGCGCTCACGGAGACCTCACGCCCACCGGTTCCCCCTGGATCGTGCACCGCGACCTGCAGCTGGATCCGGACAGTCGCATCGTGCTCGTGGACGGACTCGAGCTCGACCTCACGCGCACCGAGTTCGACCTCCTCGCCACCCTCATGGAGTCCAAGCGGCGCGTACGGAGCAAGGCGGACCTGACCCTCGTCCTCCGGGGCGAGTCCTACGTGACCAGTTACTTCGTGGGCGAGGCCGACAAGCGCGCCATCGAGGCGCACATGACGAACCTGCGCCGGAAACTCGGCGACAACCCCGCGAACCCCCGCTACATCGAGACGGTGCGGGGAGTCGGCTACCGCTTGACCTCGGAGATGATGGCCGCGCCCTGATCGCCCCCTCGCGTACATAACGGATGCCTCGACCCTCCCCAGGGCCGAGGCATCCGTCTTTCTCTGCCGCGTTCGGGTCGCGGTCAGACCTTGTATCCGTGGTGACGACGGACGAGCTTGGAGAACATCAAGAGGGTCTGCAGGACGGTGACGACACCGACGATGGGCCACCCGATCCACAGGATCGACGACTGCACCATCGGACCCACCAGAACCCAGATGACGGCGAGGGCGATCGCGACGGCGATGAGCACCACCATCGGGGCCCAGTGTCCGAGGCCGCCGCCGCGCTCCGCCTTGGCCTGCATGGCCCAGTTGTCGACCTTCTTGCGCGAGAGGAAGCGGGTCCACGAGCGCACGAAGTGGCTGATGCGGATCCACATGAAGATCTCCGCCGGGAAGAACAGCACGGCGAAGAGCACATCGGACCGGTCGCAGGACGCCATGGTGCGCGCGATGCGCAGGTTCAGGAGCATGGCCACCAGCGGCGGGATGAGCCACAGCGGCGAGAAGACGAACGCGTTGATCGAGAGCGAACCCGCCAGCAGCGTGAGGAACGCCACGCGAACGAAGAGGTTCGTGAGCATGCCGAAGTTCTCGAACCACCGCAGACGCAGGTTCGGGTGGAACGGCTGACCCTTGGTGTCTCCCCGCTGTCCCGGCCACATGAGCTCGATCGCGCCGTAGGTCCACTTGACTTGTTGCGCGTCGTAGCCGGAGAGCGTCGTCATGCCGCCGACGTTCGCGCGAGCGAAGGGGCTGATCTTCGTCAGGTAGCCGGCGCTCTTGATCTGCAGCGAGAGCAGCGAGTCCTCGACCTCGGAGTCTTTCACCCACGGAGTCACCTGATGGTTCTGCTTCATCGCCTCTCGCAGGGCGTTCGTCGAGAAGATCGAGAACTGCCCACCGAGCACCGCCATGTTGCGTCCGCGCAGGAGGTTCTGCAGGTTGAACGCCGCGAACTGCGTGCGCTGACCGGCGGTGAGGAAGCGTGCTATGAGCCCCTTGATGGGCTTGTCATCGATCGTGTAGATCGCGGAGATGCCACCGATCCGGGAGTCCGACACGGCCTCGGTCTCGAGGTACTCCACGGCCTTGCTGTCGGCGATCGTGTCGCCGTCGACGCCCAGCAGGTAGTCGTATCCCTCGACGAGGGAGTACCCGTAGTTGAGCGCTCCGACCTTCTTGTCGGGGTTCTTGCCGATGTCGTGGACGAACACCTCGGTGAACTGCTCGCCGAGTTCGGTCGTGATCTCGTGCGGCCCGCTGTACTCGGACGCAATCTTCACGGTGGCATCCGAGGTGTTGTTGACCACCACATGGATGACATCGGGCACGCGCGTCTGCCCGAGCAGGGCCTCGATCACCTGCGCGATCGACTCCTCCTCGTTGTAGGCGGGGATGATGCACCCGATGGTCGAGCGGTGCACCGTGGAGTGCTCCAGCACCGACGCGAAGTCGTCCGGGAAGGCGTGCTCCTCGACAATGGACGGACCGCCGGCGTTGCCCGCGGGGTAGGCGAGGGCCCGGTTCTGGTGAGCGAAGCTTCGCTGGTCAGTCATGGCGGCGTCTTCCTGTCGCGGGGGGAGCGGTCGATCTGGCTTCACTCTGCTATGTTCACCGCAAGGCCAACGCCGCACATGACCACCGTCCCCGCAAGGTTTCCTCAAGATTGGGCCCGGGGCGCGTCACCAGGGAGAGCTTCGACGATGGTCTTCCTCAACTTCCTCGTCGCCATCGCCGCAGCCTCGGTCGCGGGTTCCGCGCTCTACCTGGCGCACGGGCGTCACGGAGACGACCGCGGCGGTCCACGCGCCGAGCTCGTGCGATACATGGGCGTCGCGGCCGTCGCCGCCATGGCATGCTCGCTCGCGAACGTGGCCGAGATGTCCGGCGGCGGCACCTTCGCGGCGGCCGTCGGCAACGCGACGAACGTGGTGACCGTGGGCTTGGCCTGGGCCGGCGCACGACGTCTGAACGCACGGCCGGCGATCGGAGCCGCCACGGTGGGGGCCGGCGGCATCCTGATGCTCGGGCTGACTTTCGTGATGGCACTCGACGACGCGACCCTGCTCAAGACGGGCGCCCTGGCGGTCTTCGCCGTCCTCGCCGCGGTCGAGCTCCGGCGGCGCCCGGTGAGCGAGCTCGCGGGTGTCGGAGCCCTGACGGTGACGCTGATCGCGTACGCCGCTTACAACCTCCACCGTCTCGTCGTCGCCGGGCTCGCGGGAATGGGCTCGCCGCTGTGGCAGCACACCGCCTCGACGGAGATCACCACGATCGTCAGCGCCCTGGCGATCGTCGGAATGGGCCTCGGCTCCGTTCGACTGGGGCGCGAGCTCGATGACGACCCCGCGCCCGGCACGCGCGCTCACGAACGCGGAGTCCTCCGACGCACCGCCGAAGAGCTGCTCCGATCCCGTGCAGAGGTCGAGACGCTCGTCGTGCGCATCCCCGAGATCGCCTTGATCCGCGCGGCTCACAGCGCGGCGCGCGCCGACGAAGTGGTGGCGATGCTGGTGGATGCCGCGCACGAGGCGCTCCCGGGAGCGCGCGCGGGCGTTCCGGCTCGCGACACCGTGTTCGTCGTCGCCGCATCGGTTGCGCCGGCCGACGTCGAAGCGCACGTGCGCCGCGCGTTCGCCGCGCGCATGCCGCGGATCAGCTACGGCGACACACCCGATCTCGCCTTCGAGCACCATCGGGTGGCCGACGTGCAGGCGCTCTCGCTGCTCATGGAGAGTCGAAGGTTACGACCCGGTCTCGGCGCCGTACCCCACCCCTGATCGGGCCGTCCGGGCGGTCAGCCCTGGTCGTTCCCCTGCCCCCACCCGGGCGCGCGGTCCGTGCTCTCGCCCGAGTCCGTGGGCTGCTCAGCGGCCGACGACGCGTCGGACTCGAAAATCGCGATCGGCAAGTACTGGTACACGGTCTGCTGACCGAAGGACGCCTCGGAGTTGGCCGTCCCCTCAACGGCGATGCTCAACGCGAACTCCAGCGTGATGCCATAGGTGTCGTTCGGCAGCTGGCGGATCGAGGTCGAGGGCACCAGCAGCCCGCCCTGGAAACTGTTCAGCAGCAGCCCGCGGTCGGAGCGCAGGGTGTCCGACGGGACGAGGGTGCGAGGGTCGGCGCTGAACTGGAACGGGTTGGACACCTGTCCCCCGGTCTGCGCGGTCTGCGACGTGATCGAGACCGACGACACGTAGACGCGCCGCTTCTGTGCGAGCACGGCCTTCTCGTCGACTCGGTGGTCGTAGACGTTGAGGGCGAAGCCGAACTGCTTCTCGTTCGTCGACGTCCACTCCATCGTGCGCTTGGGGTCGACCGCCCACACATCGAGGCGGAGCTCGAGGCCGTCGGCCACCTCGGACGAGAGCGACACCGATCCGTCGTAGGTGAAGCGGGAGTCGAAGGGCATGACATCGGCGGTCGACTGCGGCTCGGGCGTAGACACCACGACGGACTGACTCTGACCCGAGGTCTGGGCCTGGAGTGCGTTGAACGCGTCGATGATCTGGGAGCAGCCCGTCAGGGTGAGCGGGCCCCCGAGGGCGATGACCGACGCGAGCGCGAGAGCGCGAAGGGTCCGGCGGCGAGAGGAGGTGTCCACTGTTCTCTCCAGGTTCTGAGGGCGCTGGTACGCAAGGTCGACGAAACGACCATCACACTGCGGGATGCAGGCCTCAGGGGGAGTCTGACCGAACAACGCGACCGGGTGGAAGCGAAGGGCGAGCAGAGACAGGATGGCGCGCAGAAGACTACACCATGGTCTATACACTCGATCACATGGCAGCCGTGAGGAGCGTCCCGTCGGCGATCTCGCCGGGGCTCTCCGACGCCGACGACACCAGCGGGCCGAGCAGTCGCACGCGTTCGGTGTGGCTTCTCCAGCTGGTTCTGGGCGCGAGCGTCGTCATCACGGTGCTGCTCGTGCAGGCGCTCTCGCCGTCGTTGTTCGCCGTCTGGACGTTCTCGACCGGCGTCGGAATCGTCATCGCCCTCACCGCGGTGTCGATCATGGTCCCGTGGCACCGCTTGCCCCGGAACACGGTGGCACTCATCCCCTTCGGGGACATCGTCGGCATCGGCCTGTTGAGCTTCGGCACCGACCTGCGCTTCAGCTTCTTCTGGGTGTTCCCCATCACGTGGATCGCCACGCACTTCGTCCTCAGCTTGATGATCGCCTCCTTGGCGACCGTCGGGGTCATCATCGTCGCGGATGCCTCGATCACCGGCGTCGGACCCGAGACCGCTCTGCGGCTCATCGTCGTGATGCTGTCGCTGACGTTCATCGCGATCACGGCCTACCTGTCATCGCGCCAGACCCGGGCCTTCAAGCAGCTCCTACGGCGGCAGGCCAGCAGGCTGCAAGGCACACTGCAGCGCGTCACCGGGCAAGAGCGTCGAGTGTCGCAGATGCTCAACGGACTGGACACCGGCATCGCGCGGCTCTCCGCCGACGGCGAGGTGCTCGCGCTGAACGACACCTACGTCAACCTGTATGGAATCGAACGCGATGAGCCGTCGCGTCCGGGGGGCGCGGTGGAGTACGCGACTCTCCGCGGCGAGCCGCTGCCGGACTCGGAGCGGCCGTTCGCCCGCGCCGCGCGGGGCGAGCAGTTCGAAGACGAGCGCGTGTGGTTGTTCGACGCGCAGGGCGACTGGCACGCGCTCTCGGCATCCACTCGGCGGCTGGTGTCCTCGGACGAGCCCGAGAGCACGCTGCTCATCGTCCACGACGTCACGGCGCTCATCGAGGCCGAGCGCGCGCGCGAACGCCTCGCCGCCACGGTCTCTCACGAGTTGCGCAACCCGCTAACGGCCATCATCGGCCACGCGGACCTCGCCCTCGACGCTCCCGATCTGTCGCCCAAGGTGCGAGAGCAGCTGGAGGTCATCGCGGGGGCCGGTGAGCGGATGCAGACGCTAATCTCGGAGATCCTCGCCAACTCGCGCGGCATGTTCCGCGAGGAGAAGACGGCGACGACAGCGGATGCCAGCCGCATCATCGCCTCGTCTCTGGAGTCGTTCCGCCCGGCCGCGGCCGCACGACGAGTGAGTGTCATCGACGAGCTGCCCCCCTCCGCCGAGGTCGTGGGCGACGGTTTCCGCCTGCGTCAGGCGTTCGACAACATCCTCAGCAACGCCATCAAGTACACACCGGGCGGTGGCAGCGTGCGCATCTCGGGGACGATCTCGGCCGATCAGGTGGAGCTGACCTTCACCGACACCGGAATTGGCATCCATCCCGAAGACCTGCCGCGCATCTTCGACCCGTACTTCCGCGCCCGCGCCGCCCGCGAAAGCCCGACGCCGGGAACCGGACTGGGGATGGGGATCGTGCGCAGCATCATTCAAGAGCAGGGCGGCTCGCTCGAACTCGAAAGCGAAGTCGGCAGCGGCACCACCGTCACGGTGCGTCTGCCCGCCCGGACGGGAGCCCCGGACGCATGACACCGCAGGAGACCCTGGCCAACCTGGGGCTCGCTCAGGCGACCGTCGCCACTCTGGCCACCGTGATGGTGGTCGGCCTGGGCTTTCTGCACCGCCCCTCCCGCGCCGCACTGCTCTGGTCGCTCGCGTTCGTGCTCGCCATGGCCAGCACGTGGGTATCGGTGGCCGGTTCGGTGATGGGCGAGGAGGCCGTTCGACGCGCCGGGCTGGGGCTCATGCTCGGTGCCCCCGCTCTCATCTGGTCGGGCTTCCGCGCGCGGCGCGACGCGCGTGCTCTGCCCTGGATCGCGGTCGCGCAGTCGGTGGCGACCGCCGCGGCGTTCGTCGCGGCCACGGAACCGCGCGCCTACGGGATGACATTCCGCGTGGCGTTCCTCGGAGCGGCGGTGTTCGCGGGGCTCACGATCGCCGAGACCCGACGCGCCGCCGACCGCATGGAGCGACTCGTCCTCCCCCTCACGATCGTCTCGGCGGGGTTCGTCGCCCTCGCGGGCGGCATCGTCGTCGCCGGACTCGCCCTTCCCTCGAACGTCGGCGACCTGTACTTGCCCCGCATCCTGAACAGCCTGGCGATGCTGGTGTACCTCGTCTGCGCCACGGTCAGCGTCCTGTATCTCACGTCGGTGTCACCGGTGGGCACCAGCTCGGCGATTTCGTGGCCGCAGTTCACGGTGACAGCGACCGACCGGCTGGCTCGCGCGCGACGATCACGAGAGACCTCGTGGGCGGTGCTGGCCATTCGCCTCGATGACCCCGAACAGATTCGCAGCACGATCGGCGAGAGCGGATGGAATCGCATCGTGTCGACCTTCGAGACCGTCGTCGCCCGAGCGCTTCCGGCAGAGGCGGATCTGGGACGACCCGCCCGTGGACGGCTCGTGGCGGTCGTATGCCGCCCCGGGCCGGTGCTGCGCGAGCACGTCCGGCAGCTGTTGCGGCGCGTGACGGAGGTGGATGCCGCCGACTGGGTCGACGTGCACTTCTCGGCGAGTATCGGGTGGGTGCCCGCAGAGGCCGCCGACTACGATCTGACCGAGCTCGTCCGGCTCGCTGAGGACGCCGCCGAGACGGCCAGCGGACTCGGTGGGGACCGCTGGGAGCGGCTGCGCGCCTGATCAGCCCGAGGGCGTCGCTTCCCGGGCGATGGCGACGGTGATCGAATCGCTGGCGGTCTGCTTGGCGAATTCGTTCGAGGTGGGGGTGGTCTGCAGGAGGTATTCGTACGTGAACTGCAGGGTCACGAAGGTCGCTTCTGCCGGCACCTCGCCGACGTTGAACGTCTGCGAGTAGCTGTAGGGAGCCAGCACGAGATAACCCGGCGGGTTGGACTGATCGACCTGTGGGGCCAGGGGTGCGAACGACTGTGTCTCGTTGCCCGGGACCGCGGTCATCGTCGCCCTCTGCAGGTAGACCTTCTGGCCGTCGTTCGGGGTGACGGTGGTGGCCATCGAGATACTGACGGGCTTGAGCGCGGTCGCGGTCCAGCGGTCCATGGCGAGCGTGGACCAGTAGTCGATGGTCGCCGAGATCGCCCCGGCGTTGACCTGGCGCTCGGTGGAGCCGCTGGAGAGGTCGTTCGCCACGGGAACGGGTACGGGCACGATGGACGCCGACCGGGTCGGGGAGGGGGAAGCCTGGCCCCCGCCCTGCGCCCACGGCGGCGCACCGCATCCGGCGAGCGCGAGCGCCATCATTCCTGCGCCCATCGCGCCCACGGCGCGGCGTCGTCGCAGCATCCGCTCCCCCATGCATCCTCCTGTGGTTCTTCGTCGAGTCTAGGCGGACGGGAACTCACGGGCCCTGGCCGGGGATCTTCGAGACGTTATTGTGCTCGCGTGAAAAATCGTTCACGTCGTGGCGCCGAGCGCGCGCTGCTGACACTCACGACGGTGCTGCTCCTCATCGGCGCTGCGGGAGCCGCGTGGATCGCGGTGCGCGGCGCGATGGCGTACCAGCATCTCGACGCTGCGCGCGATGTTCTCGTGGGGGTGGGCTCTTCGGACAACGACCCGACCGTGTGGGCCGACGACCTCGCCGCCGCCCGAGACGACATGGCCGCCGCGCGCGCCCTGACGAGCGACCCCGTATGGGCCGCCGCCGGCTCGCTCCCCTGGGCGGGACCACAGCTGACGGCGATCGCCGAGCTCGCCGGCGCCGCCGACGGGGCCCTCGCGGCTCTCGAGCCGGTGGGCGCGGCGGCATCCGCCCTCTCCTCCGGGTCGCTGCGCACGAGCGACGGCGGCTACGACGTCGAGCTGCTCGCCTCGTGGGAGCCCGCGGCTGACAGGGCGACAGTGGCCCTGACGGATGCGACGTCCCGGCTGTCCGCGGTCGAGCTCCGCGACGTCCTCCCCGCGCTCGCCGATCAGGTCACGCGCGCTCATGAGCTGTTCGCACGGGCGCGCGCCGACGCCGACGCGCTGCATCGGACGACCCGCCTGCTTCCCGCCATGCTCGGCGCCGACGGACCGCGGTCCTACCTGGTGCTGTTCCAGAACAGCGCCGAGTGGCGGTCGCTCGGCGGAGTGGTCGGAGCCGTCGCGCAGCTCAACACGGATCAGGGCAGGATCACGCTCACCGCACAGGCCTCGTCGACGGATTTCCGCGATGCCGGCGGTGAACCGGTCGCCGATGTGCCCGAAGGCCTACGCCCACTGTTCGATGAGCGACCGGCGCGGTACGTCCAGAACGTGACGCAGCTGCCCGACTTCGCCGCCGGGGCACCGTTGGCACGGGAGATGTGGCGTCAGCAGCACGGGACCGAGGTCGACGGTGTGATCGCCGTCGACCCCGTCGCGCTGTCGTATCTGCTCACGACGACGGGACCGGTGAGCCTGCCCTCGGGTGATGTACTCACGAGCGAGAACACTGTGCCGCTGCTCCTGGACGAGGTGTATCGCCGCTACTCCGACCCGAAGCAGCAGGATGCCTTCTTCCAGTCGGCGACGAGCGCCGTCTTCGGGGCGCTGGCTGCCGGAGACCTCGAGCCTCGCGCCCTGGTCGAGGCGCTGGACCGTTCGGGCCGAGAGCGGCGCCTCCTCGTCTGGAGTGCGGACTCGCAGGAGCAGGCGGTCCTCGACGGCTCGACGCTGCAGGGGGGCCTCCCTGGTTCGGGCGACGGCGCCACGACGCTCGGCGTCTACGTGAACGACGGCACCGGCTCGAAGATGGACTACTACATGCGGCTCGGGACCGCGACGACGTGGTGCTCGGATGGCACCGCAATGCTCCGCGTCACGCTGCGCAATGACGCTCCCGACCCGGCCACCCTGCCGGAGTACGTCACCGGCGGGGGCGCGTATGGCGTGCCCCCGGGCCACACGCTCACCGGCGTCTACGTCTACCTACCGACGGGCGCCCTGCTTCAGGACAACACCGTCACCGGGGACGCGGACCCCTCGGGTTTCGTCCGTGCTCAGGACCGCGGCCATGAGGTGCTCAAGTGGTCGGTGCGGGTGGCGCCCGGCCAATCCGCGACGCTCGACCTCACCGTCGCCACGCCTCGGACGCCGAGGCTGGAGACGGTGACGACCCCCATGCTACCCGCGGTCGCGGCTGCCACCGAGGCGCCCTCGTGCGCGGACGCGGGCTAGCACCGTCACGCGCCTCGCTCGCTCTCTCGGCCGCAGTGTCGCACGGAGAGACAGGTGATTTCTTGCCGCCTCAGGCATGAAAGGGCCCCGGCGGAAAAGGACCACTCGGCGGGGCGCCGAAAGACTGTTCACGCACGCGCCGTTTCCCGCGAGACGTTCGCGCTTCCTTGACCCGGCCCAACCCGCCATCGATATGGGGACCCCATGAAGAACTCGATCCTCCGTGCCGCTGCAGCTCTCTCGCTGGTGGCCGTCGCGCTGATGGCCCCCACGGCCGCACACGCCTACCCCGACCCTGCAGTGGTCATCGCGACTCCCGCGACCATCGCCCCGAACAACACGAGCACGTTCACCACCGACCGCGCACCGTTCAACGCCTCTGAAGACATCCGCATCACAATCACGGGCGAGAACGCCAACGGCGCGAGGCTCGCCTTCATCAAGACGGCCATCGAGACGAACACCATGCTGACCACGCGTGCCGTGCAGGGCAAGCTCAACGTGCCGATCCTCTTCCCGCAGAACGCCAGCGGCAAGTACGACCTCACGTTCACGGGCGTCACCAGCGGTGTCGTCCTGCGAACGAGCATCACGGTGACCCCCGCGGGAACGAAGCCGCCGTCGAAGGCCGGTCTCGCGGTCACGGGCTTCAACTCCGACAGCGCCGCGGGGCTGTGGATCGCCGGTGGCGCTCTTGTCGTCGCCGGAGCAGCGGTGGGCGTGGGAGCCGCCGTGCGCCGTCGTCGTACCGCCGCCTGACCGCATCGGTACCTCGGAAGCGAGGGTCGTCTGACGACGGCCCTCGCTTCCGCCGTTCCCGCCCGGCTCAGGACGTCGCGGCGAGCCGACCTCCCGCGACGTCCGCGGTGATGAGGATCGGGAGGTGGTCGCTGAGCCCCTGGGGGAGGGTTCGGATGTGTGCGATGTCGAAACCGATCGACGTGGCGAAGTCGTAGTGGCCGCGGAAGAAGCGGTACCGGGTGTAGGTGCGGGAGTCGCTCAGAGTGAGCTCGTAGCCCTGGTCGCGGACGGCCTGCCCGAGGTTCTCCTTGAAGACCGGGTAGTTGTAGTCGCCGACCATGAGCGTGGGCAGTCCCGGTCCGAGGTTCTGCAGCTCGCTCAAAGCAGCGCGGATCTGATGTCGCCGGAGCGAGTTCAGCGCCGTGAGCGGCGCGGCGTGGAACGACGCCACGATGATCTCGTGGCCGTCGTCGATGTCCCGCAGACGAACGCCGAGCATGCGTTCCTCGGCGGGCTTGAGCACGTAGTCGTGCAGCGATTTCTTCAGCGAGATGGAGCGCACGTCGACCGCGCGGAAGGTGTTCTCGCGGTAGTACACCGCAAGACCCAGTCGATTGCGCTGGGTCGCCTCCGCCAGCCGCAGCCCCGAGATCTCTGCGGGGATCTCGCGGGTGTCGTACTCCTGAAGACAGAGGACGTCGGCCGCGTGGGCGTCGACGAGGGCGGCGAGCTCCCCCGCCGCGCGATGCTTGCGCAGGTTGTACGAGATGACCTTCATGACTCCGCCAGCCTAAGGCGACGGATCCCCCCGCCCCGCGAGGGTTGCCAAACGCTCAGGAACCGATGTCGTCCGCGTCGCGCCGATTCCGCGTCTGTTCGGCACGGGATGCCAGAAGCTCGTCGACGGGGTAGCCGACCTCGGCGAGCACGAGCCCACGAGCGGCCAACACCTTCGTGTCCGGTGTGCGGAGCCCCGCGTCGCGGATGTCCACGACCGCGAGCGGAGGAATCCTCCCCTCCCCCACGGCCACACACGCCCCGACCAGCGCACGCACCATGCTGTGGCAGAAGGCGTCGGCGCGGACGTGGGCGATCACCGCGCCCGCCGCGTCCCGATGCCAGTCGAACTCGAGCAGCGTCCGGATGGTCGTCGCCTCTTCCCGGGCCTTGCAGTAGGCCGCGAAGTCATGGAGGCCGATGAGGCTGCGGGCAGCGGCATCCATCGCCTCCACGTCGAGGTGCGCCTTGACCGTCGTGGTGCGGGCGCGCTCGAGGGGGTCGTAGCCGGTCGTCAGATCGGCGATGCGGTAGACGTAACGGCGCCATGTGGCCGAGAAGCGGGCGTCGAAGCCGTCCGGGGCTTCGACGGTACGGGTGACGGTGACATCGGGGTAGGCGCCCAGGACACCCCTCACGCGACCCGCGAGCGCCGCCACCGCGTCGACTTCGTCGCCGTCGCGTCGCCGACGCGGAAGACGTGCCGTCTGTGCGTCGTCGAGATCGACGTGCGCCACTTGCCCCGAGGCGTGCACACCGGCATCCGTTCGTCCCGCCACCACGAGACGCGGTTCACCGCCGAGGATTCGCGTGAGCGCGTCTTCGAGGGTGCCCTGCACGGTACGTAAGCCCGGTTGACGTGCCCACCCGCGGAAGTGCGTGCCGTCGTAGGCGATGTCGAGGCGGATACGCACCCACTCAGCCTAATCGCCCGGGCGCCGCAACGACCGAGGCCCCCTCCCGGCTGGGAGAGGGCCTCGGTGCGAGAGGGAGAGGAGTTACGCCTTCGCGTCGTCCTCGACCGCGTCGGCGGCGGCAGCCTCAGCGGCCGCGCCCTCCTCGGGCGACTCGGCGCCGGCGTCGGCGGTCTCGTCGGTGGCCGGGGTCTCCTCAGCGGCGGTCTCTTCGGCGGGAGCCTCGTCCTCGGCGGGAGCCGCGGCAGCGGGTGCGGCGGCAGCCTTCGAGGCGGACGGCTTCTTGCTGACGGGCTCGAGGACGAGCTCGATCACGGCCATGGGGGCGTTGTCACCCTTGCGGTTTCCGACCTTGGTGATGCGGGTGTAGCCACCGTCGCGGTCCGCGACCAGCGGAGCGATCTCCGTGAAGAGGGTGTGCACGACCTCCTTGTCACCGATCACCGAGAGGACGCGGCGGCGGGCGTGGAGGTCACCCCGCTTCGCGAACGTGATGAGGCGCTCAGCGAGCGGACGGAGGCGCTTGGCCTTCGTCTCGGTCGTCTTGATCGACTTGTGGGTGTACAGGGCCGCGGCGAGGTTCGCGAGAAGCAGGCGCTCGTGGGCCGGGCCGCCGCCGAGGCGGGGACCCTTCGTGGGCTTGGGCATGTCGTGTTACTCCAGTGGGAAGGTTCGGTCGGGTCCGACGGGTCAGACGGTCTCGTCGTCGTAGCCGCCGAAGAACTGAGCGCCGTCGAAGCCGGGCACCGAGTCCTTGAGCGACAGGCCGAGGGAGGTGAGCTTGTCGCGCACCTCGTCGACCGACTTCTGACCGAAGTTGCGGATGTTCATCAGCTGCGTCTCGGAGAGGGCGACCAGCTCGGAGACGGTGTTGATGCCCTCGCGCTTGAGGCAGTTGTACGAGCGGACCGAGAGGTCGAGGTCTTCGATCGGCATCGACAGCTCGTTCGAGAGGACGGTCTCGACCGGGGCGGGGCCGATCTCGATACCCTCGGCCTCGACGTTCAGCTCGCGGGCGAGACCGAACAGCTCGGTGAGCGTGCGGCCGGCCGAGGCCACGGCGTCGCGGGGAGCGATCGACGGCTTCGACTCGACGTCCAGGACGAGCTTGTCGAAGTCGGTGCGCTCACCGGCGCGGGTCGCGTCGACGCGGTAGCTGACCTTGAGCACGGGCGAGTAGATCGAGTCGATCGGGATCTGGCCCGCCTCGGCGTACTCGTTGCGGTTCTGGGTCGCCGACACGTAGCCACGGCCACGCTCGATGGTGAGCTCGAGCTCGAACTTCGCGGTGTCGTTGAGCGTGGCGATGACCAGCTCGGGGTTGTGCACCTCGACGCCCGCGGGAGCGGAGATGTCGGCCGCCGTGACCTCGCCGGCACCCGTCTTGCGCAGGTACGCGGTGATGGGCTCGTCGCGCTCGCTCGAGACCACGAGCTGCTTGATGTTCAGGATGATCTCGGTGACGTCTTCCTTCACGCCCGGGATGGTGCTGAACTCGTGCAGGACGCCATCGATGCGGATGCTCGTGACGGCCGCGCCGGGGATCGACGAGAGGAGGCTGCGACGCAGCGCGTTGCCGATCGTGTAACCGAAGCCGGGCTCGAGCGGCTCGATGACGAAACGGCTGCGGAACTCCCCGATCTTCTCCTCGGTCAGAGTGGGACGCTGTGCGATGAGCACTATGTGTTCCTTTCGATCACGTGCCCGCTATATGACACGTGTAATGGGGTGAGGTGTTGAGTTGTACTCGCCGGATGCCACGCGCCCGGGGGCCGTGGCATCCGCAATGCCTGGGTGCGCGAAAGCGCGAGCGTTCCCGGGGAGCGACGAGCACTCCCCGGGAACGATGCGTCAGACGCGGCGGCGCTTCGGCGGACGGCAGCCGTTGTGCGCCTGCGGCGTCACGTCCTGGATCGAGCCGACCTCGAGGCCGGCAGCCGTCAGCGAGCGGATCGCGGTCTCGCGGCCCGAACCCGGACCCTTCACGAAGACGTCGACCTTCTTGACGCCGTGCTCCTGCGCCTGGCGGGCAGCGGACTCCGCGGCCATGCCGGCGGCGTACGGCGTCGACTTGCGCGAGCCCTTGAAGCCGACTCCGCCGGACGAGGCCCAGCTGATGACGGCCCCGGACGGGTCGGTGATCGAAACGATGGTGTTGTTGAACGTCGACTTGATGTGGGCCTGACCCACGGCGATGTTCTTCTTCTCCTTGCGGCGCGGCTTGCGCGCGGCGGACTTGGCCTGTGCCATGTGCGGTTCTCCTGGATCCTGCGCCGGCGGAGGCCTAGCGCGCCTTCTTCTTGCCGGCGACGGTGCGCTTGGGTCCCTTGCGGGTACGCGCGTTCGTCTTCGTGCGCTGACCGCGCACCGGGAGGCCGCGGCGGTGGCGCAGGCCCTCGTAGGAACCGATCTCGACCTTGCGGCGGATGTCGGCGGCCACCTCGCGACGGAGGTCACCCTCCACCTTGTAGGTGCCCTCGATGTGGTCGCGGAGCGCGACCAGCTGGTCGTCGGTGAGGTCCTTGACGCGGACGTCCGGGCTGATGCCGGTCGCGGTGAGGATCTCGGTGGAGCGGGTACGGCCCACGCCGTAGATGTAGGTAAGTGCGATCACCACGCGCTTGTCGCGCGGGATGTCGACGCCGGCTAGACGTGCCATGCGGCTCTCCTCAGAGTGTCGTGGAGGTGTGGAGCAGGATCGGTGCCCGGGCCTCCGCCCCGAGGTGTCCCCCGCCGTGCGGGTTCTGATCCTGCCGTTGTGTATTCAGTTGGAAGTCGGTCGTCGAGCCCGTACGGACTCAGCCCTGGCGCTGCTTGTGACGCGGGTTGCTCTTGCAGATCACCATGACGCGCCCGTGGCGACGGATCACCTTGCAGTGGTCGCAGATGGGCTTGACGGAGGGGTTGACCTTCATGGGGGTGATTCCTGTTCGCTGTCTTCGATCCGCTCGCGCGGTTCGTTACTTCTCGGCCGGCTCAGCGGTAGCGGTAGACGATGCGACCGCGCGTGAGGTCGTAGGGGCTCAGCTCGACGACGACGCGGTCCTCGGGGATGATGCGGATGTAGTTCTGTCGCATCTTTCCCGAGATGGTGGCGAGCACCTTGTGACCGTTGGTCAGTTCGACACGGAACATCGCATTGGGCAGTGCCTCGGACACCGTGCCCTCGATCTCGATGACACCGTCTTTCTTCGCCATAAACTCGCTCACGCTCATTGCAGACCGGCCGGTCTGCGGTGGATGGGGGTGGTGCAACGACACGCCAATAAAGGCGCAACGCACCAAAGATCAAGCATACGTGGTAGAGCGCGATGCGGCAACTTGCCGCTCTCGGTCAGCCGTTCAGACGCTCGACGATGTCTTTCTGCGGGTCGCCGGTGAGGTCCGTGCGATTGGCGAGCACGGTGCCGTTGATCGCGATCGTCGGCGTGGAGATCGAGCTCACATCCGCCTGAAGGGGCGTCTTCTCGGTGACCGCAGCGACGAACCGGGAGTACGTGCCGTCGCTGATGCAGGATGTGACGGCATCCGAGGCCCCGGCATTCTTCGCGATCGTGGCGATGGCGGCATCGTCCAGACCCGCGGTTCCTTCGCTGGGCTGCTGGGCGTACATCGCCTTGACGAACGCGGTCACGTTGGCGGGGTCGTCGACGGCGACGCAATACGCGGCGTTGGCGGCGCGGGTCGAGAACGCGGTGCCCTGCGACTGCCGGTCGAGGATGGCGATCGGGTGGATGTTGAGGGTGATGGTGCCGTCGTCGGCGAGCTGCTGCAGCGTCGGACCGTAGGCCTGCTCGAACGAGTTGCACACCGGGCACATGAAGTCGACGTACGTATCGACCGTCTGCTCACCCGATCCGACGGCGATGGCACCGGTGTCGGGGTCGACCGCCGAGGATTCGGGAACGGTGCCCGGCGAGTTCGCCTGGCTGTTGGCGAACCAGACCACTCCCCCGATGACCAGGACGATGACCACCGCGGCCGCCGTCACTCCGAGAGCGAACCAGTTCGTGGACTTGCGCACCGCAGACATCATCTTCCGTCGATCTCCTTCGGCACCACGCCGAAGGGTGCCAGCTTCTCCGCACCGCCGTCGGGAGCGGTGAGGACCCAGATGCCCCCATCGTGCACCGCGACGCTATGTTCCCAGTGAGAGCCGGCTGTGCCGTCGACCGTCGAGACGGTCCATCCGTCGTCCTCGACGAGGGTCTCCTGGTCGCCGATGACGACCATCGGTTCGATCGCGACGGCGAGTCCCGGCCGCACCTCGGCGCCGCGCTCCGGCACCCGATAGTTGAAGATGCTCGGAGATTCGTGCATCTTGCGGCCGATCCCGTGACCGACGTAGTCGCGCAGGATGCCGTAACCGCCCTCGGGGGCGTTGGCCTCGATGTAGTCCTCGATCGCCGCGCCCACTTCGCCGAGGTGCGACGCGCGGCTCAGGGCCGCGATGCCGGCCCACAGCGAGCCCTCGGTGACCTCGGAGAGTCGCCGGCGCGGGGCGACGAGCTCTTCGGGTGCGTCGCCCGGCACGACGACGGTGAACGCGGAGTCCCCGTTCCAGCCGGCGTACTCCGCGCCGGCGTCGATGGAGAGCAGGTCGCCGGCCACGAGCGGACGGTCGTTCGGGATGCCGTGCACCACCTGCTCGTTCACGGACGCGCAGATCGTGTGGCGGTAGCCGCGCACCATCTGGAAGTTCGACTTCGCGCCGCGCGCGGTGATGACACGGGAGGCCGCGGCATCCAGCTCGAGGGTCGTGACTCCGGGAGCGATCAGCGCGCGAACGGCGTCCAGGGCCGCGGCCGTGATGAGCCCCGGTTCGACCATCGCGCGCAGGTGCGCGGGCTTCTTGTAGATCGAGGAGCGCAGCACCACGTCAGTGCGCCGGTCGCAGCCCCCGCGCCTCGAGCGCGGCGAAGATGCGTGCGGTGATGTCGTCGAGCGCGCCGACGCCGTCGATCTCGTCGACGATGCCGCGAGTGCGGTACACGTCGAGGATCGGAGCCGTCTCGCGCTCGTAGATCTCCAGGCGCGTGGCGATCGCTTCTTCGGTGTCGTCGGCGCGGCCCTGCTCCGCAGCGCGGGCGGTGAGTCGCGACAGCGATTCCTCACGCGGGACGACGAGGGCGATGACCGCGTCGAGCTGTTCGTCGCGCCCTTCGAGGAACTCGTCGAGGTGCATCACCTGAGCGACGTTGCGGGGGTAGCCGTCGAGGAGGAATCCTTCGGCGGCATCCGCCTGGGCGAGGCGGTCGCGGACGACCGCGCTGGTGAGCTCGTCGGGCACGAGGCTGCCGGCGTCGATGATCGACTTGACCTGCAGTCCCAGCTCGGTGCCCTCGGCCACGTTGGCGCGGAAGACGTCACCGGTCGACACCACGGGGATCCCCCACGCTTCGCCGACGCGGACGCCCTGCGTTCCCTTACCGGAGCCCTGCGGTCCGACGATCAGAAGACGCGCGCTCATCGCAGAAGCCCCTCGTAGTGACGCTGCTGGAGTTGCGCGTCGATCTGCTTCACCGTCTCGAGTCCCACGCCGACGATGATGAGGATCGACGCGCCGCCGAACGGGAAGTTCTGGTTGGCACCGACCGTCGCGAGCGCCACGAGCGGAAGCAGCGCGACCAGGCCGAGGTAGATGGATCCGGGCAGCGTGATCCGCGTCAGCACGTAGTCGAGGTACTCGGCGGTCGGGCGGCCGGCGCGGATGCCCGGGATGAAGCCGCCGTACTTCTTCATGTTGTCGGCGACGTCGACCGGGTTGAAGGTGATCGCGACGTAGAAGTACGTGAAGCCGACGATCAGCAGGAAGTACACGAGCATGTACAGCGGGTGGTCGCCGCGCGTGAGGTACTGCGAGATCCAGGTCACCCACGCCGCCGGCTCCTGACCCACCTGCGGCTGGTTGAACTGCGCGATGAGGGCAGGGATGTACAGCAGCGACGACGCGAAGATCACCGGCACGACACCGGCCATGTTCACCTTGATCGGGATGTAGGTGTTGGTGCCGCCGTAGGTGCGGCGTCCGACCATGCGCTTGGCGTACTGCACGGGGATGCGGCGCTGCGACTGCTCGACGAAGACGACGAGTCCGACGACCAGGATGCCGACGGCGAGAACGAGGAGGAAGATCTCCACGCCGCGTGAGTTCAGGATCGCGAGCATCGCCCCGGGGAAGGTCGCGGCGATGGAGGTGAAGATGAGGATCGACATGCCGTTGCCGACGCCACGCTCGGTGACGAGCTCGGCGAACCACATGACCAGGCCCGTGCCGGCGGTCATGGTGATGATCATGAGGAGCTGGGCCCACCAGATGTCGTTGGTGAGCAGCTGCTGGCACTCGGGGGCACCGCCGGTGCCGAAGAGCTGGCCGGAGCGGGCCACCGTGACGAGGGTGGTCGACTGCAGCAGCGCCAGCGCGATCGTGAGGTAGCGCGTGTACTGAGTCAGCTTGGCCTGGCCGGCCTGGCCTTCCTTGTACAGCGTCTCGAAGTGCGGGATGACCACGCGCAGCAGCTGCACGATGATCGTCGCGGTGATGTAGGGCATGACGCCCAGGGCGAAGATCGACAGCTGGAGGAGCGCGCCACCCGAGAACAGGTTGACGAGCGACAGCAGGCCCTCGGTGCTCCCGGACTGCGCGAGACAGCGCTGAACGTTCGGGAAATCGACGAAGGGCGTCGGCACGTGGGCACCTAGCCGGTAAATGGCGATGATGCCCAGCGTGAAGGCGATCTTCCGCCTCAGGTCAGGCGTGCGAAAAACCCGCGCGATGGCGCTGAACAAGGGAGGTCCTCCAGAACGATCTCGGCGCGCGACGAGGCGCACACCGATTCAGACTAACGCAGAAGGGGCCGACGGCCACACGGCCGTCGGCCCCTTCCCGGGTGCGATGTCAGTTGACGGTGCCGCCGGCGGCGACGATCTTCTGCTCAGCGGAGCCGGAGACCTTGTCGACCGTGACGTTGAGCGCGACCGAGATGTCGCCGGTGCCGAGCACCTTGACCTTCTCGTTCTTGCGCACGGCGCCCTTGGCCACGAGGTCGACGACGGTCACGTCGCCGCCCTGCGGGTAGAGCTCGGCGAGCTTGTCCAGGTTCACGACCTGGTACTCGACCCGGAACGGGTTCTTGAAGCCGCGGAGCTTCGGGGTGCGCATGTGCAGCGGCATCTGCCCACCCTCGAAGCCGACCTTGACCTGGTAGCGGGCCTTGGTTCCCTTGGTACCGCGACCGGCGGTCTTACCCTTGGAGCCCTCACCGCGACCCACGCGGGTCTTCGCGGTGTGAGCGCCGGGGACCGGACGCAGGTGGTGCACCTTCAGCACGCCGGGGCGCGCCGCGGGAGCGGCATCCTTCTTGGCGGCCGTCTTGCGGGCCGGAGCCTTCTTCGGGGCGTCGACCGTGGCGGTCTCGTCCTTCTTGTCAGCCATTAGTCGATCTCCTCAACCTTGACGAGGTGGGCGACGGTCTTGACGTAACCGCGCGTCTGCGCGTCGTCGGGACGGACGACGGAGTCGCCGATCCGCTTGAGACCGAGCGAGCGCAGCGTGTCACGCTGGTTCTGCTTCTCGCTCACCTTGGACTTGATCTGCGTGACCTTCAGACGCTCGGCCATCAGGCACCTACCTTCTGAGCGGCGGCCTCGGCGCGCACGAGGCGGGCCGGGGCGACCTGGTCGAACTCCAGACCGCGGCGGGCGGCCACGGCACGGGGCTCCTCGAGCGACTTCAGAGCCTCGACGGTCGCGTGCACGATGTTGATCGTGTTCGACGAACCGAGCGACTTCGAGAGGACGTCGTGGATGCCGGCGCACTCGAGGACGGCGCGGACGGGACCACCGGCGATAACACCGGTACCGGCGGCGGCGGGGCGCAGGAGCACCACACCGGCGGCAGCCTCACCCTGGACGGGGTGGGGGATGGTCGAGCCGGAACGGGGGACGCGGAAGAAGTTGCGCTTGGCTTCCTCGACACCCTTCGAGATGGCGAGGGGAACCTCGCGGGCCTTGCCGTAACCGACGCCCACGACACCGTTGCCGTCACCCACGACGACGAGCGCCGTGAAGCTGAAGCGACGACCACCCTTGACCACCTTCGAGACGCGGTTGATCGTCACGACGCGCTCGAGGAACTGGCTCTCGTTGCGGTCGCGCGAACCACGGTCGCGCTGGTTGGCGTTGCGCTCGCGACCACCGCGACGCGGCTCGCGCTCACGCTCGGCGGGCGCCTGGGACCCAGCCGCACCCTCGGTCGGTGCAGTCTGCTCGGTCACTTCGGTCTCCTTGTTGTCACTCACAGGTTCAGCCCTCCTTCGCGGGCGCCTTCGGCGATCGCGGCGACACGACCGGCGTAACGGTTACCGCCGCGGTCGAACACGACGTCCGAGAAGCCGGCGGCCTTGGCACGCTCGGCGACGAGCTCGCCGACCTTGCGGGCCTTGGCGGTCTTGTCACCGTCGAACGAGCGCAGGTCGACCTCGAGGGTCGAGGCCGAGGCCACGGTGTGGCCCTTGCTGTCGTCGACCAGCTGGACGAAGACGTGGCGGGCCGAGCGCGTCACGACGAGACGGGGACGGAGCTCCGTACCCACGACCTTCTTGCGCAGACGAGCGTGGCGACGCGCGCGGGCGGCGGACTTTGTCTTGATAGCCATGGCTACTTACCACTCTTTCCGGCCTTGCGGCGCACAACCTCACCCGCGTACCGCACACCCTTGCCCTTGTAGGGCTCGGGCTTGCGGATCTTGCGGATGTTGGCGGCGGCCTCGCCGACGGCCTGCTTGTCGATGCCGCTCACGGTGAGCTTGTTGTTGCCTTCGACCGTGAGGGTGATGCCCGCGGGCGGGTCGATCAGGACGGGGTGCGAGAAGCCGAGGGCGAACTCGACCGAGCTGCCCTTCTGCGCCACGCGGTAACCCGTGCCGACGACCTCGAGGCCCTTGGAGTAGCCCTGGGTGACACCGATGATGTTGTTGTTGATGAGCGTGCGGGTCAGGCCGTGGAGCGACCGCGACTCGCGCTCGTCGTCGGGGCGGGTGACGAGAACCTGGTTCTCTTCGACCGACACCTCGAGGGGGGATGCCACGGTGAGCGTGAGCTCGCCCTTGGGGCCCTTGACGGCGACCTCCCGGCCGTTCACCGTGACGGTGACACCGGCGGGGATGTCGATGGGAAGACGTCCGATACGCGACATGTCAGATCACCACACGTAGGCGAGGACTTCCCCGCCGACGCCCTTCTGCTCGGCCTGACGGTCGGTGAGAAGACCGGAGGAGGTGGACAGGATGGCCACGCCCAGACCGCCGAGGACCGTGGGGACCTCGGTGGACTTCGCGTACACGCGGAGGCCGGGCTTGGAGACGCGCTTGATGCCGGCGATCGACCGCTCGCGGTTCGGGCCGTACTTCAGCGTCATGGTGAGGGTCTGGCCGACGCGGGCGTCCGAAACGGACCAGTCGGCGATGTAACCCTCCTGCTTGAGGATTTCGGCGATGTGCGTCTTGAGCTTCGAGCTCGGCAGCGACACGGAGTCGTGGTGCGCCGAGTTCGCGTTGCGCAGACGGGTCAGCATGTCTGCGACCGGGTCTGTCATCGTCATGTGTTGCTTCTTTCGATCATGAGGTTTCGACTGCCGTTACACGACAGGCGACCTTCGATGAAAGGCCCCCGGGATCCCGGGGGCCCGGGGGCTCAGGCCTGAGCGTCGCCCGACTGGAAGGGGAAGCCGAGCTGGCGGAGCAGCGAGCGACCTTCGTCGTCGGTCTTGGCGGTGGTGACGATCGTGATGTCGAAACCACGCACGCGGTCGATGCGGTCCTGATCGATCTCGTGGAACACGGACTGCTCCTGGAGACCGAAGGTGTAGTTGCCGTGGCCGTCGAACTGCTTGGCCGACAGACCGCGGAAGTCGCGGATGCGGGGCAGAGCGAGGTTGACGAGGCGGTCGATGAACTCCCACGCACGGTCGCCGCGGAGGGTGACGTGCGCACCGATGGCCTGGCCCTCACGCAGCTTGAACTGCGCGATGGACTTGCGGGCCTTGGTGACGATGGGCTTCTGACCGGTGATCTTGGTGAGGTCGTCGACCGCACCATCGATCACCTTGCTGTCGCGAGCAGCCTCGCCGACACCGGTGTTGACGACGACCTTGACCAGGCCGGGGATCTGCATGACGTTGGCGTAGCCGAACTCGTCCTGCAGAGCCTTCTTGATCTCGGTGTTGTACTTCTGCTTCAGGCGGGGCTGGATCTTGCCAGCCTCCGCGGCAGTCACGGTGCTCATATTCAGAGGTCCTTGCCTGACTTCTTCGCGTAGCGCACGCGGACGGTGCGCTTGACGCCGTCCTTGACCTGCTCCTCGACGCGGTGGCCGACGCGGGTCGGCTTCTTGGTCGAGGGGTCGACGAGCGCGACGTTGGAGATGTGGATCGGGGCTTCGAACGTCTCGATGCCACCGGTCTTGGTGCCGCGCTGGGACTGGCCGACGCGGTTGTGCTTGGTGACGTAGTTCACGCCTTCGACGATGACGCGGTTCTGCTCGGTGAGGACCTCGAGGACCTTACCCTGCTTGCCGCGGTCTCCGCCGCGCTCGGGCTTGGCGCCCGAGATGACCTGAACCAGGTCGCCCTTCTTGATCTTCGCCATGATCAGATGACCTCCGGGGCGAGCGAGACGATCTTCATGAACTTCTTGTCGCGAAGCTCACGACCGACCGGCCCGAAGATACGGGTGCCGCGGGGCTCCCCGTCGTTCTTCAGGATCACGGCGGCGTTCTCGTCGAACTTGATGTACGAGCCGTCGGGACGACGGGTCTGCTTGACCACACGGACGACGACGGCCTTGACCACGTCGCCCTTCTTGACGTTTCCACCGGGGATGGCGTCCTTGACCGTGGCGACGATGACGTCGCCCAGGCCCGCGTACCGGCGGTTGGAGCCGCCGAGGACACGGATGGTCAGCAGCTCCTTGGCGCCGGTGTTGTCGGCGACCTTCAGCCGGGATTCGTTCTGAATCACTTGTTACTCCTTGGGTTCCAAGCAGCCGCGAGGCTTACTTGGCCTTCTCGAGGATCTCGACCAGGCGCCAGCGCTTGGTGGCGCTCAGCGGACGGGTCTCGTTGATGACGACCAGGTCGCCGATGCCGGCCGAGTTCGTCTCGTCGTGGGCCTTGACCTTCGACGTGCGGCGGATGACCTTGCCGTAAAGCGGGTGCTTCACACGGTCTTCGACCTCGACGACGATCGTCTTGTCCATCTTGTCGCTGACGACGTAGCCGCGACGCGCCTTGCGGTAACCGCGGGCGTTCTCGTCGCGCACGTCGTTGGCGGCGTGCTCGTGGCCGGCGACCTGCGCCTCGGCCTCTGCCTTCTTCGCGGTAGCCATTACTCCGCCTCTTCCTTCGCGGCGTCGTCAGCGGCATCCGCCTTCTTCGCCTTGCTCTTCTTCGCCTTCGTCGCCTCGACCGGGGCCGGCGTGGCGCGGATGCCGAGCTCGCGCTCGCGGATCACGGTGTACAGCCGCGCGATGTCACGCTTGACGGCGCGGATGCGGCCGTGGCTCTCGAGCTGGCCGGTGGCCGACTGGAAGCGCAGGTTGAACAGCTCTTCCTTGGCCTTGCGCAGCTCCTCGACGAGGCGCTGGTCTTCGAACGTGTCGAGCTCGCTCGGGGCGAGCTGCTTGGTGCCGATCGCCATTACGCGTCGCCCTCCTCGCGCTTGATGATGCGTGCCTTGAGCGGCAGCTTGTGGATGGCACGGGTCAGTGCTTCACGAGCGAGCTGCTCGTTGACACCGGCGACCTCGAAGAGGACGCGACCCGGCTTGACGTTTGCGACCCACCACTCGGGGGAACCCTTACCGGAACCCATGCGGGTTTCGGCGGGCTTCTTGGTGAGGGGACGGTCGGGGTAGATGTTGATCCACACCTTTCCACCACGCTTGATGTGACGCGTCATGGCGATACGAGCGGACTCGATCTGACGGTTGGTCACGTAGGCGGGGGTGAGGGCCTGGATGCCGAACTCACCGAACGACACCTGGGTGCCACCGGTGGCCTGGCCCGAGCGGCCGGGGTGGTGCTGCTTGCGGTACTTGACCTTGCGGGGGATGAGCATTACGCCGACGCTCCTTCTGCCACGGGGGCCTCATTGCGAGGGCCACGACGACGGTCGCCGCCACGGTCGTCACGACCGCGCGACTTCGGGGCGTTGGCCTGCTCGCGGGCGAGCTCCTTGTTCGTGAGGTCGCCCTTGTAGATCCAGACCTTCACGCCGATGCGGCCGAAGGTCGTCTTGGCCTCGTAGAAGCCGTAGTCGATGTTCGCGCGCAGGGTGTGCAGGGGCACACGGCCTTCGCGGTAGAACTCGGAGCGGCTCATCTCGGCGCCGCCGAGGCGGCCCGACACCTGGATGCGGACACCCTTGGCGCCGGCACGCTGCGCGCCCTGCAGGCCCTTGCGCATCGCGCGGCGGAAGGCCACACGGGCGGAGAGCTGCTCGGCGACACCCTGGGCGACCAGCTGAGCGTCGGCCTCGGGGTTCTTGACCTCGAGGATGTTCAGCTGGATCTGCTTGCCGGTGAGCTTCTCGAGGTCGGCACGGATGCGCTCGGCCTCGGCGCCGCGGCGACCGATCACGATGCCCGGGCGGGCGGTGTGGATGTCGACGCGGACGCGGTCACGCGTGCGCTCGATCTCGATGTTGCTGACGCCCGCGCGGTCGAGCGAGGTGGTCAGCAGGCGACGGATCTTGATGTCCTCGGCGAGGTAGTCGGCGTAGCGCTGTCCGGGCTTCGTCGAGTCGGAGAACCACCGCGACACGTGGTCGGTGGTGATGCCGAGGCGGAAGCCGTACGGGTTGACCTTCTGTCCCATTACTTGCTCGCCTTCTTGTTGGCGCGAGCCGGGGCCGCAGCAGCGTCTTCCGGCGTCGCGAGCACGACCGTGATGTGGCTCGTGCGCTTCTTGATCTGGAAGGCGCGACCCTGTGCGCGGGGCTGGAAACGCTTGAGCGTCGTGCCCTCGTCGACGTACGCGTTCTTCACGTACAGGTCGGCGTCATCCAGGTACTCGTTCGTCTTGTCGGCGGTGACGCGAGCGTTCGCGATCGCCGAGGCGACGAGCTTGTAGATCGGCTCGCTCGCGCCCTGCGGCGCGAACTTCAGGATCGCGAGGGCCTCTTCGGCCTGCTTGCCCTTGATGAGAGCGACGACACGACGAGCCTTCTGAGGGGTCACGCGGATGTGTCGCACGCGTGCGATGGACTCCACCATTTCTCTCTCCTCTTGCGCCCCCGCGTCAGCGGCGGCGGCCCTTCTTGTCGTCCTTCACGTGGCCGCGGAAGGTGCGGGTGGGCGAGAACTCGCCCAGCTTGTGGCCGACCATGGTCTCGGTCACGAACACGGGGATGTGCTTGCGACCGTCGTGCACGGCGATGGTGTGTCCCAGCATGGCGGGGATGATCATCGAACGGCGCGACCAGGTCTTGATGACGTTCTTGGTGCCGGCTTCGTTCTGCGAGACGACCTTGCGAAGCAGGTGCTCGTCGACGAAGGGGCCCTTCTTAAGGCTGCGAGGCATCTTCCTCTACTCCTACTTGCGCTTCTTGCCGGCGGTGCGACGGCGGACGATCAGCTTGTCGCTTTCCTTGTTCGCGTGGCGGGTGCGGCCTTCGGCCTTACCCCACGGCGAAACGGGGTGACGACCACCGGACGTCTTGCCCTCACCACCACCGTGCGGGTGGTCGACCGGGTTCATGGCGACACCACGGACGGTCGGGCGGACGCCCTTCCAGCGCTTGCGGCCGGCCTTGCCCCAGTTGATGTTCGACTGCTCGGCGTTGCCGACCTCGCCGATCGTCGCGCGGCAGCGGACGTCGACGTTGCGGATCTCGCCCGAGGGCAGACGCAGCTGCGCGTAGGGGCCGTCCTTGGCGACCAGACGCACCGAGGCGCCGGCCGAACGGGCCATCTTCGCTCCGCCGCCGGGACGCAGTTCGATCGCGTGGATCACGGTACCGGTGGGGATGTTGCGCAGCGGCAGGTTGTTGCCGGGCTTGATGTCGGCGCCGGCACCGGACTCGACGATGTCGCCCTGCTGCAGCTTGTTGGGGGCGAGGATGTACCGCTTCTCGCCGTCCTTGTAGTGCAGGAGCGCGATGCGCGCGGTGCGGTTGGGGTCGTACTCGATGTGAGCGACCTTGGCGTCGATGCCGTCCTTGTCGTTACGACGGAAGTCGATCAGACGGTACTGGCGCTTGTGACCGCCACCGATGTGACGCGTGGTGATGCGGCCCTGGTTGTTGCGGCCACCGGTCTTCGACAGCGGGCGCAGCAGCGACTTCTCGGGCGTCGATCGGGTGATCTCGGCGAAGTCGGCCACCGACGAGCCGCGGCGACCGGGGGTCGTGGGCTTGTACTTGCGAATAGCCATTGTTCTTGTCCTCTATCCCGACCGTCAGCCGACTGCCGTGAAGATGTCGATGGTGCCCGACTTGAGGCTGACGATCGCGCGCTTGGTGTCCTTGCGCTTGCCGATGCCGAAGCGGGTGCGACGGGCCTTGCCCACGCGGTTGATCGTGTTGACCGAGGCCACCTTGACGCCGAAGATCTTCTCGATCGCGAGCTTGATCTCGGTCTTGGAGGCGCGGGGGTCCACGAGGAACGTGTACTTGCCCTCGTCGATGAGCGAGTAGCTCTTCTCGGAGACGACCGGCTTCAGGATGATGTCGCGCGGGTCCTTGTTGACGGCGGTCATGCCGAGACCTCCTCGGTGGCGCCGGACTTCGACGCGACGAACGCGTCGTAGGCGGCCTTGGTGAAGACGATGTCGTCGGAGACGAGCACGTCGTAGGCGTTCAGCTGGCCGTAGGTCAGCACGTGGACGTACGCGAGGTTGCGCACGCTCTTGACGGTCACCTCGTCGTCGCGGTCGATGACGACCAGGACGTTCTTGACGGCGCCCAGACCCGACAGCACCGAGGCGGCGGCCTTGGTGGACGGGGTGCCCTCGATGCCGAACGACTCCACGACGTGGAGGCGCTCACCGCGGACGCGGTCGCTCAGCGCACCCAGCAGGGCGGCGGCGATCATCTTCTTGGGGGTGCGCTGGCCGTAGTCACGGGGCTTGGGCCCGTGGACGATGCCACCGCCGGTCATGTGCGGCGCGCGGATCGAGCCCTGACGGGCGTTACCCGTGCCCTTCTGCTTGAAGGGCTTGCGGCCGGCACCGGAGACCTCGCCACGACGCTTGGTCGAGTGCGTGCCCTGGCGGGCGGCGGCGCGCTGGGCGACGACGACCTGGTGGATCAGCGGGATGTTCGTCTTGACGTCGAAGATCGCGGCGGGCAGCTCCACGGAGCCGGCCTTCTTGCCGTCGGACTTGCGAACGTCGAGCGCGAGAGTCGAGTCAGCCATGAGATCAGGCACCCTTCACTGCGTTGCGGACGTAGACGATGCGACCGCGCGCGCCGGGGACGGCGCCCTTGACGAGCAGCAGACCCTTCTCGGCGTCGACGGCGTGCACCGTGAGGTTGAGGACGGTCACGCGCTCGCCACCCATACGGCCGGCCATGCGCATGCCCTTGAAGACGCGGCTCGGGGTCGACGAGGCGCCGATCGAACCGGGCTTGCGGTGGTTGCGGTGCGCACCGTGCGAAGCGGAGACACCCTTGAAGTTGTGACGCTTCATGACACCGGCGGTGCCCTTGCCCTTGCTGGTGCCGACGACGTCGACCAGCTGGCCGGCCTCGAACAGGCCGTCCACGGTGAGCTCCTGACCGAGTGAGTAGTCAGCGGCATCCGCGGTGCGAACCTCGGTGAGGTGACGACGCGGCGTGACGCCCGCGGCCTCGAAGTGAGCCGACAGGGGCTTGTTCACCTTGCGGGGGTCGATCTGGCCGTAGCCGATCTGAACGGCGTTGTAGCCGTCTTTCTCGACCGAGCGGAGCTGGGTCACGACGTTGGGCGCGACCTCGATGACGGTGACGGGAACGAGCTTGCCGTTCTCGTCCCACACCTGGGTCATGCCGAGCTTGGTGCCGAGGAGGCCCTTGGAGATCTTGGAGTTGATGTCAGCCATGTCGAACCTCAGAGCTTGATCTCGATGTTGACATCGGCCGGGAGGTCGAGACGCATCAGCGAGTCGACGGCCTTGGGCGTCGGGTCGATGATGTCGATGAGGCGCTTGTGGGTGCGCATCTCGAAGTGCTCGCGGCTGTCCTTGTACTTGTGGGGCGACCGGATGACGCACACGACGTTCTTCTCGGTCGGGAGGGGAACCGGGCCCACCACGGTGGCGCCGGCACGGGTCACGGTGTCGACGATCTTGCGCGCGGACGAGTCCAGTCCGGCGTGGTCGTACGACTTCAGGCGAATGCGGATCTTCTGTCCCGCCATTGTCTGCTCACTCTCTTTCTCGCGTCTTACCCGACCAAGGGCATCGGACGCACGGTGGCGCTCTCGCGCCCTGGCACTTCCCCTCGCTTGCGCGAGAGATGCTGCACCGCTGTTCAGCTGTCAAACCGGATGCCATGGCATCCGGCCCGCCCCTTGCACGCACGCGTGCGATTCCCGTGAAGGATGAGGGGGTTCGGTGTGGTGTTCTGCTGCCCGCGGCCCAGGACCCTGCGCTCACGCGCCGCCTGTGCACTGCCCTGGCAGTGATCCTGGCGCGCTCAGCGCACGCCGGAATGTGGAACCTGGATAGTCTACGGGCCGCTCGGGCGTGTCGCAAACCCGGGCGTGTCGCGTGCGGCATATCCTCAGCCCTCCCCCGCACAACACGACGGCGCCGCCCCCGATTCCCGGGGACGGCGCCGTGAAGCGAGTACGGATCAGGCGTTGCCGATGTTCTTGTCGACGTTGTCGCGCACCTCGTCGACCTTGGCGTGGTGCTCGGCGGGGACGACCTTCTTGATGGCGTCGGCCGCGCCGCTGAGGATCTTGTCGCTGACCTCCTCGGCCTTCTCGCTCTTGAGCGCCTCTTCGATCTTGTCGCGGTTCTGATCGAGCATCTGCTTGCCCTTGTTGATGATGTCGTCGACTCCCATGACGGTTCTCCTTCGTCTCATGCCCGACCGGGGCGGGCGTGGGTTCATTGTGGCCGGGTCCGACGGGGCGGAGGAAGAGCGGGAGGGGTGTGTTTGCTGGGACTCGTGCGGCCGCCTGCGTTGATGCGGACGCCCGCACGGCCATTTCGGCTCCTCGGAGGCTGCCCTCAGCTGATCAAGCCGAGGAGGTACCTGCCGTACCCGCTCTTCACGAGGGGCTCAGCGCGTTGGCGGAGCTCATCATCGGTGAGGAAGCCCATGCGCCAGGCGACTTCTTCGGGGCAGCCGATGGACAGGCCTTGGCGCTTCTCGACGGTGCGGACGAATTCGGTGGCTTCGCTGAGGGAGTCGAAGGTTCCGGTGTCCAGCCACGCGGTGCCACGCGGGAGGAGTTCGACGCGGAGGCGACCTTGTTCGAGGTAGGTGCGGTTGACGTCGGTGATCTCCAGTTCGCCGCGCGGGGATGGTTTCAGGGAGCGGGCGATGTCGATCACGTCGTTGTCGTAGAAGTACAGGCCCGGGACGGCGAAAGAGCTCTTGGGGTGTTCGGGCTTCTCTTCGAGGGAGATGACGCGACCGTCGGCGTCGAACTCGACGACACCGTACGCGGTGGGGTCGGCGACCTGGTAGCCGAAGACGACACCGCCGTCGAGGTCGGTGTACTGGCGCAGGCGGGTGCCCATGCCCTGACCGTAGAAGATGTTGTCTCCGAGAACGAGGGCGACGGAGTCGGTGCCGATGTGCTCTTCGCCGAGGAGGAAGGCTTGGGCGAGCCCGTCGGGCGAGGGTTGGACCTTGTAGGTGAGGGAGATGCCGAAGCGGGATCCGTCCCCGAGGAGGCGTTGGAACTGCTCGGAGTCCTGCGGGGTGGTGATGATGAGGATGTCGCGGATGCCGGCGAGGATCAGCGTCGACAGCGGGTAGTAGATCATCGGCTTGTCGTACACCGGGACAAGCTGCTTCGAGACCCCCAAGGTGATGGGATGCAGTCGGGAGCCAGTGCCGCCCGCCAAGATGATTCCGCGCATGCGGTCATCTTGACCGATATGCACCCACAGTCCCAAACGAAAAGCGTGAACGTCGAGTATCCCCGGGAAACTTCGTCCCGGCGAAACCTCGTGTTCGAACGCCCGTAATGTCCCCCCATAGTCTGGCGGCATGCGTCTGCTTGTGACCGGCGGTGCCGGGTTCATCGGTTCGAATTTCGTGCACCATGTGGTCGAGCACACTGATCACTCGGTGACGGTGTTGGACAAGTTGACGTATGCGGGGAACCGGGCATCGCTTGCGGGGCTGCCCGAGGAGCGGGTGCGTCTGGTCGTCGGTGATATCGCGGACGCGGGCGTGGTCGACGCGTTGGTGGGCGAGGCGGACGCGGTGGTGCACTACGCGGCGGAGTCGCACAACGACAACTCGTTGCATGACCCGCGCCCGTTCCTGGACACCAACATCATCGGCACGTACACGCTGCTGGAAGCGGCGCGGAAGCATGATGTGCGGTTCCATCACATCTCCACCGACGAGGTGTACGGGGATTTGGAGTTGGATGACCCGGCCCGGTTCACCGAGTCCACCCCGTACAACCCGTCGTCGCCGTATTCGTCGACCAAGGCCGGGTCGGACCTGTTGGTGCGGGCATGGGTGCGCTCGTTCGGGGTGCGCGCGACGATCAGCAACTGCTCGAACAACTACGGCCCGTACCAGCACGTGGAGAAATTCATCCCCCGCCAGATCACCAACGTCCTGCGCGGGATCCGCCCGAAGCTGTACGGCACCGGGGAGAACGTCCGCGACTGGATCCACGCGGACGACCATTCCTCCGCCGTGCTGACCATCCTGGACAAGGGGGAGATCGGGCAGACCTACCTCATCGGCGCGGACGGCGAGAAAGACAACAAGACCGTCGTCGAACTGATCCTCCAGCTCACCGGGCAGCCCACCGACGCGTACGACCTGGTCACCGACCGTCCCGGTCACGACCTGCGCTACGCGATCGATTCCACCAAGCTCCGCACCGAACTGGGGTGGGCGCCCACCTACGGCGACTTCGAGTCCGGCCTTGCCGCGACGATCGACTGGTACCGGGACAACGAGGCGTGGTGGGCCCCCACCAAAGACGGTGTCGAAGCGTTCTACGCCAGCAAAGGACAGTGACCGGCATGTCCACCGAATTCGGTAAACCCCTGTCCGTGCGCACCACCCCCATCCCGGGGCTGATCGTGCTCGACCTGCCCGTGCACGGGGATTCCCGCGGCTGGTTCAAGGAGAACTGGCAGCGGGAGAAGATGACCGCGGCCGGGATCGACCTACCCGATTTCGGGCCGGTGCAAAACAACATCTCCTTCAACGACGCCGTCGGCACCACCCGCGGCATCCACGCCGAACCCTGGGACAAATACGTCTCCGTCGCCACCGGCCGCATCTTCGGCGCCTGGGTCGACCTGCGCGAAGGCGACACCTTCGGCGCGGTCTACACCACCGAACTCGACCCCTCCACCGCGATCTTCGTGCCCCGCGGCGTCGGCAACTCCTACCAAACCCTCGAACCCGACACCGCCTACACCTACCTCGTCAACGACCACTGGTCCCCCACCGCGACCTACACCTTCCTCAACCTCGCCGACGAAACCGCCGCCATCAACTGGCCCATCCCCCTCGACACCGTCCAAATCAGCGAGAAGGACAAGAACCACCCCCGCCTGGCCGAAGTGGTCCCCATGCCGCCGAAAAAGATCCTCGTCACCGGCGCGAACGGACAACTCGGCCGCGCCCTCCGCGCAGAATTCGGTGAACACCCCGGGATCGAATACACCACCCGCGACACCCTCGACCTGACCTCCCCCGACCTGTCCACCGCCCGCCGCTGGCGCGACTACGCCACCATCATCAACGCCGCCGCCTACACCAAAGTCGACACCGCCGAAACACCCCAAGGCCGGCACGACGCCTGGGCCGCGAACGTCACCGCCGTCGCCCACCTCGCCCGCATCGCCACCGAAAACGGCATCACCCTCGTCCACATCTCCAGCGACTACGTCTTCGACGGCACCAAAGACGGCCCCTACACCCCCACCGACCCCG
>NZ_JAKRNI010000029.1 GCF_022346945.1 Microbacterium sp. ACRRU | reverse complement strand
GACAGGCCCCGACCCCCGCACCGACGAAGCAGCGCGTGCCCTTCTGGGACAACGCCCGCTTCGCCGCCATCGTGCTCGTCGTGTTCGGCCATGCCCTCCAACGGCTGACCTACGACTCGGATGCCGCCGAGGCGCTGTACCTGCTCGTCTACGCGTTCCACATGCCGCTGTTCGCCCTCGTGTCGGGGTACTTCTCGTCCTCCGCCGAGCCCACCCGCGCGCGCATGGCCCGGGTCATCACCGACCTGATCGCGCCGTACGTGATCTTCGAAGCGATCTGGACCCTCACACAGTTCCTCGTGACCGGCCGCACCAACCTCGACCCCGCGCAGCCGGCGTGGACGCTCTGGTTCCTGCTCGCGCTGGCGTTGTTCCGCCTCGTCCTACCCTTCCTCGCGCTGCTGCGGGGACCGATCTGGTGGTCCCTCGGGATCTCGATCGTCGCGGGGTATCTCCCGAGCATCGACTCGACGTTCTCGATCTCGCGCTTCCTCGGATTGCTGCCGTTCTTCACGATGGGCTGGTGGCTGCGCGACCGGGACGTCGTCGCCCGGCTCGGACTGCTCGAGCGGCGACCGGCGTGGCTGCGCACCCTCGCCGTCGCCGTGCTCGTCGCGGCGGGCGCCGTCGCCTTCGCCTTGGTGGACGTCTGGAGCGACGTGCGACTGGGCACATGGTTCTTCTTCGTCGACGCGTACGCGGACCTCGACGCACCCCACTGGTGGGCGGGCGGCGTGCGGCTGGCGATCATCGTGTCGGCGCTCGTGCTGATGAGCGCCTTCCTGGTGCTGGTCCCCCGCCGGAAGACGCCATGGTCGGACCTTGGGAAGTACACGATGTACGTGTATCTGCTGCACACGTTCGTGCTCTACCCGTTCCGGCAGTCCGGAGTGCTGCGCGGGCTGGAACCGGTGTGGCTGTGGATCCCCCTCGTCGCCGTCGCGAGCGTCGCGATCGCCGCGACCCTAGCCAGCCGGCCGGTGCGACGCCTCACCCGCCCCTTCGTCGAGCCCCGGATGCCATGGCTGCTCCGCGACCCCGCCCTCGGCGCGGGCCGCGGCGCCGCGGCATCCGCTCGCCCGTCGCGCTAGAGGTACGGCGCGCCGAGACACGCGCACTGCCCGCGCGCCTCGGCGCACGACGCGCTTGTCGCCCGGCCCCGGCGAGCGCGCCGGCTCACGCGCCGAGCAGTCCCGCGCCGATCGATTGCCCCGCCGCGGGAGCCGGGGGCACGGCCCACAGCCCGGAACCGACGTGCCGGATGTACTCGGCCATCGCGTCGGTCGCGAGGGCGCGCTGCACCGTGATGTACCGGTCGGGACTGCGCTGGAACGACAGGAAGAACAGCCCGGCGTTCAACCGTCCGAGATCGGTGTTGCCGTCGACGAAGTTGTAGCCGCGACGGAGGATCCGGATGCCGCCATTCTGGTCGGGGTGGGCGAGCCGAACGTGACTGCGCGCGTCGATGCGGGGTGTTCCCGACCCGTCGGTCGCGGCAAAATCCGGCGCGGTGAACTCGTCCCCACCCGACAGCGGCGCGCCGCGCGCCTTGTCGCGCCCGACGATTCGGTCCTGTTCCGACAGGCGTACGCGATCCCACGTCTCGATGAGCATCGCGATGCGTCGAGCCACGAGATACGACCCTCCCGCGAGCCACGCCGGACCCTCGGAGGCGGAGACCCACACGTTCTCGTCCAGCGCGGCCGCGTCGTCCGCGAGGATGTTGGCCGTGCCGTCCTTGAACCCGAAGAGATTGCGGGGAGTGGCCTGATCACTGGTCGTCTTGGACGTCCGCCCGAAGCCGAGCTGAGACCAGCGGATACGGGCACGCCCGAACGCGATGCGGCTCAGGTTGCGGATGGCGTGCACGGCGACCTGCGGGTCGTCGGCGCACGCCTGAATGCACAGGTCGCCGTCCGAACGTTCCGGATCCAGGTCGTCGCCGAGGAATGCGGGCAGCCGCTCGAGACCCGCCGGGCGCTGAGCGGCAAGACCGAAGCGCTCGTCGAACAGCGACGGCCCGAACCCGAACGTGATCGTGAGGTTGCTGGCCGGTAGCCCCAGGGCTTCGCCGGTGTCGTCGGGCGGGGCCTCGGGCGATCCGCCGACCGCGCCGGTGGCGCTCACCTCGAGTCCCTGCATCATCCGGTTCGCCGCGTACGTCCAGTCCTGCAGCAGCGACGCGACATCGTCCCGCGTCGTGCGGGCCATCATGTCGAAGGCGGCGAAGTGAAGGTGATCCTGCACCGGCGTCGTGATGCCCGGCTGATGGATGCCATCCCCCGACGCCACGGCATCCGCGGTCCGCCGTTCCCGCGCGCGCCCTAGGGCGACACCGCTGGCGATCCCCGCGCCGCCGCCGATCGCGAGGCCCGCGGCACCGGCCCCGACGGCGAGGCCCATCAGTCCGCGGCGAGACAAGCCCGCGGCATCCGGAATCTGCTGATCCTCGCCCACGTCACTCCAGAACGGTCACGGTGAGCTGCGAGAGCGGCTCGGCGAGGGCGTTGAGGAGGTCGGTCAGCTGACGCTTGTCGGCGTCGGTCAGCTGGGCGTACGGCACGAAGCCGGCGTCGGCGGAGCCGTGCGCGGCGAGCGCCGCCTCGAGATCCGCGTACCCGGCGTCGATGCGCGACACCAGCGACGCCCCCTCGTCACCCTTGGACGCGGTGAAGTCGCGGACGAGCGAGAACGCCATCTTCGATCCCTCGACGTTCGCGGCGAAGTCGTACAGGTCGGTGCCCGACCACCAGTCCTCCTCGCCGCTGATCTTGCCGGTCGCGACCTCGTCGAGCAGCGCGATGGCGCCGTTGGAGATCCCGGCCACCCCCTGATCGTTCAGCGTCTGCAGGAAAGCGTCGGAGTGGACGTAGTCGTACAGCTCCTGCGTGTCGGAGATCAGCGCGTCGCCGTACGACGCGCGCTCCGCGACGGTGGAGGGAGCCCAGTCCTTCCACGCCGGAGTCTCACCATCGGCGTTCAGGGCGTCCTGCGCGGGAACCCAGAGATCCTTTTCGATGCGGTGGAACCCGGTCCACTCGCGCCCCTCCGCCACGGCATCCACCTCGCGGTAATCGATGCGCGGGTCCAGGTCGCCGAGCGCTTCCGCGATCGGCTCGATGCGCTCGTAGTACGCGCGCACGCGGGGGAACTGCTCGCGGGCGGCCGCGTCATCGCCCGACTCGTACGCCGCGGCGAACGTCTGCACGGCCGGCAGCAGCTGACCGACCTGATCCTTGACGAACGCGGCGTACAGGTCGATCGCCTGCTGCTTCTGCGCCGCATCCTCGCCGTCGATCGCGACGGCTTCGCCGGTGACCGAGAACGCGGCGCGACCCACGCCGTCACCGATCATGCCCGGCTTGCAGAGCGTGAAGTAGTCGCCCGGCTGCGCCGTCACGGTGAGGGTGCGCGAGGCTCCGGGCGCGATGTTCTCGACCTCGCCGACGATGCGCAGACCGTCCGAGGCGAGCAGATAGAACTCGGTGACCTCGTCGCCCGCGTTCGTCACGTCGAAGGCGAGCGTTCCGCTCGTCGCGGCCGCGGCGGACACGGCGCAGCCGTCCGCCGTGGAAGTGACCGTGAGGGGTCCGCCGGCGGCCGCGTCGGTCTTGGCGACGCAGCCCGAGAGGACGAGGACGGTCGCGCCGGCCGCGGCCGTAGCCGCCAGGAGGCGAGTCGGGTTCATGATGCTCCGTTCGGGTGAGGGGCGGATGCCGTCGCGGTCGCGGCATCCGGAGTCGGTGTCGGGCGGGCGTCGCCGCGCGGCGCGCTCGCGGGCGCGGACGCGGTGGCGCCGGCTGCTCCGGGTGAGGGGCGCCGGTTCGCGCGGACACCTCGGACGAACAGGGGTACGACGACGGCGACGTACACCGTCCACGCGAGGACCTGCAGCCATGTCATCTGCGGCATGAAGCCGACCGTCGCCTGCAGCAGCGCGGCGAGGGCACCGCCGGGGGCGATGACCCCGGACACCTCGAACGCCCAGCCGAGAGGGAAGCCGGCGACGCCGACGAGCACGGCGCCCGTGCGGGGATCGATCGGGGCGCCGGCACCGAAGGGGCCCGGCAGCGCGCCCGCCTCCTGGAGGTCGTGGATCGCGTACGCGAGCACGCCCGCGGCCACCACGATGAGGAAGGCGCCCGTCCAGGTGAAGAATCGCCCGAGGTTCAAGCGCAGCATGCCCCGCGCGATGGCCCATCCCAGCACGATTGCGGCGGCCAGACCGAGGACGGCACCCGCCAGGGCCAGCGGCGCATCACCGAACGACTGCACCATCGACCACAACAGCAGCGTCGTCTCGATGCCCTCTCGCGCCACGGAGACGAAGCCGACGGCCACCAGTGCCCAGACGCTGCCGCGCAGCGCGCGGTCGACACCCCCCTCGAGTCCGGCCTTGAGCGTGCGGCCGGCGCGCTGCATCCAGAAGATCATCCAGGTCACCATCCCCACCGCGAGGAGGGAAAGGGAACCGCCGATGAGCTCCTGCGCCTCGAAGGTGAGCATGTAGGCCCCGAACGTGAAGACCGCACCGATCGCGAGCGCGAGGGCGACGGCGAGTCCTACCCCGGCCCACAACCGCGGAAGCGCGTCGCGTCGGCCGAGCCGGGAGAGATATGCCACGAGGATGCCGACGACAAGGGCCGCTTCCAGGCCCTCGCGGAGGCCGATGAGAAAGGTGGCGAGCACGAGCGGGTGACCGACTTTCGAGATTCGGGTGAGAACCGCGACACTGCGGGTGAGGTAAGGACAGCCTCACCTTATCCTGACACTTTACGCAATGCCGCACATCGCGCGCATCCCCTCGTTGCGTCATCCGCCCGACGGGCGGCCCGCGGGCCGCGCCCGGCGTCACATTGGGTCGACGGCGGTGGATTTCCTCCTCGATCGGGAGAATTCCTGCCGACCCGCGAACGCGCGCCCCGCTCCTCGACGCCGCGCGTGCAGGCCTGGGGGCACCGGTGGTAACCGTGGGCAACAATCCTCACGGCAGCGGCAGGGCGATCTAGCCTCGGTGCATGTCCGAGCTGAACCTCCCGATCCTCGACCTCTCGCTCCTCGACCAGGGGCCCGAAGCGGCCGCCCGCTTCCGCGACGACCTGCGCGCCGCAACGCGCGACGTGGGGTTCTTCTACCTCACGGGCACGGGTGTCAGCGCTGAGCTCGAAGCCCGACTCTTGCGCGCGGCGAAAGACTTCTTCGCCCTGCCCGAGGCCGACAAGCTCGCGATCGAGAACCTCACCAGCCCGCACTTCCGCGGCTACACCCGCGTCGGGGGTGAGCTCACCCAGGGCCGGGTCGACTGGCGGGAGCAGATCGACATCGGACCCGAGAGGCAAGCCGTCGCCGACCCCGACGGCCCGGCCTACAACCGCCTCATCGGCCCCAACCTCTGGCCGGCGGCGCAGCCCGAGCTCCGCGAGGTCGTCACGGAGTGGCACGACCGCCTCACCGAGATCGCCCGGACCCTGCTGCGCGCCTGGGCGCTCTCCCTCGGCGCCGAGGAGGAGTACTTCGACCGCCACTTCGGCGACCCTCAGACGCTCATCAAGATCGTGCGGTACCCCGGCAAGGACGACCCGACACCCCAGCAGGGCGTCGGCGCCCACAAGGACTCGGGCGTCCTCACGCTGCTGTGGGTCGAGCCCGGCAAGGGCGGGCTCCAGGTCGAGCGGGACGGCGAGTGGGTCGACGCTCCCCCGGTCCCCGGCGCCTTCGTCGTCAACATCGGCGAGCTGCTGGAGTACGCGACCCAGGGCTACCTGACCGCGACCAACCACCGCGTGATCTCGCCCCGATTCCCCGACGAGCGCATCTCGGTGCCGTTCTTCTTCAACCCGGCCCTGGATGCGGTGCTACCGATCATCGACCTTCCGAGCGAGCTCGCCGCTGAGACCCGCGGCGTCTCCCAGGACCCGACGAACCCGATCTACGCCACGTACGGCGAGAACGCCCTCAAGTCACGCCTGCGCGCCCACCCCGATGTCGCCGAGCGCTGGCATCCCGACCTGGTCGCCGCCCGCGCGGCATCCTGAGCCCCCCGGCCGGCGGCGCGCTTACCCCACGCATAAACGCGATCGACGCGCGGAAACGCGCGCACCGCGTGTTTCCGCTCGCGGATCGCGTTTATACATGGGCTGGGACCGGCAGCGGGGATGGATGCCGCCGGCTGACGCTGCTCGGGAATGACGAAGGCCGCCCACACCGTGGGGCGGCCTTCCAAGAATGTTTTGCGCGATTGAACGCTGGTGCGCTTAGCGACGCAGACCGAGCCGCTCGATGAGCGAGCGGTAACGGTTGATGTCGATGTCCTGCAGGTAACCCAGCAGGCGACGGCGCTGACCGACGAGCAGGAACAGGCCACGGCGCGAGTGGTGGTCGTGCTTGTGTGCCTTGAGGTGCTCGGTGAGGTCCTTGATGCGCTGCGTCAGCATCGCGACCTGCACCTCGGGGGATCCGGTGTCACCGGGGTGCGTCGCGTACTCTTCGATGATCGCCTTCTTGACGTCCGCTTCGAGTGCCATAGATGGGATCCCCTTCCTCTTGTTGCGCGGCGCCCGACGCCTGATGCGTGGGCTCTCTTTATCCGCGGCCGATCCAACGGCAACCGCATGAGTCTACCAGCATCCGGATGCCATCACCGGCCGTCCCGCAATCCCCGCCCCCGCGGGGTGCCGTAGCCTCGACCCGTGCATGCCAGAACACGGAGAGGCGCGCCCGCCGCGTCCACCTCCCGCGCCGCCGAGGCCGGAGCGTGAGCGGCGGCAGCGCCCTCATCGACCTCCGTCCGCTCACCACCTCCCCCGCTTTCGCGAGACTGTGGATCGGGTCGACGCTGTCGGGCCTGGGCGGACAGCTCACGATCGTCGCCGTGATGCTGCACGTGTTCGAGCTCACCCAGAGCACGCTCGCGGTATCGATGATCGCGGTCGCCGGGCTCCTGCCGATGGTGGCCGCGGGTCTGTACGGCGGCATGCTGGCCGACGCCTTCGATCGCCGCACGGTGGCCCTCCTCGCCGCGGCGGTGACGTTCGTCTCGACCGCGCTCCTGGCCGTCCTCGCCTGGACGGGCCTCGAGACCGTCGCATGGCTGTTCGTCCTGAGCGTCGTCAATTCCGCGGCCAACTCAATCGTCATGGCCACCCGCTCGGCGATCACTCCACGCCTCCTCCCCCGCGACCTGCTCCCGGCCGCCGCAGCGTTGCAGGGCGTCACGGTCGGGATCATGGTGATGGCGGGCCCCGCACTCGCGGGCGTCCTCGTCGCGGTCGCGGGCTACGCGTGGACGTACTCCCTCGACGTGCTGCTGATGACGTCGCTGTTTCTCGGCCTGTGGTCGCTGCCGAGGCTGCGCCCCGAGTGCCAGACCGTGCGACCGGGCCTGGAGTCGCTGCGCGACGGAGCGCGGTTCCTGCGCCGTGCGCCGAACATCCGGCTGCAGTACCTCCTCGACGTCGTCGCGATGACCTTCGGCCAACCGGTCGCCCTCTTCCCCGCGATCGGCGCGGTACTCCTGGGCGGCGGTGCCATCACGACGGGAGTCCTCACGGCCGCGGTGGCCGCGGGCGCCTTCCTGTCGAGCCTGTTCTCCGGTCCCGTCGGACGCGTGCGCCGCCAGGGCCTGGGGATCGAACGGGCCATCCAGGTCTACGGGCTGTCCATCGCGGTCTTCGGTCTCGTCCTGCTGGCCGCAACCCTCGGGTGGATGCGAACGGCCGACACGGGAGAGGACTCCGGCGCGATCACGCTCATCGTCCTGGCCGCGATCGCCCTGGCCGTCTCGGGCGCGGCCGACAACGTCAGCGCCATCTACCGCTCGACCATGATGCAGGCGGCGGTCCCGGATGCCATGCGCGGACGCCTCCAGGGCATCTTCATCGTCGTGGTCGCCGGGGGTCCTCGCGTCGGCGCCCTGTATGCGGGAACCCTGGCGACGGTCACGGCGCTGTGGGTGCCCCCGCTGTTCGGCGGCATCCTGATCCTCGCCCTCGTCGGCGTGCTCGTGCGGTTCTCGCCGCGGTTCCGCGACTACGACGCCCTGAACCCCCGCCCCTGACCGACACGCATAAACGCCATCCGCGCGCAGAAACGCGGTGTCAGCGCGTTTCTGCCCGCCAGAAGCGTTTATGCCCTCCTCCGGGGCGCGGGGCGGGGCGTTCGCCCACGGGTGCCCGACCGCCGTTCGTCGGCGGATTTCTGCCGTCGCTGTCGACGGAGCCGCACGATGTCGGCCCCGAGGCCTAGGGTCGGGTCGTGGCATCCGCTTCCTCCCCCTCGCCCCTCGCGGTCACGGTGCAGTTCGTGCTGACCGGCATCGTGTGGGGAGCGAGCTTCCTCTTCATCGCCGTGGCGCTGACGGGCATGACGCCCGCGCAGGTGGCCGGCGGCCGCCTGCTGTTCGGGGCGGTCGCGCTGGCCGCGGTCGTCGCCCTGCGGCGGGAACGGATGCCGCGCAGCCCGCGCGTCTGGGCGCACCTGTGCGTCCTCGCGGTGACGTTCTGCACCGTGCCGTTCCTGCTGTTCGCCTGGGCGGAGCAGCATGTCTCGTCGGGCCTGGCGAGCATCTTCAACGCCACCACGCCGATCATGACCGCGATCATGGCCTGGGCGGCATTCCGGGTGGAGCGCCTGCGCCCGGGCCAGCTCATCGGCATCGCCGTCGGCATCCTCGGCGTCGTGGTGATCATCGTGCCCGGCGCGGCCGCCGATATCGGCGGCAGCACGGTCGCGCAGATCGCACTGCTGGGAGCGACGGCCTGCTACGGCTTCAGCCTCGCGTACATGCGACGCTTCCTGGGCGACGCCGGACTGTCGGGGGTCGCGTTCGCCTTCGGCTACATCGGCCCGGCAGCGGGGTTGATGGTGCTGCTGTCGCCGGTGATCCTCGCCGAGCCGATGGAGCTGACACTCCCGGTCGTCGGCAGCATCGTCGCCCTCGGCGTCCTCGGCACGGGCCTGGCGTACGTCTGGAACCAGAACACCCTGCGGGCGTGGGGACCCACGCGCGCGTCGACCGTGACCTACATCACCCCGGTGGTCGGGGTCACGCTGGGCATCCTCGTCCTCGGTGAGCGGCTCACGTGGAACGAGCCGGTCGGGGCGGCGATCGTGTTCCTCGGCATTCTCCTGGTGCAGGAGCGGGTGCGCCTTCGCCGCCGCGCGCGGGCGTGAGCAGCACGGAATCCGGGCCGCGGCCGGGATGACGAAGGCCCCGGATGCCGTGGCATCCGGGGCCCTTCACAGCTGCGGCGATCAGGCCTGAAGCGCGAACTGCAGGTCGAGCTCGATCGTCACGTCCTTGCCGACGAGGACGCCACCGGTCTCGAGCGCGGCGTTCCAGGTGAGGCCGAAGTCCTCGCGGTTGATGACCGTCTTCGCGGTCGCGCCGGCCTTGTAGTTGCCCCACGGGTCGGTGCCGAAGCCGCCGAAGTCGATCGAGAAGGTCGCGGGCTTGCTGACGCCGCGGATGGTGAGCTCGCCGTCGACGAGGAAGTCGCCGTCCTCGACGCGGGCACCGGTCGAGCGGAAGTCCATCGTCGGGTAGGTCTCGATGTCGAAGAACTCGGCCGAGCGGAGGTGCTGGTCGCGGCCCTCGTCCTTGGTGTCGACCGAGGTCACGTCGACGGACGCCTCGACCGACGCCTCGAGCGGGTTCTCGGGAGCGACGAGGGTCGCGCTCTTCATACCGAAGGTGCCGCGCACCTTGGAGATCATCATGTGGCGGACGGTGAAGGTCACCTCGCTGTGCGAGGGGTCGAGCACCCAGGTGCCCGTCTTGTAGCCGGGGATCTCGAGCGTGGTCGTGTCGGTCATGTCACTCCTTGAGGTCTGGGGAGCCGGTTCGGCGTCCTGCCGATGCCCAACTCTCATTCATCCGAATGTATTCCACGATCGTGAAAAAAGACGAACCCGAGGGGCCGCAGCTCCCTCGGGTTCGTGAACGACCGGTGAAAGACCGGCTCAGCCGACCTTGAGCAGATCGATGATGAAGATGAGTGTCTTGCCGCCGAGGAAGTGACCGCCGGCGGGGCCGTAGGCGAGGTGCGGCGGGATGACGAGCTCACGGCGTCCGCCGACCTTCATGCCCGGGATGCCGTCCTGCCAGCCCTGGATCAGGCCGCGAAGGGGGAACTGGATGCTCTCGCCGCGTCCCCACGACGAGTCGAACTCCTCGCCCGACTCGTACTCGACACCGGCGTAGTGGACGGTGACGGTGTCACCGGGCTTCGCCTCGTCGCCGTCGCCGACGATGATGTCGCGAATGACGAGGTCGGAGGGGGCGGGACCGGTGGGAGCGTCGAACTCCGGCTTGGTGCGATCAGTCATGACTCCATCCAAGCACGCGACGCTGCGGGATGACCCCCCTGGACAAAGACTCAGCGCCCGGTGCCGCGGCGATGCCTGCGTGTCTCCCGGGCGCTGAGTTGGCCTACATCGATGGTGCTCCGCCTCCGCGGCGGTGTCAAGACCCCCGCCTCAACGAGCGAGCAGAGCCGCCCGGGCCGCGGTCGTACGCTGCAGAAGCGCGCTTTCCTGGGCGGCCGCCGTCGCGTCACGCCCCGAGAGCGCGCGTTGCCGCGTGGCGGCGAGCGCCGTGGCATCCCGGATGAACGTCCGCATCACCGCCGTACGGTCGCCCGGCTGGGCGCGGGCCCACGCCAACGCCGAGCGACGGCCCGTACCGGTGGCGAGCATGTCGACCTCCTGCGCGGTGAACCACCCGGCCGCGGCGTACTCCCCCAGCCGGGCGCGCGTGAGGCGCGCCTCTTCCCGCCGGAGAGCCAGGATGCCGAGGATGAACAGCACGAACAGGGGCACCTGCAACGTGGCGTACACCTCGAAGAAGTTGAAGAACGTCGCCGAGCCGTTCCACAGCGCGTGCAGCACGATCGCGCCGATGAGGCCGGGGAAGACGTACCGGAGAGCCGCGGCGGTGCGCAGCGACCGACGAGCGGCCAGACCGAGAGCGAAGCCGGTCAGGCTCGTGAACATCACGTGAGCGAAGGGCGAGAGCACCGCGCGCAGGAAGAAGACTCCCCCGACCTGGACCGCGCCGCCCTCGATGAAGCTCACCGCGAAGTACTGCACGTTCTCGGTGAACGCGAACCCCGCACCGATGAGCGCCCCGTACACGATCCCGTCGACGGGCCCGTCGAACGACCGACGGGCGCCGACGTACAGCAGCAGCAGCCCCGCCCCCTTCGCAACCTCCTCGACGATGGGAGCCTGAACGACCGCGCTGAAGGCGTCGGGGAGGCCTCCGGCCAGGAATGCCAGCAGCGCGTCGACGCCCAGCGCGATCGCGACGGAGGCGATCGCGCCCCACGCGACGGCGAAAGCCAGCAGCCGCCGTGGCTCGGGCTCCCATCGATCGACGAGCCGCACCGCGAGCCACACGACGACGAAGGGCACGGCCGCCAGCAGGACGCCGACGATGGATGCCGCGGGGCCGAGGAAGCGCACGAAGTACAGCACGAGAAGAGCCAGCACAGGCACGAGGAGCACGGCGGCCACCCACAGCAGCGCCCCGCCGCGGCGTGAGATCGGGAGCAGCGCCGCGGCGACCGGCGCGGGCGGACGCGGCGCGTCGGCGATGGGCGCGGGCTCGCCCGGGCCCGGTTGCCACAGGGGCGAGGGGTAGCTCATGCGCTCAGCCTAGAGGCGCAGGACCCTGGCCCCGCCCGGGTTGCGAGCGTGAGCAGGGCTGTTGCGGGCACTCCGCCCCGGGCGGCCCGGTAGCGTGGAGACATGCGTTTCGCCCACGTCCGATCCCCGGAGGCGGCGGATGCCCCTCGCCTGGTCAGCGTCCACGCCGAGGAATACTCGTTCGTGGACGAGCTGTTCGAGGGTGCCCCCGCCACGCTCGAGCAGCTGATCGCCGGCGGTGACGAGCTGCTGGAGCGGGTGCGCGAGGCGACGACCACGGCATCCCGGCATCCGCTCGAGGGCGCGCGGTTCGCCTCGGCGGTGCTGGCTCCCCCGACGATCCTCGCGGTGGGACTCAACTACGCGGCGCACTCGGGCGAGCTCGGACTGAAGACGGATGCCGGTCCCACGGTGTTCGTGCTGTGGCCGAACTCGCTCACGGCCCACCGCGAGACCACGTCGTGGCCGCGCGCTCTCAGCGAGGCGGTGGACTACGAGGCCGAGCTCGGCGTCATCATCGGTCGCCCGGGGCGCGACATCGCCGAGGCCGACGCGCTCGGCCACGTGTGGGGCTACACGGTGGTCAACGACATCACGGCGCGCAACATCCAGTTCTCCGAAGCCCAGTGGTCGCGCTGCAAGTCGTTCGACGGCTTCACCCCGACCGGACCGTTCGTCGTGACCGCTGACGAGATCCCCGATCCGCAGGACCTGCACATCTGGACGGTCGTCGACGGACACACGGTGCAGGACGCCTCGACCGGCCAGATGGTGCGATCCGTCGCCACCCTCGTGCACAAGCTCTCGGAGTCGGCCACGCTGCTTCCGGGCACTCTCATCTCCACGGGCAGCCCCGGGGGTGCCGGCTACTCTCGCGACCCGCAGATCTTCCTGCGCGACCGCTCCACCGTGACCGTCGGTATCGACGGTATCGGCGAGCTCACGACGCACTGCCGCATCCTCGACTGAGCCCGGGCGGCGGTGCGGCGGACGTCCCGGCATCCCGTCGCTCACCCACACAGGATCCGGCCGACACACCCACCGCAGACGGCGGTGGCGTGGTCGGCCGGATGCCTTTTCGCGGAACGTGCGGGTGGAGGGGTCAGTCCTCGACGATGCTGTCGGCAGCGCGGACGATGGGAATGGCCTCGGTGATCGCCTGCAGGCCCGACAGACGGGCGGGCGAGATCTGCTTCATGACCTCGTCGCGCGTCATGAGGCCGGCCTCGACGACCAGGTCGGCGACGTTGCGATGCGTCAACAGCGCCGTCTTGGCCAGAGCCGCCGCCGCGGCGTAGCCGATGAACGGCGTGAGGGCCGTCACGACGCCCACCGAAGACCCGACCATGGCGCCGAGGCGCTCGCGGTTGGCGGTGATGCCGTCGACGCAGTTGACCCGCAGGGTCCACATCGCCTGACGCATCCACGTGATCGACTGGAAGATCGAGTGCGCGATGACCGGCTCGAACGCGTTCAGCTGGAGCTGCCCGCCCTCGACGGCCATCGTGACCGTGAGGTCGGCACCGGCCACCGCGAAGGCGACCTGATTGACCACCTCGGGGATCACGGGGTTCACCTTGCCCGGCATGATGCTCGAACCGGCCTGGCGCGCGGGCAGATTGATCTCGCCGAGACCCGCCTGCGGCCCGCTCGAGAGCAGGCGAAGGTCGTTGCAGATCTTCGACAACTTGATGGCGTTGCGCTTGAGCGACGAAGAGAACGACATGAACGAACCGGTGTCGCTCGTGGACTCCACGAGGTCGGTCGCGATCTCGAGATCCAGCCCCGTGATCTCACGGAGGTGACGCAGCACCGCGGGGCCGTACTCGGGATGCGCGGTGATCCCGGTACCGATCGCGGTCGCGCCCATGTTGATCTCGAATAGCAGGTAGGCGTTCTCGGTGAGGCGGTTGTAGTCCTCGCCGAGGGTCGTGGCGAAGCCGTGGAACTCCTGGCCGAGGGTCATGGGCACGGCGTCCTGGAGCTGCGTGCGCCCGACCTTCAGGACGTCGTGGAACTCCTCGGCCTTGCCGAGGAACGCCTGGCGGAGCAACCGGAGCTCGTCCAGAAGGCTCTGCAGCGTGAGCGAGAGCCCGATCTTGATCGCGGTCGGGTAGACGTCGTTCGTCGACTGGCTGCGGTTGGTGTCGTCGATCGGCGAGAGGAAGGCGTAGTCGCCCTTCTCGCGCCCCGCCATCTCGAGGGCGATGTTGGTGATGACCTCGTTGGCGTTCATGTTGGTCGAGGTGCCCGCCCCGCCCTGGATCACACCGACGGCGAACTCGTCGTGGAACTCGCCGTCGATGACGCGCTGGGCCGCGCGATCGATTAAGTCGGCCTTGACCGGGTCGAGCACCCCGATCTGGCGGTTGGCGCGCGCCGAAGCCTGCTTGACCATCGCAAGCGCGCGGACGAGATCGGGGTAGACCGAGATGGGTCGTTTCGCGATGGGGAAGTTCTCGAGCGCCCGCGCCGTGTGGATGCCCCAATAGGCATCGGCGGGGATCTCGAGAGAGCCGAGCGAGTCGGTCTCGGTGCGGGTGCGCGTCATTGCGTCCAAAGCCATGGAGGGTTCCTTGTGGGTCGTCACGGCGGTCAGGGATCCCCCGAGCCTAACCACCGGCCGAAGCAGCGTCGTTCGACGCTGGGGCCTGTCGAGCGGGTGACACCGTCCCGCGCGTACACTCTTCAGCGCTTGCGGGAGAACGCCTCGAGACGTTCCTCGGGCGTGAGCGCACCCATGCGAGCGACCCACTCGGGCGTGAAATATCCCGCCGACTCGGCGTCGACGACGGGCACCACCGCGTGGGTGATCGTGTCGTCCCAGACATGGACGAGGTGGAACGACTGACCGGCATCCATCCCGTTGACCTCCTCGGCCGTGCGGGCGAGGTCCATCGTGTAGCACGACGCCGCGGAAACGCTCACGGGGACACCGGCGAAGGTGCCGGATGTGGAGTAGTGGAGGTGCCCGGCGAGGATCGCACGGACATCGCTGCCGGCGAACGCGTCGGAGAGACCGGCCTGGTCGCGCAGCTCGAGGATGTCGAAGAACGGGATGTGGGTCGGCAGCGGCGGATGGTGCAGCGCCAGGATCGTGCCCAACGGCGCGGGCTCGGCGAGCTGGCGGCGCAGCCAGTCGAGCTGTGCGGCGTCGAGGTCACCGTGGTGCCACCCCGGAACGCTCGAATCGAGCGCGATGAGTCGAAGCCCGTCGAGGTTCCACACCCCGATCACGGGTTCCTCGGTGGCCTCGGCATCCAGCAGCCCCGCCCGCAGCGCCGGACGCTCGTCATGATTGCCCGCGACCCAGATCACCGGCGCCCCCAGACGCGCCGCCCACGGCTCGACCGCTGCGCGGAGCGCGCGGTAGGCCTCGGGCTCGCCCAGATCGGTCAGGTCGCCGGTGAAGACCACGGCATCCGGACGCACACCGGTGGCTTCGGCGGCATCGAGCGTGCGGCGCAGGTGCGCGGCGGCGTCATAGCGACCGCCCAGCAGCCGGTCGCCGGCCAGCAGGTGCGTGTCGCTGAGATGGAGGATGACGCGCCGAGCGGGCGCGTGCTGACCGAACTGCACCGATGCCATGCCCCCAGCCTAGAAGGAGCCCCCGACAGCACGCGTGGCGAGGCGCCGGCTCAGTGATTGAACAGGATGAGCAGCAGCGCACCGACCACGGCCGCCGCACACACCGAGAAGCACGCGTACGCCCCCGTGAGAGCGAGACGCTTCTGCCCCGCACTGAGCGGATTGCGCGCGGCCGCCTTCGCGACGGCCTTCTCGGCACGGCGCTTCTGCTTGTCGCTGAGCACCGTGATGGCATCCGTGAACTCCACCGGCGCCACCAGCGGGGGGCGACCACCGCGCACCATCAGCCGCAGGCCGAGAGCGTAGAAGGTCACCACGACGCCCGCACCGAGGAGCGCGGCGACGAAGACGTGCAGAAAGGCTTCCCAGTCGATGATCACGAGCGGCCGTCCTTCCCGGCGTGAGCGCGTTCGCGGCGCAGCTGACGGCGCGTGGGCCCGGGCTTGCGCGGCACCTTCACCGCGGCGCCGGAGTCGGCGACCTCGCTCATCGCGTTGGCCGAGGTGACCTCGTCACGGCGCGAACGCAGGAACAGCCCCAGGACGATCGTGACGGCGATGACGGCGTCGACCGCGACGCCCCAGCCACCGAGCCACACCACGATGAGCGCGGCCGCAGCACCCACGGCGCCCGCGGCGGGAAGCGTCAGCACCCAGCCGATCATGATGCGGCCGACGGTGTTCCACCGCACGGTCGAGCCACGACGTCCGAGCCCCGAGCCGATCACCGAACCGGATGCCACCTGCGTCGTCGACAGTGCGAAGCCGAGGGCGCTCGAGGCGAGGATCGTCGCGGCCGTCGAGCTCTCGGCCGAGAACCCCTGCGCGGGCTTGACGTCGGTGAGGCCCTTGCCCAGGGTGCGGATGATGCGCCATCCGCCCATGTACGTTCCCAGCGCGATCGTGATGGCGCACGCGAACACCACCCACAGCTGCGGGTCGGGATCGCCGGCGGACTGCCATCCGACGGTGATGAGAGCGAGCGTGATGACGCCCATGGTCTTCTGCGCGTCGTTCGTGCCGTGCGCCAACGCCACGAGCGACGACGTGAAGATCTGACCCCAGCGGAATCCGTCGCGTCCATCGGCCTTCATGTCGTAGCGACGCGTCACGCCGTAGGCGATCTTGGTCACCGTGAAGGCGATGATCCCGGCGGTCAGCGGCGCGATGAGCGCGGGCAGGATGACCTTGCTCAGCACCACTCCCATGTCGATGGCCGCGGCGCCCACGCCCACGAGCGTGGCGCCGATGAGGCCGCCGAACAGCGCGTGGGACGAGCTGGAAGGAAGACCCAGCAGCCACGTGAGCATGTTCCACGTGATCGCACCGATCAGGCCGGCGAAGATGATCGGCGGGAAGATCTCGGGACTCAGCTGATCCTCGCGGATCATGCCTCCCGAGATCGTCTTGGCCACCTCCGTCGACAGGAACGCCCCGACGAGGTTCAGGCACGCGGCCAGCAGGACTGCGACCTTGGGCCGCAGAGCACCCGTGGCGATGGGAGTCGCCATGGCGTTCGCGGTGTCGTGGAACCCATTGGTGAAATCGAAGAACAGTGCCAGGCCGATGACCAGCACGATGATGAGGGCTGCGCTCTCCACCGATCGCTTTCCGTGAGAGGGAAGGGAGGGATGCCGACGGGATCGGCGCGGAGAACGAAGAGTTCACCTGACGTTACGCCCGCGTTCATCGGGCCGTCGACATCCTTTCACCGGCGGCTTCATCGGTCAAACGGGCACCGCTCCTCCCGAGCCGGTTCGAGGAGAGCGCACTACCGTGGAGAGGTGACCGACACCGCTGCCCGCCCCGTCCCGCCCGTCGCCGCCCGCCGGTCCACGGCTCGCTCGCACCACGGCGACACTTTCGACGACCCGTACGAGTGGCTCCGCGCCAAGGACGACGGCGACGTCGTGGCCCACCTCGAGGCCGAGAACGCCTACACAGACGCGCGCACCGCGCACCTGGCATCCCTCCGCGACGAGATCTTCGGCGAGATCAAGGGCCGCACGCTCGAGACCGACCTGTCCGTGCCCGCGCGCCGCGGCGAGTGGTGGTACTACGGCCGCACCGTCGCCGGCGCCCAGTACGGCATCCAATGCCGCGCCCCGCTCGCCTCGCCCGACGACTGGACTCCGCCCGTGCTCTCCCCCGACGAGCCGGTCCCCGGGGAGCAGGTGCTCTTCGACGGCAACGTCGAGGCCGAGGGCACCGACTTCTTCTCGCTGGGCAGCTTCGAAATCTCGAACGACGGCACACGCATGCTCTACGGCATCGACGTGGCCGGCGATGAGCGGTACACCGTCCGCGTCCGCGACCTCGTCACCGGCGAAACGCTCGCCGACGAGATCCCCGGGACGTTCTCGGGTGCGACCTTCTCTCCGGACGGCCGCTTCATCGTGTACACCACCGTGGACGACGCGTGGCGTCCCGACACCGTGTGGCTGCACGAGATCGGGACGTCGGTGGATGCCGACGTGCAGCTGTTCCACGAGCCCGACGAGCGGTACTGGGTCGGCGCGGATTTCACCCGCAGCGACCGTTACCTCATCATCGGGGTGGGCTCGTCCATCACGTCGGAGGAGCGCCTCATCGACGCCGACGACCTGCGCGGCGAAGCGCGCGTGGTCTGGCCGCGACGCGAGGGCGTGGAGTACTCCGCCGAGCACGCGATCGTCGACGGGGAGGATGTGCTGTACATCCTCCACAACGACGGCGCCCTCGACTTCGAGCTCGTGCGGGTGCCGGCGACCGACCCCGAGGGTCCGCGCGAGACCGTGATCCCCCACCGTCCGGGGCAGCGCCTGCTCGGGGTCGACACGTTCCGCGACTGGGGCGTCGTGGCCTACCGGCGCGAGGGGCTCGCGCGCCTGGGCATGCTGTCCTACACCGACGGAACCGTCACCGAGATCGCGTTCGACGAACCGCTGTACAGCGTCGGCACCGGCGGGAATCCTGAGTGGGCACCGCCCGTGCTCCGCGTGGGCTACGGCTCCTTCGTGACCCCGGGCACGGTCTACGACTACGTCGTCGACACCGGGGAGCTGCTGCTGCGCAAGCGCCAGCCCGTGCTCGGTGGGTTCGACCCGGCGGACTACGGCCAGGCCCGCGTCTGGGCGACGGCCGACGACGGCACCCACGTGCCGGTGTCGCTGGTGTGGAAGCGGTCCTTCGGCGAGCCCGGAGCGTCGCCGCGGCCCGTGCACCTGTACGGCTACGGATCGTACGAGCACTCGATCGAACCAGGTTTCTCGGTGCCCCGCCTGTCCCTGCTGGATCGCGGGGTCGTCTTCGCCGTCGCGCACGTCCGCGGCGGGGGCGAGATGGGACGCCAGTGGTACGAGGACGGCAAGCTGAGGGCCAAGCGGAACACGTTCACGGACTTCGTCGCGGTGGCGCGCCACCTCGTGGCATCCGGGTACACCACCCCCGATCGTCTCGTCGCCGAGGGCGGCAGCGCGGGAGGCCTCCTCATGGGCGCCGTGGCGAACCTCGCCCCGGAGCTGTTCGCCGGCATCCTCGCCGACGTGCCGTTCGTGGACGCACTGACCACGATCCTCGACCCCTCGCTCCCCCTCACCGTCATCGAGTGGGACGAGTGGGGAGACCCCCTGCACGACGCGGACGTGTACGCCTACATGAAGTCGTACACGCCGTATGAGAACGTGCGGGAGGGAGTCGACTACCCCCGCATCCTCGCCGTCACGTCGCTCAACGACACACGCGTGCTGTACGTCGAGCCGGCGAAGTGGGTGCAGCGGCTGCGCGAGGTGGGCGCCGACGCTCTGCTGAAGTGCGAGATGGTCGCCGGTCACGGCGGCGTCAGCGGCCGCTACAACGCGTGGCGCGAGCGGGCCTTCGAGCTCGCCTGGCTGCTGGACGTGCTGGGGTTGGCGGAGTAGGGGCGGCGCCTCGCGGCGCCAGAACAGGCGCCGCGCCGAGGACAGGCCGGTTCCGTCCAGATCGGCCTGTTCTTGCGACATCCCCTGTTTTCAGGTCAAGCTCGTGGATGCCGCTGAGCCGCGGCCGCTCCTCCCCAGACGCGCGTATCGCATCGCTGTCCACATCGCGGAGGCTTCGGCCCGCCCCGCGGCCCAGGGCCCGCAAGGGTGGAGCGATGGCCTCACCTCTCCTTCCGTGGCTGACCGGGCACGGTGGCATCGCGCACACCTCCGCGCTCCGGGCAGCCGGGTTCGGCACTCGCTCGATCGCCACGGCCGTGGCCGAGGGAGCGGTCGCCCGCATCCGGCGCTCGTGGATCGCGGCACCGGATTGCTCAGCGGGGCGGAGGGCGGCGGCATCCGTCGGTGGACGTCTGACGTGCGTGAGCGCGGCGCAAGAACGCGGCCTCTGGACTCCCCGCACGGACGAGCATCATGTGTGGGTACCGTCCACAGCGTCGCGTCTGGAGCGCGGTGGACTGAAGGTGCATTGCGCGACCCCGCCGATATCACTGCCACGCACCGACCCTGACGAGTCGATCATCAACGTGCTCTTCCACGTCGCTCGGTGTCTGCCGCGCGCCGACGCGCTCGCCGTATGGGAATCCGCTCTGCGTACCGGGGCCGTGGATGCCGCGGTCGTGAGCTCGGTGCGCTGGGGATCCGCGCGCGCCCGCGCCTACGCCACGGCGGCCGGCCACATCTCCGACTCGGGACTCGAGACGCACTTCCGGGAACTCATGGCCTCGATCGGCGTGGCGATCCGCCAGCAGGTGTGGATAGACGGTCACCCGGTCGACGCACTCATCGGCGACAGTTTGGTCGTTCAGATCGACGGATTCGCCTATCACCGCTCCGCCGACCGTCGCCGCGATCTTCGACAGGACGCTCGTCTGATCCTTCGCGGATACACGGTCCTGCGCTTCGACTACGTGCAGGTTTTGTTCGAACCGGAGTACGTCATCGAAACGGTCCGCACGGCGATGGCCCAGCACCGCCATCTCGCCGGCCGCTGAGGCGGAGCGGCCCGAACAGGCGCCGAGAACAGGCGATGCGCCCGGAACAGGCAAATTCCGGCGAAACAGGCCTGTTCTGGGCGCGCAGCCTGTTCTCAGCGGATGCCACGAGCCCTGGCCGTGATTCCGGGGACGTCGCACCGCGGCAGCGCCGCCTCGCCGGGGGTCGCCGCCGTGCGCCGAAAACAGGCCATGCACCCGGAACAGGCCGATAGCAGCGGAATCAGCCTGTTCTCGGCGCCGGGCCTGTTTCGGTGCCGGAAGGCGGGGCTCAGCCGAACAGCGCGGCGGCCTCTTCGTAGCGGTAGAGGGGGACGCTGTTGAGCTCGCCGAGGGCGTCGGCGAACGGGACGCGGATGATGTCGGTGCCGCGCATGGCGACCATCTGCCCCCATGCGCCGTCGGCGAGGGCGTCGGCGGCGTGCAGGCCGAGACGCGTCGCGAGGACACGGTCGAACGCGGAGGGTGAGCCACCCCGCTGGATGTGCCCGAGCACGGTGGCGCGGGTCTCGATGCCGGTGAGCCGTTCGATCTCGGGGGCCAGCAGCTCGCCGATGCCGCCGAGGCGGGGGCGGTTGAAGGCATCCAGCCCCTTATCGCTGAAGGCCTCTTCCATGCCCTTCAGCTTGAATCCCTCGGACACGACCACCAGCGGTGCGCGACCGCGGTCGTGGGCGCGGGTGACCTGCTCGACGATCTCGTCGATCGACATCGGCACCTCGGGGATGCAGATGACGTGCGCACCCGCCGCGATGCCCGCGTGCAGGGCGATCCAGCCGACGTGCCGGCCCATGACCTCGGCGACCATGCAGCGCTGGTGCGAGTCGCCCGTGGTGCGCAGGCGGTCCATGGCATCCGTCGCGATGTTCACGGCGGTGTCGAAGCCGAACGAGTAATCCGTGGCGCGCAAATCGTTGTCGATGGTCTTGGGCACACCGAGGACGTTGATGCCGTCGTTCGAGAGCCGGTCGGCGGCGGCGAGTGTGCCCTCGCCGCCGATGGCCAGGATGCCGTCGATGCGGTGCCCGTACAGCGTCTTGGAAATGTTCTCGGCGCCCCCGCGCACCCCCTCGTAGGGGTTGGTGCGGCTGGTGCCGAGGATCGTTCCGCCGACCTTGGACAGGCCCTTCACCTCGTGGCGCGTCAGCGGGAAGAAGTCGCCGTCCACGACGCCACGCCAGCCGTCGCGGATGCCGACGAACTCGATGTCGTGGTTGGTCGTGCCCTTGAGCACGACGCCACGAATGACGGCGTTCAGGCCGGGGCAGTCTCCGCCGCTGGTCAGGATGCCGATCTTCATGCTGTGAACCTCGCTAGTCGGGTGATCGAGTCGGCGACGCTGCCGCGTTCGACCTTACTGCCCCACCCGCCGCGCCCGCCAAACGACGGCCGAAGGACGCGGGTTGCGTTCCCTCGTCCTGCCCCGCACGCGGAAACGCCGGGAGCCGGCGCGTGCCGCCAGAACGCCCCGGCAGCGCCGGGGCGTTCGAGAAGGGGGTCAGGCGCCGAGCGCTTGGCGCAGCAGGTGCATGAGCGCGGAGAGCTGGACCGAGTCGCTCGAACCCGGTTCGATGGCGAGGCCGTCGAGGGCGCGCTGCGCGAGGCCTTCCTTCGAGTCGATGAGCTCGGCGATCTTCGTGTCGATCGTGTGCGCGGCGATGATGCGCCACGCGGTGACCGGCTCCTCCTGACCGATGCGGTGCACGCGGTCGATCGCCTGCGTCTGCTCGGCGGCGGTCCACGACAGCTCGGCCAGCACGACGTTCGACGCCGCCTGCATGTTCAGTCCGACACCGGCGGCGGTGAGCGAGCACACCGCGATTCCCACGGCGGGGTCGCCGTTGAACGCGTCGATCGCGGCCTGACGCGCGGTGGAGGTCTGATCTCCGCGCACCGACACCGCCTTGAGGCCGGATGCCTTGAAGTGCGCCTCCGCGGCGTCCATGACGTCGATGTGCTTGGCGAAGAAAACGACCTTGCCCACCGAACGCTGCAGCTGCACCGCGTAGTCGGCGGCGAGTTGCGCCTTGGCCTGACCGATGCGCCGGACCATCGTGAAGACGTTCTCGGAGCCGGTCCCGGCGGCTTTGCTCTCTTCCAGCTCACCGTGCGCGACCAGGCGCACGATGTCGTCGTCGATCTCGCCGGGCGCGAGCCCGCGGTCGCCGCGGGCCTCGATGATGCGACGGTACTTCGCCGCGAGGCGCGCACCCAGTTCGCGCTCGGCCTGACGGATCGACCGACCGTACTCGTCGTCGAGCTCGACGGGGAGGTCGGCGATGAGCTTGTCGGGGAGGTCGGCGGCGACGTCCTTCTTCTTCCGCCGCACGATGCCCATCGAGATCACGGCCTCACGCGCTTCGGGGTAGAACGCCTTGTCGGCGGGCGTCAGGCCCGTGGCATCCAGTTTCTCCATCAGCTCGGGGCCGGGCTTCTCGCCATTGGTCCAGCCGAGGAAGCGCCAGATCGCGTCGAAGTCCTCGACGTCGTTGATCAGCGGAGTACCGGTGAGTGCGAGCAGCAGCGGGTCGCGCGTCTGCTGACGGACCCGGGAGGCCAGGGCCAGCACGTTCTGCGAGCGCTGCGACGACAGGTTCTTGATGAAGTGCGCCTCGTCGACCGCGATGCCCTTCAGGCCGATCGACGATAGCCACGACAGGTGCCGGTCGAGGATCTCGTAGTTGACGATGAACACGTCGGCGAACGCGTCGATGTCGGCGCCGCTCCCCGAGATCACGGTGGCGCGACGGTGGGGTGTCCAGCGCTGCACCTCGCGCGCCCAGTTCATCTTCACGACGTTGGGCACGACGACCAGCAGCGGGTAGGCATCCGCGACGGAGGCCGCGAGCACCGATTCGGCGGTCTTGCCGAGACCCGGTTCGTCGGCGAGGAGGAAGGAGCGGTGTCCTTGGCGGACCGCCTCGAGGAAGCGGGACTGGTGCGGCATGACCTCGAGGCCGCGCGGTGAGACGCGGTCGAACTCGGGCACCGGGGGCAGTTCCATGCTCGCCGCCGAACCACCGGCACCGGTCTCGAACGCTTTGTACAGCGGGCCCATGAGCTCCCACCCGTCCAGGCGCCGACGGGGGGCGTCGCCCGCGGCGCGCGGAGTGAGGTCGGGAGCGAGGAAGGGGTTCGCCATCTGCCGCGCCTCGATGGACGGCGGAACGACCTGCTTCTCGGCGAGGGCCGCGGGCACGACGGGAGCTGCGGCGGGGGCGTTGTCGGTGATGATGAGCTCGTCGGGCGGCAGTTCGGCGCCGGACTCGAGCAGCCAGTCGCGGCGCATCCGACGCGCGACGGGCGAGGTGGCCTGATCGACCTCGAGCAGCTGGATGAGCGAGGTGTCGCGTGCGGCGGTCTTGGCCAGGATCGTGGCCACGCCGTCGAGGCGCTTGAGCAGCTCGGCGCGAGCGGCGTCGGTGATCTCGGTGTCGGCCTTGACGCGGGCGCGCTCCTCGCGCACGAGGAAGGCGATCACCTGGAACTTCACGCGGTTGGTGGGGCCGAGCTTGCCGCGCTGGGCCTTGGCTTCGACCTCGCGCACCTTGCGAGCGAGGATGGGGATGACGGGGGCCTCGTCGTCGCGACGGGATGACGAGGTCTTGCGGCGCCGTTGGCTCGAGCCTCGGGCGGCGGTTGCCGTGGTCGGCATGCTCCTCCTGAGCGTGTCGTCCGGATATGTCCGGGACGTCCGGCCTGACGCCGGTGGATCAGTGACCCCGGAGAATGCCGCGAGACGCGCCGCCTGAGCGGCCGTGCCTGCGACCCGCTACGCGTCTTCACCGGAACGGCTCGCAAGGAGGCGGGTGACGGGGTCGGCACCTATTCTAGCGCGTCCCCGTGCCCATCACTCGCCCACCGTCGAGAGGATGTCTTCCGTGTACCCGTCGGGGTCGAAGTTGATCCACGACGTACTGATCCAGATCTCGCCCCGGAGCGCGTGCACTTCGCCCCGCTCGAACGGCACGTCGTCCAATGACACACCACGCTGTTCGAGGCGGCAGATCGTCGCATCACCGCGATCCTCGCATCCGAACCCGTTTGTGGTGAGAGTGTCACGAACGACGGTGGCCTGCGCGCTGTCGACGATCGACACCGTGGTTGCGAGGCCCCGCTCGCTCGGGCCTCCCCACGAGCAGCGCAGCGTCGGTACGACCTCGAGCAGCTCCAGCAAAGGGGCCTGCTGCGTGGAGAGAAGGGTCACACCGGGGTCATTCAGCGGCGGGTTCTGCTCCTCCAGCGCCGCACGCATGGCATCCGAATAGATGTCGTCGCACGAGCCGGGAAGAGTCGTCGTCGGTGTCACCGTCGACGTCGGGATCGGCGTAGGCGTCCCGGGGTCGTCCGCAACCAGAGCACCGGCGCTGGGTGAGTCGGTCGGAACAGGTTCGGGCACACACGCGGCGAGGGCGACGGCCAGCACCGCTGCGACGGAGCCGGCGGCAAGAGCACGGACGAGGGCGGGCATGGAAACCTCCGGGGATCGTCTCGACCCTAACCCGATCGCACCGGCGGGAGAGGTCGCCCCGCGGGCGTACCGTTCCGCCTCGTGGCGCTGATCGGGTCCGGCCCACCGCGGCCGCCCCTACGCTGGGCGCATGGCGGAACGGATGTCGCGCGATCAGCGCGTGGTGCTGACGGTCGCCGTGCTCGCCTCCTTCGTCTCGTTCTTGGACGGCACCGTCGTCAACGTCGCACTCCCCGCCATCTCGCGCGACCTCGGCGGTGGCTTGTCCACCCAGCAATGGGTAGTCGATGCGTATCTGGTCACGCTCGGGGCGTTCATCCTCGTGGCGGGATCCCTGAGCGACGTGCTCGGCCGCACTCTCGTGCTCCGCATCGGTCTCGTCGGCTTCGGCATCACCTCCGTCGCGATCGCCGCGGCCCCCACGGCGGAGTTCCTCATCGTCGCGCGCGCCCTGCAGGGCGTGGCGGGCGCGCTGCTCGTGCCGAGCTCGCTCGCGCTGATCACCTCGACGTTCCGTGGCGCCGCGCAGGCCCGTGCGATCGGGATCTGGACCGGTGCCACCACCGTCGCGATGATCGCCGGTCCCCTCATCGGCGGGGTGTTCGTCGACGCTCTGTCGTGGCGCCTGGTCTTCCTCGTCAACGTCCTCCCCATCGCGCTGACGCTCTGGCTCATGGCGCGGCGAGCGCATGCCGATCACCGACGCCCCGGAGCCCGTGTCGACGTGCTCGGCGCCGTGCTGTGCGCGGCGGGGCTGGGCGGCATCGTCTTCGCCCTCATCGAACAGCCGAATCTCGGGTGGGGCTCGCCCCTGATCTGGGTGCCGGGGGCGCTGGGCGTCGCCGCGTTCACGGGTTTCCTCGCGCGCCAGCGTGTCGCGCGCGAGCCCCTGATGCCTCTCGACCTCTTCCGCTCCCGCAACTTCTGGGCGGGAAACCTCACGACGATGTTCGTCTACGCCGCGCTGTCGCTGAACGGCTTCGTCCTGAGCGTGTACCTGCAGCAGGGCGCGGGGCTGTCCGCGACCCTGGCCGGGCTGGCCTCTCTGCCCAGCACACTGCTGATGATCGCCCTGAGCTCACGCATGGGGGCCCTGTCGGGTCGCTTCGGTCCGCGCCTGTTCATGACAATCGGGCCGGCCGTCATGGCGATCGGCGCCCTGCTGCTGCTCTCCGTGCGGCCCGAGTTCGACTACTGGACTCAGGTGCTGCCGGGGGTCGTGGTGTTCGGACTGGGGTTGACGGCGACGGTGTCGCCACTGACGGCGGCGGTCCTCGGCGCGATCGAGACCGAACGCTCCGGCATCGCCTCGGCGGTGAACAACGCCGTCTCGCGGGTCGCGGGACTGCTGGCGATCGCCGCGGTGTCCGCGGTGGCGGGCGGCGCGCTCGACCTCGACGGATTCCACCGCGCCGCCGTCTTCACCGCCGTGTTGATGGCTCTCGGTGCCGCGACGTCGTTCCTCGGCATCCGCAATCATCTGTCGCGACGGGACTGAGGCCCGTTCGCGGGAAGGCGTCCGCGCAGCCCTGACGCCCCTTCTCGGGGAAAGCGTCCGCGCAGCCCGTCTCTCGCTTCCGCGAACGCCGAGGAGTCGGCGCACGCCCGTCGAGGTCAGTGCAGGATGCCGCGCACGCGCTCGACGTCGTCGGCCATCTGCACCAGCAGGGCGTCGACGCCGTCGAAGGCCGCCATTCCGCGCACCCGTTCGACGAAGCGCACTTCGACGTGGTGCCCGTAGAGGTCGAGGTCGGTCTCGTCGAGGACGTACACCTCGACCTGGCGGGCGTGCACGTCGTCGAACGTCGGGTTGGTGCCGATGCTGATGGCGGACGGGTAGCTGATGCGCCGCGTCCCGTCGACGTCGATCAGCCAGCCCGCATAGACGCCGTCCGCGGGGACGAAGCCCTCGAGATCGGGCGACAGGTTGGCCGTGGGGTACCCCAGTTCACGCCCCCGTTTGAGGCCGTGCACGACCTCGCCCCACACCGACGGCCAGCGCCCCAGAAGCCGTGTCGCGGTGGCGATGTCGCCGGCGGAGAGAGCCTCACGGATCCACGTCGACGACACCCGGCGATCGGCGTGGACCGCGCGGACATCGTCCACCACGTCGACGCGGAAGCCGTGCGCGCTCCCCATCCGCTCCAGCAACGCGGGATCGCCCGCTCCTCCGGCACCGAAGCGGAAGTCCCGACCGACGAGCACGGTGCGCGCGGCGAGCGCATCGACAAGCACACGTCGCACGAACTCCTCGGCGGGCACCGCGGCAAGGGCCTCGTCGAAGGTCAGCAGCAGGGTGGCATCCACGCCCGCGCGCTCGAGGAGTTCGAGTTTCTGGTGCGGCCCGATGACGTCGGGCGGGCAGGTGTCGGGTCGGAGCACGCTGAGCGGGTTGCGGTCGAAAGTGACGGCGACGACCTCGGCCCCGTCGGCGGCCTCGACCCGCGCGCGGTCGATGACCGCCCGGTGCCCGGTGTGGACGCCGTCGAACTTGCCGATCGCCACGACCGACGGCCCGAAGCCCGCGGGAACCTCCGCGGGGTCGCGGAAGACGATCACGACGCCGCCCGGCGGTGTCGCACGAGCCACCACAGGCCGAGGAAGGGCAGCACGAGCGGGATGAACAGGTAGCCGACGCCGTACACCGACCACACCGTGGGGTGCTGGAAGAGCGCGGGCAGCACGAGGCTGAGGGTGCCGACCACGAGGACGCCCACCAGCTCGAAACCGATCGCGACCCAGGCGACGCGGTACCACGCGGGACGTCCCGAGAAGATCAGCGCGAGCGTCGCGAGGACGTACACCACCGCGGCCAGCGCGGACAGGGTGTACGCGACCGGCGCCTCGTCGAACTCGCGGACGATCTGCACGAACGACCGCCCCGTGGCGGCGAGCGCCATGATGCCGTAGACGATCACGAGGACCCGGCCGATGCCGGTCATTCCGCGGGTGCGGGCGGGAGTGGTGGATGCCATGACCTTCCGAGTCTAGTTCGGTCGCGGCCCGCGCTCGCGGTGCGGCGGGGGCCGCTCAGGCCACCTGGACCGTCCAGATCACGTGCATGCGCCACACCATGACGGCGACGGCGAGCGCGGCGACGCCCATGATGACCGTGCTCCACCGGCTGCGCTCGATGAGCGCCCACGCCGCGCCGGCGGGCGGCAGCAGGGCGGCGGAGACGAGGTAGGTCCAGTACTCCAGCAGACTGCCGGTCGGCGGGTTTCCCGCGAACGGCGCGATGAGGGCGACCACGATCTGCGCGATGAGGAGGAGCTCGATGAGGGCGAGCGCTCCGACGGTGAGGTCGGACGGGCGCCGTCCGGCCAACCCGGCGACGACCGCCACGACACCCGCGAGCACCGCAACGCCCACCTGGATGAGCGTGAACCACAGAATCACGGCGCGACCTCCTCGGGCATGTTCATGACGCTCTTGAGCTGACTCCCCCGGCGCTCCACGATGCCCACGAGGCGGCCGTCGGGATCGATCGCGGCGGCCCGCTCCCCCGTCAGCCGACCGCCGCCGTCGATGCGCTTGCCGTGCCGGAGATCGCGGGCGTCGTCTCCGCTCACGGCGAGGGCGCCGACGACCGTCGCGGCGGCGACGGCGGGGGTGACGAGCGCGCTCTCGGCGATGTCGTCGACGGATGCCGCGGATGCCACGTCGAACGGGCCGATGCGCGCGCGGCGAAGAGCGGTGAGGTGGCCGCCGACACCGAGGGCGCGTCCGAGGTCGCGGGCGAGCGCGCGGATGTACGTGCCGCTCGAGCAATCGACGACGACATCGAGGGCGATCGACGTTTCCTCGCGACGCGTGCCCCGCACGTCGAAGCGCGACACCGTCACGTGCCGCGCCTTGAGCTCCACCGTCTCGCCGGCACGGGCGCGGTCGTAGGCGCGGCGCCCTTGCACCTTGATGGCGGACACGGTGCTCGGCACCTGCGCGATGTCGCCGGTGAGATCGGCGATGCCCGCGGCGATCGCCTCGTCGGTCACGGCCGCGAGGTCAGCGGCATCCGCCCGTGCCGTCTCCGCACCGTCGGCGTCGTCGCTGTCGGTCGTGACACCGAGGAGGATCGTCGCTTCGTAGGTCTTGTCGGCACCGACGATGTAGGTGAGCAGACGCGTGGCGCCCTCGACTCCGAGGACGAGCAGGCCCGTCGCCATCGGGTCCAGCGTGCCCGCGTGCCCGACTTTGCGGGTTCCGAGGGCGCGCCGCGCCCGCGCGACGACGTCGTGGCTGGTGATGCCCCCCGGCTTGTCGACCAGGAGGATGCCGGCGCCGACCATCAGCAGAAGTCGCCGAACACCTGAACCGGGTGCGCGGGGTCGGAGTTCTCGACGATGACGGAGGCGGCGGCGCGCGGTCGGGACTCGCGGAGGTACTGCTTCTCGGCGTCGGGTAGCTCCGGGCGCGGGGTGCCGACGGGAGGGTTCGCCTCGAGCCACACCGACCAGTTCCACAGACCGCGCAGCCCTGCCGCATGCAGGAAACGGCCGTCGATGACGAGGACCGCGCTCGCGGGCGCGGGTCCGCCGTCGTCGAAGGGCTCCCCCGCGCGGAACGGCGCGACGAGCCGCTCGCGCGCGTCCTCGGCGCCGTCGGCGAGGGTCGCGCGGAAGACGGCGGTTCCGTCCTCGCCGACCGCCGCGGCGAAACCGTCGGCGAAGGCCGCGGCGGCAGCGGCATCCAGGGCGTCGACGGCCACGACGAGACGTCCGTTGCCCGCGTTCTGGCGCAGGAGGTCGCGCAGACTCCGCTGCAGGGTCTCGACGGCGTTCTCGCTCGGCATACCCTCCAGCCTACGGTCGCCGCCGGGCTCCCGCCCCTCGGTGGCCCACTGCTCGGGCGTCCGCGCGCGTCGGTCCGGCGGCATAAACGCGATCCGCGCGGAGAAACGGCGGGGCAGCGTGTTTCCGCGCGTGGATCGCGTTTATGCCCGCGGGCACCCGGACCGCGCGGGCTCGTAGGGTGGAGGGATGCCAGGAATCGCCGCGCCGCTGATCGCGTGGTACCGCGACAACGCCCGCGACCTCCCCTGGCGTCGCCCCGACTTCGGAGCGTGGGGCACGCTCGTGAGCGAGTTCATGCTGCAGCAGACGCCCGTGAGCCGCGTCATCCCGCACCTCGAGGCGTGGCTGCAGCGATGGCCGACCCCGGCCGCCCTCGCCGCGGCTGCTCCCGCCGAGGCGGTGACGCAGTGGGCGAACCTCGGGTACCCGCGCCGCGCGCTGTGGCTGCACCGCGCCGCGGTGGAGATCCGCGACCGCCACGACGGCATCGTTCCGCGCGACGTCGATGCGCTGCTCGCGCTCACCGGCATCGGCGACTACACCGCCCGCGCCGTGGCGGTGTTCGCCTACGGGGATCGGCATCCCGTCGTCGACACCAACACGCGCCGCGTCCTCGCCCGGGTCGTCGACGGCGCGGCGCAGCCGGGGCCGCCGGGAAAGTCGGACCTCGTGCGCATGACCGCCGAACTCCCCGACGACATCGGCGAGGCCGCGATCGTCAACGCGGCCGCGATGGAGCTCGGAGCGATCGTCTGCACCGCCCGGTCACCCCGATGCGGCGTCTGCCCGCTGGCGGCGCGCTGCGCGTGGCGGGCCGCGGGCTACCCGGCCTCCGAGGACCGGCGTCGTCGACAGGCCAAGTACGAGGGCAGCGACCGTCAGGCGCGGGGGGCCGTGCTGCGGGTGCTGCGCGAGGCGTCCCCCGCGCCCGTTCGCCTCGACGACGTCCTGCCCACCTGGCCGGACGCGTCGCAGCGGGATCGGGCGATCGACTCCCTCATCGCCGACGGTCTCGCCGAGGCTGCGGACGGCGCCCTCTTCCTCCCGCGCTGAGCACTTCTTCCGAAGGCGGAGGGCGCATCAGACGGTCGGCACCGGCGCGGCCCGCACGGGATCGGGGCCGAGTCGAGCGTCGAGCCGGTCGGCGCGGAATTGTCCCGTGAGCGCGAGCACCCCGATGACGATCGCGAACACCACCCACATGATCAGGCCGAGCGGGCCCGCGAGGACCGGCGCGGGCGTTGCCGAGCCCGCGGCGACGACGAGCGCCCCGAGTCCGGCCGAGGCGTTGAAGGCACCGTGCGCGAAGACCGCGGGCCACACGGATGCCGTGCGCAGGCGCGTCCATCCCAGCAGGATGCCGAAGAAGACGCACGCCATGACCATCATCAGCACACCGAAGGCGTTGGGCTCGAGGAAGTTGTACCCGAGCAAGATCAGCGGACTGTGCCAGAACCCCCAGAATGCGCCCGAGATCAGCAGTGCCGGCCACACGCCGAGGGGGCGCAGCGCGGGGAGCAGAAAACCGCGCCACCCCAGCTCCTCGCCGAACGCGAAGGGCGCGTTGATGACTGCCCCGATCGGAATCATGGCCACCTGGACGAGCGCGAGCAGAGCGATCGGCGGCAGCGGAGTCCCCGGCGGAACGGCGGCCTGGAGCGTCTGCGCGAAGCCGGAGAATCCGACCACGTCGAACGTCGCGAGACCGAGGGCCCCCACCCCCACAAGGCCCAGGGCGATCAGGAGCGGCGCCGCGACGATGACGGCGACGCACATCCAGATCGTGCGAGCCGCGGGGCGCAGAGGCCACATGCCGAGCTCACGCAGGACGACGCGAGCCCCCCGTCGCCCGTGCGTGCGCCGTTGGACGAGCAGCGCGGCGACGACCCCCAGAGCGGGCGTGAACATCATGGCCGCCGCCGTCAGCCCCAGGAACGGATCGGCCAGTCCCAGCCCGCGCAGCCACAGCGGCAGCGCGACGAGCCACGACAGCGCGACGGAGGTCACGGCGAAGACACCGATGGCGGGCCAGTCCGGGCGGGGCGAGACGGTCATGTCTCGACAGTACGAGGGCCCGGATGCCACGACCTCCCCCGCGCGAGGGAGACACCGGGATCCGTCGCACGGCGGAACACGAACGGCCGGACGCGCCCCCGCGGGGGTGGCATCCGGCCGTTCGTGTGCGGGTCAGTCGCGCTCGTCGTCCTCGTCGTCGTCGATCTCGCGCGGCTTGACGTACGGATCGGCCTCACCGGCGTAGCTCGCGCTCGCAGCGAGTCCGGCGACGGACTCATCGCGCTCGCGCGCCTCGCGCAAGAGCGCCGAGATGTGGTCGGCGTTCTCGGGGATCGCGTCGAGGATGAACTCGAGCGTGGGAGTGAGCCGCGTGTTGAGGTTCTTGCCAACCTCGCTGCGCAGCATGCCCGTCGCGGACTTGAGCGCCGCGGCCGTGTCGGCGCGGTGCGCCTCGTCACCCATGACGGTGTAGAACACCGAGGCGTGCTGCAGGTCGCCGGTCACGCGCACGTCGGTGATCGTCACGAAACCGAGCCGCGGGTCGCGCAGACCCCGCTCGAGACGCTCCGCAAGGACCACGCGAATGCGGTCGGCCACCCGTGCCTGTCGTTCCCCTGCCACTTCCTTCTCCTTCTCTGGGAGGACGGAACGGGGGCCGCGCCCGTGAGCGCGACCCCCGTTCGACGAATCAGCCTCGCGGCTTCTCGACCATCTCCGTGGTCTCGATCTCGTCGCCGACCTGGATGTCGTTGAACTTGCCCAGGCCGATACCGCACTCGAAGTCCGTTCGGACCTCGGTGACGTCGTCCTTGAAGCGGCGCAGCGACTCGATCTGCAGACCGTCGGCGAGCACCACTCCGTCGCGGATGACGCGCGCCTTGGCGTTGCGCGTGATCGTGCCCGAGCGGACGATGACACCGGCGATGTTGCCGAACTTCGAGGAACGGAACACCTCGCGGATCTCGGCCACACCCGACTGCACCTCTTCGAACTCCGGCTTGAGCAGGCCCTTGAGCGACTGCTCGACGTCGTCGATCGCGTTGTAGATGACGGAGTAGAACCGGACGTCCACGCCCTCGCGGGCGGCACGCTCGCGGGCCTTGGTGTCGGGACGGACGTTGAAGCCGATCACGATCGCGTTGTCGATCGTGGCCAGGTTGATGTCCGACTCGGTGATCGCACCCACACCGCGGTGGATGATGCGCAGCTGGACGCTGTCGTCGACCTCGATCTTGAGCAGCGACTCCTCGAGCGCCTCGACGGCACCCGACACGTCGCCCTTGATGATGAGGTTGAGCGACTCGACCTTGCCCTCTTCGAGAGCGCGGGTGAAGTCCTCGAGCGAGATGCGCTTACGGGCCTTGGCCAGCTGGGCGTTGCGCTCGGCGGCTTCGCGCTTCTCGGCGATCTGGCGCGCGGTGCGGTCTTCCTCGGTGACGATGAACACGTCGCCGGCACGCGGGACCGAGTTCAGACCCTGCACCTGGACCGGACGCGAGGGGTAGGCCTCGTCGACCGCTTCGCCGTTCTCGTCGATCATGGCGCGGACGCGGCCGTATGCCGTACCCGCGACGATCGCGTCGCCGACGCGCAGCGTTCCCGACTGGATGAGAACCGTCGCCACCGAACCGCGGCCCTTGTCGAGCTTCGCTTCGATCGCCACGCCGCGGGCGGCCTTGTTCGGGTTCGCCGTCAGGTCGAGACCGGCGTCGGCGGTCAGGAGCACAGCATCCAGGAGCTCCTGGATGTTGGTGCCCTGGCGAGCCGACACGTCGACGAACATGACGTCGCCGCCGTACTCCTCGGCGACCAGACCGTACTCGGTGAGCTGCTGGCGCACCTTGGCGGGGTTGGCATCCGGCTTGTCGACCTTGTTGACCGCGACCACGATCGGCACGTTCGCCGCCTGGGCGTGGTTCAGCGCCTCGACCGTCTGGGGCATGATGCCGTCGTCGGCCGCGACCACGAGGATCGCGATGTCGGTCACCTGCGCACCGCGGGCACGCATGGCGGTGAACGCCTCGTGACCCGGGGTGTCGATGAAGGTGATGGCGCGCTCGATGCCCTCGTGCTCGGTCCAGACCTGGTACGCACCGATGTGCTGCGTGATGCCACCGGCCTCGCCCGCCACGACGTTCGTCTGGCGGATGGCGTCGAGCAGTCGCGTCTTACCGTGGTCGACGTGGCCCATGACGGTGACCACGGGAGGACGGATCTCGAGGTCGTCCTCGCTCTCGGCCTCCAGTTCGGCGTCGAGGTCGAGACCGAAGCCCTCGAGGAGCTCTTTGTCCTCGTCCTCGGGCGAGACCATCTGGATCTTGTAGCCGAGCTCCTCGCCGAGCACCTCGAAGGTGGCCTCGTCGAGCGACTCGGTGGCCGTAGCCATCTCACCCAGGTTGAACAGGATGGTCACGAGCGTGCCGGGCTGCACGGTGTAGCCGCGCAGTGCCTCGAGCTTGTCGGCGAAGTCGGCGATCGACGCGCCGCGGCGCAGACGAATGATCTCGCCGTTGCCCTTGGAGACGTTGACGCCGCCGACGACCGGCGCCGACCGCATCTCGAACTCTTGCCGCTTCGCCCGACGCGACTTGCGCTGCTTGGACTTGCCGCCACCCTTACCGAAGGCGCCCGCGGTTCCACCGCCGGGGCCGCGGCCTCGGCCGCCACCGCCACCCGGACGACCGGCGAAGCCGCCGCCGGGAGCGCCGCCGGGACGCTGGAAGCCGCCGCCGGCACCACCGGGACGACCGGGGCCGCCGGGACGCTGCTGGAACGGAGCACCCGGGCGACCGCCGCCACCGGGGCGACCGGCACCGCCGGGACGCGGGGCACCGGGACGCGGGGCACCCGGACGCGGGGCCTGCGGGCGCGGGATGTTGCCGGGGGTCGGGCGCTGGCCCATGCCCTGCGCCGATGCGAAGGGGTTGTTGCCGGGGCGCGGCCCCGCGGGGCGCTGTCCCATGCCCTGCGACGACGCGAACGGGTTGTTGCCGGGGCGCGGCGTTCCCCCCGGGCGCGGCGCCTGCGGCGTCGCGCCGGCGGGGCCGGGCTTCGGGCCGCCGGGCTTCGGCGCCTGCGAAGCGGGAGCCGAGGGCGCGGGCGTCTCCGTGGCGGGCGACGATGGGGCCGACGCTGCCGGAGCGGGCGCGGCGGAAGGGGTGGCGGG
>NZ_JAKRNI010000028.1 GCF_022346945.1 Microbacterium sp. ACRRU | reverse complement strand
ACCGGTCACCGTCGGCATCAACGGCTCCATCACGGCCCACACCTCGTCAGAGATCTCCTGTCGCGTCACCGTTCAAGACTCACCCACCGAGGAACGAAACCTCTTGATCAACACGCCCTAGTCTACCGAATGACGCGAAACGGTTCAACGCAATTTCGCGTCATTATGGGTTTCGGGCCGGGTTTTTGCGTCGACCCGACCCGCGTGTTTCCGGCACCTCTGTGAAGAGCGTCGCTCGATGTCGTCCTTCTCGCGGCTCTTCGTGTCGGTGACCCATCCCAGTAGAGATTGTTCATCCAACGGACAGTGGCGCGGGAAGAGCGCAAGAATCCGATCAGCCACTGTGGGGCCCCGCGCGGTCGTCTACTGGTAGTCGGCGCTGTGCGCGCGATAGAGCTCGTCGGCGTCAACTGCCGAAAGAGTCGCGGTCCGTACTGCATTGAGGGTGAAGTCAAGGACGCGAAGCTTGCCATCCACAGTCGAAATGGTTTCGGCACGGTGCAGGCTCGCCCCGTACTCCTCAACGTACTGCGCCATGCCACGGAGCTTGGACAAAGCGTCGGGGAGCCAGTGTCCATGCGGATCGATAAGGTTCACCTTCACCGCCCCCTGTTGTTCCGCGAAAAACAGGAAATCCGGTCGCAGAGTACGCCAGGCGCCGTACCGGTCGGTGTAGGCAATACCAAGAGCTTCGCGGCCACGTGTGGGGTTGCGATACCAGCCAACTGTGTCTGGACGAGCGAGTTCGCGGTCGAGAACGTCGATCTCGAACGGGCTGAGGGAACCAACTGGGAAAAGATGCTCGCCGTCAGCGAGGAGATGTCGGCTGCGCCGTTCAATCGGCATGTCGCCATTGGGGGTGCGCCGCTTGGTTTCCTCCCATCGGTTCACAGGCCGGGCGATCGGGATGTGTTGCGGGGAGGAGCTCATGGACGTGATGTCGGCGTACACGTGCTGTCGAGCTTCAGGGAGGGTTTTGATCTGCACGCGATACTGACTCAACCACGCAGACACGAGCGTGTCCGCCTCCGCCTCAAGGGCGGGTCGGACGGGGGCGAGGGAGCCGAGCGCGGCCACGCGGATCGACGCATCGCGGAGGTCGTCGTCATCGGCGTCGTCCTCGGGCGCTAGTCGGTTGACGTAGGTGCGGGCAAGGTCCGGCGAGATGACGCGAGCGCCCTGGGCATACGCATCCTCGATAGCGCGATCGTCGGCTACTTCCGTGAAGGTTGAGTCGATCTGCATGCCGTACTGGGCGACCGCGCGCACGCTGCCACCACGGACGGTAAGGATTTCGGTAGTCGCCTTGGCGAGATCGGACGCGTACCGGGCGGCGAGGCCATCGAGAACGCTGTGGAGCTCGTGGTGCGCTTCGTCGCCGGCGCCCTGGCGGAGCTTGTCCGCGGCGAGGGCGTGCGCCAGCGCGGTGAGCCGTTTCATGGGGTTAGCGTTCCTCCGCGGCAGAGTCTGCGACGGTAGTGCCTCCAACGCCTCCCACACGGACGTTGGCAGGTTGCTGTTAGGTAGCATCAGCGCGGGGTCGACGAGGACCCGCTTGCCGTCACCGTCGATACCGGTGTCAGCGCCGCCGGTAATTTGCTCGAGTACCTGCGTGGCGGTCTTACGATCGAAGCGGGGCAGGATGCACTCCACACTATTGAGGACGTCGTTGCCCTCGATGCGGCGGGCGAGCGGCGTACGGATCATACGTCCGAGCAGCTGTGTGATGTGCGTGGCGTCTTGTGCAGGGCGGAAGGAGACCAGGACCTCAGCGCGCGGACAGTCCCACCCTGTCGAGATGGCGTCCTTAGCGAGGAGAACCCGGATGTGTCGGGCGTCCTGAACGCGCTCCGGTGGGATGTACGACACCGTATATGGGCCGTAGCGTTCGTTCGTGTGGTCGCCAAAGACGTTGGCGATTGCGTCGCCGCGGAGTTCCGGCCACTCATCGAAGATGACATCGAGCGCCTGCTTCATTGTGTCCGGATCAGGCTTGTTCGGCACCTGGAGCACCATCAACGGCACTACCGGCTCCTCGGCGCGCTGCTGCGCAGAATACTCCGCCCACGCGGCGGAGATCGTTTTGATCTTCCGCGTCCCCCGGCGCAGCAGCACGGTACTGAAATCGCCCGTCTCGGACGGGAAGTCGACCACGATGTCGTCCTTCAGCAGGCCTGACTGCTGAATGCGTACCGGATCGACGGCAATGGTGGCGAGCTGGATGCGGTTATCTGCGACTTCGGCGGTGAGCATCGCTTCCTCGAACCGCTGCACGGTCGCTGAGATGCCCCATACGACGGGCATTGGTGGAACGCTGCCGTGTCCGTTAATGAGGCGCCGCACGATGCTCGGCTTATCGGCAGAGGATCGGCGGTTCATGCCGCGATGGGCCTCGTCGAGAACCATGTAGAGCGTGATGTCTGGGTTGTCGATCGTCTCGCTGATTGTGTCCCAGATCGTGAACGGGATCGCATCGGGGCTGCCAATGCCGTCGAGCTGGTTGCTGTCGTCACGGGTACGGGTCAGAAGGCCGTTCTTCGCCAGCTTCGAGGTATTGAGGAAGTACACGTGGCCTGGCTGCAGCTGTCGATAGCGGAACGGGTGCTCCACGGTGACTAGGCGGCTGCGGAGTTTGTCGGAGGCTTCCTCAAGACGGAATCGTGTCTGGGCATTGAGGGAGGGGTCATCGCTGAACCACAGGACTGTCGCGGACGGGTCGGCGGCGAAGTCGGCGTCGTCATTGCCGAAGAACAGCGACTCGATGACCGCAGCGGCCATGACCGTCTTGCCGGCACCCGTGGTTGCGGCGAGGGCGAGGCTGGAAACCCGGGAGTTGGCGCTGTGGAAGACCTCGCGTGCGGTGCTGAGGTTGTTGAGGACCTCCGCGACGGCGTCGGACTGGTAGTCCTTGAGGGTGTATCTCATGAGGAAATTCCGTTGTTGATTTTGAAGTCCTGCAGGTAGGACGAGTACAGCCTGATCGGGATGACGTCCCCGAGCGCGTCGCACACCATCTGGTAGCGGCGATCGTCGTCGGTGATGATGTACGCCAGTCGTGCGGATGGCATAGCGCTCATCGCGTCGAGGAAGTCGCTGGTCATGTCGAGATCGCGAAGCACCCCGTAAGACTCGGCCACGTCCCACCCATTGGGCAGCGCGCTGATGCGTCGACCCGTCGCACCGGCGCGGAGCCAGAGCAGGGGGGCGAGTGCGCCGAAAGCACGGTGCTGGCTAACGCGCCATACCGACTCGTACGTGAGGGTGAAGAACTCAGCGTTTTCCGCGAAACCGTCCGCAATTGGGAACTGCTCACCAAAGCGGTAGGAACCGCCAATCGGATCGTTAGCGGGCGTGCGACCCGTGATTGCTGCTCGGATTCGCGGCTTGGTGATGTAGTCACAGATCCCTAGCGCTTCCCACTCCGCATCCCCGGGCCGGTACCCCTGACGGCGCAGTGCCCGCTCCTCGTCCGCTGCGACTTCGTTGTTCGTTACGAGGATGCTCTGTCGGCGGCCGTTGTCGCGGCGGTTCAGCCGCATGACGGCGTGCGCGGTGGTACCGGAGCCAGCAAAGAAGTCGATGACAATCGCTTCAGGGTTGTCACCGACGAAGAGCCGAAGCGCGTCCTCAACTGCATAGAGACTTTTTGGGAAAGGAAACTTTCGGTCCGGTAGGAATGCCGCCAGGAGGGTGGAGCCGTACTCGGAGGCGTTGTGCGACGGGTTGCGCCATTGAGTGAAGGGCACTTGCGCCCGCGAGACGGTGGTAACGCGAGTCGCGAGGATGGAACCATCCGGTGCCGTGCCTGTAATTTCGAACTTCTCCGACTGCACGTCCGCCCATGCACCGTCAGGAAGATAGTTGATGACGTAGCCGTAGGCGGTCGGTCGCCCGGTACGTACACGGCCCTGCTCGAGGCGGGCGGCGAGTTCCTCAGGGCCAATCTGCCAGCGGCCCTCGGATCCATTTCGGCGGAGTGGCAACACAGGCACTAGGTCGCCGCGGTGCGGAGCTTCGTGCTCTCCTGGCGGCAGCGCGCTGCCGATCTCGGTGATCCGTAGAGTCTTGGGATCGACGTAGATCGGGTAGAACAAGCCGGGTCGGTCCGCACGGGAGGAACTGGATCCGCGCCGCATCATCGACGTCCAATCCGGATCGCCACCTGGCACAGGCGTTTCGTCCTCGACATCGATAGTGAGTTCTGATGCGAAATCTATGCGCGCTGGCGCTGCGGAGCCGCGCATGACGAAGAAAAGATACTCGTCCGACCTGCGGAACGCGTCGACGCGGGAGACACCCTTCGGGTTGATGACGGTGGACACCATCTGGATGCGCTCACCGGGGAAAACCTGCTCGAGCAGCAGCCCGAGTCGGAGATACTCCTTCTCGTCGATCGACACGATCAGGACTGATTGGTCCGGGTTGAGTAGCTCTTTCGCAAACTTCAGCCGGCGTTCCATGAATGCCAGCCACTTGCTGTGCCGGTAGAGGTCGTCACCCTCGACGTAGTCGTTGTTGTACTTCCAGTCCCTCGCACCCGTGTTGTAGGGCGGGTCGATATAGATCGCATCGACGCCGCCGCGGTGCGTATACGTCAACGCCTCGAGGACGTGGAAGTTCTCGCCGTTGATGACAGTGTGGAAGGGCTTGTTACCACCATTTTCAACCGATCCGGTAGAGCGCAGACCGGGATAGATGCTGTCGCGGAACTCCGCGACGAGCACAAGCTCGTCCACGGCCACCTGAACTGTCTCCGGCTCTTGGCTCCGGGCAAGAGCCAGGATCGCCTGCCGGCTTCCCGTCGGATCCCGCTGGATGTCCTGCACGACCCACAGGCGTCGATCAGTGGGCGCGTCCTTGCCCCGCTCAGGCAGAATGCGAACTTTGCTGCCCACGCGGATAGAAACCCCCGGCAGCTCGACGGCCTCCGGTTGATGCTTCTCGAAATTCAGCCCGAACGGTAGGCGCTCCTGCAGGGGCGACACCTCACGTTCAAGATCGGCGCCCAGCTGCGGATCGAACTGCTTGACCGTGTGGATGAGATCCGAAAGCCGCGACACCGTGTCCCCTGAGCCCCTGTGATGATGCCGCCTCGAACGATGCAAGCAAGGACGACACTACCTAAGCCCGAAAGTAGCCTCGCGCCGGTATCGGCTGTGGCCATAGCGGCACAATTTGTGAGCTTTGGCGCTCCTCCGCGGCGTTCTGTGATCGCTTTATGTCGGCTGATTGGAGAGAGAAGTGTCCTGCGATGAAGGAAGTCGCTTCTACGGCGGGTTGACCGCGGCCGCCGTCCAAAGGCTTACGCCTCTGGCGATGGAGCGCGCCACGTCTTCACTCCGGTGACGTCGAGTGCAGCGCTTTGATCAGCGCCGCCTTATTGAGGCGGTAGTACTGGGGATTTTCTGCGCCTTGGCGCGCTCACGCAGCTCGGCCAGTGTCGACTCAGTGGGCATGTTCGAGGTCGACATGCGCGACGGCAGCGGCTACCGCAGCTTCTGGATCCACTCCGGCATCCCGTTACAGTTCCTGTTCTTCGCCACCCAGTACCCACCCATCAACCGGGCCTGGGTGGAGGCGATGTTGACCGCGGCGAGCGGACCCCACGGCCTCACCCTGCTGCCGGAACCACCGGCCGAACAGCCTCCGCCTGCCTGAACATCGCCTCAACGCGGCTTGGCGTTCCAGCGGGGCTCGCCGGAACGGCGGGGACCTCATTGCACGGGTGCGGGGAGGACCGTCAGGTCTCGGAGCCCCCCTGACGACATGCTGCCTGGCCCGGGACCACTGGTTACTGTGACAGTTCGCGGTCGAGCCGGTCCAGGAGCACTTCGAGGGACACTTCGAATTCTTCTTGGCTGCGGTCCTGACTGAGCAGGGGACGCAGCCGCACCACTTCATCGGCGTTGTCCAGCGAGATGCTGCCGTCGTGTTGCGGGATGCTCGCGTCCCCTTCGTCCAGCGGTTCCTCCACCGGGCCCGTCTGAGCCCCACGGACCGCGGATTCCAGAAGGAGTTGTCCGAGCAGGAAGCTGCTGAAGGACCGGTAGGCGCCGACGGCCTGCGCGTCGGTGAACCCTTGGCCGATCAGGGCGGTCAGGAACGTGTTGACGACCTCGACGCTGCGCAGCGGAGGGCGCAGCCAGGGCGCCGCCGGGTGCCGGGTGGCCACCAGGGGGAAGGCCATGGGGTGGTCCATCGCGATCCGGCGGACCTCGTGGGCAACGGTCTGCAAGAAGGCCTGCCAATGCGCCCCGGTCTCTTTCTCGAGCGCGGATGTCAGGTCGCTCATCAGCAGCGCGACCACCGCCTCAAGGAGGTCCTCCTTGCCATGCACGTGCCGATACAGCGACATCGCTTCGGTATCCAGTCGGTGCGCCAGGGTCCGCATCGACAAGCCCTGCGCGCCCGATTCGTCGATCATCTCCAGCGCGTTCTTCACGATCAGCTCGCGGCTGAGTCCTTTGGGCGACGATCCCGCCGCGCTTTTACTCACAAAGCACCTCCATGTCAATCCTCGCCTCACGGTCGCCGCAGGCCGCTTACGGTGTACGCAGGGCGCGGACCCTCCGGAACCCGGCCAGCCGGAACTAGGTGCGAAGAGACGTTCGCACCTAGTTCACACGCATCACAAATGAATCACAACGTCAGCGACGCGCGGTCCTTCCCGGCGTCGTGATCCTCGACAAGGCAGCGTCCGCGTCATCTCGCATGGGCCGCGGAACGAGAAGTGAGAAGAGCTCATGTCAGATAACCGCACGAACGACTCTTACTACCGGCGGGACACGACGTCCCCGTCCGCGACTGCCGCTCATGCGGTCGGTGGCGGGGGCAGCACCCGTGAGGAGGTGCTGGAGAGGGAAAAGGAACAGTTCGGGGGGATGAAGTTCGGTTCCGCGTTCTTCGGCTGGCTGACCGCCACCGGCACCGCCGTCCTCCTCACCGCGCTGCTGGCTGCGACCGGCACCGCCGTCGGATTGGGCAACCAGGTCGACCCGGGCGAGGCCGCCGATGCCGCAGCGGAGAACGCGGCCACGATCGGCATCATCGGCGGGATCGTGATTGCCCTGATCCTGCTGATCGCGTATTTCTGCGGCGGATATGTCGCCGGGCGGATGGCACGTTTCGACGGCGTCAAGCAGGGAATCGCGGTGTGGCTGTGGGCCATCATCATCGCCGTGGTGCTGGCGATCATCACCGCCGTCGCCGGTGCCCAGTTCAACGTGCTCGGCAACCTGAACAGCTTCCCCCGCATCCCCATCGGCGAGGGCGATCTCACCGCGGGCAGCATCATCACCGCCATCGTCGCGGCGCTGATCGCGCTCGGCGGTGCGATCCTCGGCGGCCTCGCCGGGATGCGCTACCACCGCCGTGTCGATAGGGCCGGCCTCGGCCGCTGACCCACCACACCCTGAGCTCCCGGGCGCCCGTATCGGGAAGAAAGAAGAGAACCATCACCATGATTGACACCACCAACATCAACGACCTGATCGGCGCCGACGTGTACGGCTCCGACGACGAGAAGATCGGCTCGGTCGGCCAGGTATATGTCGACGCCGAAGCACAGACCCCGACGTGGGTCACCATCAAGACCGGCCTGTTCGGCACCTCGGAAACCTTCGCCCCGCTGGACGACGCGTCTTTCGATGGTTACCAGGTCCGTGTCGCATACCCGAAAGATACGGTCAAGGACGCCCCGCGAATTGACAGCGACGGGGAGATCAGCCGCGAAGAAGAAGACGCGCTATACACCTACTACGGCAACGGCACCGCCGCCCCTGACGCGGCACTGTATGACCAGGACACCGACCGGGGCAACGCCGCTCCCCGTGACACGGAGGGCTACGACACCTCCGGTCCCACCACCGGCGATGCGATGACCCGGTCTGAGGAGCAGCTGCACGTCGGAACAGAGAAGGTCGAGACCGGCCGAGCCCGGCTGCGCAAGCACATCGTCACCGAGCAGGTCACCAAGACCGTCCCGGTCAGCCACGAAGAGATCACCGTCACCCGCGAACCCATCACCGACGCCAACCTCGGCGACGCGATGACCGGCGGGGAGCTCACCTCGGAGGAGCACGAAGTGGTCCTCACCGGGGAGCGAGTCGTCACCAGCAAGGAAACCGTCCCGGTCGAGCGCGTCAGACTCGGCACCGAGACGGTCACCGACCAGCAGCAGGTCACCGAAGACGTGTCTCACGAAGAGATCGAGCTGATCGACCCCGACGCGGACAGCACCCCTTCGAAGTAGACCCCCCCTGTCGTGCCGGTCAGTTCAGAGCGGGCTCCTGGCCGGCACGACTTCACCCACCCCTGACCCCGCCGCAACAATCGCAATTCCGTTGACACCCTCGAGCCCACTCGGTGTGCGTCACCAATCCCTCTGAAAGAGAGTCACCACTATGAATATCCCTGTCATCCTGCAGGACGCGTTGGCCGCGGTCATCACGTTCGTCCCGCTCGCCCTGTTGTTCCTGCTGATCCTGATCGTCGGCCTCATCGTCGCGAAGCTCATCTCCAAGGGGCTGGAGAAGCTCCTCGAAAAGGTCGGCTTCGACCGTCTTGTCGAACGCGGCGGAATCAAGAAGGCACTGGCCAAGTCGAAACTGGACGCGTCCGACATCGTCGGGAAGATCGTCTACTACACGCTCGTGCTGTTCGTGCTGCAGTTCGCGTTCGGTGTGTTCGGACCCAACCCGGTCAGCGACCTGCTGGAAGGCATCATCGGGTTCCTGCCGAAGATCATCGTCGCGATCATCATCATCGTGATCGCCGCCGCCATCGCCGCCGGCGCGAAGGGGCTCATCCAGAACACCCTGGGCGGGCTGTCGTACGGGAAGATCCTCGCCAACATCGTCGCGATCTTCATCCTGTTCCTCGGTGTCACCGCCGCGCTGAACCAGATCGAGGTCGCCACGACCGTCACCACCCCGATCCTCATCGCCGTGCTCGCGATCATCGCCGGTGTGATCATCGTCGGCGCCGGTGGTGGACTGATCAAGCCCATGCAGCAGCGTTGGGAAGCGATGCTGACCAAGGCCGAAGAAGAGGCGCCGAAGATCCAGCAGGAAGCCAAGAACGCGCCCAGCGTTACGGAGCAGGCCAAGCAGGCGAAGGACCAGGTCCAGAACGCCACCCGCACCCAGCCGCAGCGTCCCACGCTGCCGCCCCGGGTCTGATCGCCCCGGAACACCGCGTGGTGCTGGTCCCGCTCCCTGGCGGGGCCAGCACCACCCCTCTCTGACAGGAAACCACCCATGCACAAGCTGATCCGCTTACTTCCGATCCTTCTTCCCCTGGCGCTGAAGCTGTTCCGATCGCGGCCGGGTGGTCGCCAGGTCGGCCCGCCCGCACCGCGGCGATGACCCCGACCGACGATCCGGAACTGGTGCGACACGAGGAACACCTTCACGTCAGCACCGAAACAGTCCCCGTCGAGGCGATCCGAATCGAGAAGGTCATCGTCACCGAAACGCGCACGTTCACCGCAGACGTGCGCCGCGAGGAACTCCGCATCACCCGCGCACCCATCACCGGCCAGAACAGTCGGAGCTCGGTATCGTCGAACGCACCGACGCTACCGATCGTGATCGTCTTGCGCGAAGAACAGCTGACCGTCACCACCCGCATCGTTCCGGTCGAGAAGATCACCGTGAACGTCGCCAACGTCATTAGCGAACAGCACGTCAGCGAACCCATCCGACATGAACACGTCGACGTCGTCGAACACCGCCTTCCATGACCGCGGCGTGGGCTAGTGCCGCCGGCCATCAGTCGTCAGCTCCGCCCGGAGACCCGCGGAATCACCATGTCCGGGTGAGGTTCTACGAAGGTTGCAGGCAAGCATGGAACATCACCGGCTGGCACGGACGGGCGCGGGAGGCGAAATGAGTGCGCGCATCTACCAGGTCATGGTTCGTGGCCGGATGAGCCCCGCGCTGACGGACTCGTTCACTGCGTTTGAGATCGACACCGACACGGACGGACTGACACGACTGATTGGCGACGTGCCCGACCAGTCGCACCTCCTGGGGCTGCTTACCGCCTTGAACGACCTCCACATCGAGATCGTCTCCGTCAACCCCGTAGCCCGCTGACACCAAGACCTGCGCTGACAAACACCACCGCCCGCCGGACCCCATCGGTGTCTCGAATATGTACAGCTTTGCGAGACGCCCCGCCCCGCGGTCGTTTGGCGCCCAGCAGGTCCGGGATCTCGGGGCATCTATTGCCTCAGAAAGACGTCTTGCCGTGTTTTGTCTCAGGAGGGGACGCGGGAGGTGTTTCCGAGTCAGAATGAGACCGTGAGACTTCTGGGATACACGCGTGTGAGTACGTCGAGTCAGGACGCGCAGTTGCAGCTCGACGCGCTCGTCGCCGCCGGGGTGCAGAAGCGCGACGTCTTCGCGGACGTCACCTCGGGGAGCAAGACCGCGATCGAGCGGACCGGGATGAAGAAGCTCCTCGAGTACGCCGAGGACGGCGACACCGTCGTCGTCTGGCGAGTCGACCGGCTCGGCCGCTCCCTGATCGACGTGCTGAACACGGTGAACCTGCTGCGCGAGCGCGGGGTGCAGGTCCGGTCGATCTCGGACGGCATCGATCCATCGACGTCGACGGGCCGGCTGATGCTGAACATGCTCGCCACGCTCGCGGAGTACGAGCGGGAACTCATCGTGGAACGGGTCAACGCTGGCATCGCGGCCGCCCGGGCGAACGGGACCCGGTTCGGTCGGCCTCTTTCGGATCCGGTCGTGATCGCGGACAAGCTCGCGATCGCCGCAGATGCGCGAGCGCGCGGGCGTACCGCTGAGGACGCTGCTCGTCTCGTCGGGTGGAGTCGCGCGACGCTCTACCGCCACCAGCATGCCCACACGGCCCGCGAGAGTGCAGCGACGTAGCGACCGATGGACGGCCTCGAGCGGTGGCGGATCCTTCGACTTCACGTCGAAGATCAGGTCCCACTCGCGGCCCTCGCCCGCGACAGTGGCATCGGCACACGGACGCTGCAGCGCTGGCATCAGCTCTACAAGCGAGACGGGCTCGCCGGGCTCGACGACACTACGAGGACAGACAAGGGCGGCCGGCGCACTGACCCGGCGACCGTCGCCGCCATCGAGCGGCTCGCTCTGACTCGGCCTCGCCCGTCGATCGCGACGCTGCATCGCCTAACCGCCGAGGAGTGCCTGTGCGACGGCAGGCCGGCGCCCAGCTACGCCACCGTCCGGCAGATCGTGCGGGCGATCGACCCAGCGCTCGTCACCCTCGCGTTGGAGGGCCCCGCTTCCTACCGCGACCGGCACGAGTTGGTGTTCCGCCGCCGCGCGGAACGGCCCAACCAGATCTGGCAGGCCGACCACACCGAACTCGACGTCCTCATCGTCGGCGCGAATGGGAAGCCCGATCGCCCCTGGCTGACGACCGTGATGGATGATCACTCCCGCGCGATTTGCGGCTACATGGTCTTCACTGGAGCGCCTTCGTCGCTGAACACCGCCCTCGCGCTGCGGCAGGCGATCTGGCGGAAGACCGACCCGGCGTGGGCGATGTGCGGAATCCCCGACGTGCTGCACGTCGATCACGGGTCCGACTTCACCAGCCACCACCTCGAACGCACCGCCGTCGAGCTGCACCTCCGGCTCATCTTCTCGACCGTCGGCCGACCCCAAGGGCGCGGCAAGATCGAGCGGTTCTTCGGCACCATCAACACCGAGGTCCTCCCAACCCTCCCCGGCCACCTCGGCCCCGGGAACCGCACCCCGCAGCCCGTGCTCGATCTCCCGAGCGTGGACAGGGCGATCGGTGCCTTCATCACCACCTACAACCAGCGCACCCATCAGGAACTCGGCATCTCCCCGCGCGACGCGTGGGTCGCGGACGGCTGGATGCCCCGCATGCCCGACACACTCGACCAACTCGACGGCCTGCTGCTGACCGTGCCCACGCATCGCACCGTTCAGCGAGACGGGATCCACTTTCAGGGCCAGCGCTACCTCGCGCCCACCCTCGCCCCGTTCGTCGGACACACCGTCACCATCCGCTACGACCCCCGCGACGTCTCCGAGATCCGCGTATACGACCACGACACCTTCATCTGTGTCGCCGTCGACGAAGCCCACCCCAACATCCGCCTCAGCCTCCGCGACATCGAAGCCGCCCGTCGCGCCCGCCGCCACGAACTCCGCCGTACCCTCAACGACCGCATCCCCACCTCCGCCCACCGCGAAGAATCCCACCTCGCGGACCTCACCCCGCGCAAGAAACGACTCCGCACCTACGAGGAGGAGTGATGACTCAGAGCTTCATCGTCACTAAGGAACACCGCCGCTTCACCGAGTTCGCGAACGCGGTGAAGAAGGAGCGCACCATCGGCATCTGCCACGGTGATGCCGGAGTCGGAAAGACCAACTCCGCCCGCCGCTACGCCAACTGGGACACCCTCGAGCCGTACATCACCGCGTGGGGCCCGCGCGGCGAGGACGACGCGAAACACAACGCGCTCGCGCATCGCTCGCGCACGGTCTTCTACACACCCGAGGTGCTGCCGCGACCCAAAGACCTCATGCGCGACATCAGCAAGTGGCAGGTCAAGGTCGGCATCTGCATCGACGAGCACCTGCGCACAATTGGGAAGGTTGTCGGCGTGCACAACGGTGACACCACTCGGCGGGTCGAGATGCTTATCGTCGACGAAGCCGAGCGGCTCACGCCCACCGCGCTCGAGCTGCTCCGCGACGAACACGACCGCACCCACCTCGCGATGATCCTGATTGGCATGCCCGGTATCGACCAGCGCTTCCGCCACTACCCCCAGCTCTACAGCCGCCTCGGCTTCTCCCACCGCTACCGCGCCCTCGGCCGCGACGAACTCCTCTTCGTCCTCGATCGACACTGGAAACACCTCGGACGCACCCTCAACCCCGACGACTTCACCGACGCCCAAGCCATCGCCGCCATCGAACGCATCACCCGAGGCAACTTCCGCCTCCTCGAACGACTCTTCCCTCAAATCAGCCGCGTGCTCAAGATCAACGAGCTCGAAACGATCACCGACGACGTTGTGGAGGCTGCCGCCAGCGTCCTCATCCTTGGGAGCTAACCAGCGACACCGAGCGTCCGCAGAACGCCGCCACCGAGCAAGCAACTCCACAGAGCTGCTTCCGCGAGTCGTGTCTCACAACCCGTGTCCGCAAACTATGTAACGAAGCCGGCGTTCGCGTTACGCTGAGGACATGGCCACGATCGGATACGCCCGCGTCTCGACGCGCGAGCAGAATTCCGACGGTCAGACCGACGCGCTCGAAGCGGCCGGTTGCGACAAGATCTTCGTCGAGCACGCCTCCGGCACTCTGGCGAAGCGACCCGCGCTGACCGATGCTCTCGGTTACCTGAGGGAAGGGGACTCCCTCGTCGTGACGAAGCTCGACCGGCTTGGCCGATCCATGCGCAACCTCAAGCAGATCGCCGACGAGTTACAACAGCGTGGAGTGGGCCTTCGGGCGCTGTCCCAGGGCATCGATACGACCACACCGGGCGGGAGGTTGTTCTTCCATATGCTCGCCGCGATCGCCGAGTTCGAGCATGACCTGATTGTGGAACGGACGCACGATGGCCTTGCGGCGGCGCGAGCTCGGGGACGTAAGGGCGGCCCGAAGTTCAAGATGACGCCGACGAAGATCCGACAGGCCCGCGCGATGTACGACGAGGGTGCGCACACCGTGCAGGAGATCGCCGACACCTTCGGGGTATCCCGGCCGACGATCTACCGGCACCTGGCCGATCACGTCGAGCGGGCCTGACGAGGGATCATGGCGCACCTCAGCGACCGGCAGAAAGCCGAGCTTGTGCGCCAACACCTCGACGGCGTGCCGTGGACACGGATCGCGGAGCACTCCGGCGTCACGGTGCGAACCTTGCAACGATGGGCCGCTCGCATCGATGCGGGGCAGCTCGCAAGACCGCCTCGCCGAGATAAGGGCACCTCGCGCACCCCCGCGGAACTGATCACCGCGGTTGAAGCGCTGGCCGTGCGCCGGCCGGCTCCCACCATCGCGTACATCCATCGGCGCGTCGGCGATATCGCGCGCGATCGAGGTTTGCCAGCTCCTGGGTACACGACCGTTCGCCAGATCGTGCACGCTATCGACCCGGGCCTGACAGCTCTCGCTGAGGGCGGTGACGCCGCGTATCGCGACAAGTTCGAGCTCGTCTACCGGCGCACGACAACCGCCCCGAATGAGCAGTGGCAGATGGACCACACGCTGCTGGACATGATGATCCTCGACGACAAGCGGACGCCTGTGCGCCCCTGGCTGACGATCGTGCTCGATGACTACTCCCGTGCCGTCGCCGGATACGCACTGGCGGTTTCGGCGCCCACGGCCGAGCGCTCCGCACTCGCGTTTCATCAGGCCGCGAGCCGGAAACGACGTGCCTCGTGGGTGGTGTCGGGGCTCCCCGATGTTCTCTACAGCGACCACGGATCGGACTTCACCTCAGCCCGGATCGAACAGGTGTGCCTAGACCTGCACGTGCGCCTCATTCACTCGCGGGTCGGCGTTCCGCAAGGTCGCGGGAAGATCGAGCGGTTGTACCGCACCATCACGACCGAATTGCTCCCGCACCTACCTGGCTTCATCCCGCACGGTACCGGCGGCACACCCACCAGCGCCCCCACGTTGACCTCGCACCAGCTCGACGACGTCCTCGAGCGGTTCATCGTCGAGGAATACAACGAGCGCCCGCACTCCGCGACCGGGATGGCACCGCACGCGCGCTGGCGCAGCGGGAGCTTCATCCCGCGGATGCCCGCACACCCGGAAGACCTTGACGCGCTGCTGCTGACCGCCACGGCAACCAGACGCGTGCAGCGCGACGGCATCCGGTTCGCCTCCACCCGGTACGTCTCGCCCGTCCTCGCCGCCTACGTCGGTGAAGACGTCACCGTCCGATACAACCCCCGCGACCTCGGCGATATCCGTCTGTTCCACGACAACGCATTCCTGTGCCGCGCGATCGCCCCTGAACGATCCTCCGAAACGATCACCTTCGCCGACCTGCAGAGCGCAAGAAATAGTCGGCGCCGGGCGCTGAAGCAGCAACTTCGCTCCCTCAGCAACGTCGCCAGCTCTCTGCCGGAAGACACACGGCACCGACCCACGGCCGCGCCTCTCTCTCCGCCCGAGACCGACGCGCCAACCCCGCAATCGAAGAGACACGGGCTGAGGACCTATGCCAGCGACTGAACCGACCGTCGCAAAGCCAGTATCCGTCCTCGTCGGCGCGGACGACGACGGGCGACGGTTCCTCAACGGCACCTTCGACGAGTTCACCCAGGCGCCCCCACCACACTCCGACACCCGCCCCGCGTTCGTCAGCACCCGAGAGCACCGGCGATTCGTGGAGTTCGCCGACACCGTACGCTCACACCGGTACGTCGGTCTCTGCTACGGTCCACCCGGCATCGGCAAGACTCTCTCCGCCCGCCACTATGCCGGCACCGACGAGTGGGAACAGTGGTACCCGCTCGCCCGAAACGGTGGCCCGCTCCCTCCCGTCCCCGAGGGCATCCAACAGAGTCGCACAGCGTTCTTCACCCCCACCGTCGCCGCAACCATCAAACAGATCGATCAGGGCCTACCCCGCGCGTGCCAACAAGTCTCGTGGGCCATTGATTATGCCCGGCACGGTCACGTCGACCCCTACGTCCACCCCGAATCCCAACACAGCGGAAACACAGAACTGCTCATCATCGACGAAGCCGACAGGCTCAAGACCGCCGGCCTCGAACAAGCCCGCGACTTCTACGACCGCCACCACATGGGCGTCATCCTCATCGGCATGCCCGGAATCGAAAAACGCCTCGCCCGCTACCCCCAGCTCTACAGCCGGATCGGCTTCGCCCACGAATACCGTCCCCTCCGCAGCGACGAACTCACCGCCGTCGTCACGCAACACCTCCCCTCACCAGACCCCGGCGATGCAGGGCTCGCGCACACCGCCGCCCTAGCCGCCATCGTGCGCGCCACCAACGGGAACTTCCGCCTCGCCGATCGCCTCGTCACGCAGATCCGACGTGTTCTTGACATCAACGGGCACACCCACCTCACACCCGAAGCCGTCGACGCCGCCCAGGAAGCCCTCCTCATCGGCCGCTGAACGACGCGCCCACCGCGACATCTATCGCCGCGATTCACAGGCACCTCGTCGACGCCGCCACGCGCGCCGCAAAACCGATCGGAATCGCACCAATGAGGAAACCTACAAGGCGCAACAGATCATCGAGAGGGTGCATTCGGACCCGTCTCCTATTTCGACGCGGGGATGGCGCCGGCTTAGCGCCCATCGATTGAGCGGACGGCCACGTGTATTTCGGTCCAGAGTTTGAACTCGGCGGTGTCGTAGCGTCCTTGCCGGTCGACGGCTGCCCATGCGTCGAGGCTTTCGAGGGGGACGCCGGCGAGGCGGGCTGCCGCAGGATGGCTGATGCGGTGGGGCTTCGTTACGGCGTCACGCTAACGCGGACGCCGGGGAGACAGAACGGATCGGTCCGAGATTCACCCGCCACATCACCTGTGGCGATGCCGTTACAGACGGTTCGAGAGGGTGAGCCCGTCGGCGCTACTCGCGTCGTGCATCATCTTGTCGATCAACTCACGGTCGAGCTGCGGTGCGCGGCCGCCGTAGAACTGCATGAGCAGGGCCCGTGTGGGGCTGATCCAGATGGAGGAGCGGCCGCCGCCGGTGGTGGGCATCTGGAGCATGAAGCCTTCACGGCGGCGGAGCTTGTTCATCATGACGACGCGGAGGTGCGCGAGGATACGGTCGTCGATGTCGTAGCTGGAGTCTTGCGTGTAGATCAGTCGTCCCACGGGGCGAGCGTGTCCTTCATCTCGTTCGAGGCTGGGCCATCGCGAAATCGCCCGGCCGCTCCGAATTATCGCACCCGCGATGTTGCTCACATTTGCACAACAGCCCGGGAAGGTTTTCGCAAGGGTCCAGGGGTGAACGTGTCGTCTGAGACGCTGACACGGACGTCGTTCCTCCGGCGTGTGGGACCTCTCGCCATGATGGTCGCGCCGGGGGTCCCGATGTTGGAGGTTTCCGATGGGGAGATTCACGTACGACTCGAGTGTCAGTGCCGACTTCGATGACCGGGAGCTCGCTCACCTGCAGGCGGTCATCGTGGCGAAGATCCGCCGCGGGGAGCGGTTCACCTTCACATGGAAGATCGACATCAGCCTCGGCGGTGGCCGGACAAGCGTCTACCTGTACCCCGGAGTCAAGCTGGCGTTTAGATACGAGGGTGGCCACACACCGCAGCTCAACCCGTCCTGGCTGCGGATGCTGACCGACGCCGCCAACTCGCCACAGGGACTTCACGTGCTTGATGAGCCGGCCGGGCGCACTCCGGACCAACTCGCGCGCGACGCCGACCGACGGAATCACCCGGTAGAGGCGTGACAACAGTCGCAGTGTGCAACGCGCTTTCCGATGGTGCAACCCCGATGCCGGTGAGACCTAGCGACATCTACGTTGTACCGCATGACTCAGAGCATCGAACGGGTTCAGCTGACCGTGAATGGTGCCACCCATGCTCTCGCGCCGTTGGAGAGCGTCGGGGATATCGAGGCTCAGGTTCTCGGCGCCACGCGCGCCGGCGGTGGCTTCATCACGGTCACGCTGGACGGGGGCGAACGTCTCAGCATCTTCGTGTCGGCGGCGGCAAGTTCGATCACCATCGCTTCCTCCACAGTGCGCCTTGATAGCGGCCTCGCCGACGGCGGCGGCGACGGGTGGCGCAACCATTCTGGGCAGGTGTTCGACGATGAGGAGTCGCCTTACGACATCATCTGACCGTCACGACGGCACGTAACCGATCGGTTCCGCTTCGAATAATCCGGGGCGCAAAGCGGTAGCAGTGCAGACCTCGCGCCGCTTGAAGCCAGCATTACGACCGCCCGACACTCATATGCTTCGTCTGTGACGTATCTGGCAGAAAGCCCCGGCACCGTCGTGGTTGCGAAATGACGCGCGTGCTCGTCATCGACGACGAGCAGATGCTCACCGACCTGCTGTCGATGGCACTGCGCATGGAGGGCTGGGAAGTGCGCACCGCCGGCTCCGGCTTCAACGCCCTGCAGGCCGCCCGCGACTTCGAACCTGACGCCCTCGTGCTCGACGTCATGATGCCCGACCTCGACGGCATGGCGGTCCTGCAGCGACTGCGGCACTCGGGCAACGACGTCCCCGTGCTCTTCCTCACCGCGAAGGACTCCGTGGCCGACCGTGTCGCCGGCCTCACCGCCGGCGGCGACGACTACGTCACCAAGCCCTTCAGCCTCGAGGAGGTCGTCGCACGCCTCCGCGGGCTCATGCGACGCGCGGGCACCGCCCTCACCCGCGACTCCGAGCCCATCCTGCGCGTCGGCGACCTCTCGCTGAACGAGGACAGCCACGAAGTCGTGCGCGGCGACCGCGAGATCCAGCTGACGGCGACGGAGTTCGAGCTGCTGCGCTTCCTCATGCGCAACCAACGCCGCGTGGTGTCGAAGGCGCAGATCCTCGACCGCGTCTGGAACTACGAATTCGGCGGAAGCTCCAACGTCGTCGAGCTCTACATCCATCACCTGCGCAGGAAGACCAACGCCGGCCAGGAGCCGCTCATTCGCACCGTTCGCGGCGCCGGCTACGTGATGGAAGCGCCAAGGAAATAAGGGAGGCTAGGCCGATGCTCGGGCAAAGGGAGCCCGCCAAACTCGGGCCGCCCGCACGGCGGAACACCTCCCTATCGCTTATGGCCGACCCCTACACCCCGGCATCAACGGCGTCATTTCCGCCAGATTCTCCGTACTGGCTACTCGCGACGCGAGGCAAATCAGCTCGTAGACGCTGCGCGTTCGCGAACCGACCTCGAGGACTCTTGAGCCCACGGGACGCGGTGCCTGTGGGCAGGCAAGCCCCTGCAGTGGGGGCACCTGATGTCGGACACTGAAATGCGCCCGCACACGCGCGGTGTGCTCTGAACCCTCGGGACGGACATGCTGAAGCAAAAACCAGGCAATAAGACCAGCGCGGATGCGCCGCACCCGGACGCTGACGAGAAGCCAGACTCTCCCACCGAGCTGACGAAGCGGTCATGGAAGTACGTGCTGCGAAAGACAGTGCGGGAATTCTCCGCTGACCAGTGCACAGACGCCGCCGCGGGCCTGGTGTACTACGCCGTCCTCGCACTATTTCCGGCGCTGATTGCGATCTTCTCCGTACTGGGTGTCGTTGGCCAAGGCGACGCCGCCGCCAACGCCATCATCGGCATCATCCAAGACGTCGCCCCCAACGCCGCTGACACGCTCCGCGAACCGATCGAGCAGATCGCGTCATCTCGAGGCGCCGGTATCGCACTCGTCACCGGTATCGCCCTCGCCCTCTGGTCAGCATCCGGATACGTGGGCGCTTTCAGCCGTGCAATGAACCGCATCTACGAAATCGACGAAGGACGCCCCTTCTGGAAGCTGCGCCCGATGCAGCTGCTGGTCACCGTCATTGCCGTGGTAGCGCTTGTCCTCGTCGCGCTCGGTCTCGTCATCTCGGGTGATGTCACTACCGCTATCGGCAACGCCCTTGGCCTCGGTCAGGGCGTGCAAATCGCATGGGACATCGCGAAATGGCCGGTCATGCTCTTCGTCATCGTGTTCCTCGTCGCGGTGCTGTACTACGCCACCCCCAACGCCAAACAGCCGAAGTTCCGCTGGATCAGCCTCGGCGCCATCATCGCCATCGCTGCCCTCGCTATAGCGACCGCCGGCTTCGGGATCTACGTCGCCAACTTCTCCAACTACGACCGCACCTACGGCTCGCTCGCCGGGGTCATCATCTTCCTGCTCTGGCTGTGGATCGCGAACCTCGCCCTCCTGTTCGGCGCCGAGTTCGACGCCGAACTCGAACGCGGCCGCCAGTTGCAAGGCGGCATCGCCGCCGAAGAAGACATTCAGCTGCCCGCCCGCGACACCCGAAAGAGCAAAAAACAGGCCGAGAAAGAGCGCAGCGACGTCAAAGAAGGCCGCCAAATCCGGCTCGAAGAAGCAGCCGACGGTCCTGACGCGCCCTCCCCACCAAAGCCGTCAACGCCACGCCCACACCCCAGGCGAAAGTGGTGGCAGCTACGCCGATAACACACCCTCAGACGCTCCCGTTGGCGCAGCCTCAAATGACCCCCATGTCGTGCAGGTGTTGCGCGACACGTTCGTAGTCGACGACGTCGACGGCTCGGCCCGTGAGGCGGGTCACGGTGCCGAGCAGCATCATCCGTTCGTTCGTGAGGGTGAAGTGATGCGCGCACAGCTCGACGAGCACGGGCCCCACACCGGGGACATCGAACTTCTCCGTGCTCGTCGAGCTGTCAGCGCAGCGTACAGTCAGTGCGCGTCCTCATCCTCTTCCGGGTTGAAGTTGGAGGCGGTGCCGGTGTGCCCGGCGGCGACACCGTTAGGGTCGCTCGGAATGGTTCCGTCTTCACCGAGCCCGCCGGGCTTGGAGGTGGTGTCGGTCTCGGTTGAGACTTCGACGTCTGCGCCTTCGTAGGAGTCTTCGTCGGCGGACAGCTGCGCGTCGTCGTTGGTGGGAGTGGACATGGGTTGCTCCTTCGTTATGGGTGTGACTGAGGTCGATAGGTGGTCTGGAGTTGTTAGAGGCGGCGTAGCAGTGTGACGAGGGCCACGAGTCCGATCGCGACGGCGCCGGCCGTGATGAGTGCCTTCTTCGGGTCCCGCTGGTAGGTGGCGCGCGCTCCCTCCACGGCGTTCACTGCAGACTGCAGGGTCGTGTCGATGGCGGATTCGGCCTGCTGTTTCGCCTCGTCGATCTCGACGGAGACATGGTCAGCGACGTGACTGCCGGAACGAGCGGTGCCGTCGCTGCCGTTCGTGGAGGCGTGTTGCAGCGCGTCGGTGGCGTCTTCGAAGCGGTCTTTCGCCGCCGCAGCAGCGTCGTTGTCGGAGGTGGTCATAGCTGGTGGTCCTTCCACGAGTGGATCGAGGGCTTGGACGGGCAAGCAGCACTTAGCCGGTCGACTTACGGTATAAATTCACTCGCTGCATGTGCAGCGGCACCGTCACACACATGAGCGCGGACACGGTGCGATCGTCACAAAAAAGGTAAGCGGAGTCCATGCCCCCAACCACGACCAGCGGTTCTCCGTCCAATCAAGGATTGGCCGCCGCAGCCGACGACTTGCTTGTCCAGCGAGCAGTCGACGGGGACGTGGCCGCTTTTCGCACCCTCATCACCCGACACGCACCCATCATGCGCGCCTACATCGCTCGCATCGTCAGCAGCTACACCGACGCCGACGACATCCTCCAAGACACCTACGTCGTCGCCTGGAAGAAACTGCCCACCCTGCGTGACCCGAGCCAAGCCAAGCCATGGATGATGCGTATCGCCACGAGACGCGCATTCGCCCACCTCAAAAAACGCCCCCCGGAAACAGTCTTCCCGGCCGACCATGCAGCCACCGGACACGACCCGGAGGAGACGACAATACGCAACGCGCAACTGCGCGAACTCTCCAAAGCGTTGGACGCCTTGCCCGAGGATCAGCGGCAATGCTGGCTCCTTCGCGAAGTGGCGGGACTGAGCTACCAAGACATTGCCGATGCAATGGGGGTCACCACCGGCCAAGCACGCGGCAAACTCGCACGAGCACGAGTGAACATCACAGTCCGAATGGAGGGATGGCGATGACCGACACCAACTCCGACCGCACCGTCCTGGACTGCGGCAAAACCCTCGACGAGCTCAGCACCTACCTCGCCCACGACCGCACCCCCTACGACCCCGCCATCGAGGAGTGCCCGGAGTGCGTCAACGCGCTGCGCGCTCTCGAGCGTGTCTCCCACCTCTCCCGCGATCTGATCGCACACGACGCCGATACCGTGCCTGCTCCTCCCCCGTCCTGGCTGAACGACATCATCAACAACATCGGCGCCGAGCTTCGGGCCGGACGCGACCTCCCCCTGCACCACCCCGACCCCTTGGTGAGCCTCAGCATCACCGAAGGAGCCGTACGTGCCCTCATCCGTGACGTCAGCGACACCATCCCCGGCATCCTGGTCGGAGCATGTCGAATCACCGGTGAAGCCGACACACCACACGCCCCCGTACATGTCAACATCACCGTCAGCATCGCCACACACACGCCGATGCCACCACTGCTCACCCAGCTCCGCGAACAGGTAATGAAGGTCCTTCACGAACACACCGAGCTGCACATCGACGCCCTCAACATCACTGTCGAAAACATCCACGACGCGGCTGCAGGAGACGACGCCAGATGAGTAGCGAACAACCCACCCCCTCTCCGCAGCCGGAGGACCTGACCACCCTCGTCCTCAGCGTTCCGGGAGTTACCGCCGTGTACCCCTCAGCGCCCACACCAACACGAATCGCACGAGCGATCGCTGCCACCCTCGGCACCTCACCAGCCCCAGAGCCCATCGTGAATCTACGCACCACGAACGAGCGCACGACCATATCGGCCCGAGTCGCCACCCACAGCAGCCCCGCCCCCACTATTGCCCGCGACATCGCTGATCATCTGCGATCCGCACACCCCGACAAATCCGCACGCATCACGGTGCAAATCGCGAGCATCACCATCTGAGGAACACCCTCCGCCCGGGGTCCGAACATTTTTGTGACGGAGCAGGCCCTGTCGTGCTCTTCATATGTGAGCGGCACCGCCGTCTCGTGCGACAGGCCCGTCACTCCCTGCGCGCGCCCACCATCCGACTGATAGGGCCCATGGGAAACCTTTACTACAGCAACAGCGACGCCATCATCGACGATCGCCTCCTGCACTACATCCAAGTCATCGCCGCGACCAAGCTCCGCCGCGGCGAGAACTTCACCCTCACCCTGACCCAACGTGCCAACCCCGAACCTCGCATCACAATCTGGATGAACCCCAACATCCCCCTCCGCTTCACCTACACCACACCCGAAGCAACACCCCTCGTAGGCGCATACCTCCAGCAACTCGCCGCCCAAGCAAACAGCACCAGCGGCCTCATAATCGACCTCGACCACTGGACCGAACCCGCCCCCGCTCAGCAAGCACACGCCGCAGCTCGGTGAAGGCCAGCCCCGGCAGGCGCGACTACATGTCCTTCGACAACCGTATTGGAGCGAAACCGATCGGTTTTGCACTGCTGGCACGGTTAGCGTCCGCTGCGCTGGCGGCCTATGGGTAGCGTGCGCAGCCAGTACTCACCGAGCTGGACGGTCACGGCCTTCGTGATCTCGCTGAAGAGTTGTTGTTGGCGGCGCACCTCTGTGACTACCTGCAACAGCGCGCATGTCAGCTCGTGGAGGAATCTTCGAGCTAGCAGCTGTTGCGATTGTACATTGATGGGCGGCGTCCACGATGTCGTACGATCGGCTGGCGGAAGAACGATCCGCCAGGGAGATTGAAGAGGCAGCAGGGTGCCGTTTCGCAGTAAAGACACGCTGAGCGCGTGGCTCGATGAGTTTGCCGCAAGCGGGACTGGCGGAGGCGCTGTCGCGTTCGTTGCCGATCAGGATCCCGTCGATGGCGTCGACAGCGGCCTGGTCATCTTTCCTTTGGCAAACGCAACAACGTCCGTGTACCTGGCACCGATTGCTGTGGGCGTACCTGACTGGCGCGTCACTTTCGAGGCACAGCCTGAGGTGACGGAGCTATCCCCAGACTCCGTTTACGATCTGTGCCGTGAGATCTCCCACGCCGCAGACTTGTGCGCGTTTCTCCAGCGCAAGTCCGTTGAGCATATGGCTCAACTTGCGGCCGAGGCGCAGAGCTAACTAGGCGACGGCCCGGTCGACACGTGCAGCCTCTTCACGCGCGGCCAGCGTGGCGTGGCGAAGGAAGTCGGCGAAATCGGCCTCGACCTTGGGGTCCAGGTGCGCGATGAGCTGGCGGCACGTGGCATCGAACAGCGCCAGTTGTGACCACGGCTCCTTCTCGATGTCGACCGCCAGGTGGATGTGGTTGACGCGGCGGTCCACCTGGTCAGCTTCGCGGCGCATAATTTCGCGGCGCACGAGCCGTTCGACCATCGTGGTGATGCCGGCAGACGTGACACGCAGATAGCTGGCCAGCTCTGAGGGTCGCGCTCCGGGGTTCTTTGCGAGGTAAGACATGGCGTTGGCCTCGAGCTCGTTGACGCCGAGCTGCTTTCGAGCACGCGCCGCCGCGGCATCACGTTCCTGGGAGTAGAACGTCAGCGCCGCCGAGAGCGGCGATGTGTCGCCTGTTTCTACCGTCATGGACCCGTTCCCTACGTTGCGTATGTCTCGAAGCACTATACCTAACCATCTAACCTTCCGCCGGTGATGATTACGCCTGGTAGTCGTCAGCAGCAGTGACACTCAACTGGATTACCTAACTGTGTTTACAATCTGCTACGTTGATCATCACCGGGGTTGACAGCCCAAGACCTAATGGAAGGAAGGCCGCCATGACTAGCAACGCGTTCGCTTGGGGACAACCTTCACGTCTGCGTCGGCAGACGTTCGTTCCCTCTCGCACCGCTGTCGCGGCCCAACGGTGGTACATCGGCGTGACCGCTGCGGCCGTTGTGGTTTCTGCGACCGCCGTGGGCGTCGTCGCCCCCCTCTTTTTCTGATTCACCCCCGCACCCCTCACCGCAAGGAGTCATCATGGGAAAGCTCTTCTACAGCTCGGACCCCCAGGCCATCGAGATCGACGATCGCCTGCTGCAGTACCTGCAGGTCGTTCTGTCCACCAAACTCCGCCGCAACGAGTCCTTCACCATCACGTGGACGGACACAGAGGCCGCGCACACGCGGACGACGCTGTGGGTGCAGCCTGCAATCTCCATGCGCTTTGAGTATGCCAGCGCCGAGCCGCAACGCCTGTCCGGCGGCTACCTCCGCCAGCTCGCTGACCAGGCTGCGATGTCGTCCGGGCTGATGCTGAATGCCGCCACCTGGCAGCAGCAGGAAGTTGCTCACCGCGTGCAGCTCGCCGCCGCGGCGTAACGACACCGCATACTCATAACGGCCCGCCCCTCTGGGGTGGGCCGTTTTCCTTCCCTCGCCGACCTCAAGGACTCGCCATGCCATTCCACAGCAAGAACACCCTCGAGCATTGGGTGGCAGAATTCATCGCCGCCCGCGGCGCCGGCGAGGATGTCCGCGTTGCAATCCAAGAAGGCCACGGGGGCCAGGACACCGGGCTTGTCGTCATGCCCCTGGAGAACGCCCCCAACACCGTCTGGATCGAACCGCGCGAAAACGATGAAGACCTCGCGTGGCACGTACTGATTGAACCTTCCACCGAGGCTCTGGATCTGACCAGCTTCGAACTCAACGCCCTCACTCACGAGCTTCAGGTTGCGGCCGAGCTGTGCGCGTTCTTGCAAGAGAAGTCGCTGGGCCACTTCGAGCCCGATATGGAGCCGAAGGCAGAACCGGAGACGGCTGCCACCGAGTAGGCGCTCACTCCCGCACAACGCTGTGGATGCAGCCGGCCACTCGATTCGATTGATCTGCGCCAGCGCCGAGCCGCAGCATCTGTCCGGCTACCTGCGTTAGCTCGCTGATCAGGCTGGGATGTTGAGCTCGGGGCCTGATGCGCACCCGCGCCTGCACCTAGTGGTCAGAGAGATGCGGCGCAATCCCCGTTCCGCTTCCCCTGCGGGATGCCACGATCTCGCCGTCCGGCACGCAAAGGAGCGGCTTATGTTCGGCGCAAGAGGATCCAACGCACCCACGACGTGGAAACACATCGAGAATGACTTCGTGATGGGCGCCTGTGCCCACCAACTGTTCGGATACATCACCCGAAGCCCCAGCGACGAGTGGACCGCCTTCGACAGCGACTCCCGCCCCATCGGACACTTCACCCCTCTCGACGCCGCGAAAACTGCCCTTTGGACTACACACCAACCAACCCACCACAAGCAATGCACATCTCGCATAAACCGCTGGTGGAACCGTCCGAGCAGGCAAGCACCCACACCCTCGGCGATGGCCTTGTCAGGCGGAGTAAGCCGCTAACGTCCGCCGCCGGCGCGGCAGCCTCCGCCACGACGTGAAGACCCACCGGGCTGGAAGGCGGTACGAAACCCATCGGTTTCGCACCACTTATTAATCGGCAGTTACCGATATGATCGTCACATGCCGATGACACAAGAGCTCGCAGCTGCTGTATCTCTGTTCCACTCTCTTGCCGATCACAGTCGCCTGACGATCCTGCGTCGGCTGTCCGTTGGTGAAGCGCGGGTGAGGGACCTCACCGACGAACTCGGCTTGGCGCAGTCAACCGTGTCAGAGCACGTTGGATGCCTCCGCGAATGCGGACTCGTTGTTGCCCGCAGTGAGGGCCGACAGAACTTTTACTCTGTCTCCACTCCCGAGGTGATCGATGTTCTCGAAGCGGCCGAGCGACTCCTCGCCGCGACGGGTTTCAAGGTCGATCTGTGCAAGACGTACGGGAGCGACGCCCGATGATCGGAACCATCGTGGCCGCCATCGGCCTGTTCGCGGCGACGAACATCGACGACATCGTCGTCCTCACCGTTCTGTTTCTCGCGTCCGCACGCGGAGCCCTCCCGGGATGGAAGGTCGTGGCCGGACAGTACCTCGGCTTCATCGCTCTGGTCGCAATCAGCAGCCTCGCCGCCGCAGGCCTCACCATCGTTCCGGATGAATGGGTCGGGCTGCTGGGCCTGGTCCCACTTGCGATCGGTGTGTACGGGCTGATTCGTACGCTCCGACATCGCGGCGACGATGACGACGACGACGAAAGCTCCATCAGCGCCGGGGGCCTGCTCGGAGTTGCCGGCATTACCATCGCGAACGGTGCCGACAACATCTCGCTGTACACACCTGTCTTCCGCACCAACCCGGTTCCGGACACCATCGTTACCATCATCGTGTTCTTGGTACTCGTTGCCGTGTGGTGTCTTATCGCCCGCTTCGTGGGTACCAGCAAGGCTGTCACAGAGGCTCTTGAGAAGATCGAGCACTGGCTCGTGCCGGCCGTGTTCATCGGGTTGGGTCTGTACATCCTGGTCGAGTCCGGCGTGATCGTTCGTCTCATCGAAGTCCTGTCGTGAGCAGGTTCACACGCCTCCTCGCTGCCGCTGCTGCCGTAGTTGCCGCCTTCACGGTCGACCAACTCACCAAAGCGTGGGCCCTGTCCTACCTCGACGGAGGCCGTGATATCGACCTTGGGCTGGGCGTATCCCTGCGCCTCGTGTTCAACCCTGGGGTCGCATTCGGTCTCGGCGGCGATGTGGGAGCGCCGCTTGTCGTCGGCGTTATGGTCCTTGTCGCCGCGCTGCTCACGTGGATCGTCATCCGAGTGCTGCGGAGGCAGAGCATGGGCGCTACTGCGCTGCTGGCTGCCGCCCTCGGCGGCGCGATCGGCAACCTGTGGGACCGCACCACACGCGCTGAAACCGGACCGCTCAGCGGAGAGGTGGTCGACTTCATCGCTGTCGACTGGTTCGCCATCTTCAACGTGGCTGACATCTTCACAACGCTCGGCCTGCTCGGGTGGGCAGCCTTGTATCTGCTCCGTCGAGACCACGCTCCCATCAGCGGGAGCACCGGTGACGGTTCCCAGCACCGCGGCTGATCTGGGAACGAGGAGGGCCCGCACGGGTATTCGTGCGGGCCCTTCGCGGGTGGCGGAGGGCGGTGCCCGCCGCGATGCGCGTTACTGCTGGTAGGGGATGAGGCTCAGGCCGCTGTCATCGACGACGAGGATGTCGCCGTTGTTGGTGATGGTGACGGCTTGGGCGGTGCCGTGGATCGTTCCGACTTCGAACCAGTTCTGCGCTCCCGCGGTTGTGGCCCAGATCCGTCCCTGGGTGCCGATACCGACCACGCGGTTGTGGTCCGGGGAGGCGCTGAGCCCGGCAAGAAGGGGAGCATCCGGCCACGCCTGAAATGTGGCAGCCCGGTCGGTGCTGACCAGCAGACCATCCGCGGTGGAGGCCATCACTCGCCCTGCTGCGTCAACGGCGAGCGACATGGCGTAGACGGGTGCCCCGGTGGGCTGCCAGGAGACACCGCCGTCTGTGCTGGTGAGCATTTCATTGGCGTCGGTGGCGACGCCGTAGAGCGTTCCGCGGGGGTCCGCGGCGAGGGCGTGAAAGTCTTTCTCGCCTGTGAATGCGGTGGGTTGCCAGCTCTGCCCGTTGTCGGAGCTTCGGATGATGCCCAGGTTGGGGGCTCCCAGCTCGGGCGGGGTGGTCCGACCGGGGTGGCCAGATGCCACGAGTGTGTCGTCAAGGACGGTCAGGCCCATCGCGTCGAAGTCCGTCTTCGCCAGGCGGGCGCCCAGCTCACCGTCACGGGTGACGGTGAAGATGCCCTCGTGGGTTCCGATAAGGAACCCATCGGTGGCGGGGTCATCAACGATGCCGTGCACGTGTGTGAGCGGCTGCTCAGGGTGGTCGTCACCGGTGAGGGACGGTGAACCGGCGCAGCCTGCGAGAGCGAGCGCGACCATGGGGACGAGGGTGACCAAGGACAAGGCGCGGGTGCGGGAGCCCGGCGCGGTGAGGTTGGTGTGGTGGTGCTGCATTGGGGGTGCGTTTCGTCTGATCGGGTGGTGGGGCGCGGTGGTTTTCCGCGCCCCACCCGGGTGATCAGAGAGTTGCCAGAAGCTCCTCCATGGTCGCGATTTCGGACGTCTGCGACTCGACGATCTGGTTCGCCAGGTCGACGGCGTCGCTGTTCTGGCCGTTGCTGGCCTCTTCCTGGGCCATCTCGATCGCGCCGCGGTGGTGTTCGATCATCTGCTGAAGGAACAGTCGGGCGGCGTCCGTGCCGGTGGCCTGCTCGAGGGCCTGCATGTCGTCCTCGCTCATCATGCCGCCGCCGCTGTGGTCCATGCCGCCCATGTCGGAGGAGGTGGCTCCCCAGTCCTCGAGCCACCCTTCCATGGTCGCAATTTCAGGTTCTTGAGCGGCCTTGATCTGCTCCGCCAGGGCGGTGACGCGCTCGTCGATGCCGTCTTTCGACAGGAGCGTGTCGGACATCTCGATCGCTTGAGTGTGGTGCTCGATCATCATGCTGGCGAACATGACGTCCGCCTCGTTGGCGTCCGCGGACTGCGCGGGGCTAGCACTGCTGCTGCTGCCGTGGTCCATTCCGGGCATGCTGCCGCCCGAGGTGGTCCCGCCGGAGCATCCGGCGAGAGTGAGCAGGGTCGCGAGAGTGAACGCGGCGGTCGCCGCGGCGCGGGTCTTCATGGTGGTTGTCTCCATCGGTCGGTGATGAGGCACGACGGTTGTCGTGCGGGAAGATGCGTTGCCCGCGCGGAAGGCGGGCGTACGCGTCATCACGTGCGACTGATGCAGAGAACCGTGAGGGAAGGTGGCGGGACAATCTGTGCGGGCGCGGGCCACCGGGCCTGTACCGCGCGGAGTACGTCGTCTCGGACGGTAATGCGCCACCCGATACGGTGACGTGCGAGCACGAGCACGCTGACAAGCAGCGCCAACACGCACGCCATCCAGGCCATGGCGTGATCGTCGCCACAGTCGCCGCAGCCGTCGTCGTGGGCGGCGGTCGTGTTCAGCTGGGCGGAGAGGGGCGACGCATCGTGATGGGTCGATACCTCTCCCGCGACAGCCACCGTGTCGCCATGTCCGGAGGCGGTGGTGTGGGTGTTGAGGGAGTGCATTGCCAGGAGCCCCACGATGACGGCGCCGGTTACAGCGAGCACCATCAGCAGGGTGCGGGTGAATGCACGCTGGCCACGCACATGCTGCGCGAGGGTAATCAGCGACATCTTCACCTCCTGGTCGGTTTCTAGGCTAACTTTCGCCGGCGAGGGCGGGTGGGCCGCTTGACGGCCAACGCGCGCTTTGCCCGCGAGTGGGTGACGGGAACTGGTGGGTTACAACGCCGCGAGGAGGTCGTTGCACGCCTGCTCGCAGCGGCGGCATGCCTCTGCGCAGACCCGGCAGTGCTCGTGCATGTCGGCGTGCTGCTCGCATTCCTGCGCGCACGCGGCGCACGCGGTGCGGCATGCCTCCACAACAGCGCGAACCACCTCGACGTCCACCGTCGTCTGTCGAGAAAGCACCGCACCGGTCGCGGTGCAGATGTCGGCGCAGTTGGCGTTTTTGGTGATGCACGTCACCAGCTCGGCCACCATGTCTTCTGACAGGCACGCGTCGGCACACGCGGTGCAGGTCTGCGCGCATTCGATGCAGGCCTCAATGCAGCGGGCGAGTACGTCCGCGGCCTCAATGGACGCGGCCTTGGGGTGAGTAGTGAGCATCTGATCGATAGCAGTCATGTTCGCTGGTCCTTTCCCGGGGACCGTCCCCGGCGCCTGCCACGATACGAGCGGGCGACGGGGACGATTCGGGGGGTTGCGGGCGCGGGGAAACTACTTCGCGGCGACGGCTTGCGGGCTGAGGTCGAGCCGACGCAGGAGTTGCGCGTTGAGCGCGACGACGATCGTGGACAGCGACATCAGGATCGCTCCGACGGACATGGGGAGGACGAACCCGATAGGGGCGAGCACTCCGGCGGCGAGGGGGACGGAGATGAGGTTGTATCCGGCGGCCCACCACAGGTTCTGCTTCATCTTCCGGTAGCTGGCCCGCGACAGGTCGATCACGGACAGCACGGAGCGGGGGTCGTCGCTGGCGAGGATGACCCCGGCGGACGCGATGGCGACGTCGGTGCCCGCGCCGATGGCGATACCGACATCGGCTTGTGCGAGGGCGGGTGCGTCGTTCACCCCGTCGCCGACCATGGCGACCTTGCGGGATTCGTTCTGGAGCTGCTTGACCTTGGATGCCTTGTCTTCTGGGCGGACCCCGGCGAAGAAGCGGTCGATGCCGAGGTCGGCGGCGACGGAGGCGGCAACCGCTTCGGCGTCTCCGGTGATCATGACCACCTGCACGCCCCGCTGGTGCAGCGCGTCGACCGCAGCGCGCGATTCAGGGCGGATCTCATCCGCCAGGCGCAGCGCTCCTGCCACCTGCCCGTCGATGAGAACGTGGAGGATGATCGCACCCTCCTTGCGCCACTCGTTCGCGATCGACCGCTCAGCGGCCTTCTCCTGCTCGAGCATGTAGGGGCCGCCGACCTGGACGGTGCGCCCGGTGACCTGCGCGCGGACACCGACGGCCGGTGACGATTCAAAGTCGTTGGAGGAGGGGACGGTGAGCTGCTTCTCTTTCGCGGCGTTCACGATCGCCCGAGCAAGGGGGTGTTCAGAGTCCGCCTCGGCGGCGGCGGCCAAGGCCAGCAGTTCGTCTGCATCGACCCCTTCGGCAGGGTCGATCGCGGTGACGGCCGGCGTTCCCTTGGTGAGTGTGCCGGTCTTGTCGAACAGCACCGTGTCGACGGTGCGCATGCTTTCCAGCGCGAGACGGTCCTTGATCAGAACACCGCCGCGCGCGGCACGCTCCGTGGCGATCGACACGACGAGCGGGATCGCCAGTCCCAAGGCGTGCGGGCAGGCGATGACCAGAACGGTGATGGTGCGGATGACCGCTTCGTCGGGGAATCCCACCAGGGACCACACCAAGGCGGTGACCGCGGCCGCGCCGAGCGCGAACCAGAACAGCCACCCCGCAGCACGGTCCGCGAGCCGCTGCGCGCGAGAGGAGGAGTTTTGAGCCTCAGTGACGAGCTTTTGGATGCCCGCGAGGGCGGTGTCCTGCCCGACCGCGGTGATTTCTACGCGAACTCCGGAGTCGGTGGCGACCGTGCCGGCGACGACCTGATCGCCGTCGCCGCGGCGAACGGGGCGGGATTCTCCGGTGATCATCGACTCGTCCATGCTGGCCGAGCCCTGCACGATCCGCCCGTCCGCGGGAACCCGCCCACCGGGGCGGACCACAACCACGTCACCGACCTGCAGCTCAGCGGGGGCGACGGTGACGGTGGTTTCCCCGTCCACCTTCTCGGCCTCGTCGGGCAGGAGCGCGGCGAGGGAGTCGAGGGCGGAGGTGGTCTGGGCGAGGGATCGCATCTCGATCCAGTGCCCGAGAAGCATGATTACGACCAGCAGCGCCAGCTCCCACCAGAAGTCCAACTCGTGGTGCAACAGCCCGAGGCTTGCCCCCCAGGACGCGAGGAACGCGACGGTGATCGCGAGGGCAATGAGAAGCATCATGCCGGGCTTGCGGGCGCGCAGCTCGCTGACGGCGCCGGTAAGGAACGGGGCGCCACCCCAGACATACATGACGGTCCCGAGAATCGGGGACACCCATCCCACCCACGCCGCGTCCGGCAGCGGGTAGCCGATCAGCATCGAGAACATGCTGGAGAAAGCCACGACCGGCACCGCGAGAACCAGCATGATCCAGAACAGCCGCCGGAACCGGGCGACGTGATCACCGTGACCGGCGTGACCGCCGTGGTCGGCGTGACCGTGCCCGGCGTGCCCCGCCGCAGGTGCCCGATCATCCGTGCCGTGCGGGTGGCCCATCGCTACGTGGTCGTGTACTGCCGTTGCCGCCGGAGCGTTGTGGCCCTGGTGGTTCGTGCGGGCCGAGTGGTTGTGATGTTCGTGCTGGCTCATGGGAGCCTCCTTCGCTGGGTGCGCCGCCACGGCGCACGATTCAGGTTCGGTTGGGGCATGGGAGTGCGGGCGATGTGCACGGGTGCCGGCTCGGGGCGGAACCGGCGCAGCCGGAGGCTGTTGGTCACGACGAACACCGACGACAGCGCCATGGCCGCCGCGGCGACGAGCGGGTTCAGCAGCCCGGCCATGGCGATCGGGATGGCGGCGACGTTGTAGGCGAAGGCCCAGAACAGATTGCTCTTGATGGTGCGGAGGGTGCGGCGGGAGAGTCGGATCGCGTCGGCCACGACGGTCAGGTCGCCGGAGACGATCGTGATGTCACTGGCGGCGATCGCCGCGTCCGTGCCGCCCCCCATCGCAAGGCCGAGGTCGGCTGCGGCGAGGGCCGCGGCGTCGTTGACGCCGTCACCGACCATTGCGACCACGTGGCCATCGTTTTGGAGCCAGCGGATCACTTCGAGCTTCCCGGCGGGGGTGACGCCGGCGTGCACGTCGGAGATGCCGACCTCAGCGGCGATCCGTGCGGCCGTGGTGTCGTTGTCGCCGGTGAGGAGCACCGGGCGCAGCCCGAGTGCGCGGAACAGTGCGATGGCGGTCGAGCTGGTCGGCTTCACCGTGTCCGCCACGCCGATCGCGCCCAGGTACCGCCCGTCGCGGCCGACCGCGATTGCGGTACTGGTACGAGCGAGCGTGTTCAGCTCCGCTGCGGCCTCCGACGGTGGGTGGATGCCCCACTGCTCGGCCAGCCAGGAGGCGCGGCCCGCGACCACCGCGGCGCCGTCCACGATCCCCTGCACACCGAACCCGGCGTGCGAGGCGAAGCTGTCCGCATATGCACCAGGCGCGGTGGCGGTGATCGCGCGGGCGACGGGATGCTCGGAGCCCGCCTCGACCGCAGCGGCGACCCGCAGCAGCTCGTCCCGGGTGACACCAGGGGCGGGGTGAACGGTGGTGACGGTCATCTTGCCGGTGGTCACGGTGCCGGTCTTGTCGAGCACGATGGTGTCGACGGTGCGGGTCTGCTCCAGCACCTGCGGTCCACGGATCAAGATTCCCAGCTGCGAGCCCCGGCCGGTGCCCACCAAGAGGGCGGTGGGGGTGGCGAGGCCAAGCGCGCACGGGCACGCGATGATTAGTGTCGCGACCGCGGCGGTGAACGCTTGTTCCAGCGATGCCCCAGCGATCATCCAGCCGACGAAGGCGGCGGCGGCAAGTCCGATGACGATCGGGACGAACACGGCCGACACCCGGTCAGCGATGCGTTGCACCTTGGCCTTGCCGGTTTGGGCTTCCTCCATCAGCCGGCGCATGCGCGCGAGCTCGGTGTCGGCGCCGACCCGGGTGATTTCTACGGTGAGGCGGCCGCCGACATTCACCGTCGCTCCTACGACACGCGACCCAGTCGTCACCTCGACGGGGACTGATTCTCCGGTGAGCATGCTGGCATCGACGGCGGAGGCACCATCGATCACCAGCCCGTCGGAGGGAATCTTCTCCCCCGGTCGAACGAGCACAGTGTCTCCGACCGACAGCTGCGCGACCAGCACCATCCGTTCGGCGCCGTCGACGAGCTGCGTGGCGTGCTTCGCGCCCATCTCCAGCAGCGCCCGTAACGCCTCCGACGATGATTTCCTCGCGCGCGCTTCGGCATACCGCCCGGCCAGGATAAAGACGGTGACCAGCGCGGCCACTTCCAGATAGATTTCGTGGCCCCCGGCCTGCGGGGTACCGACGAGGGTGAACGTCATCGTCATGCCGGGCACGCCTGCGCCACCGAAGAACAGCGCGTAAAGGGACCACCCGAATGCGGCGATGACGCCAACGCTGATGAGGGTGTCCATGGTCGCCGCGCCGTGTCGGGCGTTGACGGCCGCGGCCCGGTGGAACGGCCACGCGCCCCAGACCGCCACCGGGGCGGTGAGAGTGAGGGCAAGCCACTGCCAGTACTCGAACTGCAACGCCGGGACCATCGACAACACTGCCACCGGCAGCGACAGGGCGGCACTAATCAGCAGACGCCGCCGTAGCGCCCCGACCTCGCCGTCCTCTCGGTTTGGGGTGTTCTCATCGATATCACCGCTCGGTGGCGGTGCGGGGAGAGCCGCCTGGTACCCCGCGGATTCGACGGCGGCGATCAGGGTGGCAGGGTCGACGTCGTTCCCGCGAACACGTGCTTTTTCGGTGGCGTAGTTCACCGTTGCTTCCACACCGGGAAGCTTGTTCAGCTTGCGTTCAATCCGGGTCGCACACGACGCGCATGTCATCCCGGAAATATCGAGTTCGACGTCGACCGCGCTCATGCGGGTGCGCCGGCCAGGGTGTAGCCGGCCTCCTCCACCGCGGCCCGCACTGCGGCGGCATCGATCGGGGTCAAGCTGTGGATGGTGACGCGCGACGTACCGCCGGCGTTGAGGTCTACCGTGACATTCTCGACACCGTCGATCGCAGTCAGCTCCTCCGTGACGCTCGACACGCAGTGCGAGCATGTCATTCCGGTCACCAGGACGTCTTCTGTCACCGTCGCCGCGGTGGACGCGGGTGCGTCTGTCGCTGCGGACGTGGCGCAGCAAGCGCAGCCGGCGTTGGTGTCTTTCAGGCCGAGGTCGATGCGGTCGGTCATGATTTGCTCCTCTGGGGTCGGTGCGGGATCAGGAACGGACGAGCCGTGCAATCGCGTCGTTGGCCTCACGAATCTTCTCTGCGGCAACCTGGCCGCCCTCTGCGCTCGCCTCCGCGACGCAGTGGCGGAGGTGATCCCCGAGCAGGGATAGAGCAACCGTCTCCAAAGCCTTCGTCGCGGCGGAGACCTGCGTAAGGATGTCGATGCAGTACTTGTCTTCATCGACCATTCGGGCGATCCCTCGTACCTGACCCTCGACGCGACGCAGCCGCTTCTGGAGGTCGTCTTTGTTGCCCTCGTATCCGTTCACCTAGATACCATACCCCCCTAGGGTATGTAGCGCAACACTCCTATTCATCCCCCTGCGCGCGTCCACCGGAGTGGGCCGCCCAACCGGGGATGATTATTCAGCAAGTCCTGTACTGTCGACACGTGTCCACAGCCACTGCGACTGCCACCGTGACGCATACCGCCGCGCTCGCGCGCCTCGGCCACGCGCTCTCCGACTCCACGCGCGCGGGCGTGCTGCTGGCACTGCGGGAAGCACCCGCCTACCCCTCCGACCTAGCGGACGCTCTCGGCGTCTCCCGACAGGTCATGTCGAACCAGCTCGCGTGCCTTCGAGGGTGCGGGCTCGTGGAGGCTGTGCCGGATGGGCGGCGCACCTGGTATCGGCTTGCTGACTCTCACCTCTCACCCGCCCTGGACGAGCTGCTACGCGTCGTCCTCTATGTCGAACCGGGCTGCTGCGCCGGAGAAAGCTGCACCTGCGCATGACCACCACCACCCCTCGCCCCACAGACGACCGCCGGCACACTCTCCAACGCCGCATCAAGTGGATCGTCACCGCGACGATCGCCTACAACCTCATTGAGGCCGTCGTCGCCATCACCGCCGGCACCGTCGCCTCATCGGCTGCGCTGATCGGGTTCGGCCTGGACTCCACGATCGAAGTCCTCTCGGCGGCAGCCGTGGCCTGGCAGTTCACCCGCCGCGACCCCGAGCGGTGGGAGAAGGGCACGCTGCGCGTTATCGCCGTGGCGTTCTTCGCCCTTGCCGCCTACGTCACCGCAACGTCGGTGCTCGCGCTCGTGGGCCAAGTCGACGTGCAGCACTCCACTGTCGGAATCGTGCTCACCGCGCTCAGCGTCGTCATCATGCCATTCCTCTCGCTGGCGGAACGACGCGCGGGCCGCGAGCTGGGATCGGCAACCGCTGTGGCCGACTCCAAGCAGACCCTCATCTGCACCTACCTGTCCGCCGCGGTTCTCGTCGGCCTCATTGTCAACAGCCTGTTCGGCTGGTGGTGGGCCGATGCGATCGCCGGACTCGTCATCGCCGCCTTCGCAATCCGAGAGGGTATCGAGGCATGGCGCGGCGACGCCTGCGCCACCTCCGTGGGAATGCTCCTCGAGGAAGAGCACGACGACGACCATCACCGCTGAGCGGGTAGAGCACCTCAGATCAGCCATGACGGCTTCTGTCGCACGCCGCATGAGGAATCTAGGACGTCGTTCTACCGCGCACGGGAGAGGAACACCACCCACCCACCCAGAACGACCGCGATCGCGGAGCCAGCAGCCAGCACCACTCCACCGAAGTCTTGGTCTTCGGCTGGTGCTCTACCCCAGGTGCGGCCCATCGCACCGAACCAGTCGGCGGCTACTAGACCGGCAGTAGAGATGTACACAGATACAACCGCCATCGCCACAGCTAAACCGACGACCATCAGCAGCTTCATCTGTGTCGGCCGGCGGCTGGACCCGTCACCACCTATCAAGCCACGCACGAGCAGAGATCCCACGACGAGGGTTGCTGCCGTCGCCATTTGCCGCCCTAGGAGATCCCCTACTGTCCAACGGAGGAGGTCAGAACTGAAAAGCAGCCAAATCAACATCGCGGTGGCCGGGACAGCGACCACGGGTGCCGAAGCGAAACGCACACCTCGCGAATGCATGAGCACCTGCGCCCATTCATACCCTCCCCTGCTGCCGTCTTCGCGGCGATGGGCTGCCTTGCGGGCGAGCTCGATTGGCGCCCCGGCTGCGAGAAGGGGCGCCACCCCGACAAGGAGAATGACTATCCCAAGAACGTGCGCACTGTAGATGTAGCTACGGTAAGCGCCCAACGCTCCGCTAGTGACCCATACCAAGAGGAGCGTCCCTGCCACCCACGCGGTCGCCCGCCAGGGGTTCCATCGGTACCCACGCGCCTTTAGCCGCAGCACAGCGCTCACGTAGAAGATGAGTCCGAGCACGGCGGCAACTAACCACAGCAGGTCGGGGCTCCACGCCGTGAACCAACGCGACATAGTCCACTCAGGAGGTAGCGGAGCGCCGGTGAGTACCTCAGCGGGTGTGAGCGCGCCTGCAGGTTCGGGGAGAATCGGCGGCGGTGTTCTCGCGAGAGCGGCAGCCGCTCCACTAGCCATCCCCATCAATCCCAACTCCGCACACAACAGCAGCCAGAAAGTCTTGGCGTCGCTGGGGTTGGCGCGCATCCTTCGGAGTAGACGCAGTCGGTAGATCGCCCCCAGAACACCGATGGCGGTGAGGGCTACAACCTTGACGATGAGGATGAGGCCGTAAGGGGAGGCGAGAGCACCGAGAGTTTCTAGGCCGATGGCGGCTCGAACCGTGCCCGAGAACGCGACGAGCGCGAAGGCAATAACGGCGATGGTGGAGTACCGCATCAGAACTGTCGCCATCTCACTCTTGGAAGTGACGGAACGAATGATCGCCAGCAGCAGACCACCGAGCCAGACCGCTGCGGCGATGAGGTGTATGACGATGGCTGTCGTGGCTTGCTGGTGAGAGGCCTCATCACCTGAATGGCCTTGTGTTCCCATCGGGACAAGCGCTGCCAGCGCGAGAAGTGCCACGGTTGCTGTCCCGCCCCACGAACGCACCGCAAATGTGAGCACCGCGAGAATGGCACCCGCGATGGTCGTCATCAACCACACACGTCCCCCCTCGGTCTGCACGAGGTACCGGCCAAGCTGAGACCCGAATTCGGGACCGGCATTGAACGCGGGGTTGAAGATGACCATGAAGCTGAAGAAGCCAGTAGCAGCAGATGCCACAGTGAAGATGGCGGCACATACCGCGGCAACATCCAACGCCAATTCAAACCCGCGCTGTTCGACGCGCACCGTGAACAAGGCGACAAAGAGCGCCCCTCCCATCCCCGCGGCGCTCATGTTTACGACGAGCTTTGACACTGGCAGCCCCCACCTTGCGAGGGGCCCTGCGTCGGCTAGTTGCAAGGGGGCAGCGCCACCGCCGACTGCGAGAGCGCACACCAAGGCAGCGACTGCGCTGACGACGAGGATGATGAGCGCAATCACGCGGTACACGTTCCAACGGCGCGGTTGCAGAGACGGAAGCCGCGTGGAGCCAGTGGGCCGCCCCCTTCATTCGGTCCGGTCGCTGTGCGAGTCGTCGGTTTCCAGTTGATGGGTGCATTGCCGAGCGTAGTCGACCGGTGCGAGGTATCCGAGCGATGAGTGCCGGCGGTCATG
>NZ_JAKRNI010000027.1 GCF_022346945.1 Microbacterium sp. ACRRU | reverse complement strand
ACCTGCTCCGGGGTGTGACGCTTCCTGCTGTTCGTCATGATCTGACCAGTCTCCCTGCCCGAACCCTCGGGCGACAGGACGACTCACACAACGACTGGACCTACAAGACGGGGTCAGTCCAGAGGGCTCAACCACTGCGTCCGGCATTCTCAGACAGCTCGGGCGTCCAAGCCTCGACGAGTTCACCATCCTTGTTCGCGAGGCCGCCCAGAACAGTTGGGATGCGCGCCGTGGAGACTCGGACGTGCACTTCGCGATTCGCGTCGAGCGGCTCGGGGATCGCGCGGCGAAATGGCGCGAATTACTACTTCCCGGGCCGCCATCACTTTCGATCGAGGGGTTCGAGGATGCGCTCAGTCCGGATTCGTGCATAGTCGTGGTCTCTGATCGGGGCACCCAAGGGCTCAGTGGACCCGTGCGTGCAACGGAACGACCCGCCCCCGATGAACGCAACGACTTCGTCCAGTTTCTTCGCAATGTCGGTGAGCCGCGGGACACGGAGCTCGGTGGAGGAACGTACGGCTTCGGTAAAGGGATCTTTTACCGCACGAGCGCTGTCCGCACCATCGTGGTGGACTCACGGATCAAGCGAGGCGCCTCTTTTGAGCAGCGCCTCATGGGTGCAGCGCTCGGAAGCGATTACTATGATGCAGCTGATGAGCGATTCACGGGTCGCCACTGGTGGGGCCACATCACCGATGACATTGTCGATCCGGTTACGGGCTTAGCTGCCGCGGAGGTAGCGTCGGCGCTCGGGCTCCCCACGTTCGATGCGGACCAAACGGGAACGAACATCGTCATTCTTGGCGCCGATCTTGCCCTCGTGGCCGATCGTGGAAGGCCGGGATTCGCAGACACCGAGACTCTAGGCGACCATCTCGTGTCAGCGATGTTGTGGAACCTCTGGCCAAAGTTCCGCGCAACGTCGCCGGACGCCAAAATGCGATGACCGTCTCGGTCCATGTCGAGGGAGCAGAGTTGGCGATCCCTTCGCCGCTCGATGTGCCAGCGCTCAGGCCGTTTGTGGAGGCGTTCCGTTGCCTGAATGGTGGATCGATGCGCAGCTACCGACGATCTGCGCCGCCGCGGATCCACTGCGGCGATGTGGCGGTGGGTGTGGGGCTCGCGCCAGCCAGTGAACCCGCGGTCGTCCGCTCGGCGCGTCCATTCGACGGCGCGCCACACCACGTCGCGCGCATGCGACAGGCCGGGCTCATCGTCGACTACGCCGAGGGGCCAAGTCACCCTGATGCGCTCTTCTGCTACGGGGGAGTGTTTCGTTCGTCGGTCGAGGCCGATTCCTACTTCGCTGAGGCTGAACCACCGACACACGACCGATGGAACCCGGAGGGTCTGGAGCGTGAGGCGCGTTTGGTCGTGCAAGGGGCTATCCGCTTCATTCGAGACGACCTCACGAGGCGATTCGTAAAGCAGCCGACGACATCCAGCGCACACAGTTCGCACGGTCTGGGGAATGGATCGCGAAGGCTGTCGAGTCTGGTCGCGGGAGTCAACGCGACGGGAGCGGACCCTGTGGGAGCGGGTCCGCGTGTAGGAGGCGGGCGTATAGGAGGGTCCAGCGGGATCGTCCCTGCGCGGCTCGTAGGAGATCCGTGGGTAGCACCCTACGGTGAAGTTCTCGCAATCTTCTGCAAGGTGAGAGTTGAAGTGCCGGCTGCCTTGACCTCGATCAAGGCATGCATCGACATCGTGCTGGACAGCGGTGGCCGCGAGGGGGAGCCCCCACCGGGAGCCTCGAGACCCCGCGTGATCCGGTGGTTGGCGGCAAACACTCGCGGAGTTGTCCGCGATGGCGACGTCCTCGAGGATTTCGCGGGCCTGCAGGATTGGATTGTTGTCGCGGAGTTTAGCGACGACGCGGTAACGAGACTTCGGCTCGAGTTGGTAGGGGCATCGGATGGCACGTGAAATCTGGCCTTTCCGTCGCGCAAGCAGCGCGACGCTCGAGTTCGAGCCGTGGCACCTGAGCGGGTCGGATCCGATTCTGCTTCCAGAATATCTCGAGGGCTGGGATCCGCTCACCGACGTCCACCTGGATCGGGTCGTGCGCTCTGACCTGCATGCTCTCAAATCAGAAGCAGGATTGGCTGCGACCGACGAGCTGATCCTCAGCATCAGTTGGGTGAACCGGCAGTCGTTCATGACAGAGTCCGTATACCGCGCGGATCTTGGAAGCGAACAACTTGTCCAGGTCGCGCTGCCGGCATCTCGCCTCGGCGGATCGATCACGCTGCGAACTACCGTTGCGGTCGCAACCACTGATCTCAACCGACCGCTGGGAGTGGCGCGCTGGGCGGGCTCAGTTCTCGCTAGTCACGAGCAGATCGTGATGCTCGAAGGCACCGGACCGATGTTCCCCATCGCGGAGGTCGACTTCGCCGGCACGGTGTATCCGCCGTACGCCAGTTGGGCACTTCAACTTCCCGATGATCTATCGCTTCCCGTGCTTGGGTCTGTCCTCCTCCTCGTCAATTCGCGCGACCGCGAGTTGATCTCGGCGCTCGCAGCTAGCAAACCGGACACCCGTCAAGCGGCCATTCTGGAGAATCTCGAGGGACAAATCGCTTCATTCTTGATCGAACACGCAGCTGTTTCGCAGGCCGAGCTGAAGTCTGAAGTCTGGTCCGAACAGTCGGTAGGGGAGTTCCTGATCCGGTATCTGGCCATCGGCTCGACGCGCGGTCTTCTCGGCCTCGTCGGCGGCGCGGACCGCGGGATGCTCGCTTCAGGACTTGAGGCCGCAGCGCGCGCCGAAGGGTTCGGCAGGAGGTTCTCTTGACCATCCTTTACCCGAGGCTGCCCCGTGCCGAGGCCCAGCGACTGTTTGCGTCTGTCGCGGAGTTATCGCCTTCTCGCACTCACCATGCGCAGATATTCGCCCCGGTGGGTGGACGAAGGGCGACGGCGGAGCAGGTGGGCCAGTTGTCCGACCGTGTGCGCGACCTAGCCGGGGAGTTTGGCTTCCCGAAAGCGCTCGCGTCAGCAGACCGGCTGCCTTTCGATCGCCGGTCGGCGACGCTACTGATCGACTCCATGGACATCTCCTGGAGTGAGGCTGCCGCTCACGACCTCTGGTCCTTCCTTGCTCTGGTTGTTCTGCCCGACGTCACTCGATGGCGCTTCGGCGAGAGGAACGTCGAGCGTTGGATCGCCAGTGATCTGACGCGTCACACCTGGGCGAGAGTGTGGTGGCGAGGCACCGTCTTTGCGTCGCGCCCAGACCTTCTGGACCGATTGACCGAAAGCGACTTGAATCAGATCCTCGAACGCAGAGTCGTCGGCGGAGACTCCCGCTTGGTCATAGGTCTTGCACAGGCGGTGCTCGAGTTCGAGGCAAGCCGCCCGGGCCATCGTCGCGCACTTATTCGAGACGCTGCGGGCCGATTACGGCGCCGCCTTGCGTTCATCGACGCTCGCGCGCTCGGGGACCTGGAGGTGCTCGAGCTGTGTCGAGAGCTCGTAGCGGAAGCGGGGCGGTACCTGCCGAGCGAGCCGGAAGCAGAAGTGAGCGACTAGCTAGAGCGGGTCTGATCACCGACGCGCGAGTTGATGACGCGAACCTCCGGAGACGCTTCGCGCGCAGGTCCAGGTTTCGGGCCACCGCTTCTCAGAGCATCACGGATCTGTGGCGAGACGGCTGCAGCCACGACAGCGGCAATCCGATCGGGGTCGGCGCGGACCTCGTGCTCCCAGAACCTTAAGGGTATCCAGCCGTACGACCGCAGCTGCTCGTCTGTTTCGGTGTCCCGCTCCCGGTTCCGTACTAGCTTCGCGCGCCAGAAGTCGCTATTTCTCGAAGGCGCCTGATAGTGCTCGGGACATCCGTGCCAGAAGCACCCGTCGATGAAAACCGCGATCTTCGCTCGGGTGAACACGATGTCGGCGGTCCGCCGTACGTTGCTGATTGGTCGGATCGACACGCGATAGCGGAGGCTGAGGGCATGCAGACGACGACGGACGGCGAGCTCCGGCGAGGTGTCTCGGCCACGGTTCGACTGCATCGACGCGCGTACGCCGGGTGTGCTCGCCCACGACTCGTCGCGACGTCGGGGTGCGGTCGACTCGCCGGCTGCCATCCTTAAATCCTTTCGCCTCAACAGTAGATTGGACGCAATGACTCTGCAGCTCCCGGCCGAGGCCGATGCGACCCTCGCCTCCGACCGTGCGGCGCAGACGATCACGATGCTGGACCTCTTCGCCGGCGCTGGCGGGCTCACAGCGGGATTCCATGCCGCGTCCGATCGTTTCCGAGTGAAGCGCGCCGTCGAGCTCGACACCGCGGCCGCCGCCACCTATGCAGCGACTTTCGGCGAGGACCTGGTGTATCGCGGCGGTATAGAAGACTGGCTCCGCGACGAAGATGTTCCGAATGTGGACCTCATCGTCGGAGGGCCGCCGTGCCAGGGCTTCTCGATGCTCGGCAAGCGGGACACCACTGATAGGCGCAACTATTTGTGGCAGGAGTACGCAGCGACAATTCTCCGGGCCCAGCCGAAGTACTTCGTAGTCGAGAACGTCGCCGCTTTCGCGAAGTCCCAGCAGTTCCGCGACTTCACCGAGTCGACGCAGCCGGACGGGATCCTGCGCGACTACACCTTCGAGTGGGGCATCCTGAACGCAGCTGATTACGGCGCGTTTCAGGCCCGCAAGCGCGCGATCCTCATCGGCCGCAGCCGGGATCTTCCGGAGGTCGGCATGCCAGAACCGACACACCTCGGGAGGCACCGCACCGTGCGGCAGGCCTTCACGAACATCGTGCCCACCGTCACCGAGACAAGACTCGACGGTCGAACCAAGAGGTTCTTTGGAGTTGACCTTCCAGGCGTGTTTCACCCTTTCGAGCTTCACTTCGGACGCGAATACGCCGAGATCTCCAAGCTGCGCTTCCAGGAGATTCCCGAGGGCGGCAACAGGTTCGATCTCCCTGATCGCCTAAAGGCGCGGTGCTGGCTCGGACACACCAACGGGTCCGGCGACGTGATGGGCCGACTGCATTGGGACAAGCCGTCGGTTACGATCCGCACGGAGTTCTTCAAGCCCGAGAAGGGACGCTACCTCCACCCGACCGAGCATCGCGCCATTACTCACTACGAGGCTGCGGTCTTGCAGGGCTTCCCCGACACGCATCGGTTCGTCGGTTCGAAGACGGCGATTGCACGCCAGATCGGGAATGCCGTTCCCGTACCTCTGGGCGCAGCGATCGGCCAGCAGATCGCCAGCGTGCTCTAGTCGGAACCCATGGATGATTCGACGAGTTCGATCCGTCGACGGAGGTGCGACAGGATGCTCAGCGCATCGAGACAGTCCTGATACATTCGTCGATCCTCGGCCTCACCTCCTTCCCGGGTTGGGGACTCTATTGCGCGGGGAAGTTCGCGCTCGAGGGAATGACGGAGTCGCTCGCGGCAGAGCTCGCGGAGTTCGACATCAAGGTGCACCTGGTCGAGCCCGGCTACATGCGCACCGACTTCCCGACGTCCAACTCCCTCGGGCTCCCCACCCGCGAAGTGGACGCGTATCCGTCGATCCGCGAGATGACCCGGGCGCACCAGGACATGCCTGGCACTCAGCTCGGCGACCCGGCCAAGGCCGCCGCCGCGATCATCACGGTCGCCCTCACGGAGAACGCGCCCCTGCACCAGCTGCTCGGCTCGGACTCCGTGCAATTCGCGACCGCGCGCGTGGAGACGCTGCGAGCCGAGATCGACGCCGCCCGCGAACTGGCCGTCACGACCGACATCGCCCCGTCGGCTGCCTGACGCCATGGGGTGCCCGGGGTCGCCCTGCGCCCCGGGCACCCCGGGCCTGATCCGTGTCCGTGCCCGGGCGTACGGTCGCGCCAGGAAGCCTAGGCTCGCACGGCCGTTCCGCGTCAGCGTGGCATCCGGGCGGCCGCATCCGGCAGCTCAGGGAAACGCGACCCGACCGACGACTGGTACCAGTAAGCCGTGGTCGCGATGTCGTCCGACCGCTCGAACAGCCCGTGATCCCACGTGCCGATCTGCTGCAGCGTCACGCGCAGGTCCTCGCCGAAGAAGATCGGGTCGGGTAGGTGCCAGCGGTAAAGGCCGTGCATGGGCATCATCGCCGTCGTGAACTCCGACGCCCGCGTGGTGTCGGTCGCGCTGGCGAACGGGTAGCCGAAATACGGCGCCGAGAAAGTGAGCGCGCGAGGCTCCGGGTCGGCCCGCAGCGCGTCTTGGAATGCCCACGCACCGCCGGCGTAGTCCTCGAGGCCGGTGCTGCAGAGCGTCGGCAGATCGGTATCGCCGTCGACAAAGAACTTCATTTCACCTTCGCCCCACCAATACCGGTGCAGCGAGGTCAGCGCGACGTACGTGCCCACGTACGTACCGCTTCCCCGAACCCCATCGAGAATGACGTGGTCCTCGCCGAGGGCCGTCGTGCCATTGCTCCGCCGCCACTGCGCGTGGAAGTAGCCAGGCCACTCGTCGAAGTCGTCGCCCGTGGTGTAGTCGACCTGAAAAAACACATGTCCGAGGTCGCCGCCGTGCTCGCTATGCAGTTCCAACCGCGCGCCGGTACGGAACGGCATCGGGAAGTACGAGTTCATGCCGCCGGTGGGGGCGACAACGATCGGCTCCGACGTGACGAGGGCCCGCTCGCCGAACCCGTTGCAGAAGAAATCGCCGAGCGGCACCTCGACGGACGGATGCGGCGAGTCGTCCCAGAACGCGCGCAGCACGAGATCGCGCAGCACGAACGGGCCCGCGGGCGTCTTGTCGGTAACGGTGATCCAGATGTGGCGGATCACCCCAGGGCCGGTGATGTCGGCGAGAACCACGGTCTCACCGGCCGGCAACGCGTACCAGGCGCTTCCTTTGCGGCCCGGGCCGAGGTGCGAGCTCGCAGACCCCGCCGCGCCGACTGCCCCGTCCGGGTTCTCGGCGTTGATGGCGCGGCTGCGTCGGGTTCCGTCGTTGCGAAGGCTGTTCCACTGGGTGGGCATGGTGAATCTTTCGTGTCGAGTTACTTCACGGCACCCGCGGTCACACCGCGGCTGATCGTCCGTTGGAAGAGGAGGAAGAAGACGAGGGTGGGAATGAGCGACAGCAGCGATCCCGCGTTCACAACGGTGATGTCGATCGAGTGCTGCCCGCGCAGGGTCGACAGCGCGATGGGAACGGTCTGCGACGCGGGGTCGCCGAGCAGGATGAGCGGGATGTAGAACTCGTTCCACGACCAGATGAAGATGAACACCACGAGCACACTGAGCGTGGGCCGCACAATCGGGAACACCACGGTCCACAGGATGCGCCAGCGCCCCGCACCGTCGATCGCTGCCGCTTCCAACACCTCGCGCGGGAAAGTCGACAGCACGCTCGAGAGGATGTACGTGCCGTACGCCGCCCACAGCACGACGAACACGATGATGATCGACCAGATCGAGTTGAGCGTGCCCGTGGCCTGCGCGCCATAGAACAGCGGGTAGATCAGCGCTTCGTGCGGCACCATCGTGGCCACCAGCAGCAGCGCCGTGATCGCTGTGCTCGCCCGGATGCGACCGATGCCGATCGCGTACGAGGCGAGGAGCGCGAGCCCGGTGCCGGCGAACGCGATCACCGTGGAACTGAGAATCGAGTTCCACAGCGCTCGGAAGAAGTCCACGCGACCGAGGTAGTCGGCGAAGGCGTCGAGAGTGAACGTCGTCGGCCATGCCAGTGGCCCGTTCGTGGAATAGTCCGCCCCGGTCTTGAATGCGTTCAGCACCAACAGCAGGAACGGAGCCGCCATGAGCAGCGCGACGATGCCGGCGACGACGAGCATCGCCCAGTTCGCAAGGCTCCGGCGAGGGGTGCGGTGAGTGATGGTGGCCGACATCAGCGGCGTTCCTTCCGGCTCTCGCGGTGCTGCCAGGTGAGCATCACCGCGGCGACGATGAAGATCACGACCGACATGACCGTGGCGATGGTGGAGCCGTAGCCCACGCGGGACAGCTCGAAGAAGCTGCGGTACGCGTAGTACGAGGGCACCACGGTGGAGTTCTCGGGCCCTCCCCCGGTGAGGATGAGGATGGGAGCGAAGACCTTCAGCGCGGCGATGGTCGCCGTCAGTACCACGACGAAGATCTCGGGGCGAATCTGCGGAACGGTGATCGCCTGGAAGCGGCGCCACCACCCGGCACCGTCGAGCTCCGCCGCCTCATACAACTCCGGGTCGACGCGCTGCAGAGCAGACATGAAGATGACGACCGGGTAGCCGATCTGCAGCCAGACCAGCATGAGCATGACCGAGTAGATCGCGATCGCCGGATCGCCGAGCCAGTCCGGCGGCGACGCGATCCCGATGCTCTCGAGCAGCACGCTCAAAGAGCCCTGCTGCGTATTCAGGATCGTCGACCAGATAAACCCCGCGACCGCGATCGGCAGGATCTGCGGCAGGTAATACGTCGCCCGCAGCACGGCGATCGCGCGATCGCCGAAGCGGCGCCCGAGATAGTCGAACAGGAGGGCGGCCAGCAGGATGCCGATGAGGGTGGGGATGACGGTGATGGCGACGATCATCGCGATGCTGTTCTGGAAAGAGCGCCAGAACGTTTCGTCCGCGAAAAGGGTCGCGTAATTCTCGAGCCCCGCCCATCGCATCGGGCTCTGCCCGCCCTTCCAGTGGAAAAGGCTCGTGTAGACGTTCATCGCGAACGGCGCCGCGACGACGACGAGGAACCCGGCCGCCAGGGGTAAGAGGTAGAGCCAGTAGGTACCCCGTCGCTCCAAGGAGGCGCGCTTTGTGTCGCTCATGGTGTGGTGTCTCCGGGAAGGGGGCCCGCCCGCGCCAGCGGGCGGGCCCGGGGGTCAGCCGGCGAGCGCGGTCTCGCGGCCCTCGTCGTAGAACTTCTGCAGGTTGGCGGTCCACTCGTCGGCGGAGGTGTTTCCGTTGGACATCGCCTGCATCCCCGACTGGATGAAGTCGAGGAAGCCGGGCACGGGGTAGTCCGGGTAGAAGCTCAGGGTGTCGGCATCCCGCAGTTCGTTGAAGCGCTCGGTGTACTCGCGCGTCAACGGGTCTTCGATGGTGGAGGCGTCACCGGCGAGCGGAAGTCCGCCGAGCTGGCCGATCTTGTTCTGCACCTCTTCGCTGAGGGTGATGTCGATCCAGTCGTACGCGAGCTCCTTGTTGGTCGCGTTGGCGGGCACACCCCACAGGTGGCCGCTCGAGCCCATCTGCATGTTCGCGCCGGGCAGCGTGAAGTAGCCCCACTCGAAGGGTGCCTGCTCGCGAATGCGCGCGAATTCGCCCTGGTTCCAGATCAGCATGGCCTTTTCGCCGCTCAGGAAGTTGACGGTCGCCTGCTCGAAGTTGAGTCCGCCGAGCTCTGTACCGACATAGCCCTTGTCGATCCACGATTCGAACTTCTTCGCCCCGTCGATCCAGGGCGCGGCCGAGAAATCGACCGGCTCACGGAGGAACATGAAGTCGTCGATCGACTTCCGGTCGGCGCCCGCCGACACGAGCGAGTACCAGACCCACATCTGGTTGAAGCCCTGGCTCGTCGCCGCCGACGACGAGATCGGCGTGATTCCCGCGGCGACCAACTTGTCCATGGCGGCCTCGAAGGTCGCCAGATCGGTCGGCTCCTCCGTGATACCCGCCTGAGCGAACAGGTCTTTGTTGTAGTAGAACATCACGTACTCGCCGATGTTCGGGATGCCGTACCAGTCGCCTGAGCCGGCCAGTCCCTGTTCGTCGTATTGGGCGAAGGCCTGCATGGCGCCGGTGATCTTCTCGTCCCACCCGCGTTCGGCGACGACGTCGGTGAGGGGTTCGAGCAGTCCCTGCGCCGCGAGCTGTCCGCCATCGGCGTTGCCCTTGTTGAACTCGATGACGTCGGGGACGTCGCCGCCGGTGAGCGTGATCTTGGAGTTCTGGCGGGCCGCGTCGAAGCTGGTGGTCTGGTAGTCCACCTCGACATCGGGGTGCTTCTGCTTGAACAACTCCAGCGCGAGCGCCCAGCCCTGCCCCTGAGCGGAGTCGGGGTTCTCGTACTGCAGGATCGTGAAGGTGTTGTCGCCGGAGTCGGCGCCGGAGCCGGCGCATCCGGCGAGTGAGACGGACACGGCGGTCGCGGCGAGGATGCCGAGCCCGACACGCGCCGCACTGCGCTTGGTCGCTTTCATTTCTCTCCTCTGATGGGGCGGCCCGCGTTCGCGGGCGCGCCGGATACCGGCCATGCGCGTGCACGGTCGGACGGTTGGGGGTGGCGGTCAGGTTCGGGGCGGAGGGCCCACGGACCCGCGCTCGATGAGGGGACAGGGCAGCGTCGTCACGCCGGGCGGCTCCGCCACCTTGCCGTGGATGCGGTCGATCACCCGCCGGGCCGCCCAGGCGCCCATGTCGTGATGCGGGAGGCGCATCGTCGTGAGCCCTGGGCGCAGGGCATCGGCGATGAACAGTTGGTCGTCGAAGCCCACCACCGACAGGTCGTCGGGGATGCGCAGCCCGAGATCCGTCGCCGCCTGGAAGACCGCGAAGGCGATCTGGTCGGAGAAGCAGAACACGGCGGTGGGCCGGTCCGGACGCTCGAGGAGCCGTCGTACCGGCGCATACGCTGCGGCGGTGGCGGGTTCGGGTAGCTCCACGATGAGCGACGGGTCGCCCACGATGTCGTCAGCGTCAAGGGCAGCCTGGTATCCGGCGCGCCGCAGTTCCGTGGCGACGAAGGTTCCGCTCTGCACCGTGCAGAACGCGATGCGCGTGTGGCCGTGTCGGATCAAGTGGGTCGTAGCGTCGAAGGCGGCGCCGCGTTCATCGGGAACCACGCCGTCCGCCACCGCGTCGGCGGCGGCGAACCCGTCGAGCACCACCACCGGCAGGGTCGGCGGAATGACAGGCAGACCCACCTCGCGATGGAACTGCGCTGCGACGATCACGGCATCGATGTCGCGCTGCAGAAGTGCGCGCGACGACTGGTCGAGCATCTCGGCCCGATCGGTGGTGTCGATGATCATCGCGAGGTAACCGCTGTCCCACGCCTCGCTCTGCACCCCCTCGAGCATCCGACCGGCGAACGGCACGCTGGCTACGCGGTCGGACAGAACCCCGATCGTGTGCGTGCGCTTGGTCTTGAGGCCCCGCGCGAGCTGGTTGGGGATGTACCCCATGTCTTCGGCCATCACACGGATGCGGGCCGCCGTCGTCGCATTCACTCGCCCGGCGTGACGGTCGTTGAGCACCAGCGACACGGCGGAGGGCGATACGCCCACCGCGGCGGCGAGGTCTTTCAACGTGATCACGACGGCTCCTTTGGCATCAATCGTTTGACCTCGTCGGCGAACCGCGGCGTCAAACGTTTGATGCGACCGTAGGAGCGTCAAACGCGTTGACGCAAAACGTCGTTACCGATTCGTTGCCGGATCGCCCGGCAACGACCTCAGGTCCTATTGCCGATGTTGCCCTCGCGGTTGGTACGCGCAGTCGGCGCTCGCCACCACCGCGTCGGCTCGCTGGAAACTTCCTCGCCACCGTTCGCGCTCCTCGTCGCGGTCCCCGGCACAGGCGAAGATTCGGCGGTGTACGGTGTCGCGGAACGCCCGGCGTACGTGCGCCCACCCATGTTGGCGACAAGGGTCTCCTCGCGAAGGCGAACGCGTCAACAGGTACAGCGCCGCCTGACCGTCGTTGCCCTCGTCATCCCACCGCACAAGAACAAGTTCGGGATGCCAATTCCTCGCGAGTCCGCCGGAGATGCCGACTCTCCTCGCCCCGGCGAGTGCGACGCGCAGGTCGGCACCGGCCTGCTCGGCACCGCGGAGCGACGTACTCCCGAGGCCTGGCCCATGTCGGTGCCCGGGAGTACGGTCGGCGCCATGACACCGGACCAGCTCTTCCTCCACTCCGATGCCGCGCTGCGCGACGTCATCGATCGAATGGATCCCGCCGACTTCTCGGCCCCCGTGCCGCAGGAGTGGACCCAGCTCGAATCGCCCACGCTGCGCGGCATCCTTGGGAGCCACGCGTACGACGAAGCGTGGATTCCCGACGTGCTCGCCGGTCGCGCGGCCGCTGACGGCGACCCGTACGCCGACGCCGACCTCCTGGGCGACGACCCGATCGCCTCCTACGACGCTCTCCATGACGCGGCGGGAGCCGCCGTGCGAACGGGCGATTTCGCCGAGACGTTCCGGTTCACCTACGGCGACTACCCGGCGGCGGAAGGCTTCGCGCACATGGCGACCTACCGCGCGTTCCAGGCGTACTCGATCGCGAAGCACTTCGGCATCCCGCTCCACCTCTCCCCCGGGCTGATCGCCGGGCTGAACGAGCACGTCGTGCCGCACGCCGACGAGTGGCGGCAGTGGGGCGTGTTTCCTCCCGCGATCGAGCCCCCGGCCGATGCGGATGAGGAGACGCGGCTACTCTGCGCGGTGGGGTACTGGGTGCCGTAGACGCGCGACGGCCCCCGCACCACGGGCGACTGCGAGACTGGCCCGATGAGCCATTCGCGCGAAGAACGTGCAGAGCAACGACGCCAGGACGGCTCCAACGACGAGGCGGTCGAAGAAGAGATCGAGGTCGAATTCGAGGAGATCGTCGGCGAGGGCGCCGAGCGGCTGCACCGGACCTTCCGCGCGACCCTCGTCACCGGATTCCTGGGCGGAGTCGAGGTCGGCATCGGCGTCCTCGTGTACCTCGGCATCCTTCACGAGACCGGCGACCATCTCCTGGCGGGGCTCGGCTTCAGCGTCGGCCTGATCGCCCTGCTCCTCGCACACAGCGAACTCTTCACCGAGAACTTCCTCATGCCGGTCGCCGCGGTCGTGGCCCGCGAGGGCACCGCGGCACAGATGCTGAAGCTCTGGGGCGGCACGCTGCTGTCCAACCTGATCGGCGGGTGGCTGATCATGGCGACCGTCGTCGCGGCCTTCCCCGAGTGGCATCCACTGCTCGCCGAAACCGCCGAGCACTTCGTCGACGCGCCCCCCGGCCTCGAGTTCGCGGCCCTGGCGATTCTCGGTGGCGCCGTGATCACGCTCATGACGAGGATGCAGACCGGCACCGAATCCGAGCCCGCCAGGATCGTGGCGGCCATCGCCGGCGGATTTGTCCTCGCCGGCTTCCAGCTGTTCCACTCCATCCTGGATTCGCTGTTCGCCTTCGGCGCGATCATCAGCGGCGCCCCGATCACCTACCTCGACTGGCTGCTGTGGTTCCTCCCCGTTCTCGGCCTGAATCTCGCGGGCGGGCTCCTGCTCGTCACCCTGCTGCGCATCGTGCGAACGGGTGAGCTCTTCAAACTCCGACGCCGCAGGAACGCACACCGCAACGACGGTTAGTCGGCTCTCCCCGCCCCGCCCCGACTCGGCGCGGCACCGCTCACCGAGCGATGTCGCGCCTGCGGAACGCGGCGGACGCGAGCCCGAGAAGTACCGCGACCACCGCGAGAGTGCCGAACACGCCGGTCAGGTCGGCGCCATCCTCGATCACCGGGATGTGCCAGAACGGACTGACGGCCAGGACCTCGGCCACGGCGAGCCCGACCCCGGAGATCTTGATGACCGGGTTGGGGCTCAGGGTAAAGCTCAGGAACACCGCGATCACGATGACGGCGGCGGCCCAGGGTAGGAGGCGAGCAGCGTCCCGGCTGCCGGCGCGGTCCTCTGGACTCCGCGCGGGGATGCCCACGTCGAGGCAGGTAGCACGCAGCTACTCATCCCGCGCGTCGACGAGGATCACGATGTGGGGATCAGGCTGACCAGCAAAATCAAGCCAACGCTCAGCACGAGCGCGAGTTCGGTGCGGTTGACCCAGGCCAGCGGAAGAAGCGCTCGGCGGAATTCGTCACGGCTGAGGCCGCGCTCGTTGGCCCGCAACAGTCTGATGTAGCCAGGGGCACTGATCGCAGACCCAGCCACGGCGGTGACGATGTAGAGCAGGATAGGGACCAAGATCGCCGGGGCAAGCGGGTTCGCTCCCGTCAGGACGATGAGAGCGACGCCGCACCCGACCGCGACGAAGCCGAGCGGCACGTAAATGCGCGGGATGATCCACAGCAGCTGCCGCAGATAAGCCGCCGTCTCCCTGCCTTCAACGTCGCGGTCGAGGAGCCGGGCAAGCAGAATCTGCCCGCTGACGGCCCCACCCAACCACAACACCAGCGACAAGGCGATGGCGTAGATGAGCCATTGCTGGACCGACAGACCCACTGCAGCCCCGGCAGCGGCAGCGAGGATGGTGACTGCGACGCCTACGAGCGAGACTTGAGCCTGCTGAGAACGCGACTTTGCGACTGCCGATGACGACATCGATACCTCCGACGAGAATTCATCAAGGAGGTACGGTGCCGACGTTAGGCCCTGCTCTCCACGAGCAAGCTCGATGCTAGCAAGCCAGCCCGAGCGCCCGCCACACTTCCGATGGAGACTCACAGCTCCAAACGTGTGCTGCGAAAGGGCTTCACATCCCCGGCGCCATGTCGGCGAACCGGGAGTAGTGCCCCTGGAACGCCACGGTGATCGTGTCGGTCGGACCGTTACGGTGCTTCGCCACGATCAGATCCGCCTCGCCTGCGCGCGGCGAGTCCTTTTCGTACGCGGCCTCGCGATGCAGGAGCACCACCATGTCGGCATCCTGCTCGATCGAGCCGGACTCACGCAGGTCGGACAGGGCGGGCTTCTTGTCGGCACGCTGCTCGGCGCCACGGTTCAGCTGCGACAGCGCGATCACGGGGACCTGCAACTCCTTCGCCATCAGCTTCAGCGCACGCGAGAACTCACTGACCTCCTGCTGACGCGACTCGACGCGCTTACCGCTCGTGAGCAGCTGCAGGTAGTCGATGACGACCATCTTCAGACCCTCGCGCTGCTTGAGGCGACGGCACTTCGCGCGGATCTCGACGAGCGTCATGTTGGGGCTGTCGTCGATGAACAGGGGCGCGTCGTTGATGCGACCGCGCGTGGCCGCGACCGTCGTCCAGTCGCGGGAGTCGAGCGTTCCCTTGCGCATGCTCTGCAGCGGAATCGCGCCCTCGGCACTGAGGAGACGCATCGCGATCTCGCTGCGCCCCATCTCGAGCGAGAAGAAGATCGTGGGCATGTTGGCCTTCACCGCGGCGGCGCGCGCGAAGTCGAGCGCAAGCGTCGACTTACCCATGGCGGGACGCGCGGCGATGACGATCATCTGCCCCGGGTGCAGACCGTTCGTCAGCTGGTCGAGCCCGGCGAAGCCGGTCGGGATGCCGGTCATCGACCCGTCGCGACCGCGAGCGGCCTCGATCTCGTCGACCGCGGCATCCACCGCCACCGTCAGCGGCACGTAGTCTTCGGCGCTGTCGTCGCCCGAGACGTTGTAAATCTCGGCCTGCGCGCTGTTGACGAGCTCGGTCGGGTCGCCCTCGCCGGCGTACCCCATCTGCACGATGCGCGTGCCCGCCTCGACCAGACGTCGCAGCAGCGCCCGCTCGGCGACGATCGACGCGTAGTACCCGGCGTTCGCCGCCGTGGGGACGATCGAGGTCAGGGTGTGCAGATAGTCGGCACCGCCAGCGCGCTGCAGCTCACCGGTCTTGATGAGCTCGTCGGTGACCGCGACGACGTCGGTCGGCTCGCCGTGCGAGTAGAGCGTGAGGATTGCCTCGAAGATCAGCTCGTGCTTCGGCACGTAGAAGTCGGGCCCGCGCAGTGTCTCGATGACGTCGGCCACGGCGTCTTTCGACAGCAGCATGCCGCCCAGGGCGCTCTGCTCGGCCAGCATGTCGTGCGGCGGCGTGCGCTCCGGACGCTGGGACCCCCCGAGACGCTCTTCGGCGATGTCGGCAATCGACACAGGCTCTCCTTCTCGTTTGGGACGCACTCCCCCACCGGCCGATTCGCGCACACAGAACGCAACGGACGCTTCGGGATGACGACCTCGGGCAGCATCGTGTCACCGACCTCCGACATCGACGCGCGAGTGGTGACGGGTGTGCCCGATGGGATGCACCCACGGTAAGGACGACCCTTTCTCCACGCAAACAGACCTGTGGATAACTTTGTGGACAGCTTGCGAGAAACGCCGCGATAGCTGTGCACAACTCCTGTGGAGAACTCCGTGGATGATGTGGAATCAGGATCATAATCAGCCCACTGATCTGGACTTTATCTCTCCACAGGAAACCTGTGCGAATCCTGTTTGAACCACACGTTGAAGGTTCTCGGACTTGACAGAAAGGTGTGTACAACTCCGGGGATAACTCGCATCGCGAGCTACTGACAACCCCGCGTGCTGTCAAGTCACGTTCACATGCGGCGTGTCGGCCGGTTCCGCGGACGACACCGTCCGGTAACTGGGCATTCGCTGTGACTCTTCCCTGCCTCCTCGATGACGCGTAAAGTCACCCGGCATAGGTCACAGCCGATCGACTTTGGGGAGTTGAGATGGATGCCACGGCCCGGCGCCGCGCGATCTCTGCGCTCCGCCTGCTCGGCTTGGCCTTTCTCGCTGCCCTCGCCTGGGTGGTCCTGTCGCTGTCGTTGACGACCTCCTCGGCATCGGCGAACGACGACTCGGGATCGGGTCTGCTCGGCGCCGTCACCGACACGGTGAGCGGCGCGACGGGCAAGGTCAACGGTGTCGTCGAACGGGTCGATGAGACCGTGGCATCCGTCGTTCAGGTGGTCGAACCCGTGGCGGCTCCCGTCACCGCGGTCGTTCCCGAACCCGTGCGCGCGCCCGTGTCCGAGGTCGTCCAGTCGACGGTGGATGCCGTGGACACCACGGTCCACCACGTCGACGAGACCGCCGGACGAGCCATCGACGCCGTCACCGAGACGGTGTCGGAGGTGGCCGAGGCCGAGGTCGTCGGAACTATCGTCGACCCCGTCGTCGAAACCGTGGTCTCGGTGCCCGTCGTCGGCGGAATCGTCGCGGAGACGGGACTGGACGACGTGCTGACGGGTGTCGCGGACACCGTCGACGAGGTCGTTCCGGGTGTCGTCGGATCGCCGAATCCGACGGGGCCGCTCCTTCCCGGCATCCCCGGCGACGTCGTGGACGAGGTCGTCGACACGGTGACCCCTTCGGTTCCCGCGACGCCCGCTCCCGGCATCCCGCCGCTGGTCGGACCCGCGGTTCCCGCGCACCCCGAGGCGCACGACGTGACGTCGCCCGTGGAGGCCGCCGTACCCGCCGTGGCCACGCCGACGGCCGACCGCGCGCCGGCCGAGCGCATCCGTGCCGCTGCCGAAGCGTTCGCCGCATCGTCGACGACCGTCACGGGCGAGAACTCCGCCCACCCCGAGGCGCCGCCCGCCTCCGCGCCGGTCGTGCACGGCCTCGGCGAGGCTGTTCCGGGATCGGCGTCGGCGGCAGCGGCATCCGGTTCCGGGTCTCCCGCGGCAGCGCGCCTGGACGACCGCGCAGGCTCCGCGACCTTCGTTCTTCTCTTCCGCAGCGCCCTCGTCGACGACGATCTCCCCGGCGCACCCACCTTCGCCACCGACGTCTCCCCTGACTGAGGCGGGCCGCGTCGTGCTCCGGCACGGCAGACGGTCCCGCGCGTTCCCGCGCACCCTCATTCACACCTCAGGAGAGAACTCTCATGCGCAAGATCTACTCGCGCGCCATTCTGGGCGCGTTGATCGGCGGCGGCTTGGCCGTCGTCGGGGCCGGCATGGCACATGCCGCGGAGACGTCGGGCACCGACGGCCTCCTCTCGGGAGACCAGGCGATCGTCTCGGTCGACCTCCCCATCACCGTCGGAGGCAACGCCGTCTCGATCATCGGTGACAGCCACAGCGAGGATGCCAGCACTTCGGCGCCCGCGTCCGAGCCCGCACCGGAAGCCACCACCGACGGCGGCGACGGCATCGGCTCGGGCAACCAGGGCCTCGTCTCGGTGGACGTACCCGTGACCGTCGGCGGCAACGCCGTCTCGGTGATCGGCGACAGCCACAGCGAGGATGCCAGCACTTCGGCGCCCGCGGAAGAGGCGGCGTCGGCACCGGCCGGTGACGTCGAGACCGACGGCACCGACAGCGTCGGCGGCGGCAACCAGGTCGTCGCCCCGGTCGAGGTGCCCGTGACCGTCGGCGGCAACGCCATCTCCGTCATCGGCGACAGCCACACCGAAGGCGCCGACACCACCGGTGGCAGCACCTCGGGCGGCCACACCGGCGACGTCGACACCGACGGCACCGACAGCCTCCTCGGCGGCAACCAGGCCCTCCTGCCCATCTCGGTCCCCGTGACCGTCGGCGGCAACGCCATCTCCGTCATCGGCGACAGCCACACCGAAGGCGCCGACACCACCGGTGGCAGCACCTCGGGCGGCCACACCGGCGACATCGACACCAACGGTGGCGACAGCCTCCTCGGCGGCAACCAGCTGATCACCCCGGTCAGCCTGCCCATCACGATCGGCGGCAACGCCGTCTCCGGTATCGGCGACAGCACCACCGAAGGCGCCACCACCACCGGCGGCACCTCGGGCGGCCTCCTCGGTGACATCACCACCGACGGTGGCGACAGCCTCCTCGGCGGCAACCAGCTGATCACCCCGATCAGCCTGCCCATCACGATCGGCGGCAACGCCGTCTCGGTGATCGGCGACAGCACCACGGTCGGCTCGGAGACCGGAACCCCGGGAACCCCCGGCACCCCCGGCACCTCGGTCGTGACCGGGTCGGTCGCCTCCGTCTCGTCCGTCTCGGCCATGGCCCCCATGGCATCCGGTGACCGTGCTCTGGCCGCCACCGGCGTCGAGACCGGTGTGGCGTGGGGTCTTCTCAATGTCGCGCTGATCATGCTCGGGCTCGGAGGAGCGGTGATCGCCCGCCGCCGCGCCACCGCCTGACACCGCGTCGGGAGGGGCTTCGGCCTCTCCCGACCGGGCACCGGATGCCATTGTTCATGTGGGGCATGGCATCCGGTGTTCGGCGCGTTCGGGTTCAGTCGGCCAGGCGCCAATCCTCGAAGCTGAAGCCGGGTGAAACGAGGCAGCTGACCACGCACTCGGTGTCGTCGACGAGTCTCGCCGCCTGCCACACTCCCGCCGGGACCGTGGCCTGCAGCCACTCCCCCGCCGCCAGGTCGGAGCCGAGCACCACGGTCTGGGACAGGTGCGGTTCGCTGGCGTCTCCGCCGAAGGACAGCTCGAGACGGCCGGGGCCGTGCCACAACCACACCTCGTCGCTCGTGACCACGTGCCACGCGCTGTGCTCCCCGGGCGTCAGCAGGTAGTGGATGCACGTCGCGGCCGGACGCACACCCGCGGGGGTGTCGACCGCGTACGTCCCTGTCCACATGCGACGGAACCACCCGCCCTCCGGGTGCTCCTCGAGGTCGAGCAGTCGGGCGGTGGTGGGGCGGTCATCGGTCACCGTGTACTCCGGTCTCTCGTGTGAACGTGGCGGATGCGAAACGCACCTCGCCGTCGATGAACGTCGCGGCCGCGCGCCCTGCGCCGTCGACCACGAGATGCTCGATCATGTCGTCGACGGCGCCGCGAGCGACGTCGAAGAACGCCAGATCGGCCACCGCACCGACCGACAGGTAGCCCGTCCGATCGGGACCCGTGTCGAGCCCCATCGCGTGCGCCCCGCCCAGCGTCGCCGCGCGGAGCAAGAGGGATGCCAAGTCGCGGTGCGCGTAGCCCTGGGCGCGCGCCAGCCGGTGCAGCGCCGCGACATCAGCGAGAAGGTCGAGGGAGGGTGACGACGACAGCGAGTCGGTGCCGACCGCGATCGCGTTGCCCTCGACGAGGTACGCGGCCACGGGCGGTTCGTCGAGCCCGATCACGGCGTTCGACCGTGGGCACAGGGCCACGGTCGTGCCGCGCAGCCGGAGCGTCGCGCGGTCACGAGCGGTCATGTAGACGCCATGGGCGATGTGGCAATCGGGTCCGAGCACCCCGAGCTCATCGACGAACTCCGTCGCACCCGTACCGAAACCTTCATCGCGCAGCGCCTGGAAGCTCGCGGGGCGACGCTCGCGCCACGGCAGCGCCTCGCCGTGCTCGCGTTCGAACGCCGCCTCCCCCAGGTGGATGTGCAGCCGACTCCCCCGCTCGCGCACGATGTCGGGGATCTCGAGCAGCGGCTCCACGTCGAGCGAGTACGGTGCGTGCGGCGAGAGACCCGTGCCCGGGGGCGACGGCAGCGAATCGAGCCGCGCCTCGACCTCGGCCCTCCCCCGCTCGGCCCAGGCGGCGTTGGTCCAGCTCATCACCTCCCAGTAGGTGATGCCGTGCAGCCGCGCATCGTGCAGCGCCGACGCCGCCTCGACGTCGGTGACGATGTCGGCCACCGCGGTCGTGCCGGCGGTGATCAGCTGCGCGGCGCCCCTCCTGGCATCCGCCGCCCAATCCAGGCCCGACTCGTAGACCGGCTGGAAAGCCGCGGCCCAGTCATCGAACCCCGTGTACGAACCGCGCCCGACCTCGGCCATCCCGGTGTATTGCAGGTGGGTGTGGGCGTTGACCAGACCCGGGGTGAGCACGCCGGGCCAGTGGACTTCGTCGAAGACCACGCCGCGCTGACGCAGCTCGTGCCGCACCCATTCGCGGTCGCCGACGTGCCGGATCCGTCCGCCCGCCACGGCGATCGCGCCGTCGACGATGGGAGGCGCGGTGATCGGGACGACGAGGGATGCCGAGTACAGCACGACACGCCCCGCCCGTTCTTGCACGTCGCTCAGACTAGGGGCGCGTTGTGACGGGCATGTGTCGGTGACGTCGCTCCGGCCGTGTGGGGCGGATTCCGTGCGTTGGGGCGCGCAATGGACGCCCCGGTGCACAGATCGCGCCCCGAGGCCGAACCCGTGCCGCCAACCGTGAGGGAGACGCGAAACGGCCCCGGTCCGCCGAAGCGGGACCGGGGCCGTTGCTGCAGCGAATTACTTCGCGGCGACCACCTGGAGGGTGATCACGGCGGTGACGTCGTCACGCAGGCGAACGGTCGCCTCGTGCTCGCCCACCGACTTGATCGCCGAGGTGATCTGGATCTTGCGCTTGTCGAGCTCACCGAGACCGGCGGCCTTGACCGCGTCGGCCACATCGCCCGTCTTGACCGAACCGAACAGACGGCCCTCGGCACCGGCCTTGACGGCCAGCTTGACGGTGTTGGACTCGAGCGTGTTCTTCAGGGCCACGGCCTCTTCGTGGTCGTGGATCGCACGGCTCTCGCGAGCGGCACGGATCGACGAGACCTGCTTCTCGCCACCGCGCGTCCACGCGACAGCGAAGCCCTGGGGGATGAGGTAGTTGCGGGCGTACCCGTTCTTGACCTCGACAACGTCACCGGCGCTACCGAGCCCGGTGACCTCATTCGTGAGAATCAGCTTTGCCATCGGGTGCTCCTTAGCGGCCGGCGCCGGCGTAGGGCAGGAGAGCCATCTCGCGCGCGTTCTTGATGGCGCGGGCGATCAGGCGCTGCTCCTGCACGGAGACACCGGTGATACGACGGGCGCGGATCTTGCCGCGCTCCGAGATGAACTTGCGGAGGGTCGCGACGTCCTTGTAGTCGATGACGCCGACGCGGATCGCCTTCGCGGGGGCTGCGTTCTTCGCGCCCTTCCGCGGCTTGCGGCGGTCGCCAGTGGCCTTTCCAGCCATGCTTCCTTCTTTCGTGTGGTTTCGGATGCCGGGGGCACATGCGGCGCCCGGGCTCGGCATCCGGAATTTCGGGGGTCGTCACGCCGTGAGGCGTAGCGAGATCAGAACGGGGTGTCGTCTCCGTAGGAACCGGGAGTGCTCCACGCGTCGGCGCCGCCGCCCTGGTTCGACCCGGGGGTCGACCACGGCTCGTCGTTCGACTGCTGCACCTGCGGGCGTCCGCCGCCACCGCCGCCGCCCGAAGAGGCGGCACGGGTGACCTGCGCGGTCGCGTAGCGGAGCGAGGGGCCGATCTCGTCGACCTCCAGCTCGATGGAGGTGCGGTTGTTGCCCTCGCGGTCCTGGTACGAGCGCTGCTTCAGGCGACCGGTCGCGATGACACGGGACCCCTTCGTCAGCGATCCGGCGACGTGCTCGGCGAATTCGCGCCACACCGAGGCGCGCAGGAAGAGCGCCTCGCCGTCCTTCCACTCGTTCGCCTGACGGTCGAACGTGCGGGGGGTCGACGCGATGGTGAAGTTCGCCACCGGCAGCCCGTTCTGCGTGTACCGCAGCTCGGGGTCGGCCGTGAGGTTCCCCACGACGGTGATGACGGTTTCGCCGGCCATCGTCGTTACTTCGCAGCCTTCTCGGCGGACTCGACCTTGCGGGGAGCGGCAGCCTTGCGGGCGGCCTTCTCCTCGGAGCGCTTCGCCTCGGCGGCGACCTGCGCGATGGCCTCCTCGGCGCGGAGGACCTTGGTGCGCATGATCTGCTCGCTCAGCTTCAGCTGGCGGTCGAGCTCCTGCGTGGCCTCGCTCGTGGCGGTGAAGTCGACGACGGCGTAGATGCCCTCGTTCTTCTTCTTGATCTCGTAGGCCAGACGGCGGCGTCCCCAGACATCCACCTTGTCGATGGTTCCCCCATCGTTGGTGATGACCTTGAGGAACCCGTCGAGCTTCGGAGCGACCTGGCGCTCGTCGACCTCGGGGTCGAAGATGACCATGAGTTCGTACTGGTGCGTCACTAACCCACCTCCTTCGGACTAGAACGGCTGACGGGCATTTCCCGGCAGCAGGAGGGTGTGTTGCACGTCGTCTCGGGCTTACACGCGCATGGGCGTCGCCAGACAACCTTCGTAGTCTAACGGATGCCGGGGGTCGGCGGGAATCCGCGTTCTGAGTCCCGGCCCGGGCCGCGACCGTCGCGCTCGGTAGCGTGGGGGCGACGACGGAAGGCGGAGCGCATGGCCATCGACACTTCGGCCCTCACCGGTCCGGTCGACCGCGCCGAGGTTCGCGCGTTCACCGCCCGCCTCCGCCGCGAGGGGAAACTGACCAGCGCCGTCGTCACCGCGATCGGGATCGTCCTCGTCGGCGGCATCCTGCTTTCGTCGGCCACCCTGCTCGCCTCGGTCGTGAGCTTCGGGCTGCTCGCGTCACCGGATGGGCGACCGAGCCCGATCGGTATCGGCTTCCTCCTGTTCTTCGCCGCCGTGGTCGCGATGATCGCGTACGCGCTCGTGAAGATGTTCCACGGTCGCGCGGAGCGGCGATACCGCCTGGCGCGCTTCGCGGAGGCGAACGGGATGACGTGGACTCCGGCCGTTGCGAATCCCGCACTTCCGGGGATGATCTTCGGCGAGGGGCGCAATCGAGAGGCGACCGACGTCGTCCGCGGGCCGCGTCCGCGCTGGGTCGAGGTCGCCAATTACACGTACAAGACCGGTTCCGGAAAGAGCGAGCAGACCCACAAGTGGGCGTACGTCGAGATGCGCCTGGACACGCCCCTCCCCCACATCGTGCTGGATGCCGTCGGCAACAACGGCCTGTTCGGCGCGTCGAATCTGCCCGCGACCTTCGGCCGCGATCAGCGCCTGAGCCTCGAGGGCGACTTCGACCGGTACTTCGCGCTGTACTGCCCGAAGGGCTACGAGCGCGACGCGCTGTACCTCTTCACGCCCGACGTGATGGCGCGGTTCATCGACAACGCCGCGGCCCTCGACGTCGAGATCGTCGACGACCGCCTGTTCCTCTATGCGCGGCGTGAGCTGTCGACCACCGATCCGGCGGTGTGGGAGTGGATTCTCGGCACGGTGGATGCCATCGACGACAAGCTCGCGCAGTGGGCACGGTGGCGCGACGAGCGCCTCGCGGTGGACGCGGCGCCCGCCCCGGTGGCATCCGGTGTTCCGTTGCTCACTCCCCCGCCCGCCGGAGTCGCCCGCGAAGGACGCCGCCTGCGCCGCGGCTTCTCGTGGATCACCGCGGTGTTCGTCGTCCTCGGCGTGGGGTGGTGGCTGCTGACGATCGTGTTCGACGCAATCGCCCGGTGATCCGCGTTTGGCGCGTGAGGTGCCAAGAATTGTCGCCTGGCGCTTCGCTCAGGCGACAATTCTTGGCACCTCACGCCGCTCTTGGCCCGGTCAGTGCGCCGACCAGCCGCCGTCCATGACGTAGCTGGTGCCGGTCACCATCGCGGCATCCGGGCCCGCGAGCCACAGCGCGAGCGACGCCACCTCGCTCGGCTCGACGAGGCGCTTGATCGCGGCATCCTTCAGGAGCACCTTCTCGAGCACCTCGGACTCCGGGATGCCGTGCGCCCGCCCCTGATCAGCGATCTGCTTCTCCACGAGCGGCGATCGCACGTACCCCGGGTCGATGCAGACGCTGGTGACGCCTCGCGGGCCGCCCTCGAGGGCCGTCGTCTTGGACAGTCCCTCGAGGCCGTGCTTGGCCGTCACATACGCAGACTTATATGCCGACGCGCGTATACCGTGAACGCTCGAGACGTTCAGCACTCGACCGAAGCCCCGCTCGTACATCCCCGGGAGGGCCGCGCGAATGAGGAGGAACGGCGCCTCGAGCATGAGGCGCAGCATGAACGAGAACCGTTCGGGCGCGAAATTCTCGATGGGGCTGACGTGCTGGATGCCGGCATTGTTGACCAGGATGTCGACGTCGAGACGCAGGTCGGCCAGCGCCGCCGTATCGGACAGGTCGACCGCCCACGCGCGGCCGCCGATCTCGGCGGCGAGGGCTTCCGCACCCTCGGCGTTGAGATCGGCGACCGTCACGGTGGCCCCGGCCTCGGCGAACGTCCGCGCGATCGCGGCACCGATGCCGCTGGCACCGCCGGTGACGAGGGCGCGGCGTCCGCTGAGGTCGATGCTCATGTGTCCTACTTCCCCCGCGCTGCGTCGGCGGCGTCGATGTCGCGCAGCGAGATGCCGCGCGTTTCCTTGAGCGACAGTACGGCCACCGAGGTGAGCGCACAGGCGACCACGATGTAGATCGCGACGGGCAGCCACGAACCGAAATCACGCAGCCACTGCGTGGCCAGGATCGGTGCGAGCGAGCCGGCGAGGATCGCGGTGACCTGGGCCCCGAGCGAGACGCCCGAGTAGCGCATGCGGGTCGGGAAGAGTTCGCTCATCACCGCGGGCTGCGGCGCGTACATGCCGGCGTGGAACACCAGGCCGATCGAGACGGCAGCGACGATGACGACGGGGTTGAGCGTGTCGAACATCGGGAAGGCGAAGAACGCCCAGGTCGCGCTGAGGATCGCGCCCGCGAGGTACACCGGCTTGCGGCCGATGCGGTCGGCGAGGCGGCCGAGCGGGGGGATCACGGCGAAATGGATCACGTGCGCGATCAGCAGCGCGAGGAGAAGCTGGCTCGTGTCGTACGAGTGGACGAACTTCAGATACACGATCGAGAAGCTGACGACGATGTAGTAGACGATGTTCTCCGCGAACCGCACGCCCATGGCCTGGATGACGCCCTTGGGGTAGCGGCGCAGCACCTCGACGACGCCGAACGACGTCGCCTTCTCCTGCTCGACCTGCTTCTTGGCCTCGAGGAAGATCGGCGCCTCTTCCACGTGCGTGCGGATGTAGAACCCGACGAGCACGATCACCGCCGACAGCCAGAAGGCGATGCGCCAACCCCAGTCGAGGAACGCCGCGGGGGAGAGCACGAACGACGTCACGAGCAGCACGAGGGTTGCCAGAAGGTTCCCGACCGGAACGGCGGCCTGGGGCCAGCTCGCCCAGAACGCGCGCGAGCGGTTCGGGCTCTGCTCGGCGACCAGCAGGACGGCACCGCCCCACTCACCACCGACGGCGAAGCCCTGGATGAAGCGCAGGGCGACGAGCATCGCGGGCGCCCAGTATCCGACCGACGCGAAGCCGGGGAGGCATCCCATCAGGAACGTCGCCGCACCGACGATGATGATCGTCGCCTGCAGCGTGGGCTTACGGCCGAACCGGTCACCGATCTGGCCGAAGACGATGCCGCCGAGCGGGCGGGCGACGAAGCCGACGGCGTACGTGACGAACGCGGCGATGATGCCGTCGAGCGGCGAGCCCGACGACGGGAAGAAGAACGTGCCGAAGACCAGGCTTGCGGCGGTGGCGTAGAGGAAGAACTCGTACCACTCCACGACCGTTCCGGCCATGGAGGCGGCGACGACGCGTCGAATCTTGCTGTTCGAGATTTCGGGGGAGGCGCTGCGTTGCGCGGTGGGGGATTCCATGCTGCTCCTTCGGTGTCGACGGTGACATCCGGTGACGAGTCTGGGGCGCCGCGGGTACTGCGGCAATGCCCAGACATGCGGACCCGTTGTGCAGAATTGCACACATGGATGCCACGAACGTCCGCGCCGACGACCTCCTGATGCTCCTCGCGGTCGCACGTACCGGCCGCTACACCGCCGCTGCACAGGTGCGGGGCGTGGATCACACGACCGTCGCCCGGCGCATCGCCGCCCTCGAAGACGCCCTCGGCGGACGGGTCGTCGCCGCCTCCGGCCGCGGCTGGGAGCTAACGACACTCGGACAGCACGCCGTGGAGACCGCTGGACGCATCGAGGCCGCCCTGTCTCGCCTGTCGGGTGGGGGAGAAGAGCCCGACCCCGTGTCGGGAGTCGTGCGGATGTCGGCCACGGACGGGTTCAGCGCCTACGTCGCCGCCCCCGCGATCGCGGCGTTGCGGCAGCGGCATCCCGAGCTGTCCGTCGAGATCGTGGCGACGCAGCGACGCGCGGCCCTGCACCGCCCCGGCCTCGACCTCGAAGTGGTGGTGGGGGAGCCGCAGACATCACGCGGCACGGCGACCCGGCTCGGCACCTACACGCTGGGCATGTACGCGTCGCGGGCGTACCTGGAGCGGGAGGGCACTCCGCGCGACCTCGCCGAACTCGAGCAGCACCGGCTCGTGTACTTCGTCGACTCGATGCTGCAGGTCGAGGCGCTGGACCTTCCCCGGCGCCTGGTCCCGCGCATGCGCGACGGCGTCACATCGACGAACGTTTTCGTTCACGTGGAAGCGACACGGGTAGGTGCCGGAATCGGCATGCTTCCATGCTTCGCCGCCGACCGGCATCCGGATCTCGTGCGGCTGCTGCCCGACCAGGTCGCCGAGCGTCTGCCCTACTGGATGATCGTGCGCGCGGATTCCCTGCGAATCCCCGCGGTTGCCGCCCTGGCGGAGGCGTTGCGCGCCCAGACCGCTCTCTCGCAGTCCATGCTCGACGGGGCATAGACACGCGTGGGCGTCTGTCTGCCGCTTCGATGTCCAAGACACGCGGACGGGCGCTGGCGGCATCCGCGTGTCTTGGACACGCGACGGGGGGTCAGCGCCGCGCGACGTCGATCGGGTCGCCGGTGCGCGCGAGGTCGGCCTCGAGTTCGCGCACGATCGGGATGACCGTCTCGCCGAACCGCTCGAGCTCCTCCTGAAAGTGCAGGAACCCAAGGAGGAACAGGTCGACGCCGCGCTTCTTGTACTCGATGATCCGCTCGGCGATCTGCTGCGCATCGCCGAAGAGCTGCGTGCGGAACCCGTCGTTGTACTGAACGAGGTCTTCGACCGAGGAGTCGGCCCACATGCCCTTCTTGTCCTTCGTGGCGTTGCCGGCCTCCTGCACGCTCTTACGGAAGCCCTCGACGGCGCCGTCATCGGCGTGCGCGATGATCTCGCGGAGCTGCTGCTCGGCCTCGGCGCGGCTGTCGCGCTGGATGACGAAGCCGTTGAGACCGAACCGCGTGCGGCGCCCGTGCTCGGCCGCGATCCGCGTGACGTCGTCGTACTGCTCGGTGAAGCCGTCGAAGTCCTTGCCGTTGGAGAAGTACCAGTCGGCGAAAGCGCCCCCGTTGAACCGCGCCGCGGTGGAATTCCCGCCCTGGAAGATGTCGGGGTGTGCGCGGCCCGGCACCTCGTACGGGAACGGGCGCAGCGTGAAGTCGGTGATGTCGTAGTACTTGCCGTGGAACGAGAACTTCTCCTGCGTCCACAGGCCGCGCAGCACCTGGATGAACTCCGCCGCGCGCTCGTACCGTTCGTCGTGTTCGAGCCACTCGAGGCCCAGGTCGGTGTACTCGTCCTTGAACCAGCCGCTGACGACGTTCACCGCGGCGCGCCCGTGCGAGAACTGGTCGGCGGTGTTGATGAACTTCGCGAGGACCGCGGGATGCCAGATCCCGGGGTGGATCGCCGCGATGACCTTCAGCTTCTCGGTGGCCAGCAGCAGCGCGAGGCTGATGGAGGTGGACTCGTGCTGCTGAGCGGCGCCGTAGCTCGAGGCGTATCGCACCTGGCTCAGCGCGTACTCGAAGCCGACGCGCTCGGCGGTCCGCGCGAGCTCGACGTTGTACTCGAGGCTCCAGTCCGTGCGCTGCCTGATCGAACTGATCACCAGACCGCCGCTGACGTTCGGCACCCAGTAGGCGAACTTCAGGGGCTCGTGCGTGGGGGCGATGTCGTTCATGGGGACTCCTCGCTGATCGGTTCCGAACCACCGTCGCACCGGTCACGCGGGCGGTCAACGCCGTGTGACGGCCCGTGTCGTTGCATGACGACACGCTTCTTCCACCCGGGGAGGATGGATGCCATGACCTCCCCCCAGCGCGTCCGTTTCGGTTACTGGACCCCGATCTTCGGCGGGTGGCTCCGCAACGTCGACGACGAGCACACGCCGGTGTCGTTCGCGCACATCGCCGAGATCGCCCGCGCCGCCGAGGAGGGCGGCTTCGACCTGACGCTCATTCCCGAGCTGAACCTCAACGACATCAAGGGCGTCGAGGCGCCGTCGCTCGACGCGTGGGCCGTGACCGCCGGGCTCGCTGCCGTCACATCCAAGCTCGAGCTGCTCGCGGCCGTCCGGCCCGGCTTCCACAACCCGTTCCACACGGCGAAGCAGGCGGCGACGATCGACGAGATCAGCGGCGGCCGCTTCACCCTCAACGTGGTGTCCGCGTGGTGGGCCGAAGAGGCGAAGCAGTACGACGGCCTTTTCAGCGCGCACGACGACCGGTATGCCCGCACGATCGAGTGGGTCGAGGTGCTCCGAGGGCTGTGGACGCAGACGCCGTTCGCGTACGAGGGGGAGTACTACCGCACCGAGGGCACGTACCTCGAGCCGAAGCCGCGCGTGATCCCGCGCCTGTACGCCGGGGGAGAGAGCGAAGCGGGCCGGACGGCGATCACGCGCTTCGCCGACGCGTACCTCACGCACGGCGGCACGCTCGACGAACTCGAGGTGAAGGTGGCCGACATGCGGCGGCGCCGGGCGGAAGCGGGGGCAGAGCCGTTCGAGGCGTTCGGTATGGCCGCGTATGCGATCGTCCGCGACACCGAGGAAGAGGCACAGGCCGAGATCGACCGCATCACCGACGTGCGCGGGGGAGCGGCCTACGGCTCGTACCAGGACTTCGTCAGCAAGTCGAAGCTCGACACCCCGGTCGACCTCAAGGAGTACTCGGTCTCGAACCGGGGCCTACGCCCAAACCTCGTCGGCACGCCCGACCAGGTGGCCGAGCGCATCGTGGCGTTCGCGAACGTCGGCGTCTCGACGCTGCTGCTGCAGTTCTCGCCGCACCTGCCCGAGCTGCAGCGCTTCGCCGCCGAGGTCATCCCGCGCGTGCGGCGTCTGGAGGCGTTGCGCGACGCGTGAGGTCGGAGTTGAGTGTCCAAGACACGCGGACCGACCGCCGTGGCATCCGCGTGTCTTGGACACTCAACGCAGAGACCGGAACGCCGCCAGGAAGGGCAGCATCATCGCCCGCCGTTCAGTGTCCAGAACACGCGGGTGTCGGGCCTCGGTATCCGCGTGTCTTGGACACTCAAGAGGGGCGCGACGCCACGCGTCAGCGCGCTGACGCGACGCCCCCACACCACCCGCGCTTCAGTGTCCACAACACGCGGGTCGGATGCCACGGCATCCGCGTGTCCTGGACACCCAAACGCCGAACACGACGCCACGCCCGGACAGCGCCCGCCCGACGCCCCGAGCGGAGCCCGACGCCCCTGCCCCGCCTCAGCGCGCGAGAACCGGAGCGTCCTGCTCGAGCAGCGCGCCGAGCCAGCGCGCGATCTGGCGCGGACCGGAACGGGGAGCGGATGCCTCGACCTCGGGGTTGTAGTTCGTGTTGGTGTTCACGTCGTAGGTGACGGTGCGGCCGTCGAGCGTTTCGATGAACTCGATGCCGGCGACGCCGATGCCCTCGGCGGCAAGGAAGGCCAGGTATCGGTCGATGAGCGCAGGGTCGACGTCGTCGCGCAGGCGGAACATCGGCTCGGGCTCGACGCCGTCGGCTCCAGGGATCGCGCACGCTTCGGCCGGGCACAGCTCGAAGCTGCCCGCGCTCGTGTCGACCCGCACGGCGTAGACGAACTCACCGCCGACGAACTCGGCGCGCGTCACGAACGGCGCGCGCGCCACGAGCAGCTCCTGCAGCAGGGTGATGCCGTCGGGCGACGGCTCGAAGTCGGGGCCGCCGACCCACGCCGCGAACTCGGCGTGCGAGTCCCACCGGCGTACGCCCAGACCCTTGCCGCCCTGGTTGTGCTTGCTGATGAACGGCGCCCCGAACTCTTCCGCCTTCGCCGCGAGCTGGGCGGTGCCGAAGACCGCCGTCGTGCGTGGCACCTCGATGCCCGCGTGACGCAGGGCGGCGTGCTGCGCCACCTTACTCACCTCGAGCTCGAGCACGTCGGCACCGTTGACCACCGTGCGGCCCCATGATGTGAGCCAGCGCAGGACAGCGCGGCCGTACTCTTTGCTTGCCGCGTGGTCGCGCGTGTGCGCCGACGCGCTGAGCCGCGACCAGAACACGCCCTCGGGCGGCTCGACCGAGAGGTCGATGGACCCGTCGGTCAGCAGCCATTCCTCCAACCGAACACCTTCCGCCTCGAACGCCGCCTGGAACGGCGGAAGCCACTGGGGGTTCTCATGGATCACGTACACACTGCCCGACATGCTCTCCACGCTAACCCGGACCCCCGACACCGGGAGGGGCCGGCGTCACGGGCCGTCACGGCCTTCCGCGGGGTGCAGGCCCGGGGGAGTGGCATCCGGGTCTGTATCGTGGCAAGGCTGTACGACCGGAGAGGGATGCCATGACCACCGAGTACATCGAGGCCAACCGCGCCAACTGGGACGAGCGCGCCACCCTGCACGCCGCCCGTGACGGATCGGGCTACGGCGTGCTGCGCTACGTCGATGACCGGGAGGCCCTGTCGGACGTCGTACGGTTCGACCAGCCGCTGCTCGGCGACCTGACCGGGAAGCGTGCGGTTCATCTGCAATGTCACATCGGCACCGACACCCTGTCACTCTCACGCCTGGGTGCCCGCGTGACGGGCCTCGACTTCTCGGAGAACGCCGTCGCCGAGGCGCGCAGGCTCGTCGCCGAGACCGGAGACGACGTGGATTTCGTCCAATCGGACGTTTCTCGCGCGACCGAGGTGCTGCCGGCGGGGGAGTTCGACCTCGTCTACACCGGGATCGGGGCGCTGTGCTGGCTCCCGTCAGTCACCGAGTGGGCGGGCGTCGTGGCTGATCTGCTCGCCCCGGGCGGAACGCTGCACATCCGCGAAGGGCACCCGATCCTGTGGTCCATGAACGAGACGCTGCCGGGACTGACCCTCGCGTTCCCCTACTTCGAGCAGCCCGCACCGCTGGAGTGGGATGACGACAGCACCTACGTCGAGGTGTCGGCTCCGCTGCAGTCCACGCGCACGTACGAGTGGAACCGCGGCCTGGGCGAGATCGTGACGGCGCTGCTCGACCGCGGACTTCGGCTCGACGCTCTCATCGAGCACGACAGCGTGCCCTGGGAGGCGCTCCCCGGTCGCATGACCCTGCGCCCCGACGGCGAATACGCCCTCACCGAGCAGCCGTCGGTCATGCCGCTGAGCTACACGATCCGCGCCTCGAAGCCGGTGTGACCAGCAAAAACCTCGGCCGAACGCTGCCAAAGACCGGCCCCGCAGTCAAGTCCCCCCCGCTCTCAGAGCCGGGGGGGTGACTCTGCCACCCGCGACCTGCACGGTGGAACGCGAGAAGCGGCGCAATCGTGCCGTGTGAGACGAGGGGCGCAGGGATGACATCGACCAGAACACCCACCATCGCGGGCGTGCTCATCCTCGCGGCCCTAGGTCTCGCGGGCTGCTCGGGCGAGACGCCGGCGCCGAACACTCCGGCTCCGACAGTTTCGACCGCCTCGGCGACACCCACGTCCGACGCGCAGAGCGACGAGGCTTCGCTCCCTCTCCCGGTCGATGAGATCAGCGATTGGGCGGAGACGGCCGTGCCGCCGTCCGAAGGCACCGCGCTGACCGGTCGACTCGCCGGCTGGCTGAGCCAGAACACGTCGCCCCATCAACGCAACTCGTTCGAAACCCTGCCCGCCGGGACGTATCAGGCACAGCTGGCCTGCCGGGGGAGCGGCACGATCACGCTGTCCGCCGGAGAACTCGACGACGATTCTGCGACCGCCACCACCACATGCACCAACTCGACGATCGCCTTCGACGTGTCGATCGCGGGCACGGGGATGACGATCGACCTCGACCTCGACGGTGACCCCACGATCTACGCCATCTCGCTCATCAAGATGGCCTGATCTATCACGACCCCGACGAACGTCGTCCTCCTAAGGATCCCGCCGCGCGCGCAGCGCGCGCGTCCGGGCCAGCATCAGGGCATGGCCGCATCGATCACCGCCCCACCGCGATCGACGGGCGGGACTTCGTCATTCGTTGCTTCTCTCCGCGCGACCGAAAGTCGCGAGATCAGAGATCACGAGAATCGGGGCACCTAAACTGCCACCCCGAACGCCACCGCCTCCTCCTCGGTCAGCATCCGCGACCGGACGAGGAACCGCATCCCGGTCGGCCCCTCGACTGAGAACCCCGCGCCGCGGCCCGGCACGACGTCGATCGTGAGGTGCGTGAACTTCCAGTATTCGAACTGCGACTCCGACATGTAGACCTCGATCGGGTCGTCGAGGCCGACGTCGATCGAGCCGAGGTGCACGTCGCTGGGGCCGGTGAGGAACATCCCCACCGGGTAACACATGGGGGAGCTGCCGTCGCAGCAGCCGCCCGACTGGTGGAACATCAGCGGGCCGTGCTTCGCCGTCAGGTCGCGCAGCAGCGCGGCCGCGGCATCCGTCACGTCCACGCGTGAGAGGTCTGGCATACGTTCTTCTCCTTCGAATCCGAAAACGGGTGTGACCCCCGGAGAGCATCCGGGGGTCACGAGGGCCGGGGTCGCCGCCACGACCCCGGCTCCGCGGATCAGAAGAAGCCCATCGCGCCTTCGGCGTACGACACGAGCAGGTTCTTCGTCTGCTGGTAGTGGTCGAGCATCTTGAGGTGGTTCTCGCGACCGATGCCCGACTGCTTGTACCCGCCGAACGCGGCGTGCGCCGGGTACTGGTGGTAGGTGTTGGTCCAGACGCGTCCGGCCTCGATGGCGCGACCGGCACGGTACGCGGTGTCGCCGTTGCGGCTCCACACGCCGGCGCCGAGGCCGTAGAGCGTGTCGTTCGCGATCGAGATCGCGTCGTCGAAGGTGTCGAACGACGTGACCGAGAGCACCGGGCCGAAGATCTCCTCCTGGAAGATCCGCATGTCGTTCGTGCCCTCGAACACCGTCGGCTGCACGTAGTAGCCGCCCGACAGCTCGCCGCCGAGGTCGACCCGCTCACCGCCGGTGAGCAGCTTCGCGCCGCCGGCCTTGCCGATCTCGATGTACGACAGGATCTTTTCCAGCTGGTCGTTCGAGGCCTGCGCGCCGATCATCGTCTCGGGGTCGAGCGGGTTGCCCTGCTTCACCTTGCCGACGCGGGCGAGCCCATCACCCAGGAACTGGTCGTAGATCGACCGCTGGATCAGCGCCCGCGAGGGGCACGTGCACACCTCGCCCTGGTTGAGGGCGAAGAGCGTGAAGCCCTCGAGCGCCTTGTCGTAGTAGGCGTCGTCGGTCGCGCGAGCCACGTCCTCGAAGAAGAGGTTAGGGCTCTTGCCCCCGAGCTCGAGCGTCACCGGGATGAGGTTCTGCGACGCGTACTGCATGATCAGGCGACCCGTCGTGGTCTCACCCGTGAAGGCGACCTTGCGGATTCGCTTGTGCTGCGCGAGCGGTGCCCCCGCCTCGATGCCGAAGCCGTTGACGATGTTCACCACACCGGCCGGCAGCAGGTCACCGATGATGTCGAACAGGAAGAGAAGGGATGCCGGGGTCTGCTCCGCCGGCTTGATCACGACGCAATTGCCGGCGGCGAGTGCCGGAGCGAGCTTCCACGCGGCCATGAGGATCGGGAAGTTCCACGGGATGATCTGGCCGACGACACCGAGCGGCTCATTGAAGTGGTACGCGACGGTGTTCTCGTCGAGCTGGCTGAGCGAGCCCTCCTGCGCCCGGAGCACCCCGGCGAAGTAGCGGAAGTGGTCGACGGTCAGCGGAATGTCGGCGGCGAGCGTTTCACGCACCGGCTTGCCGTTCTCCCACGTCTCGGCGACGGCGATGGACTCGAGGTTCTGCTCGATGCGATCGGCGATCTTGTTCAGGATGACGCTGCGCTCGGCGGGCGTGGTCTTCTTCCAGGATGCGAACGCCTTCCACGCGGCATCCACCGCCCGATCGATGTCGGCGGCGTCGCCGCGCGCGACCTCGCAGAACGGTTTTCCGGTGACGGGGGTGATGTCTTCGAAGTACTCGCCGCTGTGCGGCTCGACCCACTCACCGCCGATGTAATGCCCATACCGTTCGCGGTACTGGGCGACGGCCCCGCGCTGTCCGGGGGCGGCGTAGACGCTGGAAACGCCTTCTTCGACGATGGTCATGCGTGTCTCCTTCGACGGTCATGAACGCCGCGACGGCCTTTGGGGCGGCGATGCGCCGACGGTACGCCGGGGGAGGTTGCATCCGGTTGCATGGGGTGTGGGGCGCGGTCGGTGCTTGAGATCACCCGGTTTGTACGAGATGACCCCCGATTCCGCTCAACGACGGGTCATGTCGGCAAACGGGTGTGATCTCGACGGGCCACGGCCCCGGCGCGGCCGCGCCACGTGCGTGGGGCCCCAGAACGACGAATGCCACGACCCTCAGGCCGCGGCATCCGTTCGAGACGGTCGCGCAACACGGGATGCCACGGCGCCGAGGCCATGGCATCCCCGCACCCCCTACGCGTCGGCGTCGGCCAGCACCGATCGCAGCGGCGGGACGTTGACCTCGTGCAGGTCGACGTCGTCGAGGCGCTCGATGCTCACCACGCGCGGGGCAATCGTGCGGTCGTCGGCGACGATCCAGCTGCCGACGAGGAGGAAGCGGTCGTTGCCGGCGGTGATGGGCCCGGTGACGGCAAAGGTCTGGTGCGTCGGCGTGACGAACGTGACGCGCACAGGCGTGCCGTGGGGGAGGGTCGAGGGGTCGACCACGTCGGCCGAGAGGGCGGGAGTCGGGGCGGGGATGCCGAGGTCGATGCGCTGGATCTCGGCGCTGGTCGCGAGAATCACATCGCCGACGAGCGGCTGCCCGCCCACGCCGATGCGCACCGTTCCCTCGATCGCGTACAGGCCGTAGCGCGGCGACCGGACGAGCACGCGGGCGATGTCGCCCGCCTTCACCTCGGCGACGGCCTCACGGATACGCCCCACATCGCGTCGGGCGCGAGCTGCCGAGAAGATGTCGAGCGTCTGTTCGTCCATGGATTCAGCGTAACGAGGGCCTCCGACATCAGTCCTGTTCGAGGCGCTCGATCCGCGCGACGAGCCCGGCGCGTTTGGGTGAGCGCGGCGGCAGCATCTCGAGGCACAGCCGCAGGAGTTCAGCGTCGTCACGCGCTTCGGCCGTGTCGGCGTACGCCAGCAAGACGTCGACGCCGGCCTCTTCGACAAGGGCTTCGCGCAACGCCTGCCGCACCGACTCACGCACTTCGACCACCCCCGGCGCCACCGAGTCCGGAAGCACCGGCCCGCGGTACGCGGCGAGCGCGACGCGGTGCGCCCCGCGGTCGAGCAGCGACAGCACCTGCTGGGCGTCGGTCTCGAGCCCGTCGGGCAGTCGGTACGGACGGGATGCCGGCACGAGCCCGGGTGCGAGGGGCTCGAGCACCTTCCGCAGCCGCACCATCTCCGGGCGCAGCGTCTCGGTGGCGGGGTGGCCGTACACGGCCTCGCTGAGCGCCTCGGCCGACATTCCCTCCCGGTGCACGGCGAGCAAAAGCAGGATCTCGGCATGGCGGGCGCCGAGCTCGACCACCGTCTCACCCGCTTCGCCCGTCACTTCGAGAAGGGCCCGGTCGCGACCGAGGATCCGCAGCACGGCGCGCGTACCGGGGGAGCGCTTCGGTCGACGCGGCGGCGGATTCTGCCGCGCGCGGAGGCGCCCCACCAGGATCTCGCTCTCGATCGCCCGGGCCGTGGCATCCACGAGCAATTGCGCCTGCGGGGTCACGGCCTCGGGGCCTCCCGTGACGTCGATCACGCCGAGCAGACGTCGCGTCTCGGGATCGTGCACCGGGGCCGCGGTGCACGACCACGGCTGCACGAGCCGGTTGAAGTGCTCCGCGCCGCGGATCTGCACCGACCGGTCCAGCGCGATGGCCGTTCCCGGGGCGGAGGTGCCCACGGCATCCTCCGCCCAGTTCGCCCCCGCGACGAAACCCATGTCGCCCGTGAGCGTGCGGATGTGGCGGTCGCCCTCGACCCACAGCAGCCGCCCGGCTGCATCGCCCACGGCGACGACGACACCGGAATCCTCGGCCGAACCGGGCAGCAGCAAGGCGCGCACCATGTCCATGACGCTCGCGAGCGGGTGCGCGCGGCGGTACGCCTCGAGCTCTTCCGAGGCGAGGTCGAGCGAGGGCAGCCCTTCGGGTCCGACGAGGGATGCCAACGACCGCCGCCACGATTCCTGCACGAGCGGACGCACGTCACTGAGCCGGCGATCCTCATTGCCCGCGAGGAGTTCGTCGTGCGCGCGCGCGATGAGCAACCCCGAGTTCTCGGGGGAGACGGCGGGTCGCGACCACGGTGAAGACACGAAACTCCCATCGGCGGTGACGGAGGTGGGTCCAGTGTAGGTGCGCGGCGGGCAGGGCGGCACAGGTTCGGCCGCGGCTTCTCGGCGGGCGGTCTCGAGCGTCGGGGCCCTCTCGGTGCACCGGGGCGGTTTTCGGACGCCCCAGTGCACGTTTCGTGCCCCGGTACACCCGGGACGACTTGACCGGGCGGCGCTCGCGGCATCCCCACATCCATGCGCCCGCGGTGATGAGACCCGTTCTCAAAGCGCCGGAAATGCCGTCAACCCCCGCCTGCGACGCGGGAGCTCGGAGGCACGGTGGAAGCACCCACCCACCGACAGAAAGGGATGCCATGAAGGCTGTTCAGTACCGCGAGATCGGCAAGGGACCCGAGGTTGTCGAGATCGAAGAACCCCATCCCGGCCCCGGCCAGGTACGTCTGAAGGTGACCGCGGCGGGCCTGTGCCACTCGGACTGGTTCGTCATGGACCTCCCGGAGGAGCAGTACACGTACGGCCTGCCCCTGACCCTCGGACATGAGGGCGCCGGCGTCGTCGACGAGCTCGGCGAAGGAGTCGAGGGCGTCGAGATCGGTGCCCCGTACGCCATCTACGGCCCGTGGGGCTGCGGCCGCTGCCACGCGTGCGCGAAGGGTGCGGAGAACTACTGCCCCCATGCCGCCGAGATGGGCATCACCCCTCCCGGTCTCGGCAGCCCGGGCGCGATGGCCGAGTACGTCATCGTCGACGACCCTCGCCACCTCGTTCCGCTCCGCGACCTCGACCCGGTCGAGACGGTGTCGCTGACGGATGCCGGACTCACGCCGTACCACGCGATCGTCTCGGCGAAGGAGAAGCTGTACCCCGGTGCGACGGCTGTCGTGATCGGCGTCGGCGGACTGGGACACGTCGGCGTGCAGATCCTGCGGGCCATCTCGCAGGTCACGGTCATCGCGGTCGACCTCGGCGAGGACAAGCTCGCCCTCGCCCGCGAGGTCGGTGCTCACCACACGGTGACCTCCGACGAGCACGCCGCTGAGCGCATCCGTGAGCTGACGAACGGTCTCGGGGCGGCGGCGGTGTTCGACTTCGTCGGCGTGCAGCCCACGATCGACCTGGCCCGGGAGGTCGCCGCGATCGACAGCTTCATCCATATCGTCGGAATCGGTGGTGGCATCCTTCCCGCCGGCTTCTTCTCCACGCCAATGGGTGCCGCCGTCCGTGCGCCCTACTGGGGCACGCGCAGCGAGCTCATCGAGGTGCTCGACCTCGCCCGCAGCGGCGCCGTCGGTGTGCACGTCGAGCGCTACGGCTTCGACTCCGCCGTCGAGGCGTACCAGCGCCTCCACCACGGCGAGGTGCGCGGGCGCGCGGTCATCGTTCCGTAAGCGGGGCGTGCGCGCCGGGGCGTTCGGGGCTCGATCCGTGCGGCGGGGCGCACAATGACCGCCCCATTGGCCGGTTCGCGCCCCACCAGCGCCCAGGACGTCGAGGCCGGACCTCGCCTGTTCGGGGCGCGATGCGTGCACGGGGGCGATCAACATCCGCCCCGGTGCACGTTCCGGGCCCCGGAGGAGTCGCGCGCGGGCGCGGCAGCGTCAGCTGCGCGCGGCCCACCATTCCCGCAGGCGCTTCTCGGCCTCGGCCTCGCCGAGCATGCCCTCGTCGAGGCGCAGGTCGAGCAGGAAGCGGTACGCCTCACCGACCTCACGCCCGGGCTTCAGCCCCAGCAGCGCCTGGATCTGGTTGCCGTCGAGCTCGGGGCGGATCGCGTCGATCTCCTCCTGCTCGCGCAGCGCGACGATCCGGGCCTCGATGTCGTCGTAGGCGGATGCCAGGCGCTGGGCCTTGCGCTTGTTTCGGGTGGTCACGTCGGCACGGGTGAGGATGTGGAGACGTTCGAGCTCGTCACCGGCGTCGCGGACGTAGCGGCGGACGGCGGCATCCGTCCACGCCCCTTCGGCGTAGCCGAAGAACCGCAGGTGCAGCTCGACGAGCCGCGACACGACGGTCGTGGTCGCGGCGTCGAACCGCAGCGCCTGCAGGCGTTTACGCGCCATGCGGGCGCCCTTGACGTCGTGGTGGTGGAAGGTCACGCCCCCGCCCGGCTCCAGGCGACGGGTGGCGGGCTTGCCGATGTCGTGCAGCAGCGCGGCCAGACGCAGCGGCACGTCGGGCGCCGCCCCCGGGTGCCGCTGCTTCTCGAGCGCGATGGCTTGGCGCAGCACCGTGAGCGAGTGCTCGTAGACGTCCTTGTGGTGGTGGTGCTCGTCGACCTCGAGCCGCAGAGCGGGGATCTCGGGCAGGAACTCGTCGATCAGCCCGGTCTCGACGAGAACGCGGATGCCGCGCACCGGGTCGTCGGTCTGCAGCAGCCGCACGAGCTCGGCCTGCACGCGCTCGGGGCTCACGATCTCGAGCGTGCCGCGGAGTTCGGCGATGGCATCCACGGTGTCGGGGTTGACCGCAAAATCGAGCTGCGACGAGAACCGGGCGGCGCGGAGCATGCGCAGGGGGTCGTCGCCGAAGCTCACCGCCGGGTCGATCGGGGTGCGCAGGCGCTGCGCCAGGAGATCTTCGACCCCTCCTGTGGGGTCGACGAGCGTGCGCGCGGGGACGCGGAGCGCCATGGCGTTGACGGTGAAGTCGCGGCGGCTGAGGTCGGCCTCGAGGGTGTCGCCGAACTCGACCGTGGGCTTGCGGGTCACTCCGTCGTAGCTGTCGGCGCGGTAGGTCGTGATCTCGACCTGCTCGCCCTGCACTCTGGCGCCGATGGTGCCGAAGGCGCGACCGACATCCCACTGCACGGAGGAGACGGGCTTGACCAGCGCCAGGATCTCGTCGGGGCGTGCGTCAGTGGTGAAGTCGAAGTCGTGGGTGGTGCGTCCGAGCAGCGCGTCGCGCACCGGACCCCCGACGATCGCGAGGTCGCGCCCGGCATCGGCGAACACGCGAGCCAGAGTCGCCACGACGGGATGCTCGGCGAGCTCGCCGAGGCGCGCGACACCGTCGGCCATGTTCAGCATGCCTCCGAGCCTAACCGGGGCGACCTCGCCCGCGCGGCGAGGTGTCTCCCCCGGCATCCCCCCGGTTCAGTGTCCAGAACACGCGGAGCGTGCGCCGCTGCATCCGCGTGTCTTGGACACTCAACCCCCGGACGCCCCGCGCCCCCACGCGCGCCCGCGGTCCCGGCG
>NZ_JAKRNI010000026.1 GCF_022346945.1 Microbacterium sp. ACRRU | reverse complement strand
GGCGGAGGGTCAGGCGGGGGTGAGTGCCGTGAGGCAGACCACGGCGGCAGCAGCCGACCACGCCTGCGGGCGGCACGCCGCCGGATACGGGGTGGGCACCGAGGATGCCGAGCGGGGGTCGCCCGAATGCAGCTCGGGCACCCGGTACGCGAAGCCCTCGGCGGCGTCGAGCAGCTCACCCACGACCGCCCGCGCGTCATCCACGAGGCCGGACCGCTGCATCCCATGGACGGCGATCGCGGTGTCGTGGACCCACACGCTCCCGCCGTGGTACGACAGCGGCCAGTACCCGGCGGCGCCGGTCGACATCGTGCGGATGCCGTACCCGCTCGACATCGACTCGTGGCGCAGCAGGCTCGCGACGTGCGCCTCGTCGTCGGCATCCAGGATCCCGGTTCCCAGGAGATGTCCGATGTTGCTGGTGAGCGTGTCGACGGGACGCTTGTCGCGATCCAGTGCGACGGCGGGGTAGCGGCCCTCGGGGGTCTCGATCCAGTACGCGTCGGCGAACCGGGCCTTGAGGTCGGAGGCCCAGGCGCGCCAGAACACCGCGTCCGCGGCATCCGTCTCGTCGCCGAACTCCTCCAGCAGCGCCGCGCCCGCGAGAGCGGCCTCGTACGCGTACGCCTGCACCTCGCACAGCGCGATCGGACCCTCGGCGAGGCTGCCGTCGCGCCACTGGATCGAGTCGCCCGAGTCCTTCCACCCCTGGTTGGCCAGGCCCGTGCCCAGCCGGTCGATGTAGTCGAGGAACCCGTCGCCGTCGCTGTCACCGCTGTCGCGGATCCAGCCGAGCGCCGCGCGCAGTGCGGGCATCAGGGCGCGCACCTCGTCCGCGGGCAGGCCGGCGCGGTGCGCGTCGGCGAGAAGACACACCCATAGCGGCGTCGAGTCGACACTGCCGTAGTAGCGCGGCGGCAACGAGATCCCCTCGCTGGGGATCTCGAGGTCGGACGAGCGCAGCTCGTGCAGGATCTTGCCCGGCTCCTGAGCGGTGCGCGGGTCGTCGTCGGTGCCCTGCAGGCGCGCCAGCACGCGCAGCGTGGATGCCGCGATGTCACGGTCGAGGGGGAGGGCCAGGCGGGCCGCCCAGATCGAGTCCCGCCCGAAGAGGGTGAAGAACCACGGCGCGCCCGCGGCGAAGAACTCGTCCTCCGGCGCGTCGGGCAGGACCAACCGGAGGGCGTCCAGGTCGCCGAGCGCCGTGGTCAGCCACCGCGCCAGACGCGGATCCGCCGCCCCGGACGCGACGGCGGCGACATCCCATCGCGCCGGCGCATCGGCGCCGCCCACGACGAGGGAGTCGTCCCGCAGCGCGAGCTCCCAGGTCACCGCGGACTCGCCGAACGCCGGCACATCGACGTCCCACGACACCTCGACGCCGTCGGTTCCGGATGCCACCTCGCCCGTCGCTGCGGTGAGCGAAAGCCCCTGAGGCCCGGCCGAGACGCGCGCCGAACCGGCGCCGATCTCGACGTCGACCTGCCGCGGGCGGGCGTGGCCGGACTTGACCTCGTGCAACAGCGCGAACTCCGGCTGGAAGCGCAGCCGCAGCGTCGTACGGACCGGGAAGTCCACGCGAGAGCGGAGCGTCCACGTTTCGGTCACCCGCCCGTCGGTGACGATGCGCTCGCGCAGCAGGCGCACCTTCGGGTCGGGGGTGGTGTCGTCGAGCCCGCGCAGGACTCCGCCGAACACGATCCGCGACGGTCCGTCGGGAGCCGTCGAGATCCACTCGATCGCGGAGTCGTCGCACGACATCGTCAGCGCACGGACATGACGCACGTCACCGTGGTAGATGCCGTGCACGGGAGCCGTGCCCACCGTGCCGGAGCGGTCGGACCACACCTGGGTCGGGGCCCGGAGCACGATGACGGCGTCGCTGAGCAGGGGCTGCAGCGGCGCGGCGTCGTCGGCGGAGGGCGCGGCGGCGGAGAGCGCCTCGGTCGAGGCGGCTGCGGTGGTCATTCTTTGACGGCTCCTTCACTGGCGTTCATGATGCGGCGCTGGAACACGAAGAACACCACGGCGACCGGAATCGTCATGATGGCCGCGGCCGCGAGTTTGAGGGGGAACTGGCTGCCCTGACTGAGCTGTCCGCTCGCGAGGGAGGCGACGCCCTTGGTCAGGGTGGTCAGTTCGGGGGACTGGGTGGAGATGACGAAGTGGCTCAGCTCGTTCCACGATCCCTGGAACGACAGGATCACGATCGTGATGAGCGCCGGGCGCGCCATCGGCAGGACGACCGACCAGAAGATGCGGAACGTGCTCGCGCCGTCGATCCGCGCCTGCTCCTCGACGGACGGGGGGATCGACTCGAAGAAGTTCTTCATGATGAACACGCCCGCGGCATCCACCAGCAGCGGCAGGATCATGCCCGCGTACGAGTCGTAGATGCCGAGCTGGTTGATCACGAGGAACTTCGGGATCAGCAGCACCACGGCCGGAACGGCCATGACCGCCACGAGCGCCGCGAACACGATGCCGCGCCCCCGGAACTGCAGCCGGGCGAGGGCATAGCCCGCGAGGGAGTTGAAGAACACTCGGCCCAGGGTCACGAACACGGTGACGACGGCGGAGTTGGCGAACCAGACGGGGAAGTCCGAACGGAGGAAGAGGCGTTCGTACGCGGCCCACGTGAAGGGCTGGGGAACGAGCGAGATCGGATCGGCGGCGGCCGAGGCATCCGTCTTGAACGAGGTCGCGACCTGCACCAGGAACGGATAGATGTAGATCAGCGCCAGCACCGCCAGCAGCACGTACAGCCCGATCTGCCAGCGCAGGGTCTTGGCCGACATGCGGTGCTTCTGCTTCGGCCGGCGAGGGCCGTCGACGACCTGCTCGGCCAGAACGATGGTCTGCGGGGATGCCGTGGCGGTCATCGCGCGTCTCCTCTCGGTGCGCGCACTTCGTACTGCCGTGCGCGACGGCGCGACACGGGGCGCTCGCGCAGCACCCAGCGCTGGAGAATCGTCAAGACGACGATGATCACGAACAGCACGAACGCGATCGCCGCGCCCTGACCCCACTCCTGCGACAGGAACGCCGACGAGTAGCTGAGGTAGGCGGGGGTCAGCGTCGTCTTGCCGGGACCGCCCTGCGTGCCGGTGTAGATCTGGTCGAACACCTGCCAGGTGCCGATGAGCCCGAGCGTCAGCACCGTGAACAGCACGGGACGCAGCTGCGGGAGGGTGACACGCCAGAAGCGCTGCCAGCCGTTGGCGCCGTCCATCATGGCCGCTTCCTGAACGTCGCCACCGATGTTCTGCAGGCCCGCGATGAACAGGAGCATGAAGGTGCCGGAGGTCGTGAACACGGCCATCAGGATGAAGGCCGACATCGCCACCGAGGGGCCGGCGAGCCAGTCCCACCAGGTGACCCCGAGGAACGTGCCGCCGGTGAGAGCGGCCGGTCCGCTCGTGATACCGACCGCGGCGAGGGCGTTGTGGACGATCCCGGAGGGATCGCTGAACCAGTTGGGCCCGTTGACGCCGAGCCACGACAGCACCTCGTTGATCGCGCCGGAGGTCGAGAAGAGGAACAGCCACAGCACGGTGATCGCGACGGAGCTGGTGACCGAGGGGAAGTAGAACGCCGTCCGGAAGAATCCACGTCCGCGCAGCACCGCGCGGTTGACGAGCACGGCGAGGAACAGCGAGAGCGCCGTCTGCAGCGGCACGACCAGGAGCACGTACCAGGCGTTGTTGCGCAAGGCGGTGCCGAAGTCCCGCTCGGCGAGGCCGCCGCCCGTTGTGACGGCGGCGTAGTTGTCGAGGCCGACGAAGCTCACGCTCGACGAGAACGGGCTGCCCCGCCCCGACCAGTCCGAGAAGCTCACCCACAGCGCCATGAGCACGGGGACGAGGAGGAACACGCCGAGGATGATCAGCACCGGGGCGGTGAAGAGCCAGCCGGCGGCGGCCTCGCCGCGCCGAATCCCCGAGGTGGAGGAGCCGGCGCGGCGAGGCGCGGTGGTGAGAGCGGTCATGAGGTTCGCGCCTACTCGGCGATGGCCTCGAGGTTGCTCTGCACCGTGGCGAGGATGGCCTGCGGGTCACCGGTCTTGAGCGACTCCAGCTGAGCGTTGAAGTCGGTGATGACGTCCGCGGCACCGGCGATGTTCGGCGGGAACTGCGCGTACTCGGCACCGGCGAGGAACGCCGTCAGGTCGGGGTTGGCGCTGGACCACGCGTCGGCGGCCGACTCGATCGACGGCATGGGGCCGAACGCCTCCGAGAAGGCCAGCTGCTGGTCGGTGCCGGTGAGGAACTCGGCCAGGGCGCGGGCGTTCTCCTGGTTCGGGCTGTCGGCGGCCATGCCCCAGCAGTTGGTGAACTGCAGCGTGCCCTTGCCGCCGGGACCCGCGGGCAGCTCGGCGACCGTGTAGTTCACGTCGGGGTAGTCGGCGCTGAGGGCGCCGGTGATCCAGTTGCCCTCGATGGTCATGGCGGCCTTCTGCGTGCCGAAGGCCTCACCGCCCCACCCGGCGCCGATGTCGGCGGCGAAGGCGAAGCTGCCGTCTTCGAGATGCGTCTTGACGTACTGCAGCGCCTCGACGTTGGCGGGGCTGTCGGCCGTGGCCGCGCCGTCGGTGAGAAGCCCGCCGCCGGCCTGTGCCATGAAGGCACCCAGGCGCTGGTACTCGGCCCCGAAGGCGAGCCCGACACGACCGTCCGCGGTGAGCGTCTGGGCGACGGATGCCAGCTCGTCCCACGTCTGCGGGATATCGGCATCCGTGAGTCCGGCCGCCGACCACACGTCGGTGTTGATCACGAGTGCGAGCGTCGAGAAGTCCTTGGGGGCGCAGTAGAACGAGCCGTCGACGGTGAAGTTCTCGACGAGCGACGGGTAGAAGTCGTCCTTGTTGGCCAGGTCGTCGCCGTAGGCGGCGATCGATCCGTTCGCGGCGTAGCCTGCCAGCGCCTCGGGGGCGAGGTAGAACAAGTCGGCCGGCGATCCCGCCGCGAAGCCCTGCGACAGCTGCTGCGGGAGGTCGTTGGCGACCTGCACCTGCGCCTCGACGCCCGATTCCTCGGACCACGCGGCGACGGCGTCTTCGACGGCCTGCGTCTCGGCGTCGCCCGACGAGCCGATCAAGACCGTCAGGGATCCGCCGGAGGTCTGCTCCGCGTCGCCGGAGTCGTCGAAGCCGGATCCGCATGCGGTGAGGGTCAGGGCTCCGGTGGCCAGGAGCGCTCCGGCTCCGAGCCAGGTGCGGGGGTAGTGCCGTGTCATGTGTCTCTCTCCTTCGATGAGGCATGCGACCCCTCCGCGGTGCCCGGAGGGCCAGAGTTTTGAACGTTCAAACTCCGGTGGGACTAAGGTACGGAGCGGCGGGCCGCGCTGTCAAGCCACGGGGCTCGCCCTACGATGACCGTCTGCCTATCGAGAGGGATGCGATGACGAAAGCCCCCACCGTCGAAGACGTCGCCCGTGTGGCAGGAGTGTCTCGACAGACCGTGTCGAACGTCGTGAACACCCCCTCGATCGTGCGCGAGGCGACACGCCTCCGCGTCGAAGCGGCCATCGCCGAGCTGGGCTACCGCCCGCACGCGGCGGCGCGGCGCCTTCGCACCCGGCGCAGCTCGACTATCGGCATCCATCTCGATCCGTACGCGGGGGGCATCGCGGGAGTCGTCCTCGACCGCTTCGTGCACGCGTTGACCGAACGGGCGAGCGAAAGGGACATGCGTGTTCTCCTCTACGCCGCCCGCACGGCGGAGGAGGAGATCGAACGCCTGGGGGATCTGCTCGAAGGGGGAGAGGTGGATGCCGTCGTGGTCACCGGCACCTTCCACGGTGACCCGCGCACGGGGTGGCTCAACGAGCGGGGGCTGCCGTTCGTGTCGTTCGGGCGCCCGTGGGGCGAGGACGACGTCGCCGCGCCCGCCCACCTGTGGGTCGACGTCGATGGCGCGGCCGGAACCCGCGCGGCCACCGCGCACCTTCGCGCGGCCGGAGCGGACCGCATCGCCTTCCTCGGGTGGCCCACCGGCTCAGGGACGGGCGACGAACGCGAGCGCGGGTGGCGGGAGGACGTCGGCGCCGCGGCGGGACCCCGGTGGGTCGTGGAAGACAGCGTCGGTCTCGCGCGTGATGTCGTCGCCGACGGCCTTGCCGCAGACCCGCGCGTGAGCGGGATCGTCTGTGCGAGTGATTCGCTCGCGATCGGCGCTCATCTCGCCACGACGCTCGCGGGGCGCGCCGACATCCCCGTCGTGGGCTTCGACAACACCCCCGCCGCCGAGGCGCTCGGGCTCTCCAGCGTCGAGCAGTTGCCCGAGCGTGTGGCATCCGGGGCTCTGGACCTCCTGATGGGGGAGGGTGGAACGGTCGTCGCTCCGCGGCCCGCCACCGCCGGCGCGGCCCACGTGCTCGTGGAGCCGCGGCTCGTGGTGCGCTGACCCCGGCTTTCCCTCCGTCGTCCATCCGGTGTCCAGGACACGCCGATGCGCGAGGCGCCGAACGGCGTGTCTTGGACACTCAACCCGGGGCGGGGCCCGGGGGCCGGTGGGTCAGCGGCTGAGGCCGTACGTCACCCCCGGCGCCCGCTGCGGCGGGCGAGCTCTGCCGCGCACGCGCGAGCCGCGGCGGCCAGGGCTGCTTCGTCGCGCGGCGCATCGTCCGGCCACGTCACCGCCACCGCGGCGAGCGGCCACCCGGTGTGGTCGAGCACCGCCGCAGCGACGGAGCGGAACCCCGAGGTCACCTCCCCGTTCTCGCGAGCGAACCCCGTCGCGCGCACCGTGCGCAGTGCATCGCGCAGCTCCGCTCGCGTGCGCGGGCCCCGCCCGGTGCGCTGCGTGAGCGCGGTGGCATCCGGATAGAGGGCGCGCACCTGCGCCGCGGGGAGCGCCGCGAGCATCGCCTGACCGCTCGCGGCGAGGTGCGCCGGTAACCGGACCCCGACGTCGGTGACGAGCACCGGGCGGCGTGGCGCGCGCTCCTCGACGATGTACAGCACGTCGCGGCCGGCGAGCACCGCAAGATGCGTGCTCTCGCCCCATCGGTCGGTGAGCGCTGCCAAGAGGGGCCGGCCGAGGCGTGCCAGCGGCTGCTGTCGGGCGTACCCGCCGCCGAGCTCGAACGCGGCCGTTCCCAGTCCCCAGCGGCGCTCCTCCTCGAGGTGCACGACGTAGCCGTGCTGCGCGAGCGTTGCAAGCAGGTGATACGTGGTCGACCGGGGGAGCTGCAGGGTGTTCGCGATCACCTGCGCCGCCAGAGGTGCGGGCTGCCGGGCGAGCAGCGAGAGTATTCGCAGCGTCTGATCCGCGGCCGGCACCTGGGGTGCCGCGCCGTCTGTGATCACAGACACAGGATGCCAGAACGGCCCCGCCCGTGACGGTGCGAGGCGGTGCAATCGGGTCATGAGTACCGCCGTGATGGTCGGAGACGACCGCCTCACCCTCAACGATGTCGTCCGGGTCGCGCGCCACGGGGCCGTGGTTCGGATCGCCCCCGATGCCGTCGCCCGCGTCGCCGCAACCCGCGAACTCATCGACGGGCTCGCGGACGATCCGCAGCCGCACTACGGCATCTCCACCGGTTTCGGTGCCCTCGCCACGACGTTCATCGCGTCCGACCGGCGCGCGCAGCTGCAGGCGAGTCTCGTCCGCTCCCATGCCGCGGGCACGGGGGGCGAGGTCGAGAGGGAGGTGGTCCGTGCGCTCATGCTGCTGCGTCTGCAGACCCTCACCACGGCGCGGACGGGGGTGCGACCGGTCGTGGTGGAGACCTACGCGGCCCTGCTCAACGCGGGCATCACGCCGGTCCTGCGCGAATACGGTTCGCTCGGCTGCTCGGGTGACCTCGCCCCGCTCTCGCATGTCGCCCTGGCGGTGATGGGCGAGGGGGACGTGCGCGACCAGCACGGTCGTTCCGTGCCCGCCGCGGAGGCGCTCGCCGCTGCGGGGATCGCGCCTCTCGTGCTCCGTGAGAAGGAAGGCCTCGCGCTCATCAACGGCACCGACGGCATGCTCGGCATGTTGGTGCTGGCCCTGCACGACCTCGAGACGCTGTGGACGACCGCGGACGTCGCGGCCGCGATCTCGGTCGAGTCGCAAATGGGCAGCGACGCGGTGTTCGCCGCCGATCTCATGGCCCTCCGCCCGCAGGTCGGACAGGCCACCTCGGCCGCCCACCTGCGCGCGTTCCTCGCCGGCTCTCCGATCGTCGCGAGCCACCGTGGTCCGGAGTGCACCCGCGTGCAGGATGCGTACTCGTTGCGCTGTGCTCCGCAGGTGCACGGTGCCGCGCGGGACACCGCGACCCACGCCCGGATGGTCGCCGAGCGTGAACTCGCCGCTGCCGTGGACAATCCCGTGGTCACCCCCGACGGCCGGGTGGAATCCAACGGCAACTTCCACGGTGCGCCCGTGGCGTACGTGCTCGATTTCCTCGCCATCGCCGTCGCCGACGTGGCCTCCATGTCGGAACGACGCACCGACCGTGCACTGGACGTCGCGCGCAGCCACGGGCTGCCGCCTTTTCTCGCCGACGAGGCGGGCGTCGATTCGGGTCTCATGATCGCCCAGTACGCGGCCGCGGGAATCGTGTCGGAGATGAAAAGACTCGCCGCGCCCGCGTCGGTGGACTCCATCCCGTCGAGCGCGATGCAGGAGGATCACGTGTCGATGGGATGGGCTGCCGGTCGGAAGCTGCGTCGCGCCGTCGACGGCCTGGCCCGCGTACTGGCGATCGAGGTGCTGACCGGATGCCGAGCACTCGACCTGCGTGCGCCGCTTCTGCCCGCGGATCCCACCGCAGCCGTGCGGGATCTGGTGCGCACGCGCGTGGCGGGCCCGGGCCGTGATCGCTTCGTATCGCCGGAGATCGAGGCCGTGACCGATCTCGTGGTCTCCGGGGCGATCGCCCGTGCCGCCGTGGAGAGGGCGGCGCTCAGGGCGTGAGCAGCTCGAACTCGTCGGGAGGAGCGGATCCGACGGTGGCCCACTCATGGTCGTGCCAGGTGCAGATCGCCACGGCCGAGGTGACCATGCGTACATCGTGACCGGCGAGGCGCGAGACGAGGTCGCTCATACCCGGGTCGTGCGCCACGACCATGACCTCCGCGACCCCAGTGCTGTGCGCGGCATCCCACAGGGCGTCGGCATCCGCGAGGTAGAGCTCGGCCCGTTCGGTCACGTCGACCTCGAACTCGGCGGCGAACGCCTCCGCCGTGGCCTTCGCGCGCGCGGCGGTGCTCGACAGGAGCAGCTCGGGTCGCACACCACGACGCAGCACGGAACGCGCCATCGCGGGAGCGTCGCGACGACCCCGGTCGTTGAGCGGCCGCTCGTGATCGTCGAGACCTTCATCGGCCCAGTCGGATTTGGCGTGCCGGGCCAGGATCAGTTGGATCATCGTCTCTCCGCATCGTCGCCGCCGAGCAATCGGACGCGGAGCGCGCGGGGCGCGTCTCGATCCGGCATCCGAGACGAGGATATCGGCGCGGGGGAGCGTGCGGGGCGGCCGCTCGTGCGGCGTGTCCTCTGCCCGGACGAGGGCTGGGGCCGGCCGGGCGCGACGCTCACCGCCCGACGTACACCCACGCCTGCCGGCCGCTGGACAGCGACACCGAGACCCGGCGGTAGAGCGACACCTCGTACTCGTCGGCGGCGTCCAGCTCCTCCGCGGTGAGAAACAGGACCCGCCCGAAGACGCGGTCGCGAGGATCGCCCGTGAATCGCACGATGGGATGCGCGTCCATGCCGGACAGGTTCGTCACGCGGTCGTCGTCGATCGGCGTCCATTCCCGTCGATAGCCGGGCAGGACGTCTTCGTCACCTTCGACGACGCGGCCGAAGGTGTCGAGTTGGACCTGCGGAAGCTGCAGCGTCCCGTAGGTGAAGAGGGGTTCCACCCCCGAACCGGAGCTCACGGGTTCAGGCTACCCATCGCCGCGCCCGGCGTCTCGGGATCACGACCCCCAGGCGAGGTGTGCGACGGTGAAGATGGCCAGCCCCGCGAGAGCGCCGACGATCGTGCCGTTCAAGCGGATGTACTGCAGGTCGCGCCCCACCATGAGTTCGATCTTCTCGGTCGTCTCATCGGCATCCCATCGCTCGACGGTGTCGGTGATGATCGAGGCGATGTCGTGCCGATACCGCTCCACGAGGAAGACGGCGGCGTCGATGACCCACCCGTCGACGCGGCGTTGCAGCGATTCGTCGGTCTGCAGGCGGCGCCCGATGTCTGCCAGGGCGGCCGACGCGCGGCGGCGCAACGCGCTGTCGGGATCGGCGAGCGAAGTCAGCAGGCCCGCCTTGGCGGTGTTCCACGCCTCGGCGGCGAGCCCGCGCACGCGCGGGCTGTCGAAGACGGATGCCTTCGCCTCTTCCAGCCGCATCCGGGTGGCGGGGTCGTGCTGCAGGTTGTCGGACAGGCGGGTGAGGTACTGGTCGATGGCGGCGCGTGCCTGATGGCGGGGATCGGCGCGGACCGCATCGACGAATCCCATCGCCTCGCGGTAGACCGTGTCGTCCACGAGACGCTGGGCGATGCCCGGCACCCACGAGGGGAGCCGTCGCGACACCAGGCCCTGGAACATCTCGCGGTTGTTGCCCAGCCACACCGCGATGTTGTCCAGCGCGAGGTCAACCGCGCCGTGGTGCGCGCCCGCGTCGACGACGCGCTCCAGCCACCCGCCCACCGACGGCCCCCAGTCGGGCTCGAGCAGGTGTTCGCGGGCGAGGTCTTCGATCAGGCCTTGCACGTCGTCGTCGCTGAGCGCGCGCAGAACGCTCGACGCGAGCGTCGCCCCCTCGGCGGCGATCCGATCCGCGTGCGCGGGCTCGGCCAGCCACGCCCCGGCCCGCGCCGACAGCGGGGTCGCCTCGAGCTTGGTGCGCACGACGTGTCCCTCGAGGAAGTTCGTCTCGACGAACTCCCCGAGCTGCTGCCCGATCTCGTCTTTCCGGCGCGGGATGATCGCCGTGTGCGGGATGGGGAGCCCCAGGGGGTGCCGGAAGAGCGCCGTCACGGCGAACCAGTCGGCGAGAGCGCCGACCATTCCGCCTTCTGCGGCGGCTCGCACATACTGCAGCCACTCCACCTCGCGCTGTAGCGCGAAGGCGACCGCGAACACGACCGCCATCCCGAGCAGGGCGCCCAGGGCCACGCCCTTCATGCGGCGGAGCGCGCGGCGGCGCTCCTGGTCGGCGGGGCTCAGGAGAGCGATCGGTGTGCGGGCCATCAGGCGTCGACCGGTCCGAGCCAGGCCCCGGCGACGGCGGAGTGGGCGGACTCGGGGTCGGAGGGGTGGAACTGCCCCGCCAGCACGTCGCGATACAGGCGGCTCAGCTCGGTGTGCGCGAAGTAGGACGACCCGCCGCCGACGAGCGTAGCCTCGTCGACGATCGCCTTGGCGGCGGTGACCGCGCGATGCTTCAGCCCCGCGAGCAGCGAGAACCACCGTCCGCCGTGGTCGACCTGGCCGTCGACGTCGGCGCTGAGGGCGGCGATCTGCGGGGGAAGGGCGTCGTAGGCCAGGGCCATGTCGGCGATGCGCCAGCGGATGTCGGGGTCGGCCGCGTAGCTCGCTCCCGTCTTCTTCGAGCGCCGCGACTTCGCGGCATCGACGGCGAGGTCGAGGGCACGCCGGGCGATCCCGGTGTACACGGAGGCCAGCAGGATCTCGAACACGGCGAAGATGCCGAACACGAGCGGGTCGGGCTGCGGACCGGGGTCGAGCCGCCGGACGACGCGTGTCGCGGGGGCGTGCGCACCCCGCAGTTCGGTCGTGCGGCTCTGCGTGCCCCGCATGCCGAGCGTGTCCCAGTCGTCGCGGGCGACGATGTCGTCGCTGCGATCGAGGAAGGCGAACACCATCTTGGGGGCGTCCGGCGACGTGGTGTCGAGGCCGTGAACGCCCAGGTGATCCCACACCGGGGAGAGGGAGGTGAAGATTTTCGTCCCGGTGAATCGGTAGCCGCCATCCCCGTCCGGAGTGGCCGCGGTGTCGCTGCCGAAGAGCACGAGGTCGTTGCCGGCCTCGCTGATGCCGAAGGCGAAGACCTCCCCGGCCGCGGCGCCGCGCAGCACGGAGTCGAGGTCGTCGAGGCCACGGTCGTGCAGCACCTTCGCCACACCCGTCCACACCAGATGCATGTTGATCGCCAGCGCGGTCGCCGGTGCCGCGCCGGCAAGGCGCTGCTGCAGTTCGGCCGCCTGGGCGAGCGTGAGGCCCGCGCCCCCGAACGCGGTCGGCACCAGGATGCCGAGATACCCCGCCGCGCGGAGATCATCGAGGTCGTCGTTAGGGAACGTGTTCTCGCGGTCGTGCACGGGCGCGCGCTCCCGCAGCCGCGCGAGCAGATCGTCGGGGAGGAACCGAGCGGTATCGAACACGGGGGCCATGGCATCCATTCTGGTCCTCCGCTCGGACATCCTGGCCGTCGGCGGCCCCGCTTCTTAGTCCAGGGCGGACAGCAGGGCGGCGACGGTGTCGTGGGGGCGGTCGCGGTGCGGCGAGTGCCCCGCGCCGGAGACCACCGACATCGTGATCGCGGGGTTCGTCAGCACCTCCGCGGCCAGCGCGCCCGAGAAGATCGAGTGCACCGCGGGGTCGGCGCCGATGACGTGCGTCGGTACCCGCAGCGCGGCGGCGTCGGCGCGGACGTCCCACACCGCGTTCTGCAGGCTGGTCTGCTCGATGGCCCAGCGGCTCGCCCGCTGGGTGGCACGCGCCTTCAGCTCGACGTCGACGGGATGCCAGTCGGGGTGCGCGGACCGCACGGCGGCGACGGTCGGATCGGCGAACGCCTGCTCCTGGCTCTGTCGGACGATCTCCCGGTCGCCGTCCGCAAGGTGGATCGCGGGGTCGACGAGCACGAGACGCCGGGTCCACGTGGGATCGCCGGCGGCGGCGACGGTCGCCGCCGCGCCCCCGAGCGAGTGGCCGACGACCGCATCCCATGCTCCGCCGGACTCCGGGTGCGTGTGCGCGACATCGGCCGCGTACGCGGCGAGGGAGTAGTCGAGGGCTCGAGGGGCGTCTCCGTGTCCGCGGAGGTCGACGGCGACCGCGTGCCAGCCGGCGTCGGCGAGTGCGGCGCCGAAGCGCCACATGAGCGCCCCGTCCGAACCGAGGCCGTGCACCAGGAGCACGGACGGACGGCCGGCATCGCCCCAGGTGAGGCGGGGGAGTGTCACGGGAGCGCGCATGCCCCCATTCTGTCGGGTGCACGCGGGCGGCCCCGCGTCGTTCGCTCGCCCCCAGAATGGATGCCATGATCTCGACCGAGATGGCTCTCGCCCTTCGTGAGGCGGGGCTGGTGTGGCATCCGCGCTCGGGCGACCGGTTCCAGTTGAACGAACCGGAGTTCGAAGCCGACGTCTTCACCGTCAGCGAAATGACCGTCGAGCCGCGCGAGTACCCGACCGGACGGATCCTCGCCTTCAACGGAACGACCGAGTGGGCGCTGGATTCCGTCGCCACCGAGGACGCGCTGTGGCTGCCGTCCGAGGCGCAGTTGCGCGAGATGCTGCGGTCCGCGTTCCGGTCGCTGCGCCGACTCTCCGACACGCACGAGGTCGAGATCTCGGTCGGCGGCACGACGCTCGTCTTCGATCACCCCGAGCCCGCCGACGCGTACGCGCTCGCCGTGCTGGAGCTGCTGCGTCGCCTGCGCTGAGACTCGGCTCCGACCTGCTCGGCGAATCAGGTGATGGTGTGCACCGGTTCGGTGTCGGGGATCGGGCTCGCGTCGCGGTGACGCAGGTCGGGGAACCCGCGCACGAACAGCACCGAGACGACCAGGCCCGCGGCGGCGAACGCGGCGGCGGCGATGTAGGCGCCCTGCGGGCCCACGCCGTCGACGAGGAAGCCGGCGACAGCGGAACCCGCGGCGGCGCCGATGAGCTGACCCGTGCCGATCCAGCCGTACGCCTCGGCGGTCTCGCTGAAGCGCACGCTCGCGGAGGTCATGGCGAACATGACGGCGAGCGCAGGCGCAATACCGGCGCCGGCCACCAGCAGCGTCGCCCCGAGCCACCACGCGTTGAGCGAGACGATCGTGAGGCTGAGGCCGACCGTGACGATCGCGAAGCGGCGCGCCATGGCCCACGGGCCGATCGGGATGTGACCGAAGGCCAGGCCTCCTGCGAGGCTGCCGACGGCGAACACCGCCAGGACCAGGCCCGCCTCGAGGCCGCCGTGGTCGAAGGTCGCCACGACACCGGCCTCGACGGCCGCGCACGCGCCGATCAGGAGGAAGCCCGTGGCGGTGGCCAGGATCACCGGCGGCTTGCGCAGCACGGTGCCCAGGGCCCGTCGACTCCGGGGGATGCGGACCCGACCCACCTCGGGGCTGAGGATGAACCACGCGCCCCCGCCGAGAAGGATGACCACGATCAGGAGGAGCGCCGGGACCGTGCCCGCTTGGGTGCCGACCAGGGTGATGATCACCGGCGCGAGCACCCAGATAATCTCCTGCAGTGAGGCGTCCAGAGAGTACAGCGGCGTCAGCTGCGACGAGTTGACCATCTTGGGGTAGATGGTGCGGACGGCCGACTGCACCGGGGGAGTCGAGAGGCCGCCGATGAGTCCCAGCGCCATGTAGACCGGGAGCGGCACCTCGAGCAGGGCGATCGCGGTAATCGCGGCGGCACAGATGAGGAGCGTGGTCGTGAGGACGCGCCGCATGCCCCATCGGCCCATCCACCGGCTGGTCACGGGGCCCGCGACGGCCTGCCCCACGCTCGTGGCCGCCAGCACCAGACCGGCCGCGCCATACGACCCGGTGACGTGCTCGATGTGCAGCAGCACGGCGAGGCTGATCATGCCGTTGGGGAAGCGTGCCGTCAGCTGAGCGGCGATGATGCGCCCTACGCCCGGGGTTCTGAGGAGTACGCGGTAGCCGGCCACCGCACCACGCTACCCGGTGCCCTGGGCGCTCGGCTGCCCCTCCGCCGTCCACCAGCGAGCGACACGCCGCGACACGCCGGAGGGCGTTATCCACCCCCTGTGCGATGTCGGAACCCCCGTCTAGCGTCCGAGCTGTGGACGGATGCCGGGAGGAGGCGCAAGATCCGCGGAACGGCGGGCCTCGACGAGGTCGGAAAAGGTCTGCCGCCTGTGGATGAAATCGTGGACAACCTGTGTTGTACATGGGGAGAGTGGTGGAAAATCACACTCATGTAACTACTACCCCTTGTGGTTCCCCCCGATGTCCGTCCCCATATGTAGTATTGAGCTCCCGGCCCGCCCCGAGCGACCGGATGACGATCTTCCAGGGGAGAGAGAGAACGAAATGGCGATCACGGTCTACACCAAGCCGTCCTGCGTCCAGTGCACCGCGACGTACCGCGCACTCGACTCGAAGGGCATCGAGTACCAGGTGCTCGACCTCACGGAGGACCCGTCGGCTCTCGAGCAGGTCAAGTCGCTCGGTTATCTCCAGGCCCCCGTCGTCATCACCGACGAGGACCACTGGTCGGGTTTCCGTCCCGACAAGATCGACGAGCTGGCCTCGCGCCTGGCGTGATCCCCGGCGGGCTCAGAGGGTTCTCGTGAGCGCTGTCATGTCGGAGACGGAAGCTCCGCTGCTGGTCTACTTCTCGAGCGTGTCCGGAAACACCGCACGTTTCATCGAGAAGCTCGGCAAGCGGGCTGTGCGCATCCCCCTGCGACCGACCGATCCGCCGCTCCACGTCGACGAACCCTTCGTGCTGGTCACCCCCACATACGGCGGAGGTGTCGGCCGAGGCGTCGAGAAGGGCGCCGTCCCCAAGCAAGTCATCCGCTTCCTCAACGAGGAGCGCAACCGACGCCACATCCGTGGGGTCATCTCCGCGGGAAACACCAACTTCGGCGACGCTTTCTGCCTCGCCGGAGACATCATCAGCCGCAAGTGCTCCGTGCCGCACTTGTATCGCATCGAAGTATTCGGCACACCAGAAGACGTCGAGCACGTCACCGAAGGATTGGAACAGTGGTGGAAGTAGGGCTGAGTGACGTGGACTTCAAGACCGAGGCGCGTTTCGAGGGGCTGGATTATCACGCCCTGAACGCGATGCTGAACCTGTACGACGCCGACGGCAAGATCCAGTTCGACGCCGACAAGCGGGCCGCGCGGGAGTACTTCCTGCAGCACGTCAACCAGAACACCGTGTTCTTCCACTCCCTCAAGGAGCGTCTCGACTACCTCGTCGAGAAGGAGTACTACGAGCCCAAGGTGCTCGAGAAGTACTCGCTGGAGTTCATCCAGGAGCTCAACGATCGGGCCTACGGCAAGAAGTTCCGCTTCGAGACCTTCCTCGGCGCCTTCAAGTACTACACGAGCTACACGCTGAAGACGTTCGACGGCAAGCGCTATCTCGAGCGCTTCGAAGACCGCGTGGTCATGACCGCCCTCGCCCTCGCCGACGGCGACCAGCGCCTGGCCGTCCAGCTGGTCGACGAGATCATCTCGGGCCGCTTCCAGCCCGCGACCCCGACGTTCCTCAACGCCGGCAAGGCGCAGCGCGGCGAGCTCGTCTCGTGCTTCCTCCTCCGCATCGAAGACAACATGGAGTCGATCGCCCGCGGCATCAACTCGGCCCTCCAGCTGTCCAAGCGCGGCGGTGGCGTGGCCCTCCTGCTGTCGAACATCCGCGAGTCGGGTGCTCCGATCAAGCAGATCGAGAACCAGTCTTCGGGCATCATCCCCGTGATGAAGCTCCTCGAAGACAGCTTCAGCTACGCCAACCAGCTCGGAGCCCGTCAGGGCGCGGGTGCCGTGTACCTCAACGCGCACCACCCCGACATCCTGCGCTTCCTCGACACCAAGCGCGAGAACGCCGACGAGAAGATCCGCATCAAGACGCTGTCGCTCGGTGTCGTCATCCCCGACGTCACGTTCGAGCTGGCCAAGAACGGCGAAGACATGTACCTCTTCTCGCCGTACGACGTCGAGCGCGTCTACGGCAAGCCGTTCGGCGACATCTCGGTCACCGAGAAGTACCGCGAGATGGTGGACGACCCGCGCATCAAGAAGACGAAGATCAATGCGCGCGAATTCTTCCAGACCCTCGCCGAGATCCAGTTCGAGTCGGGCTACCCGTACATCATGTTCGAGGACACGGTGAACAAGGCCAACCCGATCAAGGGTCGGATCAACATGTCCAACCTGTGCTCGGAGATCCTGCAGGTCAACACCCCGACGACGTACAACGAAGACCTCTCGTACGCCGAGATCGGCAAGGACATCTCCTGCAACCTCGGGTCGATGAACATCGCGCTGGCGATGGACGGCCGCGACCTGGGCCTCACGGTCGAGACCGCGATCCGCGCCCTCACCGCCGTGAGCGACCAGAGCCACATCGCTTCGGTCCGCTCGATCGAGGACGGCAACGACCGCTCGCACGCGATCGGCCTCGGCCAGATGAACCTGCACGGCTACCTCGCTCGCGAGCACGTGCACTACGGCTCCGAAGAGGGCATCGACTTCACGAACATCTACTTCTACACGGTGCTGTTCCACGCGCTTCGCGCGTCGAACCGTCTCTCGATCGAGCGCGGCACGTCCTTCGACGGCTTCGCTGACTCGACCTACGCGTCGGGGGAGTTCTTCGACAAGTACACCGACCAGGTGTGGGAGCCGCAGACCGCCAAGGTGAAGGAGCTGTTCGCCGGCATCCCGATCCCCACGCAGGACGACTGGCGCGAGCTGAAGGCATCCGTCCAGCAGTACGGCATCTACAACCAGAACCTGCAGGCCGTCCCGCCGACCGGGTCGATCTCGTACATCAACAACTCGACGAGCTCGATCCACCCGATCGCGTCGAAGATCGAGATCCGCAAGGAAGGCAAGCTCGGTCGCGTCTACTACCCGGCGCCGTTCATGACGAACGACAACCTGGAGTACTACCAGGACGCGTACGAGATCGGCTACGAGAAGGTCATCGACACGTACGCCGCCGCCACGCAGCACGTGGACCAGGGTCTGTCGCTCACGCTGTTCTTCAAGGACACCGTCACCACCCGCGACATCAACAAGGCCCAGATCTACGCGTGGAAGAAGGGCATCAAGACGATCTACTACATCCGCCTGCGTCAGCTGGCACTCGAGGGTACCGACATGACCGAGTGCGTCTCGTGCATGCTCTGATCCGCTGATCACGATTTGTTATTGAGGACACCATGGCTGAGAAGCTGCAGCTGCTGAACCACGTTCAGGCCATCAACTGGAACCGCATCCAGGACGACAAAGACCTCGAGGTCTGGAACCGTCTCGTCAACAACTTCTGGCTGCCCGAGAAGGTGCCGCTGTCCAACGACATCCAGTCGTGGAACACGCTGACCCCCGAAGAGCAGACGCTGACGATGCGTGTGTTCACGGGTCTGACGCTGCTCGACACGATCCAGGGCACCGTGGGCGCGGTCTCGCTCATCCCCGACGCGATCACCCCGCACGAGGAGGCGGTGTACACCAACATCGCGTTCATGGAGTCGGTGCACGCCAAGAGCTACTCGTCGATCTTCTCGACGCTGTGCTCGACGAAGGAGATCGACGAGGCGTTCCGCTGGTCGACCGAGAACGAGTTCCTTCAGAAGAAGGCGCACATCGTCATGGACTACTACCGTGGCGACGACCCGCTCAAGCGCAAGGTCGCCTCGACCCTGCTGGAGTCGTTCCTGTTCTACTCGGGCTTCTACCTGCCGATGCACTGGTCGAGCCGGGCCAAGCTCACCAACACCGCCGACCTGATCCGCCTCATCATCCGTGACGAGGCCGTGCACGGCTACTACATCGGCTACAAGTTCCAGCGCGGTCTGGAGCAGGTCGACCAGGCCCGCCGCGACGAGATCAAGGACTACACGTTCTCGCTGCTGTACGAGCTGTACGACAACGAGACGCACTACACGCAGAGCCTCTACGACTCGGTGGGTCTCAGCGAGGACGTGAAGAAGTTCCTGCACTACAACGCTAACAAGGCACTGATGAACCTCGGCTACGAGGCGATGTTCCCGGCATCAGTGACGAACGTGAACCCGGCGATCCTGTCGGCGCTGTCGCCCAACGCCGACGAGAACCATGACTTCTTCTCGGGGTCGGGTTCGTCGTACGTCATCGGCAAGGCCGAGGCGACGGAAGACGACGACTGGGACTTCTGATCCGGTAACGACGAGGGCCCCGCGCGAGTGATCGCACGGGGCCCTCGTTCTTTTGCGATGCGGCGACTGCACCGGTGGGTCGACACAACCCGGATATCTCCACCTCGTAGGCGGTCGTCAGCCACCGCTAAGCCGGAAGCCGTCCTGCGAGAGTCCCGACGGGTGCGACGTCAGGCCGCGTCCACCCGCTTCAGCAGTGCGGCTAGCTGGGTGAGCTCTCCGTCGGAGAGCGCGTCGAACCACGGTGCGGTGCGGTCGATCGTCGCGGCCTCGAACGCGGCGACCTGCGCGGACGCGGAGGCGGTCAGCCGCCACACGCGGGCCCGTCCGTCGCTGTCTGAGGAGAACTGCTCCACCAGTGCGTGCGTGCGGAGCTGATCCATCGCCTGGGTGATCGCGCCCGGGGTGACCTTCAGCGTCCGCGCGAGACGACCAGGAGTCATCGGCTCCGCGTCGTGAGCGAGAAGAAAGAGGATGTCCCACTGTGTGCGCGTGAGCACGAGATCCCCGAACGGGGTGGATCGGGGGCCGGCGAGCCCCCGCGACAGGGTCACGACCGCTTCGAGCACATCACCGATCGCGGTCGTCCGCTCCACGCGCTGTGTCATCGCCCGGGGTCACGCACTCACGAACGGCAACTGGCCGACGAAGGTGCGGTCGTCCACCTGGGTCAGGAGGAAGTCGCTCAGATCATCCCTGCTGATCTGCGTGCTGGCGTTCACCCCGACCCAGCCGACCCGGTACGTGCCGGTTCCCGGCTTCTCGGTCAGCCGCGGTCCCCGTACGACCGTCCAGTCGAGCCCCGAGCCCTGCAACACGGTCAGGTGGCCTCGCGCGTCGGCCAGGACGTGCCCCGACAGCGTCTTCAGGAGAAAGCGGATGATCTTGTCGGCGACCTTGGGGCGGTCCGGCTCTGCGGGAAGGCCCCCTCCGGACAGCGTCACGATCCGCCGAACACCGTGCTTCTTCATGGCCTGGACGATCAACGCGGTCCCGTCGGTCTGCAGGCTCGCCGGTGAGCCCTTCACCTGGCCGAACACGCTCAGCACGACATCCGCCGCCGCCACTGTCTCGGACACCTTCGCCGCGTCGAGGACGTCGCCCTCGATCACCGTGAGCCGAGGGGAGGACATCGTGAGTTTTTCGCGATCCCGGACGAGCACGCGTACATCGTCTCCGCGATCGATCGCGCGCCGGAGCACGCGTCGCCCGGTCTTGCCCGTCGCACCGAAAAGAGCAATCGTCACCATGCCGTTTACTTTAGCCGCTAAACGATATGCGAGGTCCGTTTTCGGCGGGGCGGAGGTTCTACGGCGGAAAGCGCTGCGTGCGAAGCCTCTCGGACATCGTGAGTTTGGGCCCGAGCGATCGCCGGATCACACCCCGTACGTGTCGAGCGGCCCGAGCGCGGGTTGAGACGCGTCGTCCGCGACGGCCGCGGCCCCCACGGCGCACGCGCGCGCGAGCGCGTCGGTCTCGGCGTCGCCGCGCAGCAGACCGACGACCAGCGCCGCGCAGAACGCGTCGCCCGCGCCCACGGTGTTGCGGACCGTCGTGGGCACGCCGGGGGCGGAGGCGACGAGCTCGCCGTGCCGATACAACCGTGCGCCCTCCCCGCCGAGCGTCACGCACAGCAGGGGCGCGTCATGAACCTCGGGGAGCTGCGCGTACTCGGTCTCGTTCACGATGACGAGGTCGGCGCGCTCGAGCACCCCCGCGGGGAGCGGACGCGCGGGCGCGGCGTTGAGGGCGAAGAACCCCGCGGCTTCCGCGGCGGCTGAGATCACGGCATCCGACACCTCCAGCTGCGCGAGCACGGCCGACCGGGGCGCGATTCCGAGCGCGTCGGCGTCGATCGCGGCGTTCGCGCCCGCACACACGACGATGGAGTTCTCTCCGGTCGCGTCGACCACGATGAGGGCGGTGCCGGTAGCCGCATCGGCGGTTTGGACGCCCGACGCGTCGACACCGACGGATGCCAGCTGCTCGCGCATGCCTCTTCCGTCGAGGTCGTCGCCCACGGCGCCGACCAGGCGCACCCGGCCCCCCAGGCGGGCGGCGGCGACGGCCTGGTTCGCGCCCTTGCCGCCGGGACCGCGCTGCAGGACACCGTCGGCGACGGTCTCGCCGGGGCCGGGCGCGCGCTCGACGCGCGCCGTGAGGTCGACGTTGATCGCGCCGACGACGGTCAGGGCGACGGGGGTCGGGTTCGGCATCCGGGTCTCCCTCGATTCAGGCGGTGGGACGACGCCGCAACGTCGCGGACACGATCGCCACGGCGGTTCCCACGGCCACACCGATCACGGTCTCGAGCACGCGGTCGCGCAGCAGCAGCTCCGGGGTCGCGGGGGAGGCGAGGGAGACCATGAGCAGCGCGAGCGGGGTGATGAACACCATCGCGATGCCGTAGTTCCGGCCGACGAACAGCTCCGCTCCGGCCTGCAGTGCCACCGCGATGACAAGCACCGCCCACGGCGGCAGCGCGAGCGCCAGCAGTCCCGCGGCGATCAGCACCCCGACGAGCGTTCCGACCAGGCGCTGCACGCCGCGGACGAGACGCGCCGTGACGTGCGCCCCGCCGACGGCCGCGACCGCTCCCACCATGGCCCAGTACCAGTGGGTGCCGACGAGGAGGACGCCGGCGACTCCGGCGAGGAGCGCGGCGACCCCGACCGTCGCGGTCATCTCCCACGCGACCGTTCCGATCTGCGGTCGATTCCGCGGGGGCAGGTGCCATGAACCGCGGCGGGCCAGCGCGAACAGCGTCGTGACGGTGAGGCTCCACAGCACGCTGCTGACACCGACGAACAGCACCAGACCGAAGGTCGCGGGGGTCGCGGGGAAGCTCGCGCAGGCCCCCGCGGCGAACACCGTGAACAGCGCGCCGGGCGGATGCCACTGCGTCCGGTAAGCGAACAGCGTCACCGCCGCGGCGAGGGCCGCCACGACGACGACGGTGACGACGGGAGGGGTCGCCGCCGCGGAGAGCGCGGTGCCCAGAAGCATCGACAGCACCAGGATCCCACCCGCCGTGGCCTGCATCCGTACACGCGTGCGCGGCGGGTCGAGGCGTCCGTAGAGCGCGGCGAACGCGCCGAACGACGCGTAGACGCTGAGGTCCAACCGGTCGATGAGCAGCAGCACGAGGAGGGGCACACCCACGCTGAGGGCGGCTCGAGCCGCGACGCGGTGGTCTCCGCGATGGGGGCCGATGCGGATGATCCCGGTCCACACGCGCCCCCGGGAATCCGCCACCGGTCCAGCCTACGCCGGGGGTCGACGCGCGCCGCCGTGCCGGGGGACGGAGGCGTCAGCGGTGGCCCGTGTGATGGAGTGGAGTCATGGATGCCGACCGCGAGAAGCCGCCCATCGACCCCGGCCCCGAGCCGGACACGTCCACCGCAGCGGAGGGAGAGCTCTCCGACCCGACGCTCGACCGCGAGGACGATCCGGTCGAGTGAGTGAAGGGCTCCCTCGATGTCGAAGGACGCAGCGCGCAACGACGAGGCCGCTTCCGTAGGGTGGGAAGCCCTGCACCGAGGAGGAGAGACGTGTTCCGCACGCCCCTGACCCTGTTCCGTACGCTCGCGATCGCCGAGGCGATCTCGTGGACCCTCCTCATCGCGGGTCTCATCCTCCGGGCCACGGCCGACCTGTCCATCGCCGTGACGATCGGCGGCGGCATCCACGGCTTCGTCTTCCTCGCCTACGGGGCGACCGCGGTGCTCGTGGCGTTAAATCAGCGCTGGGGCTTCGGGCCGGCCGCGGTCGCCATTGTCAGCGCGATCATCCCGTACGCGACCGTCCCGACGGAGCTGTGGCTGCATCGCACCGGCCGGCTGCGCGGCGCGTGGCGACTCGAAGCGGGCGACGACCCGCGCGACGCGCGGCCCCTCGACCGGCTGCTGCGGTTCTTCCTGCGTCGGCCGTGGGTGCTCGGCATCCTGATCGTGCTCGCCGTCGCGCTCATCTTCGTGGTGCTGCTCGTCGTCGGGCCGCCGGGCGGCAAGGACTGAGGCTCAGCGCCGGGTCGACGCGGTGACGGTGAACTTGCGGTCGCGCGCGACCTGACGCGTCGGGCCCACCAGGCGCTCGAGCGCGGGTCGGTACTGCAGCGCCGAGTTCCACACCGTCCACAGCTCGCCCCCGGGCCGCAGCACCCGCGCGGCGTCGGCGAACATGCGCGGCGCGATGCCCTCGGTGATCGCGCCCGCCGTGTGGAACGGCGGGTTCAGAGCGATCAGGGAGGCGCTGGCATCCGGGCGTGAGCCCAGCAGATCGTCGCGGAAGACCTCGACCCGATCGGCCACCCCGTTGGCCTCGACCGTCGCGCGGGCGGACGCCACCGCGACCGCGGACCGATCCGTCGCGACCACACGGACGGACGGATGCCGCGTCGCCCACGCCGCCGCCACGACCCCGGTGCCGCACGCGAAGTCGATCGCGCCGTCCGCGGGCTCGGGGAGGTGGGCGAGGAGCAGCCGCGTGCCGATGTCGATCGACGCACCCGCGAACACTCCGCCGAACGCGCGTACCTCCAGGCCGTCGACGGTCGCCGCCTCGGGTCGCGGGTCGGCGCCGTCGTGGGGACCGCGGGCGATGAGCACACGCGACTTCTGGCGGGCGTGGGTGACGTCGACGCGCGCGAAGCGTCCGCGGAGGACGTCGTTCATCGCGGGGGTCATGTGCTTGATCCGTCCACCGGCGTAGACCACGACGTCGGGGTGGGCGTACGCGGCGATGAGTCCGGCGATGTCGTCGAGGGCGCGCAGGGCGCGGGGGAGACGCAGCAGGATCACGCGCGCGTCGCGCACGAGGTCGGCATCCCGTTCGTGCGACGTGAACGTGGTGTCGAGGCCGGCCCGCAGGGCATTCGCGGTGAGCGCGCGTTCGCCGGACAGGGCGTCCTGGTGGACGCGGATGCCGCGCATGCCGGCCGCGGCCGAGCCGAGGGTGAGTGCGCCATAGGCGTCGTCGATGACCACGAGGGAGCCGTCCGCGAGCGCGGCGCGGGCGCCGGCGGATTCGTCTAGGAGCAACCGGTCTGCGGCATCCACCGCGACGAGGTCCGGGCCCTCGATGTCGGGCCACCGGCTCAGATCGTCGAGGGCGATGTTCACGCCATCACGCTCCCCAGGGGTCGGGGCCGTCGGTGAGGGGGATCAGCGTGTACCGAAGTGGAAGGGCAGCGCGAGCGAAGCCGCGACCAGCAGGATGCCGAGGGCGAAGAACAGCGCGGGCGCGGCGAGCGAGAACGACAGGCCGGTCAGCAGCATGCCGCCGACGAACAGGATGAGCGAGACGATGAACATGGGGATCCCTTCGGTCGCTTCAGGTTATCGTGCCGCATCGGTGGGCCGGTCCTCGGCCCGAGCCGTCTCGCGCAGGGCGGCGTGCGTCCACAGGGTGCTCCCGGCCACGGCGGCGGGCATCACGGCCACGGCCCCGAGCGGCACGAGGAAGCACAGCTGCGTCGCGACCCCGAACCCCAGCGCTCGGGCGCGATTGCCGCGCAGGACCGCGCGCCTCGCGCGACGATCCAGCCCGCGGGCGGAGAGGGAGCGCGAGGTGAGCTCGTCGGCCAGCAGCCATCCCGTGAGGACGAGCCCCACGAGGAAGCCCAGGATGCCGCCGACGAAGGGGATCAGCCCCACGAGCCACGCCGCGACCGCCGCCATTGCTCCGCGGGCGATGAGGCGGACGGCGTCTCCTGCCGCGCGCCAGAAGCCGTAATCGGCGTCGGGGACCCGACCGGTCGCGGTGCGCTCGGTCGCCCGCCAGATGCGGTCGTAGAACGGTTCCCCGACGGTGAGGGTGACCGCGGTGAACGACACGATCGCCAGGAAGGCCACCGCGCCGAACGAGGCCACGCCGATCGCCGTGCGTACGACGGTGGCCCAGAGGGGCGTCCAATCGTCGGCGAAGGGAGTCCAGTCGTCGACCACGTTCGTCAGCAACACCGCCCACCCGACGAGTGCCGCCGTGAAGACCAGACCCACGACGAAGCCGGGGATGAGGCCGAGGGCCATCGCGCCCGGGGAGCGACGCCACTGCCCGAGGCCGCGGAGCAGCATGCGGGCGCCCTGGAGAAACTCGTGCATTCGGGAATTCTCGCAGAGCGCCGCCCAGCCGCGTCGGGGGTCGCTGACAAGATGTGCGCATGCGCATCCGCACCACGTCTACGCAGCGCACCTACCGGTACGTGCGGGTGACGATCCTCGCCGCGACCCTGCTCCTCATCGTCGCGGTGGCCGTGCAGTCGGTCACCGGGGGAGTGCCGGCGTCACTGAGCGCGGCGTACTACACGCCGGCAGGGCCGATGTTCGTCTCGGCGCTGTTCGTGGTCGCAGCCGCGTTCCTCGCCCTGTCCGGCCGCAGCATCGAGCAAGGGCTGCTCGATGTCGCTGCGGTGCTGGCGCTCGCGGTGGCGGTGGTGCCCACCACCGTCGAGAGCGAGGTCTGCGGTCCGGCCGGGCGGTGCGTGCCGTCCGCGGTGGTCCCGACGGTGGTGAACAACGGGATCGCGGTGGCATCCGTCGTGTACGTCGGTGTGCTCGCGGCGCTCGTGCTCGCGCGGGTGCAGGGCACTGTGTCGCGCGGAGTCCTTCTGACCGCCGGCTCCGTCGGGGTGGTCGCGACGGGCTTCCTCCTGTGGGCTCTCGTCGCTCCCGATGCCTTCCTCGCTCTCGCGCACAACGCGGCGGCGGTGGCGTTCTTCCTGCTCATCGGGGCCGTCGCGGCGCTCGCCGCGTGGCGACCGCAGCGCGCGCCGCAGCGATTCCGCCCCGCCTACGCCGCGGTGGCCGTCGGCATCCTGTTCGCCCTGGCTGGGCTCGGGGCGACGCTGGTCGCCGCCGCGCTGGGAGCGGATACGACCGTCCCGGTGCCGTGGGTGTTCCTCGGTGAGGCGGTGGCGCTCGGGCTGTTCGCGGTGTTCTGGGTGCTGCAGACCGTGGAGCTGTGGGACGAGCCGGATCCGCGTCTTCGCGCTGGGACCTGATCGCCGGGAATATCCTCGGAGCCTCACCGTTGAACTTGATACGCAGCCACTCAAGTCGCAAACTTGAGTCGACTCCACTCACGTATCACAGGAGACGGAATTGCCTGAAGATGTCACCCCCGGCGCCGGGGACAACGGCGCCCAGTCGTTCGACGAGTTCCTCGCGCGCTACCTCGCGGGAGAGCGGGCACGCGCCGAGCGTTCGATCGACCTCAGCAGGTTCCTGAGCGCCCGCACGCAGGAAGCCCTGCAGGAGGCCGGCCGTTACGCCCTGGGCCGCGGCCAGCGCGAGCTCGACGCGCTGCACGTCCTGCACGTGCTCGTCGGTAAGGCGCCCGCGCGTGACGCCGTCGCGCGCCTGGGCGCCGACCCCGCCGCGATCGCCCGCGCCGCCGAGAGCCGTCTGCCGGCCGCCGGTCCCGCCGCCGACGTCGACGGTGCCGTCGTGGCGGGATCGGTCCAGCGCGCGCTGTTCCACGCTTTCCAGGTCGCCCGTGCAGCGGGATCCACCTACGTCGACCCCGACCACCTGTTCTTCGCCCTCGTCCTCGCGCAGGACGCCCCCGCGGGGCAGATCCTGGCCCAGGCCGGTGTCACCGCCGAGGCCCTGACGCAGGGTGTGCGCGAGACCGTCGTCGGCGCCGAGCAGACCGCGGCGCAGGAGGAGGCGGCATCCCCCACCCCGAACCTCGATCGTTTCGGCACCGACCTGACCGCTCTCGCCCGCGAGGGGCGCCTCGACCCGGTCATCGGTCGCGCCGACGAGATCGAGCAGACCATCGAGATCCTCAGCCGCCGCACGAAGAACAATCCCGTGCTCATCGGCGAGGCGGGCGTCGGCAAGACCGCCGTCGTCGAGGGCCTGGCCCGCGCGATCGTCGACGGCAGCGTGCCCGAGCAGCTGCGCGAGACGCGCGTCGTCTCGATCGACCTGGCCGCGATGCTCTCCGGAGCCCGCTACCGCGGCGACTTCGAGGAGCGCCTCACCCAGACGATGGACGAGATCGCCGCACAGTCCGGAAAGCTCGTCGTCTTCATCGACGAAGTCCACACGATCGTCGGCGCCGGAGCCGGAGGCGAAGGGGCGATGGATGCCGGGAACATCCTGAAGCCGCGCCTGGCCCGCGGTGAGCTGCACCTCATCGGTGCCACGACGCTCAAGGAGTACCGCACGATCGAGAAGGACCCCGCCCTCGAGCGGCGCCTGCAGCCCGTGCGCGTCGGCGAGCCGTCGATCACAGACGCCGTCGAGATCCTGCGGGGTCTGCGTTCGGCCTACGAGGAGCACCACGCCGTGACCTACACCGACGACGCGCTGCGCGCCGCGGTGGAGCTCGGCGACCGGTACCTGCCGGACCGCGTCCTGCCCGACAAGGCGATCGACCTCATCGACCAGGCGGGCGCCCGCTTGCGCCTGCGTCTGGGTGCCAAGGTCGACGTGTCCGCCCTCGTGGAGCGCCTGGCGACGCTCGAAGCCGACAAGAACGCGGCGGTCTCGGCCGAGCACTACGAGGAGGCCTCGCGCATCCGCGACGAGATCACGGCGGTGCAGGAGCAGCTGGCATCCGCGACGTCCGCCCCGCGCCCTGACGCGGTGGTCGACGAGCCCGAGATCGCCGCCGTGATCAGTCGAGCCACCGGCATCCCCGTGTCTCGGCTGACCGCTACCGAGCGCGGACGGCTGGCGCACCTCGAGGACGACCTGCACGCGCGGGTCATCGGACAGGATGCCGCGGTCACCGCGGTCGCGAAGGCCGTGCGCCGCAACCGCACCGGTCTCGGCGACGAGCACCGGCCGGTCGGGTCGTTCCTGTTCCCCGGCCCCACCGGTGTCGGCAAGACGGAGCTCGCCAAGGCCCTCGCGGGATCGCTGTTCGACGACGACGCCGCCGTGATCCGCTTCGACATGAGCGAGTTCGGCGAGCGGCACACCGTGTCGCGCCTCATCGGTGCCCCTCCGGGATACGTCGGCTACGACGAGGCCGGCCAGCTCACCGAGCGCGTGCGCCGGAACCCCTACTCGGTCGTACTGTTCGACGAGATCGAGAAGGCCCACCCGGATGTCTTCACGCTGCTGCTGCAGGTGCTCGACGACGGGCGCCTGACCGACGGTCAGGGGCGTACGGTCGACTTCCGCAACGCCGTCATCGTGATGACGTCGAACCTCGGCAGCGAGTACCTGGCATCCCGTTCCGGAGCCATCGGCTTCACCACGACCGGCCGGGAGTTCGACGACGCCGACCTGCGCGACCGCGTCATGGGCAAGCTCCGCGAGGCGATGCGACCCGAGTTCCTCAACCGCATCGACGACATCGTGATGTTCCGCAAGCTCGAGAAGGAGCAGCTGCGCGACATCGTCCGGCTGCTGCTGGAGCGGACGTCCCGGCGCCTCGCCGCGCGGGAGGTCACGCTCGAGGTGACGGATGCCGCCATCGACCGCCTCGCGGAGGTCGGGTACGAGCCCGAGTACGGCGCGCGCCCGCTGCGCCGTGTCATCCAGCGCGAGATCGACGATCGCATCGCCGACCTGTTCGTCGCCGGGGAGTTGACCGACGGGGGAGCGGTGACGGTGGATGCCACGGCATCCGGGTTCGTCGTCCGCGCCGCGGCGACCGCGCTCGCCGCGTAACGCTCGTGAGGCCCTCGGAACCTTCGGGTTCCGGGGGCCTTTGTCATGTGGGGCGTGCCCTCGGCCGCGCACAACTCCTGCGAGGGCCGCTACATCTGAAGCCGTTCGACGGGTCGGGCGCCGGGTCTGCAGGAGTTGTGATGGATGCCGTGTCTGTCTTGCCGCGATGTCGGTGGGGCACGGCAGAGTAGGGGCATGAGTCGTATCGGCACGATCTTCAGCCCCTACCCGCACCCGCCCGAGGAATTGCGCGAGGCCGCGCGGGTTGCAGAGGGCGAGGGGGTGCCCGAGCTGTGGCTGTGGGAGGACTGCTTCCGGTCGTCCGCGTGGGCGGCGGCGGCGGGTGCTCTCGCGGCGACCGACCACTTGCGCGTCGGCGTCGGCATCTCGCCCTTCCCGCTGCGCAACGTGGCTGCGTCGGCGATGGAGGTCGCCACGATCGAGCGGATGTTCCCGGGGCGGCTGCTCCCCGGCTTCGGGCACGGCGTGCAGGACTGGATGCGGCAGGTGGGGGCGAAGGCGGCTTCGCCGCTCACCCTGATGCGCGAGCAGGTGCCCGCGTTGCGCGCGCTTCTGGCGGGCGAGGCCGTGACCACCGAGGGGCGGTATGTGCGGCTGCGCGACGTGTCGCTCGACTGGCCCCCGGCGACCGCGCCGCGAGTGTACGCAGCCGCCGAAGGACCCCGCACGCTGCAGCTCGCGGGCGAGGTCGCCGACGGCGTCATTCTCGACAGCCGACACACCGTCAACGAGATCCGCGTCGCCGTCGACACCGTGCGCGCGGGCTGGGCCGAAGCCGCACGCGAGGGCCGCCCCGATGTCGTGGCCTACGTCCTCACCGCGTTCGGTCCGAGCGCCTCCGACCGGGTTGCCGCCGCGCTGAGCGACTACCCGGATGCGGCCGATCGCGCACTCGCGGGCTCCGTGGGAGAGGTCGCCGAGGGTGTCGCGCGCTTCCAGGCGGCCGGCGTCGACGACGTGGTGCTCCTACCCACCGACGACGTCGATCTCTCCGTGTTCTTCGCGGCGGTGGGCCAAGTCGCCGTCGCCCTGCCCGCTGCCGGAGGGGTGTCGTGAGCCGCGGAGTCGTCTCCATCGGTTTCGCCGGTTCGCTCGGTCCTGACGCCGTTGCCCGGATCGCCCCCTCCGTCGAAGCGGCGGGCTTCCACACGCTCTGGATCAACGACACCCCCGACGGCGATGCCCTCGCCGCGCTCGCGGCCGCGGCGCGCGTGACCACGACGCTGCGGCTGGCGACCGGTGTCGTTCCCGTCGACCGCCGTCCCCCTTCTCGGATCGCCGCCGAGGTGGCATCCCTCGCTCTCCCGCTCGACCGGCTGACCATCGGGATCGGTTCCGGCGTCGCGAAAGAGGGGGCGCTCGCGCGCGTGGGTGAGGCGATCGCGGTGCTGCACGACGCGGGCCTTCCGCGTGTCCTCGTCGGGGCGCTCGGGCCGAGAATGCGCCGGCTCGGAGCCGAGCGTGCCGAGGGCGTGCTGCTGAACTGGGTGCCGCCGGCCGAGGCGTCCGTGCAGGCTGAGGAGGCGCGGGCGCGCAGCGCGACGAGCCACGTCGCGGTCTACGTGCGCACGGCGATCGTCGATGCGGCGCGTGAGCGGCTCGACGCCGAGACCGCGCGGTACGCGTCGTTCCCGAATTACGCGGCCAACTTCGCCCGGATGGGGGTGGATGCCGCCGACACGACGATCCGCGACGTCACCGAGCTCGGAGGTGCGCTTGAGGCGTACACGGCTGCCGTCGACGAGGTCGTCCTGCGGGCCATCGTCCCGGACGACAGCGTCTCGGCGTACCTCGATTTCGTGCGACGGACGGGCCCGACCCCGCTGTGACGTCGCTCTAGCGAGGGGCGTGGGCGCGGGTCGGGCGGTTCACGAACGGGTGCCGACGGGCTCCGACCGTCGGTTCAGAGTTTGCCCCCACGCGCAGCGAGCGGAGCCAGAACGGCGCGGACGAGTCTCCTGCCGCGCTCGGCGGTCATCCGCGCGTCGCCCTCGGCTCCCCGGGCGACGGCGATCCCGTCGAGCGCAGCGAGCACGAGCGCGGCGTCGTCGGCGGAGATGTCCGCGCGGGGATACGCCTCCGTGAGAAGCGTCCGCAGGCCTTCCTCGGTTCGAGCCCATTCGCGCTGGTGCAGGAGTCTCACTTCGGGGTCTGTCGCCGCGCGGGAGGCGAACGCCGCCCACACCACCGCGTCCCGGCGTCCTTCGTCGCCGAGGGCGGCGAGCTCGTCGCAGAAGACCCGCACACGCTCCTCGGCCGTCGCCGCGCCGGTCAGCGCGGCGCGGAGCCGCGTGCGGAAGTGCATCGTCACGGTGTGCATGGCGGCGGTGATGAGGCTCGCACGCGTCGGGAAGTGGTGCTGAACGGCGCCGACGGACACTCCGGCGGCGGTGGCGATCTTGCGCACCGTCAGTGCGTCCGCGCCCCCGTTCACCAGCACCTCGAGCACGGCTTCGGCGATGGCCTCGCGCCCGCCGTGCGGGCCGGCCGGTGCTGCGGATGAGCGGGAGGTCACGGCCTTAGGCTACGGTCTTCGCATGACCAATACGAATGTATTGCCCGCAGATGCCGCTTCAACGCGGCTCGCGACGCTCGATGTCGTGCGGGGCGTGGCGATCATCGGGACCCTCGCCACCAACATCTGGGTGTTCTCGCACCCGTGGGGGCTCCTCGGGATGCTCACCGATCCGGTGCTGCCGGGAGAATCGCCGGCCGCTGCGACGACGCAGCTCGTTCTCATGTCGCTCGCGCAGGGGAAGTTCCTCGCCCTGCTGTCGCTCACTTTCGGTGTCGGCTTGGTGATCCAGCATCGAGCGGCGCAGCGCCGCGCCCGCCCGTGGCCCGGACGGTATCTGTGGCGCGCTGCCCTGCTCTTCCTCGACGGCGTGATCAACTACATCCTCATCGCCGAGTTCGATGTCCTCATGGGTTACGCCGTGACGGCCGCGGTGGTGTCGGTCCTCCTCCTCACGAGTCCCCGCGCGCAGCGAGCGATGATCGTGGTTTTCGCCGTCATCCACGTCACGGTCATGACGGCGGTCGTCGTCCTGCTGGTCGCCGTGCCCGGCGCGAACGCGCCGTCCGCCCTCCCGAGCGGTCCGAGCCCGTACGCGACCGAGTCCTTCCTCGGGCTGGCGGTCTTCCGCCTGCAGAACCTCGAGATCTTCCGCGCCGAGCCCGTGCTGATCGCCGTTCTGTCTCTGGCCATGTTCCTCGCGGGAGCGGCGCTCTGGCGCGCCGGGGTGTTCACCGCGCAGGGGAGCCGGCTGCGGGCACGGTTGATGATCGCGGGGGCGGTGGCCGCACCCATCGACCTCGTCCTCGCACTGATGGACTCTTCTGCCGCCGTGCTGGTGGAACGGTACGTCGTCGCACCCGTGGTCGCACTCGGCATCCTGGGGCTCGTCAGTCACCTGTGCCTGCAATGGGGAACCGGCGGGTGGGTCGCTCGACGTGCGAGTGAGATCGGTCGGGTCGCGCTGAGCGCCTACATCCTGCAGAACCTGCTGGGCGGAGCTCTGTTCTACGGGTGGGGGCTCGGGCTCGCCACCTCCGCCGCGGCGTGGCGCGTGCCGGTCACGGTCGGCGCGTTCATCGCGATCACGATCGTCGTCGCCGTGCTCGCGCACGTGTGGCTGAGGAAGTTCGCCCGCGGGCCGGTCGAGTGGCTGTGGCACGTGGCCGCGGGCGTCGGCTCCCGAGATCGGCGTGACACCGCCCCCGCGACGCCCGGCCCCGCGGGGCAGATGGCAGACTGACCGGATGCCACGCCGCCGAGGTCGCCCCATCCGTTCGCTCGCCCGCGGCGTCCTGGCGCTGCTGCTGGTCGCCGCCGGGGTCAGCCATCTGACGTGGGGTCGTCGCGGGTACCGCATCGTCGTCCCGGACTGGGCGACCGGTGTGCTGCGGACCGATAAGGACGCCATCGTCGTGGCATCCGGTGCCGTCGAAGTGGTGCTGGGGGTCGGGCTCGTCGCGTTCCCGCGGGAGCGCCGTCGGATCGGCGCCGCCATCACGGCGTTCTTCATCGCCGTCTTCCCCGGGAACGTGCACCAGTGGCGCACCGGCCGATCCGCGCCGGGGCTGAGCACAGACCGCGCGCGCTTGGTCCGGCTCTTTTTGCAGGCGCCGCTCGTGGCGTGGGCATGGTGGTCCACGCGCGAGTGACTGGCGAGGGCCGCGACCGGCGCCTTCGGCTCCTCGATGTCAGGCGGCGTCGGCGAGCTCGAGGATGCCGCGCTCGAACGCCGCGCGGGCCAGCACCTTGTAGCCGTGGTCGGGGAAGAAGACCGTGAGGCGATCGCTCTCGACGGCCATGACCGTTCCGGTGCCCCACTCGTGATGCTCGACGACGGCGTCGATCCGGATGCCTTCGCCCGCGGCGGTCGTGACGGCCGCGTCGGCGGTCACGGGTTCCGCCGCCGACGCGTCGCATCGATCGCAGCTGCCGCAATGTTCGGGCGCATCGACGCCGAAGTACTCCAGCAGCGCGCGACGTCGGCAGCGGACGGTTTCGGAGTAGCCGCGCATGATCTCGATGCGTGAGGCACGAATCCTTTCCTCGGCCTCGTCGCGCTCGCGCACCGCGGCCACCGCGTCTCCCGCCGACGCCTTCGATGCGGGTGAAACGCCGTCGGGGCCCGACACAGCGAGTCCGCACGTGACGAGCTGGGTCAGCACGCGCCCGATCGCTCGGGTCGATCGGCCGCTCGTTGCGGCGATGTCCTTGGCCCGCAGCGGGCCGTCGCCGCGCTGGAGCGCGTCCCACACTCCCGCGATGTCGGCCCGTTTGCTGCGTCCGCCCGCGAAGAACGAGCGGAGCGAGAAGTCTTCCGCACGGTAGTGCAGCACCGCCTGCGCGGGCTGCCCGTCGCGAGCGGCTCGGCCGATCTCCTGCGCGTACGCGTCGAGCGACTCGGTGACGTCGGCGTGCACCACCCGCCGGACGTCGGCTTTGTCGACTCCCATGCCGAACGCCGAGGTCGCCACGACGACATCGAGCTCGCCCGCGCTCCACGCGGCGTGCACCGCGTCGCGCTTCTTCTGCGCCATGCCCCCGTGGTACGCCGCGGCGCGACGGCCGCGCTCACCGAGTTCCGCGGCGTAGGCGTCGGTCTCTTTGCGCGTGGCGACGTACAGCAGCGTCGGGCCGTCGGCATCCGAGACGTCGTCGAGGACCGCGCGCTGCTTGTCCGCATCGTGCTCGTGTCGGCGGACGGCCAGGTGGATCTCGGGGCGGTCCATGCCGCGTACCTCGAGGTGGGGATCGCGCATGCCCAGGCTCGCGACGATCTCGTCGCGGACGGGGCCGGATGCGGTCGCCGTCAGGGCCAGGACCGGCGGGCGTCCGAGAGCGTCGACGGCGTCGCCGATCCGCGCGTACTCGGGACGGAAGTCGAAGCCCCAGGCCGACACGCAGTGGGCTTCGTCCACGACCACCAGTCGCACGTCGGCCGCGGAGAGCCGATCGAGGATCTCGGGGTTGGCCAACTGCTCGGGCGCGAGAAACGCGTACACCGGCTCGCCGCCCTCGATCGCGGCCCACGCGGCAGTGCGGCCGCGCGCGCCGGTCCGGGAGTTCAGCGCGACAGCCGCGGGCGCATCGGGCGCCGCGTCGATCGACGCGATCTGGTCTCGCTGCAGGGCCAGCAAGGGCGAGATCACCACCGTGACCCCACCCAGCTCGCACCCGGCGATCTGGTACACCGCGGACTTCCCCGCTCCCGTCGGGAACACCACGAGCGTGTCGCGCCCGGACACGATCGCGTCGATGGCCTCGGCCTGGCCGGGGAGCAACGCGTCCCATCCGAAGGCCTCGCGGGCGGTGCGGGCGGACTGTTCGGCGGTGGCGGGAGCGTTCACGGGACCTCATTCCGGGGAGAGGCATCCAGCACACTTCACGTGCGCCGCGCGCATTCGGGGGTTGCGAACAGCGGCGGCGTGTGATCAACGGCGACCGAGACGCCGCGCACCCGCGCGCGACATCGACCCGCCCTGCCTCGTTCGGGATCGTGCCGGCGGGCCGTGGCATCCCGAGCCGGGGAGCGCAAGCCGACGGGCGATGTCGGAGGGGGATGCCAGGATGCCGACATGCTGTTCGGTGATGTCCAGGTCGCGCTCGAGACGGTGGCTGCCACGCGCTCGCGTCTCGCCAAGGTCGACGCCCTCGCCGATGTCCTCGCTCGTCTGGCCCCCGACGAGATCGTGCCGGTGGTGGGGTTCCTCACGGCGGCGCCGCGCCAGGGGCGGCTCGGTGTCGGCTGGCGGACCCTGGCGGCGAGGGCCGCGGATCACGCCGCGGTCGCGACCCTCACGGTCGCCGAGGTCGACGCCGCCTTCGAGCGACTGTCGACGATCTCCGGGAGCGGGTCGACGGCGGTGCGGGAGGCGGTGCTGGACGAGCTGGCCGCCCGCGCCACCGCCGCCGAGTGGCATCTGCTCGTGCGCATCGTGACCGGCGAGCTGCGCACCGGCGCGCTCGAGGGGGTGCTTCTCGACGCCATCGCGCGGGCCGGGGATCGCGAAGGAACCCTCGTCCGCCGTGCCGCGATGCTGTCGGGCGACCTCCGGGAGACGGCCGCGATCGCGCTGACCGGCTCGGTCGACGATCTCGCCTCGGTCGGTCTCGTGGTGGGCCGCGGCGTGCAGCCCATGCTCGCATCGACCGCCACCTCGGTCGGCGAGGGGCTGACCATCGCGGGGCGCGCCTCCGTGGAGTACAAGCTCGACGGGGCGCGTGTGCAGGTGCACCGTCACGGTGACGACGTACGGGTGTTCACTCGCACGCTCGCCGACGTGACGCACCGCGTGCCCGAGATCGTCGAGGTGGCCCGGAAGCTGCCGGTCACCGACGTGATCCTCGACGGCGAGACATTGTCGCTGGACGACGACGGTGCGCCACGGCCGTTCCAAGAGACCATGGCCCGCTTCGGTGCCCAGACGGCGCGCGAGATCGCGCTGCACCCGTGGTTCTTCGATGTGCTCCACGTCGACGGGCGCGACCTCATCGACGAGCCCCTGTCCGTTCGCCGAGCCGAGCTCGAGCGGATCGCTCCCGCCCTGCGCATCCCCTCGATCGTGACCGACAACCCGGCCGAGGCGGACGAGTTCTCGCGGGCGGCGCTGCGCGCCGGTCACGAGGGAGTCATGGTCAAGGGCATCGATTCCCTCTACACGGCGGGCCGCCGCGGCAAGAGCTGGCTCAAGGTCAAGCCGGTCCACACGTTCGACCTCGTCGTGCTGGCCGTCGAACGCGGTTCGGGTCGCCGATCCGAGTGGCTGTCGAACCTCCATCTCGGGGCACGCGATGCTCGGGGGGCCTTCGGTGAGGCGGACCGGTTCGTGATGGTGGGCAAGACGTTCAAGGGCCTGACCGATGACCTCCTCCGGTGGCAGACGGCGCACTTCGCCGAGCGCGAGACGGGGGCCGTCGCCGGCGGCATCCGCGTCGTGCCCGACACCGTCGTCGAGATCGCCATCGACGGTGTTCAACGATCGTCGCGGTATCCCGGCGGCGTTGCGCTGCGCTTCGCTCGCGTCAAGGCCTATCGGCCCGACAAGTCGGCGGCCGAGGCTGACACCATCGACACCCTGCGCGCGCTGCTCCCCGGCGCGGGCGCGCACCCCGAGGAAGGATGACCCGATGAGTCGTGCGCCCTGGTTGGACGGAGAACTCGAGTACCGCAGCTTCGGAACTCCCGGGGCGCCGCGTGCGGTGGTCGTGCTCCGTACCGGCGACATCTCGACCATCGATCCGGACGTCCGTGTCACGTCGGGCTTCGACGTTCGTATCGTCGCGATCGGGTTGGACGCTCCCGAGCTGGAGAACCCCCCGGCCTTCGGCGGTCAGACACCCGCGGGTCTCACGGTCGGGGCGCTGGAAGACCTCCTGGCGCGCGAGGCCCCGGGCACGCGTGTCGGGCTGGTCGGCGAGAGGTCGGCGGGGCCCATCGCGATTCATCTGGCGGCGGCCATGGGCGGCACGGTCGACCGTCTCGCGATTGTCGGCGTCGAAAGCCCATCCGACCCGTTGAGTCGCGATCTGCACACGCCCCTGCTCGACGAGGTCACCGCTGACACGCTGATCGTCGTCGGCGGCGAGGGGCCAGCGACCGTGCGCGACGCGGAGTGGTACGCCGGACGCATCGCTCGCGCCCGTGTCGACGTCATCGATGCCGAAGGACTGGACACCATCAACGGGCAGGTGACGCTGACTGCCGTGTGGGGGAGCGTGCTCGCCCACGTCGCTCCGGGCGCCGAGCGCCGCTGAGCCCCCGCACACCGGTTGAGCGCTCATGGCGCCGCCGCGTCACCCCGCGCGGGGAACGGCGCGCACCTGGACGATGTGCGAGTTCTCGTCGACCTCGACCTGGTCGGTCTGGGCCTTCAGGAAGTCGGAGAAGCTGCGGAACCCGAGCGATTTCTCGCTGAACGAGGGATCCAATCGCTTCATCAGGTCTTTGACGGCCGAGGCGTGCAGCCATTCCCCGTCGGCGCGTTCTCCCTCGAGCTGCATCGCGCGTTCGAGCAGGTTCACCGACGGGTCCTGCGAGCGCTTGCGGGCGCGGGGCCGCGAGGGCGCGGCATCCTTCTTCGTGTCGGCGAGCTTCGGGATGCCGGGGAGCGCGTCGTAGTTGTCGAAACGGTCGCACGCCGAGGCGAGCGACTTCGCCGTCGAGCCGGCGACGCCGACGCCGACGACATAGCGGCCGAGCCGTTTGCAGCGCTGCGCGAGCGGCACGTAGTCGCTGTCACCCGCGACGATGACCACGTGCGAGAGGTCGGGGAGGCGGAACATGTCCTCGACGGCATCCACCGCGAGCCGGATGTCCGCACCGTTCTTGGCGTAGGCCGCCGCCGGGAACAGTTGCACGAGATCGACCGCTCGAGCCACCAGCTGCGATCGGTATTCCGCGTTGACGGGGGCCGACCAGTCCGCGTAGGCGCGGGTGAGCACGAGCGTGCCGAAGGACGCCGCGTAGTCGATGATCGCGCCCACGTCGATCGTCGCCTTCGTCAGCCGCTCCGTGATCTCGGGCTCGATGGGGTTCTCGGCGATCTTCTGCCGATCCCGCGAATAGGCGTTGCGGCCGTGGACCCGGTCGTACCAGGACATGACGATGTTGTCGAAGTCGAGGTAGACGGCGACGCGAGCGCTCTGGGAATCCGGCATGCCCCCAGTCTCCCCCGGAGACGGGTTCGGCGGATACCCCGCTCAGCGCTCCGAGGGGTAGACCACGCCGATCTGCCGGCGCACCTCGTCCAAGACGCCCATGATGGCGATGGTGTCGTCGATCGAGAGGATGTCGCTCGACGTGGCGCCGGCGGCCACGAGGCGTTCCGCGGCGAGGGCCTGGTACTGCATCCCGCGTCCCTCGACCGCGCCGTCGAACTCCTCGCGCACCGACCCGTCGGGAGTCACGACGCGGAACGTCGTGGGGGTGTACCAGACCCGATCGATCTCGAGGCGGGCTTCGGTGCCGACGATCTGCGCCACGTTGGCGCCCGCCCCGCGCGACGACGAGACCGTCGTCGACAGCGCGCCGCCGGGGTGGACGAACACCGTCGCGACCTCGGCGTCGCTGCCGGCGTCCGACAGTCGTGCGAACGCGGTGATCCGCTCGGGAAGCCCGAGCACGTCGACGGCGAACGAGATCGGGTAGATGCCCAGGTCCAGCAGCGCGCCACCGCCGAGCTCGAGCGCGTTCAAGCGGTGCCCGGGGTCGGTGGAGATCTTCTGGGTGTGATCGGCCGAGACGACCCGGATCTCGCCGAGCGTCCCCTCAGCGAGGATCTCGCGGATCCGCACCATGTGGGGGAGGTAGCGGGTCCACATCGCCTCCATCGCGAGCAGCCCCGTCTGTGCGGCGCGGTCACGGATGACGGCGGCTTCCGCGGCGTTGAGGGTGAACGGCTTCTCGACGAGCACGTGCTTGCCGTGGTCGAGGGCGAGCAGAGCGTTCTCGACGTGGCCCGGGTGCGGTGTCGCGATGTAGACGATGTCGACGTCGGGATCGGAGACGAGCTCTTCGTAGGACCCGTGGGCGTGCGGGATGCCGTACTGCTCGGCGAACGCGCGGGCGCTCTCGGTGGAGCGTGAGCCGACGGCGGTGACGTCGAGACCCGCGGTGCGAAGGTCGGAGGTGAAGGCGTGCGCGATGCCGCCGGTGGCGAGGATGCCCCAGTGCAGTCCGGTCATGGGTCCACCGTATCGGCGTGAGGGCGGTGTCGGACGCTCCGCGAACCACGGATGCCGTCCGCGTAGGCTCGCGTCATGACGCCCGTCGAGCGCTTCCGCGAGCTGCTGGCCATTCCGACCGTGTCCCACATCGACACGTCCCGCACCGACATGGCACGGTTCGAGGAGTTCCATGCCGCGCTGTCGCGGCTGTATCCCCTCGTGCACACGCATCTCGAGCGCGACGTCGTCGCTGGCCATTCGCTGCTCTACCGGTGGAAGGGCGCGTCACCGACGGATCCGCTCGTGCTCCTGGCCCACCAGGACGTGGTCGACACCGAGGGGCAGGTCTGGACGCGCGACCCGTTCGCCGCCGTCGTCGAGGGTGAGGGTGCCCAGGCGACGCTCTACGCCCGCGGCGCGATCGATGACAAGGGCGCTCTCGTGGCCATCCTGGAGGCCGTCGAGCAGGCGCTCGCCGAGGGCGTCGTCCCGTCCACGGACGTGTGGCTGGCGTTCGGGCACGACGAGGAGACCCTCGGAACGGGCGCGCGGGCGATGGCGCGCGTTCTCGCAGAGCGGGGGGTGCGTCCCGCCCTCGTTCTGGACGAGGGCGGCGCCGTCGTCGAAGGCGCACTGCCGGGGGTCGCGGCACCCACCGCCATGGTCGGCGTCGCCGAGCGGGGAACCGCGACGTTCGACCTGATCGCCCGCGAGGCCGGCGGTCACGCGTCCACCCCGCCGCGGTTCCCCGCGACGGCGCGCCTCGCGCGGGCGATCGACCGCCTCCGGCGGCGCCCGTTCCCGCGTCGACTCGCGGCACCGGTGCGGGCGATGCTGGCGTCGGCCGCCCCCCACGCCGCCGAGCCACTGCGAACGGTGTTTCGGCGCGCCAAGGTCACGGCCCCTGCGCTCACGGCGGCCTTCGCGGCCCTCGGGCCCGAGACGAACGCCCTCGTCCGGACGACCGCGGTCGTCACGCGTCTCGAAGGCTCCGCCGGCGACAACGTCCTGGCCACGACGGCGCGTGCCACGGTCAACGTGCGCCTGCTCACCGGTGACACCGTCTCGGATGCCGCGATCCACCTGCGCCGCGCGGTGGCGGATCCGCTGATCGACATCGAGCTGCGTCACGGGGGCGATCCTTCGCCGGTGTCGCCGTGGCAGGGACAGGCGTGGCGACGCCTGGCGACCGCGGTCGCGGAGACGCTCGGAGACGATGTGGTGACCCTGCCGTACCTGCAGCTCGGCGCGAGCGACAGCCGGTTCTACACCGATCTCACTCCCCACGTCTACCGCTTCACCCCGTTCCACCTCACGCGGGAAGAGCGTGACGCGCTGCACGCTCCCGATGAGCGGATCCGCGTCGAGGTGTGGCTGCGGGGCATCCGCTTCTACCGCGAGCTGCTGGCATCCTGAGCCCCCGTCCTTCCCGCGGGACGTCATCGCGCTGACGGGACATGCCCAGTGCGCGCCGCGGCGCAGCCCCGCGCCCCCCCGGGGCCCGCGGGCCGGCGCCCGCGGCGCGCACTGGGCCCGCCCCGTCAGCGCTCTGACGGCCCG
>NZ_JAKRNI010000025.1 GCF_022346945.1 Microbacterium sp. ACRRU | reverse complement strand
ACGCCGACGGTCGCGTCATCTCCCTCGAAGAGAAGCCCGAACACCCCAAGAGCTCTTTCGCCGTCCCGGGCCTGTACTTCTACGACAACGACGTGATCGACATCGCCCGCTCCCTGAAACCCTCCCCGCGCGGCGAACTGGAGATCACCGACGTCAACCGCACCTACCTCGAACAAGGTCGCCTCCGCGTCGAAATCCTCCCGCGTGGCACCGCGTGGCTGGACACCGGAACCTTCGACTCCCTCAGCGAAGCCACCGAATTCATCCGCACCGTCGAAAAACGGCAGGGCCTGTCCATCGGCTGCCCCGAAGAAGTCGCCTGGCGCATGGGCTTCCTCACCGACGACGAACTCCGCCAACGCGCCGAGCCTCTCGTCAAGAGCGGCTACGGAAGCTACCTCCTGAGCGCCCTCGAGCATGCCGCCGCACGCTGACGGACGGGAGGCGCCTCGCATGGACGTCGAGCAGCGGGCGGTCGTCTTCGGTGCTCGCGCCACAGGCCGTGTCGAGGAGACCACCGTGCTGGCGCTTCAGGCATTGCGCGGAATCGCAGCCGTGACGGTGGTCGTACACCCCGGCCCCGTCCCCGCTCCCGTTCGCGCAGCCCTCGAGGGGCTCGTCGACCACATCGTCGAGGCGCCCGGTGAGGAGTTCTCCTCGGAGTCGTACCTCCGCGGCTGGGAGAGCGTGCAACGGTCTGCCCCCGACGTGGCCGAGGTCGTGTTCACGGGGGACTCCTGGTTCGGTCCCGTGGCCGACCTCGAACCCCTGCTCGCACGAATGGCCTCTCCTGATGTCGACGTATGGGACATCGTCCCACCGCCCCCGGAGCGCGAGTCATTCCCGGATGAGGGCTTCCCGGTCCCTCTCGATCGCCCGTGGTTGTTCACTGCGGTGAGACGAACGCTGCTCGACAGTGTCTTCTGGGAGCGCTGGTGGCAGTCGGGTACCTCGCACGACCGCGAGCGCACCCTGGTAGAGATGGCGGTGGGTGCGGGCTTCCGGCACCGACGGGCATTCGATACGACAGGTCTCCATCCGCACGATCCCGCCCTCTTCGTTCCCGAGGACCTCCTCGAATTGGGCGTCCCTTTCGTTGATCGGGCCGTGTTCACCAGCTACCCGCCGTTCCTCGATCGGTACGCCATTCTCGGCAGCGAGATCGCCGACATGATGGCCGAGCGCGGCTACCCGCTGGACGCGCTGCGAGGAAGTCTTGCCACGTGCATGCCGCCCAAGGCGCTCAACACCAATCTCGGGCTGCTCTCGGTCCTGCCGGAAGAGGCGATCGACGGGGACGGCGGCTCGAGCCTCTCGCTGGCGGCCGTTGTTCACATCAGCGACCCCGACGAAGTGGACGAGATACTGCGGCGTCTGCAGTTCCTGCCGCGAGGAGCCTCGGTCTTCGTCACGACGACGGAGGGTGTCACCGCGGCCCGCCTGGAACGGGTGCTCGAGGCCTGGGCCGCGTCCACCGGCCACACCTACGAGCTGCGGGTGACTCCTCAGAGTCCGGGACGCGACATGGCGGATTTCTTCGTCGGATGCCGTGATGTCATCCAGTCCGACCGTTATGACCTGGTCTTCAAGCTTCACCTGCGGCGAGCTCCCTGGAAGACGATGAACCGTCTGCGCTACTTCCGGCGGTACCAGTTCGACAACCTGCTGAGCAGCCCAGGCTACGTGCGGAACATCCTCGGGTTGTTCGAGCATGAACCGAGGCTCGGGGTCGTCTTCCCGCCCATGATCCACATCGGCTACTCCACTATGGGTCGGGGGTGGGCGATGCTGCAGCGGCAGGCCGAGCGCTTGTGTGCGCAGCTCGGCATCCGAGTGCCCCTGGACATGATCTCCCCTCTGGGGCCCTATGGCGGGATGTGGGTCGGTCGCCCGGCAGCGTTCCGCTCCCTGACGGCGCATCGATGGACGTTCGCCGATTACGGTTGGCGGTCCGAGCGCCGGTTCGGGCACCTCGCCCACCTGCAGGAGCGCGTGATCAGCGCCGCCGCGGGGCAGATGGGCTACTACTGCCGGACCGTGCTGAACTTCGCCCACGCCGAGATCAGCTACACCGCGCTGGAGTTCAAGGTCGACCAACTGTTCTCGACCACCCGCGGGTGGCCGGTGGAACAGATCCGGTTTCTGCATCGTGCGGGCTACACGGGTTACGGCGGAACGGTCGCGCTCGTGCGGATGTACGTGCGAACGAACCATCCCGGGCTGGCGAACGCCATCCGCCCGGCATACCGCGCGGCCCTCCGTGCCCACCGCATCCTGTCGGCAGGGCGACGAGTCGCCCGGCGTTTCAGTCCGAAGCGAGACGAGAACGAGCGGGAGGCCGCCACGTGAAGACAGCAGAGCTGATCGGTGACTGGACGCGACCGGCGAACGTTTTCCCCGCTGACGGTCGACGTCTTCTCATCTACGTCGTCTTCGATCGGCGGGGGGAGGTCGGAGATTTCGTGGTCTACGCGTTGGAGCGCCTCCGCGAGTTCTGCGACGAGATCGTCGTCGTATCCAATGGACCTCTGGCGGAAACCGGCCGCGCCCGATTGGTCGATGTGGCCGACCAGGTGCTCGAGCGCCCCAACGAGGGGTACGACATTTGGGGCTACAAGCACGGACTCGACGCCGTTGGCGACCGCGTTTCGGAGTTCGATGAGCTGCTCCTGGTCAATGACACGTGGTTCGGGCCGATCCGGCCCTTCCGCCCCATCTTCGAGCGGATGGACGGACATGCACTCCACTTCTGGGGCATGACCGATCACCTCCGCGTGGAGCCTCACCCGTTCACACAGGAGCAGGAGTATCTGCCCTACCATCTCCAGTCGTACTGGGTGGCTGTCCGCCGTGAGATGTTCGAGTCTCCAGAATGGGCGGAATACTGGCGTGACCTCCCGCACATGAGCACGTACTCGGACGCGGTCACCAAGCACGAGGGCATTTTCACGCAGCATTTCACTACTCAGGGGTTCTCAGGCGAGGTCGCGTTCCCGACGCTCACCGACAAGATCGAGAATCACGCCGTCCTCTATGCCGAGCAGCTCATCGAGGCGGGGTGTCCGACGCTCAAACGCCGGCCGTTCTTCCAGTGGCCGCCATTCCTCGACCGGGTCGCGGTCGTCGGAAAGTGGACCCTCGAAGCGGTGGAACGGAGCGGCTATCCCGTCGAGATGATCTTCGAGGACCTCGCCCGCAACGTCGAGCCGCGCGTGCTCAACGCGGATGCTGCTTTGATGCGGGTTCTCTCGCCGACCGACGATGCGTACGACCCGTCCGCGCCGCTCCGTACGGCGGTGTTCGCGCATGTCTTCTACGTCGAGATGACTGACGAGATCCTCGACCGCGCCGGGTATCTGCCAGGAGATATCGACGTGTTCATCACGACGCCGGATGGCGACCGCGCCGGGCAGATCGAGCGGATCATCGCTGAGCGGGCGCACCGCGGCCGAACCGAAGTGCGTGTGGTCGCCTCGAACAACGGGCGCGACCAGGCCGCTTTCCTCATCGGATGCCGGGATGTCTTGCTGTCGGACGATTACGACCTCATCGTGAAGATCCACTCCAAGAAGACCCCCCAGGGGGGCGCGAACGTCGGCCGCCACTTCCGTCGCCACCAATTCGGAAATCTGCTCGCCGGTCCGCACGAGGCTGCAAACGTCGTGGCGCTGTTCCAGAAGCGCCCTGGGCTCGGCCTGGCGTTCCCTCCGACCGTGCATCTCGGGCATCCGACGATGGGACATGGATGGTGGGCCAACCGCCCCGGTGTCGAGAAGTTGTGTGCGGAGCTCGGCATCCGTGTTCCCCTCGACGAAGTCTCGCCCCTCGCTCCCTTCGGCTCGATGTTCTTCGCGCGACCGGAGGCGTTGCGGCTGCTGGTGGAACGGGAGTGGACCTACGAAGAGTTCGGCGGCGCTGAGGCGTACGTCGACGGTGGGCTCGCCCACGTCCTCGAGAGGATGCCGGTGTACGCCGCCGCGGAGCTGGGGTATCACTCCATCACCATTGCAACGCCCGACTACCTCTCGAAGAGCTACACGGCCTGGGACTACAACCTCGACCAGATGTCGGCCACGATGCCCGAAGACACTCAGCATCAGATCGATTTCCTGCGCCGGGCCGGATACATCGGGTGGGGGCGGTTCCGCGACTTCGTGGACGTGTGGGTGCGTCTTCATCGTCCGGAGATCGCCGACAGCGTCGAACGCCTGTTCGCGCGAACCGAAAGGGCAAGAGGTGCCGCCTGGCGTGTTCGACGGCGCCTGCGTCGCCGCTGAATGCAGGTGTCCCGCAGGAACCCGACAGTAGAATCAGTGCTCATGCCCAATCCATCATTTTCCGCGGAGAACGCGCGTTTCGCGCGGCTCGCGGCGATGCCGATGCGGTCCGTCGGCGTCACCCCCGGTTTGGGGTTCGCGTCGCTCTGGACGACGTTGCGCGACATCTTCGCCCGCCGAGAAATGCTCGACCTTCTGGTCAAGCGTGACATCAAGGCCCGCTACAAGGACTCGGCCCTCGGGTTCGTCTGGGCGCTGATTCGACCGCTCATCCTGCTCGCGATCTATTTCGTGGTTCTGGGTCAGTTCCTGGGGGCCGCGCGAGGCATCCCCGACTTCGCGATCTTCATCTTCACGGGGTTGACCGCGATGAGCCTGTTTCAGGAGATCGCCGTCGGAGGCACCGGATCGATCATCGCCAACGGCGGCGTCGTGAAGAAGGTTTACATGCCGCGCGAGATCTTCCCGCTCGCTGCCGCCGGCTCCGCGGTCTTCAACTTCGGCATCCAGCTAGCCGTTCTGCTCGTCGCGACCCTGATCGCCGGGAAGCCGCCGTTGCACTGGGAGATCGTGTATGCGCTGCCGTCTCTCGCCATCATCCTCGTCTACGGTGTCGCGTTCGCCCTGTTCTTCTCTGCTGTCAACGTCTACCTCCGTGACGTGCAGTACTTGGTCGAGGTGGTGACGATGCTGCTGCTGTGGCTCTCGCCCGTGCTGTACGCCTGGCAGATGGCAAGTCAGATCATCGCCAACCCGGTTCTGCTCGAGGTGTACACGAACAATCCGTTGACGCTGGCGGTGCTCGGATTCCAGCGCGCGTTCTGGGTCGCGGGGGACACGCTTGCTCAGCCGGCGCATCTCGTGCTCCGGATGGCGATCGCGCTGCTTATCGGGGTCGTGCTGCTCGTGCTCAGCCATCGAGTCTTCGTGCGTCTGCAGGGCAACTTCGCCCAGGAACTGTGAGCGTCATGTCCTTCGACACCACACCTGTAACCGCACGGCCCGAGGTCGTGATCCTCGAGGACGTCTCGAAGCGTTTCGTCGTGCGCAAGGACACGTCCATCAAGGAGCGCATCGTCACCCTCGGTCGCGCCGGGCGTCGACACCGTCAGAACTTCTGGGCGCTCAGCGACGTCAGCCTCGACATCCGAGCGGGAAACACGATCGGCCTCATCGGACACAACGGCTCCGGCAAGAGCACGTTGTTGAAGGTGATCGGCGGCATCATCCAACCGACGTCGGGCACGGTGCTCCAGCGCGGGCGGGTGGCGGCTCTCATCGAGCTCGGCGCCGGGTTCCACCCGGACCTCACGGGCCGTGAGAATGTCTACCTGAACGCGTCGGTGCTGGGTCTGAGCAGGGAGGAGACGCGAGCGAGCTTCGACGCGATCTTGGACTTCTCCGGGGTCGGCGACTTCATCGACACGCAAGTGAAGTTCTATTCGTCGGGGATGTTCGTGCGTCTGGCGTTCGCCATCGCTGTGCACACCGATCCCGACATCCTGCTCGTCGATGAGGTTCTGGCCGTCGGAGACGAGCAGTTCCAGCGCAAGTGCCTGGACAAGATCAAGGAGTTCCAGCGCCAGGGACGGACCATCATCATCGTCTCGCACGCACTCGATCAGATCGAAGAGCTCTGCGATCGCGTCATCCTCATGGACAAGGGTCGTGTCGCTTTCGACGGCCTTGCCGAGGCCGCCGTAGAACGGTTCCGGGAACTTCTCGAAGCGAGCTCGGGTGCGGTCTCCGCCCGCCCCGAGCAGGTTTCTCGGGCAGCCGAGATCGCGTCCGTCGACGTGCGTGCCGCCGACGGAAGCCGGTCCAACGACTTCCAGACCGGCGAGTCCTTCCGCGTCGCTGTCACCGTGCGCGCCGCGCGGGCGTTGGATACGTGGGCTCTCGGGTTCAGTATCGACACGGCGTCCGGCGCCCTTGCATTGGCCTCGAACACGAGCATGCTCGGCTCGTCCTTGCCGTCCTTGCGCGCCGGCCAGGAGCTGACGGTCGAGATCGACGTGGACGGCGCTCGGTTCAACCCCGGCAGCTACTGGGTGAACGCCAACCTGCACGGGATCAGTGAGTCGACGTCGCATGCGCTCATGCAGGGTGCCGAGTTCACGGTTCACGGACGCTCGGATTCGCTCGGATCGGTTCCCGCCGAAGTTCGTTTCCGCTGATCCTCTGTGAGCGGCTCAGCGTGACCGCAGTGCCGTGTCGAGCAACGTCCGGGCGCGCGCGTCGAATGAATGCTGATCGCGGACACGAGCGCCCGCGGCGGCCATCTCGCCCGTTCCCGGAAAGACGGCGTCCAGGTCCCCGGACAGCAGCTCGGTGAGTTCGGCGATCGTGCCGTAGGTGCGCACTGCGCCGCCGAAGAGCTCGTCGATCCCTTCGACACGGTCGCTGATGGCCCGGCCACCCGCGGCCACGACGTCGAAGAGACGGTTGCCGATGAAGCCACGTTCCTGCATCGCCGGCCAGTGGTCGTTCAGGACGACGGCGGCGCGCTCGTACAGCCCGGGCAGCTCGGCGTTGTCGACACCGGTGGCCGCGATGCGCTCGGCGGGGATCCACCCGCGCCAATCCGGTCCGATCACGGTGACCGGGATGCCGGCGCGGATGGGCTCCACGACAGACGGACGCAGGATGCCTCGTGCGGTGCCGACGAAGAGGATGTCGCTGCCGCGCGCGGCTCCGGATGGGTGGAACCGCGTGATGTCGGTGCACTGGAGCAGAGGAGCGATGGGAACTCCGAGCTCGAGTTCGGCCCTCCGCGCCCACGGAGCGGAGGCGGCGAAGACGGCGTCGAAACCGTCGACATCGTCGCGTCCGATCTGGTCGGGGTGGCTGATGATCCACAGCAGGGACACGCCGAACGGAGATGCAGCCAACGGCTCCGGACCCCGCAATGCCACAGTGACGTCATCGAGGTGACGGGTGCCGCGCTCGCGGGCGGCGTAGGCATCGATCACGACTTCCTGTCCCAGGCGGCGCAGGGCGTCGGCGAGGGCTCGCGCGAAGTGGGTGTCGCCCCACCCCTCGGCACGAGGACCCACGGGAATGGCCGTGCGCAGTGCCCAGCGGAGGATCGGGACACGCGAACCGTCGGGCAGAATCGTCTCGCGCGATGGACGACGCACGCGTGGCGCGGGACCTTCGTCCGCGCGCTCCCAGCCGGCGCGGCGCAGCAGGGCGTCTGAGTCGGTCGCGATCGTCGGCAGCTCCGCGGGTGGCGCGGCCGAACGGGTGCGGCTGAAAAGGTCGAGCGCGACTTCGGCCGTCGTCTGCGCCGACACCGCCGCTGCGGCATCCGGCCCCCTCAGCTCTCGGACGATGTCGTCTCTGCGCGCGGCGAAAGTGGACCCACCGAGCGCCGGGACCGACAGCGCTCCTCCGTGTTCGCGGAGCGGAGCGAGGTCCTCGACGGGGTGGCCGGCAAGGAAGCGTCCTTCCGAGGTGGCTCCGGCCGCGGCGATCGTGCCGTCGCCGTCGATCCACACGGGGGCGAGCATCATCCCTCGCTCCCCGCGCTCGACCCGTTCGGCGAGCAGCGCCGCATCGACGGCTGTGAGCGTCTGATTCGGCCCCCGCACGACCAGGATCTCCGCCCTCGACGTCCGGCGGAGTTCGTCGAGCGCCTTCGGCGCGTCGTCGTCACGGCGACGACTGACACGGATGCGATCCGTCGACGCCGCAGCGATCCGGGCCAGCGTCCAATCCTCGGCACGATCGTCGAGAACGGCGATCGCCGCCCCTTGGCCGGGCTCAGCCGCGAACGCGACGGCCTCGGCGATCGACTCGTCGAAGTCCCACTCGCCCGGGCCCAGGGCCACGAGCATTTCGCGCCGGAGCTCGACGCGACCGGCGGCGGCCGCCACCTCGCCGCCGACGCGCGCCCGGTGCGCGGCCTCGGCGATCACGCGGGACAACTCGTCCCACGGCGCGGCGCAGGGGGCGGCGTCGGGCCCGAATGGCAGCGATCTCTCCTCGCGTCGATGCCACGCGTGGGCGACGGGCCCACCGGGAACGTCCCAGGCATCCGGATGCCGCTCGCCGTAGGCCACGGCATCCCAGAGCGGGCTCACCTGAAGGCCCCGCGGGTCGGCGACGACGTACGCGTAGAGCGCCGGCACTCGCCAGGCTTCGGGCAGATGATCGCCCACGGCTGTATCGACGAACAGCGGATTCAGGCGGAATCCGCGCCGGTAGCCGCCGGACACGTACCGCCAGATCGCCACGTTCGCGGTGAGGCGGCGTCCGGTCTGAGCGCGCACGTAGTCGAGATCGACGATGTCGGCGCGAGCGATCGCGCGGGCCCACCAGAGCCTGTCCAGCCGCGCGACCAGAGGACGGACGGCCGGCTGATCGCGGGCCGATCGCCACAGGGAACGCGCGGTCTGAAGCATGGTGTCTCCGGCGGGTCGCCAGGTGTCCGGTGCCGTCTCAGGCGGTGGCGAGGACTCCGCGGAAGTACTCGATCGTGCGCTCCAGGCCCGGGCGCAGCGCGACCGTCGGCTCCCAGCCGAGCTCGCGGCGGGCGAGGTCGATGTTGGGCTGACGCTGCTTGGGGTCGTCCTGGGGCAGGGGGCGGTGCTCGATCTCGGAGGAGCTGCCCGTGATCTCCAGCACCGCGTTCGCCAGCTCGAGCATGGTGAACTCACCGGGGTTGCCGACGTTGACGGGACCGGTGACTTCGTGGTCCGTGTTCATCAAGCGCACCATGCCATCGACGAGGTCGTCGACGAAGCAGAACGAGCGGGTCTGCGAGCCGTCGCCGTAGATCGTGATGGGCTCGCCGCGCAGCGCCTGCACGATGAAGTTCGACACGACCCGGCCGTCGTTGGGGTGCATGCGCGGACCGTAGGTGTTGAAGATCCGGATGACCTTGATCGACAGGTCGTGTTGGCGGCGGTAGTCGAAGAACAGCGTCTCGGCGGCGCGCTTGCCCTCGTCGTAGCAGGAACGCGTGCCGATCGGGTTGACGTTGCCCCAGTAGTCCTCGGTCTGGGGGTGCACGGCGGGGTCGCCGTAGACCTCGGAGGTCGACGCCTGCAGGATGGGCACGCGCAGACGCTTGGCGAGGCCCAGCATGTTGATGGCACCCATGACGCTGGTCTTCGTGGTCTGCACCGGGTCGTGCTGGTAGTGCACGGGCGAGGCGGGGCAGGCGAGGTTGTAGATCTGGTCGACCTCGACGTAGAGGGGGAACGTCACGTCGTGGCGCAGAAGCTCGAAACGCGGGTTGCCGAACAGGTGCTCGACGTTGCGACGCGAACCGGTGAAGAAGTTGTCGACGCAGATGACCTCATGGCCCTCGTCGAGCAGACGCTCGGAAAGGTGGGACCCGATGAAGCCGGCACCGCCGGTGATCAGAACTCTCGAAGACACTTCCGTAGCCTACCAGCGGCACCTCCGCGGCCCTGCGGTGGTCAGCGCGTCGTCGACACCATGCGTGCCTGGCCGAAAGTGCGTCCGAGCGCGCCCTCGAGGCGACCGAGGAACATGGGCCAGCCGTCGGCGAGCGTGATCGGCTTGGGGTTGCGCACACCGTAGAGCAGGCCGGCCCCGGTGAAGGCGACGCGCCACCACAGCGGGTAGCCGTGGACCGCGAACGCGCGACCCGTGCCGCGCCCGTAGGCGCGGAGCTTCCGGCGACGCTCGGTGTCGGAGAGCCCGAATCCCGTGGAGATTCCGTCGACGTGAACGTCGGCGGGGAGCCACCGGAACTCGGTGAGCAAGCGCGGCTCGTGCGCCATCGCCCGCAGCAGCAGGTCGGTGCCTTCGGCCACCTGCCACGGTGTCGCCGATCCGGGACCGAGATTCTCGTCGAAACCGCCGACCGCGTCGAAGAGCGAACGCCGCATCAGGATGCCCATCTCGATGACCGCCCACACGTTGTACTTGTCGAGCGGGGTGCCCGGGGCGGGCAGCGTGGTCTTCGGGCCGCGCTCGTCCCATGACGTGAAGCCGCCCGCGAGGAACGCCGGGTCGTCCACCGCGGCGTGCAGGGCCTGGACCGTCCCGGCCGGATAGGTGGTGTTGTCGTTCGGGAACGTCACCACCGCCTCGCCCGGCGGCAGAGCGGCCACACCGGTGTTGCGTCCGAGGGAGGCTCCGCGACCCGAGGTGGTCGCGGTCACGGGGACACCGCGGCCGGAGAACTCGGCCGCGAGGGCGGCGACATCGTCCTGCGCCCCTTGTGCGACGAGGACGACGTGATCGCCGTCCCGCAGCTGGCCCTCGAGCGAGGCCAGGAGAGCGCGGAGGGGGTCGAGGCGCCCCAGGGTCGTCACGACGAAGCCGATGTTCACCCCTCGATTGTGCCCCGGCGGCGCCCCCGCGGCGGAATCAGCTCGCCGGATGGGCCGTTCCGCCCAGACGGGCGTCGATGAGGGCGTTCCACCGCTCGGCCGTCCGAGCCCACGTGAACTCCTCCGCGTTCGCGATGCTGCGGCGGGAGAGGTCCGCCCGAAGCTCGGAGTCGCGAGCGAGCTCGGTCATCAGCGTCGCCAGGGCCGTGGCATCCGTCGCCGGAAAGTACCGCGCCGAGTCGCCGAGGATCTCGCGGTTGATCGGGATGTCGGATGCCAGGACCGGTGTGCCCAGCCGCTGCGCCTCCAGCGGAGGGAGGCCGAAGCCCTCGTGCAGCGACGGCCAGACGAACGCCGACGCGGTCACGAAAGCCTCGGCGAGCTCCTCGTCGCTGACCCGGCCGCGCCAACGCAGACGGTCCGGCGCGATGTCTTTGCTCTCGGCGTAGGGCAGGAGCTCGGGGTCGAGGTCTCCGACGTAGTGCACCTCGAGGTCGACGTCGGAGGGGACGAGCGCGAGCGCATCTATCACCGCGCGGGCGTTCTTGGCGGTGCCGTGGCGACCGAACGTCACGAACGTGGCGCGCTCGGCCGCCGCGGGCTCCGGCGCAGGGGCGGGAAGGGTGTCGGCGCCCAGGTGGACGACATCGATGGTCCGGGGCTCCACACCGAACTGCGCGGCGATCTCGCCCCGTGAGGCCCGGCTCACTGTCGCGATCCCCTGGCCCCGTCTACGCATCCCCAGTCGCACCGCCAGCTTCCACTGCACGCGGAACAGGAAGCTGAAGTCCTGCGGCCGCAGCGCAGGGGCGATGTCGTGCACCACCGTGATCTGGTTCCGATAGGTCATCGGGGCGATGTTGGCGAGGTTCAGCAGCAGGGGGCTCCCGTGGCGCCGCAGCCATCGGGGGAGATCGACCTGCTCCCAGAGCGCTCCTTTCGCGCTCCCGACGACCTCGAACGGCACACCCTCGGGGACCCGGTCCACGGCGGCGGCCGGGATGAGCAGCACGACGTCCGACCGTCTCTGCGCCAGCTGCCGCGTCAGCTCCACACCGACGCGCAGGACGCCGCCGAACGCATCGAGCAGGAACCGCCCGTTGATCGCGACCTTCATGGTGTCGTCCTTCCTGGACGTCGTGGGCCGAGCGCTGCGGGCGGTCACGACGGAACCTCGGTCGGGGCATGTCGCAGATCGCGCAGCACGCGGAAGCACCGGCGCGTCAGCAACAGCGTCGCCGCGCCCTCGGTGAAGGCATACCCCAGGGCTGCTCCCACCGGTCCCCAGGCGATGCCGAGGCCGATCATGAGCGGAATACCGAGGGCCGTGGCGATGAGGGTGGCGCGCATCACGGCGCCGGCCTGCCCCGCCGGGAAGAGAATGAGTCGGGCGACGGCGGTGCGCACCGAGAAGAAGAAGAACACCAGACCCATCACGAGCAGGATGTCGAAGGGCGCTCCGGCGGCCGCTCCGAGATACGCGCTCGTGAGCCACGGGCCGACGAGGGCGAGACCGGCCCAGCCGAGCAGCCCCGTCCCGGCGGCGAGGAGCAGCGCGATGCCCATGCGGCGTCCGCGGTGCGCGCCGTGCGCTTCGCCGATCCAACTCTGCAGCGCGTTGGCGAGCGTCATAGGGATGAACTGCCCGAGCTTGAGCATCTTGTCGGCCGTGGCGTAGCCGGCGGCGGCGGAGGCGGGCGCGGTGACGGTGACCACCGGTGCCGGCACGCTGGAGTATCCGCTCAGCCCGGCGTCGTTCAAGGCGACGGGCAGCGTGCTCCGCAGCAGGCGGGGGAGATCGCGTCGTCCCGGCCAGGGCCCGGGATGCCGCCGCAGCAGGCGGCCCGTGAAGATCGCGGTGCCGACGAGGGTCACGGCGATCCCCGCCAGCGGGTAGAGCACGACGACCCCGGTGACGAGCACCAGTCCGGCGGCGGCGACGTTGGCGATCAGTCGCGGCACCGCGTCGAAGATCACGATCGTACGAGGGTCGCCGACCCCGGCGCTGAACCACGTGAACGACAGGGCGATCAGCGCGCCCTGAGCCCCCATGAGGATGGTCAGCCACTCCGCGCCGGGGGCCGCGATGAACCAGCAGATCACGCCCAGGGCGGGGAGGGCGACGACGGCGATCAGCAGACGCACGACGATCGACTCGCGGTAGAGGCGGGCGCGTTCGTCGTCGTCCGCGGCGATGGAGATGAGCGCGGGGCCGATCGTCGCCCACCCCCATCCGATCGCGATCGCCGCGAACGTGCCGATGGACTCCCCGGCGATGGCGCTCGCCCACCCGGCGTCGCCGGCGATGCGCACCACGACGGGCAGCGCGACGATGGGGGAGAGCGCCGCGATCGCGGGCAGCAGCATGAAGCCGAGAAGACGTCGCCGCAGCGACGGAGCGGCGTTCATCGCCGCCGCCCGAACGCCAGCGTGCGATCGAGCTCCGCCGCGGTCGCTTCGGCCGCGTCGTCCCAGGTGAAGCGAGACGCCCACGCGCGCGCCGCCTCACGGGCGGCGGCATCCGGCGGGCTCGTCAACGCGGCGGCGATCGCGGCGCCGAACGCAGTGGCATCCGTCGCATCGGCGTAGCGAGCGGCGTCGCCGCCCACTTCCCGCAGCACCGGCACATCGTTCGCCAGCACCGGCACCGAGCGACGCAGCGCATCGACGACGGGGAGGCCGAAGCCCTCGACCAGAGACGGGCACACGTAGAGGTCGGCGGCCTGGAACAGCGCTTCCAGCTGCGCGTCGCTGACCCACCCGGGCAGGATCACATCGCCCTCGAGCCCCCGGCGCACGACGTCGTCCGCGAGCGGGTCGGGCAGCCGGCTACCGGCGATCACGGTCACCGGGCGCGAGGCGGGAGGGAGGGATGCCAGCGCCGCCAGCAGTCCGGAGAAGTTCTTGTGCGGCATCCGGTTGCCGACGCTGAGAACCACCGGGCGCCCCGGGGGGAGGGCGAGGGGCTCGAGGAGCGCTGCGGAGTCGTCGACGGGGCGAGGATCGGCGCTGCCGTTGTGGACGACGGCGATGCGATCCTCGTCGACGCCGAGGTTGCGCCGGATGCTGTCCGCCGCCGCATGCGAGACGGTCAGGACGCGGTCCGCGGTCTGCGCCGAGCGGCGCATCAGCCACGAGGTGACGCCGCGCTGGGCGCGTTGGGCGAGACCGCCCGGCACCTCGTCGTAGATCGCGTCGTGGACCGTGACCACGCGGGGGACACCGCGGAACACCGGTCCGAAGTTCGCCGGTGCCCACACGAGATCCGCGCCCTCGCGGCGTGCGATCAGCTCCGTGCCCGCCACCGCCCCCAGCGCCCACGTCGCCGGATCGGCTCCGACGACGCGCAGGGTCCGCACGCGCCCGGGGAAGAACGTCTCCACCCGCTCCGTCCCGGCGCGTCCCGTGAGCGCGGCGAAGCGCACCTCGGGCAGCAGAACCGCCAGGCGCGGGAGGAGCTCGCGAACGTACGTCTCGGTGCCTCCCCGCGAACCGGTGAACCCGAGAAGGTCGACGAGAATCCGGCGGGCGGCCATCAGCTCTCGATGACGGCTTCGGGGCGCTGCTCGCGCCGCGGCGTGGTGAGCACGCCGGAGAAGAAGCTCATCATCACGGTCTGGAAGCCGAGGATGATCAGCAGCGCGCTGGGAACAGCGATACGCACCGCCTGCGCCGCGTTCTGCTCGCCGAAATCGAGGCTGCCCCACAGGATCACCTGCACGATGCCGATGATCACGCCCAGTAGGAACAGGCCCAGGCCGATCAGCAGTCCCCGTTCCGCCGACCACTTCGCCACGATGCGTCGGTATCTCTCGCTGGTCGGGAGGAAGCCCTCCTGCGTGGCGTACAGCTTGGTCAGCCAGAAGAAGAGGAGGGATTGGAAACCGATGACGCTCAGCGCGCTCGCGTAGACCATCGTGGTGACGTCGAATCCGACGCCGCCGATGTTGACGCCTCCGAACGACAGGACACCGACCGCGAGGGCACCCAAGAAGAACGCCACGAGGCCGGGGTAGACGAAGAGCCAGCGGGGCGCGAAGAGCAGCAGGAAGCGCAAGTGCCGCCATCCGTCGTGCCAGCTGCGCAGGTGCGGCGGGCGGGAGCGCCCGTCCTTCTTCAGGGTCGTGGGCACCTCTTCGATGCGGTAGCGAGCGAGCGAAGCGCGCACGACCATCTCGGACGCGAATTCCATGCCCGTCGTCTGCAGGTCGAGGTCGCGGATACGCGCGCGGTTGAATCCCCGCAGACCGCAGTGGAAGTCACGGATGCCGGGCCGGAAGAACAGCTCGCCGATGAACGACAGCACCGGGTTTCCCAGGTACTTGTGCAGCGGGGGCATCGCACCCGGGGCGATGCCGCCACGGAAGCGATTGCCCATGACGAGGTCGGCGCCGGCGCGCAGGCGTTCGACGAAGGGCTCGAGGTTCTCGAAGTCGTAGCTGTCGTCCGCGTCACCCATGATGATGTACCGGCCGCGGGCGTTCTCGATGCCGTTGATGAGGGCCGCGCCGTAGCCGCGCCGCGGGGCGTTCGATACCCGGGCGCCCCAGCGCTCGGCGATCGCCTGCGAACCGTCGGTGCTGCCGTTGTCGGAGATGAGCACTTCGCCGCGGATGCCGCTGCGGTCGAGGAACCCCTGCGCCTTGCGGATGCAGACTTCGAGCGTCTCCGCCTCGTTCAGGCAGGGCATCAGGATCGTCAGTTCGACGGCGTCGTTCGGGGCGGGAGAGGTCACGGCGTGTCTTCTTTCATGGTCCGCGGGGCGGAGGGGGTCGGCAGCTTCAGCGCCGACAGGATCCCCTCCACGGTGCGTCGGATGGTGCGTGTGCCCACGGCGACGTCGTACCAGGCGCGCGCGGAGCGGCGCAGGTCGTCGCCGCCGTCGGCGACGACCCGGATGGCCCGGGCGAGGTCGGCGGGGGAGGTAGTCGGGGCGACGACGCCGTTCACGCCGGCGTCGATGAGTTCTGTCGCGGCGTTGCCCTCGTCGGCGACGAGCACGACGGGGGTTCCGTGCGCGTTGGCCTCCACCACGACGAGACCGTAGCCCTCGCGGCGAGACGGATTGATCAGCGCGAGGGCTCCGTGCATGAGGGCGTCGAGTTCGGAGTCGTCGACGAAGCCCGGGAAGTCGGTCCAGGTCGCGCCGCCCACGCGCTCCACCTCACCGCGAATGGTCGCGGTGCTCGGGCCGGACCCGAGGACGACCAGGCGCAGGTCCGGGATCGACGTACGGGCTTCGGCCACGGCGGCGGGGAGGCTCTCCACACGCTTGTCGGGGATGTGTCGTCCGGCGTACAGAACGTACGGGGGACGGGATGCCGACACGGTCGGTGCAGCCTCGACGGCGCTGTCGATCAGCCCGGGGCTCACCAGCGGCTCGCCGCGCAGACCTTCGCGGCGCAGCCGCGTCGCACTGAGCTGCGAGTGACAGGTGGCCAGGGGGGTCACCGCGATCGCGGCGCGCTGAAGGAGCCAGGCGATGGTGCCGGTCACCACGCCGGAGTACTCGACCCACTGGCGCCGGTGCCAGACCTCGAGGTAGTCCACGACGATCCGCGTCCGCGAACCCAGGAGGGCGAGGCGGGCGGCGAACACGTTGAAGATCGGAAGCCCGGAGACGATCACCGCGTCGTACGCCCGACGTCGGCGGAGGAGAGCGCCGAACAGTCCCGCGGCGTACCGCAGAGCGGCCGGGATCCGCCGCACGCCGTCGACGGAGTACAGCGACAGGCGACCGCAGACGGGGATGACGCGGAACCTGTCCTCGCCCGGCACCGCGCCGTCCCACTGCACAGCCGTGAGGTAGTCGACGTCGAGACCCGCGGCGCCCAGCTCGTCGGCGAACGCGCGATACTGCCGTTCCCCACCCCCGGTGGAGTAGGGGAACAGGCAGTCGTAGGCGACCGCGACGGTCGCTCGGCGCGCCATCGTCAGCACCCCTCGATGCGGAAGAGGCGGGCGTCGGTGCCCTGCGAGTCCACGAGTACCAGGTGCGGCCCGGGAACGAGGTTCTGAATGCCGTCGTAGGCGACCGCGCCCGCAGGGTCCATCACGTCCTGACGGCCGAAGTCGAGAACATAGTCGACTCCCAGAGCATCGACGTTCCGGCAGACGACGGGGTCGCTGTCGATATCGCGAAGGTGCGTGTTGAGGTACAGCAGCTCCGGCGATGGCGAGCCGAAGATGTGCTTCTGCGTCACGTCTCGGTCAGCGATCGCCAGGGCCAGGGACGCTCCCGTTCGCGGGCTGCCGGCGATGAGCGCGCCTTCGGGCACCTCCTCGTCGAGCCGCTCGAGCAGCGCGTACTCGTCGGACGAAAGGATGAGCGAAGCGTCGGTGTAGGCGTACGCCTCCCGCACCTGCGCGAGCGCAATACGCACGTTCGGGCCGACGGCCGCCGTGGACACCAGGGCGATTCCGGCGACGGTCGCGACGACTCCGAGCCAGCGCGGCGCCCGCCGCGCCCGAGCCCACGTTCGGATCAGATCGACGACGGCAACCGCCCCCAGGGTGGCGACCGGAATGGCGACAAGCGGCAGCAGAGCAGCCAGACGATTGGAGTCGTTGTACCAGGGGTTCGTCAGCCATTCGCGCAGCGGATGGTCGATGCGGAGCCCCGACGACACGGCGAAGAGAACGACGGCCGCGAGGAAGGGGGCGAGGACCGGCAACGACCGCGGGCGTCGGGCGACGGCGATGAACCCCGCCACGAGGAGCACCGCGACGACCACCGTCGGTGTGAAGCCGCGCGGCGCGGCGAACAGGCCCTCACCAAGCGCTTGCGACAGCTGCTGCCAGGGGAGCCACGCGGAGTGTTCTGCACCGGTGCGGAACACCCTCAGAGTGCCCGCGATGGCCGCGCCGAAACAGACGACGGCGATGGAGAGAGCGATGACGGAGGCACGGGACCGATCCGCGATGGCGCGCAAAGCAAGCGTGCTCACCACGAACGCGGCCGCGAAGATCAGCAGGCTGAGGAAGGCGTTCGGATGGCCGAGGAACGTGCCGCCGGCGAGCAGGGCGACCAGCAGGGACGACCGTACGAGGGCGGGGCTTCCGCTCTCGCGGAGCATCGTGACCACCACGGCCAGCGCCGCGGGCACCATGGCGTAGCCCACGAGGTTCGGGTACAGCACGCCCCAGTTGAAGAAGAGTGCCGGGAAGGCCCCGAACCCCGTCGACAGCGCGGCCGAGACGACATAGGCCGTACGCCGCTCCACGAAGAACGCGCCGGCGAGCGCCATCGTAGACGCCGGCCACAGGATCGACACGATGGCGAGATTCGCGCCGTTGACGGCGACCGGCACCGTGGCGCCGGTCAGCTCGGCACCGAGAGTCGTCAGCGCGTGCCAGGCGTTCGGATAGAAGCCGATATCGGACGTCGATCCGATCTGGAACGGCGAGGAACTGCCGTTGCGCAGAGCGAGGGCGATGGCGTTCAAGTGGACGATGTTGTCGAACCGCTGCGCGATGTTCTCGGGCGATCCGAAGGCGCGCGCGAACATCACGGCGCTCGCGAGGGCCGTGGCGGCGAGCGACGCGAGGGCGACCAGCCCTGTCCCGCGCGCGGGGGGTGCGCCGTCGACACCGGCATAGCGGCGCAGCACCAGCGCGATGCCCACGACGACGAGGGTCATGAGCGCGAGGGGGAGGAGATTCCACCGCAGGCCCACGAGGGGGGCGAGCGACGCCGCCGCTGCGGCCACCGTCACCGAGATCGCCGGGGCGAGAAGCAGACGCTGTGGGCTGCGGAACCCCCAGCCCGCGACCACGACGGCGGCCCCGGGCACGATCAGGGCTACGGCGACGACGAGGTACGACGGAATCACGCTGATCCAGTCACCCATGCAGTTCCGTCCCCGTCCGCGGCCTTTTCGACACGCCATGCTAACGGACCGCACCTTGTCCGCCCCTGAGGGCCGCGGTGGGGCGCCGCGTAGACTGGTCGGGCGCGGGGCCTGACCCTGCGCGTCCGTCGACACGAAAGCCGTTTGTACTCCATGGATCTTCTCATCGTCGGCTCGGGCTTCTTCGGTCTCACGATCGCGGAGCGCGCGGCTGCGTCGGGCCGGAAGGTGACCGTCATCGATCGGCGGCATCACATCGGCGGGAACGCGTATTCCGAGGCCGAGGCGGAGACGGGGATCGAGGTGCACCGGTACGGTGCTCACCTCTTCCACACGTCGAACCCGTCGGTGTGGGAGTACGTGAACCGGTTCACGGAGTTCACGTCGTACGTGCACCGGGTCTATACGACTCACAAGGGTGTGGTGTACCCGTTGCCGATCAATCTCGGCACGATCAATCAGTTCTTCCAGGCGGCGTACACGCCCGATCAGGCGCGTGCGTTGGTGCAGGAGTTGGCGGGGGAGTTCGATGCGAAGGATGCCGCCAACCTCGAAGAGCGCGCGATCGGTCTGATCGGGCGGCCGCTGTATGAGGCGTTCATCCGTGATTACACCGCGAAGCAGTGGCAGACCGATCCGAAGGATCTGCCGGCCGAGGTGATCTCGCGTCTGCCCGTGCGGTACACGTATGACAACCGTTACTTCAACGACACGTGGGAGGGTCTCCCGGTCGATGGGTACACGGCGTGGCTGGAGCGGATGGCTGACCACCCGAACATCGAGGTGAAGCTGTCCACCGATTACTTCGACGACGCGCAGCCGCTCAACAAGAAGGCGACGGTCGGGCAGGTTCCCGTCGTGTACACCGGGCCGGTCGATCGGTACTTCGACTACGCCGAGGGCGAGCTGTCGTGGCGCACGCTCGATTTCGAGCAGGAGGTGCTGCCTATCGGCGACTTCCAGGGCACGAGCGTGATGAACTACGCCGACGCGGATGTGCCGTACACGCGCATCCACGAGTTCAAGCACTTCCATCCCGAGCGCGCCGACCGGTACCCGACGGATAAGACCGTGGTGGTGCGGGAGTACTCGCGGTTCGCGACCCGCGAGGACGAGCCGTACTACCCGGTCAACACGGCCGATGACCGTTCGGGTCTGCTGGCGTACCGGGATCTCGCCAAGGGGGAGAAGGACGTGTTCTTCGGCGGACGCCTGGGCACGTACCAGTACCTCGACATGCACATGGCCATCGGCTCCGCCCTGTCCATGTGGAACAACCAGCTGGCGTGAGAGTCGCCGCCCGCTCCTCTCGCGCCGGGCTGGCACCGACCGGACGGGTGGATGCGGCCCGCTGGGAGTACCGAGCCGACATCGACGGGCTCCGCGCCGTCGCGGTCTTGCTCGTCGTCACATACCACGTCTGGATCGGGCGGGTCTCGGGCGGTGTCGATGTCTTCCTCATGCTGAGCGCGTTCTTCCTGACGCGCGGCTTCGTACGGCGCATGGACGGGTCCGCACCCGTGCGACCCGGGCGCCATCTTCTCGGCATCTTCCGTCGGCTTCTCCCCGCGGCGGCGGTGACGCTCGTCGGCGTCCTGGCCCTCGTTCGCACGGTGTACCCGCCCACAGTGTGGGCATCGGTCTGGGAGCAGACCTGGGCATCGCTGTTCTACGTGCAGAACCGCCTCCTGGCCGCGGATGCCGTGGACTATTACGCCCGCGCCGAGACACCCAGCCCCCTGCAGCACTTCTGGTCGCTGTCGGTGCAGGGGCAGGCATTCCTGCTGTGGGTGGTAATCCTCGCGGTCTGCCAGCTGATCGTGCGACGCCGGGGACTCGCTCCCGATCGCGTCGTGGGGGTCGCCTTCGGTGCTGTCTTCGTGGTGTCGTTGGCCTACTCCGTCGTCGTCACCGCGGCCGATCAGCAGGCGGCCTACTTCAGCACCGGTGCGCGACTGTGGGAGTTCGCCGCGGGCTCGTTGCTCGTCGTCCTCCTGCCGCACGTGCGCCTGGGCGAGCGGCTGCGTGCCGTCGTGGGCTGGCTGGGCCTCGGCGGGCTTCTCGTCCTCGGCCTCGTCGTCGACGTCCAGGGCGGATTCCCCGGCTTCCCGGCACTGTGGCCGGTACTGTGCGCCGCCGCGGTGGTCGTTTCGGGGTCGGGCGAGCGCCCGGTCGGACCGACGCGGCTGCTGGCATCCCGTCTTCTGGGTTCTCTCGGCCGCGACGCTTACGCCCTGTATCTCGTGCACTGGCCGCTGCTGATCACCTTGCTGGTGGTGACGGGGCGGTCCGAAGCGGGTCTCGTGGGCGGCGCCCTGGTGGTCGCCGCGTCGCTGGTCGCCGCGCGCGGCCTGACCACCCTGGTGGACGCCCCCGTGCGGGCGTGGCGGCGTCGTGACGCGTCGTCCCTCGTGCCGGTCGCGGTGATGGTGGTGTCGACGGCGGTGGTGGTCACCCCTCTCGCCGCCTGGCAGGTGTCCGCGGCCGTGGAGGAACGCGCGATCCAGGCCCGCGCGTTGCGGGATAATCCCGGCGCCGAGGTGCTCCGCGACCCGACCCTGCCCGAGCCCCCGGCCGAGGCCGCGCTCGTTCCGCTCCCGACGATGCTCGAGGAGGAGTGGATGCACCTCGACCAGGAGTGCTCGGGCGGCAGGGCGGTCGAGACGGAGATCCTGCACGGCACGTGCTCCGAGACACGCGGTACCGCCCGCGCGCAGGAGACGCTCGTGGTCATCGGCGATTCGCACGCTCAGCAGATGACGGCCGCGCTCGCCCCGGTCGCCGCGCAACGCGGCTGGGGCGTGGTGTTCCTCATCAAGGGGGGATGCTCGATGGGGCTGGACGATCCGGGCCTCGACCCGGACTCGTGTCCGCACTGGCGGGAAGAGGCCATCGCCCACGTCGAGCGCATCGCCCCCGCGGCGGTCATGACGGTCGTGACCCGCTCGGATGCCGGCGACGCCGACGAAGAGCTGCGACCCGGTGTCGACCGGTTCGTCGACCGCATGCAGTCCGCGGGCATCGACGTGATCGGTGTACGCGACAACCCGCGCTTCTCCTTCGACATGTACGCGTGCGTCGTCGAGGCCGAAGACGCTCTGGACTGCGCCGTGCCGCGTTCCGGATCGCTCGCCGACGCCGATCCCTCCAGAGCGCTGGCCGGACCCGGCATCCACCTCGTCGACCTGACCCCCTGGATCTGCCCGGATGACTTCTGCCCCGGGGTCATCGGGAACGTCGCGGTGTACCACGATGACAACCATCTCTCGCGCACGTACGCGACCACCCTCGCTCCGACGCTCGCCGAGCAGCTTCCGCCCAGGCTCGGCCGAGGGTGAGGCGTAGGATTCTCCGGTGACCCCCGCCACCGTCGGCGCCCCCGGATCGGCGCGGCGCTCCCTCCACTCGCTGTGGCTGCTGTCGTCGCGCGACCTGCGCGTGCGCTACTCCACGAGTGCCCTGGGGTATCTGTGGTCGGTGCTCGACCCGCTCGTGATGAGCGGCATCTACTGGTTCATCTTCACGCAGGTCTTCCAGCGCTCCGTCGGCGAGGACCCGTACATCGTGTTCCTCATCACGGCGCTGCTGCCGTGGGTGTGGTTCAACTCGGCGGTGACCGACTTCACGAAAGCGTTCAAGAAGGACGCGCGCCTGGTGCGCTCGACCTCGATCCCGCGCAGCATCTGGGTGACGCGCATCGTCCTGAGCAAAGGCATCGAGTTCCTCTTCTCGATCCCGGTGCTCATCCTGTTCGCCGTGTTCGCAGGCGCGCAGGTGTCGTGGGGGGTGCTGCTGTTCCCGGTCGCGGTGCTCCTCCAGAGCGTTCTCCTGGTCGGCCTCGGGCTCATCGTCGCGCCGCTGTGCGTGATGTTCGGCGACCTCGAGCGCACGACGCGGCTCATCCTGCGGGCCCTGTTCTACGCGTCGCCGATCATCTACGGCGTGGGCAATCTGCCCGGGGTCTTCGCCGACCTGGCCGCGTTCAATCCGCTCGCGGGCATCTTCACCCTGTACCGCGTCGGCTTCTTCCCCGACCAGTGGGACGCGATGACGGTCTCCATCGGGGCGGTGCTGAGCGTCGGCATCCTGGGTGTGGGGTTGTGGCTGTTCCCGCGGCTCGAGCGTCCCGTGCTGAAGGAGCTGTGATGGAGCGCCCCGCGATCGAGGTGACCGACCTCGGCGTCCGTTTCCGACGGAACCGCCGGGGAGGTCGCTCGTTCAAGGACCTGTTCGGCGGAGCGGCCCGCCGCACCCGCCCGGACGAGTTCTGGGCGCTGCGGCACGTGTCGTTCTCGGTGCGTCCGGGCGAGGCGATCGGCGTCGTGGGGCGCAACGGTCAGGGCAAGTCGACGCTTCTCAAGCTCGTCGCGGGTGTTCTGCTACCCGATGAGGGCGGGGTCCGGGTCCACGGCGGTGTCGCGCCGCTCATCGAGATCACTGGAGGGTTCGTCGGCGACCTCACGGTCCGTGAGAACGTGCGCCTCACTGCGGGACTGCACGGGATGCCGCGCGCCGAGGTCTCGCGACGATTCGACGAGATGATCGCCTTCGCCGAGATCGGTGATTTCGTCGACACCCCGTACAAGCACCTCTCCAACGGCATGAAGGTGCGCCTCGCGTTCTCGGTCGTCTCGCAGCTGGACGAACCGATCCTTCTCGTCGACGAGGTGCTCGCCGTGGGGGACCGCGCGTTCCGGGAGAAGTGCTATCGCCGCATCGACGAGCTGCTCGCCGACGGGCGCACGCTGTTCTTCGTCAGCCACAACGAGAAGGACCTGCGGCGGTTCTGCTCGCGGGGCCTGTACCTGGACGGCGGCGCGCTGAAGCTCGATGCTCCGATCGCGGACGTGCTCGACCTCTACAACGCCGACTACGCGACCGGCTGAGCATCGGATAACCCCCAGTCCGCACTTTGTTCACCCGGTATTCCGATACCGTGGCGGGATGGCACCCGACCCCGCCCGAGCCGAGAACCGCCCGTCCGACGCTCCGCGGATCTGCGTCTACACCGCGATCTTCGGGCAGTACGACGCACTGCTGGACCAACCCGTCTCGGCGCGCAGCGACGCGCGCTTCATCTGCTTCACGGACGATCCGGAGCTGACCAGCGACAGCTGGGAGGTCCGCCTCGTCGAACCCCGGTTCGCCGCGGACCCCGTCCGCAGCGCCCGGCTTCACAAGATCCTGGGCCCCCAGGCGGATGTCCCCTTCGACGTCAGCGTGTACATCGACGCCTCCGTCCGATTGCGAGAGACTCCCGAGGTTCTCGTCGCGGAGTGGCTCCCCGACGGGGTCGATCTCGCGCTTCCTCTGCACAGCTACCGCGATCATCTGATCGATGAGTTCGACGAGGTCATCCGACTGAACTACGACGATCGCGCCCGTGTGTACGAGCAACTCGCGGATTACGCCGAGAGGTCTCCGGACGTGCTGTCCGCGCGTCCGCACTGGACGGCCATCCTCCTCCGGCGGCGCACCGATGCGGTTTCGCGCGCGATGCGGGTGTGGGCCGATCATGTCCTGCGTTACTCTCGGCGCGATCAGCTGTCTGTCATGGTCGCGCTCGACGACACCGTGAACTACCGCGGGATTGACATCGACAATTTCTCGTCGCGCTTCCACGAGTGGCCCGTCACCGACAAGCGTCGGATCGCACAGGGGAAGGCTCCCTATGTGCCCGCGGGTCCCATCCTCGCTGAGCTCCAACGGGCGCGCCGACGCGTGTCCGAGCTCGAAGGCGAGGTCCACGCGCTGCAACCCGATCGTCTGCGGGAATTCGAGGAGACGGTCGCGAGCCTCAAGCTGCAGATCGAACAGGGGTACCAGGAGAGGGTGCGCCTCGAGCAGCGACTGGACGCCAAGACACGCGAGGCGGTGCTGGCTTCCGAGCGGGTGCGTCATCTCGAGGCGCACGAGGGACGCGTCAGCCGACTCGCTCGACGTTTCGGCGTGCGGAGTGTCGACGGCTGAGGTCCGTCACGCAACTACGCGACCGGCTGAGCGGGCTCCAGCGGAGGCATCGGTCGCCACGAGGCGTCGCGCGAGATCTTCCGCCCGTCCCGCAGCCCGCGGAACAGGTGGTTCGTTCCGCGGACCTTGCGCTCGACCACGACGAGGCGGATGAGTTCCTTGACGAAGGTCAGCGCCGTGCCCGTGGCGAACGGGAGCGCGCGATAGACGCCGAGCTCGCGGTAGTACTTCGCCAGGTAGGCGCGGTTGCGCATGATGTAGTACCGGTAGGCGTCGCTGGAGGCGTTCATGTGGCGGATGCCCATGTCCCACTGCTTGATCTCGCGGGTGCGGCGCAGCACGAACTCGTCGACGATGACCGACTCGGTGACGCGTGACGCGAGCCACCCGTACAGCTGGTCGTCCCAGTAGATGAAGAAGCGCGGGTCGGGGAGGCCGATCCTCGCCACGACATCGCGGTGGATGAACATGCCCTCGAAGCATCCCGAGTTCATCGGCTTGAACCCCGAGGAATCGAAACCGGCCGGTGCGAAGGGGATCGGGATCGCCATCGATTCCGCCACGCGGTACTGCCAGTAGAACTCGCTGCCGTCGTAGTCGTAGCGGCGTCCCTGGATGCTGCGGAACCGCGGAGCCCATCGGCCCATCCGGTCCAGGCCATCGGGGACGACCTCGACGTCGTCGTCCATGAGCCAGATCCACTCCGAACCCAGCTCGTAGGCCACACGCATGCCCTCGCTGAACCCCCCGGATCCGCCCGTGTTCGTCTCGAGACGGCGGTACACGAGCTCGGTGGGCAGCCGGTCGCGGAACGACTCGACGACCTCGGTGGTGTCATCCGTCGAGGCGTTGTCGACGATCACGAGGTGACCCGGCGCGGGGGACATCCGCTCGATGCTCTGCAGCAGGCGCGTGAGCAGGGGAGTGCGGTTGTAGGTGACGACGACGATGGTCGCCGTACCCGGATCGAAGGAGGCCATGCTCACGCACTCTCCTCGAACGTCTTGCGCCACTGCGCCTCGGATGCCAGGTCGGGCAGGGCTTCGCGGTACTGGCGCGAAAGGGTGGGCCACTCCTTCTGCAGACGCCGGTGCAGGCGGACGCTGTCGACCAGCATGCGGCGGAAGAGCGCACGGTTGCGGGTGTAGACGTTCTTGCCCGAGCCGTCGGCGGCGCTGACCAGCGCACTGTCGTACAGCGGGACGCGCCACCAGTGGGCGTCGCCCTTGCCGAACTCGACCTCGGGCTGGGCGATGTTCTCGGGGCGCGGCGTGTGGAACCAGTGCGACAGGAGAGTGCGGGCGGTGAACGTCCGCAGCGCCAGACCGGTGGGGCTGTCGAACTGGTTCCGCTTGAGGCGTTTGAACACCTGGCGCCCGAGTCGCGAGCGCAGCGGGACTCCGGAATCCTTGTGGATGCGGGTCTCGGGGTGCTTCTGCGCGATCATCCTCGCCTCCGGCATCGCCCGGTCCAGTGTCTGCCGCATGTGCGCGGGACCCGAGAGGACGTCGCGGAGGGCCCGGTGCCGCAATTCCACCGGGTAGTACTGCATCATCATCAGGTGCTTCAGGTCGACGCGGCGACTGTGCCGGATGAGCGTTCCGCCCAGCGGTGTGCGCGAGTGCAGCAGCGCCGCGACGATGCGATTGCGAGCGTGGAAGTACGCCTGCCAGTCGATCGAGTCGTCCTTGCCGACCCACGACACGTGCCACAGTGCGACGCCGGGCATCGAGACGGTCGGGTAGCCGGCATCCCGGGCCCGGACGCAGAACTCGGCGTCGTCCCACTTGATGAACGCGGGCAGCGAGAGGCCGATCTCGCGGAGGATGCTGGTCGGGATGAGGCACATCCACCAGCCGTTGTAATCGGCGTCCAGGCGCATGTGCAGCATCGGTGTCTGGCGGAGGTTGGCAACGCTGAAGTCGTGCGGCAGGCGCTCCTGGAAGAGGGCGCGCCACATGAAGGGGGCGTCGTCGACCACCTCGGCCCACGCGTGGAGCTTCGGGCGGTCGAGCAGGTCGAACATGTGCGCGCCGACGATCGTCGGGACGGACGCGTAGCGGCCGAAGACGACCGAGCGTCGGATGGACTCCGGCTCGATGCGCACGTCGTCGTCGAGGAGCTGGACGAAGTCGCTGTCGGGGCGCTCGAGGGTCTCGACCATGGCCCGGGCGAAACCGCCCGAACCGCCGAGATTCGGCTGGCGGATGATCTGCAGGGTGTCACCCAGGCGCTCGGCGACCGCCGGGTAGCCCTGCTGATCGGCCACGAGGTCGGTGCCCTGATCGATCAGGAACACGCGGTCGACCACGTCGAGCACGTCGGGCGCGTCGGCGAGGGCCGTCAGTGTGCTCACGCAGTAGTCGGGTTTGTTGTACGTGGTGATGCCGATGCTCGCCTTGCCGGGACGCACCGGCTCCTGCTCAGTGGTCCATTCCGCGCCCTCGAACATCGCATCGGTGCGGTCCGCGGCGACATCGAACCAGATCCAGCCGCCGTCGCTGTACTGGTCGAGGACGAGGTCGAAGGAGCTGGTCGCATCCCCGCGCACCTCGCGCGTCTCGATGCGCTGCTTGGTGCCGCCGCCGTTGGAGCGGTACACCAGGATCGTGGCATCCCCGGAGGTGCGCACGGTCAGACGGACATCGCGCACGGCGGTCCAGTGCTGCCAGTAGGCGGCGGGGAACGCGTTGAAGTACGTGCCGAACGAGACGCGGCGCCCGGCGACGATGCGTGCTCGGTGGCGGTCGAGCACGTTGCTCAGCTGCGCGACGTTGGTGACCCGCACGGGTTCTTCGTCGATCGTCGACCACGTCTCGGGGTCGACGTACAGGGGGAGCAGATCGGGATCGCGGTCCAGCGGGAGCACGGCGTTCTGGAGGGTGTACGTCACGAAGAGATCTTTCGTCGAAAGGCGCGGGCCGTGGCGGCCAGCCCGAAGTCTACCCGGCGCTCTCGGGGCCGCCCTGAGTGTCGGTGGCATCCGCGGGGAGTCCCGAGCGCGGGTCCGCGCGCCTGTCCAACCGCTCACGCCATGACCTCGACTGGCCCGCGCGGACGGCGCACAGGACGAGCAGCAGCAGGCCCGATCCCGACAGCACCGAGCTCTCGAAGAGCGAGACCGTGAGGAGGGCGACGAGCGTCAACGGCGCCCACGTGTGCACCACGGAACGCCGTTCCCCCGCGACGAGCCACGCGCGGGCCAGCGCGAGCGCGCACAGCACCAGGAAGACCAGCAGCCCCGCCCAGCCGAGCTGGAGGAGGACATCGAGGTACGCGTTGAGCGCGGACGCGTGGTCCTGGCCGAGGATGAAGTTGACCGCGCTGAACGGTGCCTCCCGTGGCGCCCACGGTCCGAACCAACCGAAGCCGGCCACCGGCCGGTAGTCGGAGAACCGCAGGATCTCGCCCCACAGGTCGGTACGGAGTGACAGGTCGGCCCGGCCGTCGAGGGCGCCGGCGATCGCGGAGCGCTGCGCCCACGCGAGAGCCAGGAGGGCGATGACCGCGCCGCCGAGCGAGAGCTGCGCGGCACGCCGCCGCCGCGGGGGAAGGGCGCGGATCAGCGCGAGAGCGACGGCGGCGACCGCGGTGGTCACCGCGACGACGATGATCGTCGGCGAACCGCTCAGCACGGCCAGCAGAGCCGCGAGGATCACCGACCCCGCCGCCGTGCCCGGGCTCACCGACCGGGTGCGCCACTCGACGAGGAACGTCAGCAGCGCGATGACCGTCACGACACCGAGGTCGTTCCGGCTGCCGAACAGTCCCTGCACCGGTCCGAGCTCGTCGATGTCGCCGCGGATGCCGAGGAACGGGATCGGGGTGTCCCACAGGATGCCGCTGAGCACTTCGAGCACGAGCGAGGCGGCGAGGAGCCAGCGCAAGACGTCTCCCAGCGCCCGCACGCTCTGGTGGGCGTCCCGCACGTGTCCGATGACGATCCCGAGGATCGACACCACGACGAGTGCAGCCCAGCCCGCGACGGTGAGGAGAGCGTCCGTGCTCCACAGGACACTGGCGCCCGCCCAGGCCGCGAACACCGCCAGAGTCGTGGGTGCCAGGTGGAGCACCTCGAACTCCTGCCTCCGGGCCACCAGGACGGCGCCACCCAGGACGGCGAGCCCGATCAGAATGGTCGCGTACGCGACGTCGCCGGCCAGTCCACGGATTGCGGACGCGCCGAAGACGGCGGCGAACGAAGCGATGGTGAACGCCCGAGCCAGGTCGGCGGAAGCCAGAAACGCCCCGACGTCGGGTCGTTCCGCGCGCCAGGCCGGGCTCACGACCCCGATCTCTGCAGCTCGCCGCGCTCGATCGACATGCTCTGCTCGGCCGGGCCGACACCGACGAGCGGGGACTGCTTGATCTTCGCCCCGAACAGCACGACGAACATCCACCCCCACAGAAGAAGAGGTGCGGACTCGGTGAGGCCCTGCACGACGAGGAGGCCGCCGATCATCGTCGGAAGCAGGGTGAGGGGGGAGTACGGTCGGTCGGCGCGCAGGTCCCAGCGCGGACGATCCACGGCGAAGAACCACGACCGCCACACGTAAGCGAGCATCGTCAGGACAAGCAGCACCACGCCGACGCCGCCGAGCTGGAGGTAGGTGTCGAGCCACATGCTGTGCGCCTGCACGACGGTCTGACCGTGGTCGACGATCCACCCGTCGATGAGGGGCTCCGACGCGATCCACGGGGTCGAGTAGCCCCAGCCGACGATCGGGTGCTGGTCGGCGCGGGTGAGGACGTCGGCCCAGATGCCCTCGCGGCCGGTCAAGTCGCTGTCGCGACCGAGTGCGCCAAAAACGGTCTCTCGTCCGAACCACAGCGCGGCCCCGGCGCCGAGACCGACGGCCGCGTAGAGCAGGTACCACCGTGTGCGTTCGCCGGGCCGGCGGGCGGTGCGCATGACCAGCACCGTGGCGAGCACGAGCACGACGAAGGCGGCGGCGACGATGCTCGTCGCGGAGCCGGCGCGGACGAACAGGAACCCCGCCGCGGCGATCCAGCCGAGCAGCAGCGGGCGTCGGGGCGCCTTCGCGGCGTAGCGGATCGCGAACACGATGATCGCGACGAGCATCGCGGCGCCGAGGAGGTTGGCGTTGCCGAAGATCCCCTGCAGACGTCCGCCGTCGAACAGGTTGTCGCGGGACCAGTACACGATGGGGTCCATCCGGCCCTCGGGCACCGCGAAACCGGGCAGCAGCGGTCCGCGGACGAAGAGCGACACGGCGAGCTCGAACAGCAGCGACAGCCCCACGACCCACTTCGCCGCCGAGGCGACGGCTCCCACGACATCGCGCCACGTCAGCACCGCCCCGATGAACAACCCCTGGAAAGTGGTGATCGCCAGGAGGAGCCAGGTGAGCACGGATGCCGCGGGCCACGCGCTCCACGCGATCGACGCGCCCGCCCAGGCGACGTAGCCGAACGCCAGCCAGGGGAGACGCCGGAGGGCCACCGGCGGGCGGAGGATCGTCCACAGCACGGCGGAGACGATCGCGGATGCCACGACGACGACGCCGGTGGCGGCGAGTCCGATCGCGTTGATCACGCCGACGCCCCCGAGGGCGAGGAACAGGACGAAAACGCACCACGCGCGCAGGAGCAGGTGTCCCGTGGTCTCCCGCGGCGGGGGAGTCGGCAGCGCCGAGACCGGGTGAGTGGTGTGCATCGCCATGGTCTGATCAGGCTACCTCTCGCCCCGTCGATACCGGGGGCCCCGGGTAGGCTGACGCCGTGCTGGTTGAGATCTCGAACACGCCTCGTGACTACGCCTGGGGGAGCGCGACGCTTCTCGCCGACCTCGAGGGTCGCACCCCCTCCGGCTCGCCCGAGGCCGAGGTGTGGTTCGGCGATCACCCGGGATCCCCCGCCCGGGTGCACGACGGGTCCGACCTCACGCTGGACGACTGGCTCTGCGCTCATGGGGGACAGGAGGGTGTTCCCGGCCGTCTCCCGTACCTCCTCAAACTGCTCGCGGCCGGAGCGCCGCTGTCGATCCAGGTGCACCCGTCGAAGGAGCAGGCCGTCGAAGGCTTCGCGCGGGAGGAGGCCGCGGGCGTTCCGCGGGATGCCGGCCACCGCAATTACAAGGACGACAACCACAAGCCCGAGGTCATCGTCGCCCTCAGTGAGACGTTCACCGCGCTCGCGGGCCTGCGCGACGTGGACGCGACCCGGCGCCTGGTCGCCACCCTCGGGGACGGCGAGGGTGTCCGCACCCTCCGAGAGAAGCTGGGGGCCGCCTCGCCCGCGGCGGCTCTGCGCGAGACCATCGCGTGGCTGCTCGGCGAGGCCGAGGGCGCGGAGATCGCGCAGATCGTCGAGGCCGCGGCATCCGCGCACTCCGAGGAGTTCGCCGCCGAGCTCGATCAGACGCGCACACTCGCCGCTGCCTACCCGGCCGACCCCGGCATCGTGGTGGCGCTGCTGATGAACCTCGTCCACCTCCGGCGCGGCGAAGCGATCTTCGTTCCCGCCGGCGTCCTGCACGCCTACGTCGCGGGTCTCGGCGTGGAGATCATGGCCGCGAGCGACAACGTGCTGCGCGGCGGTCTCACCCCCAAGCACATCGACGTCGCGGAGCTGCTCGCGCTGGTGGACTTCCGCCCCGCCGCGCCGCCGGTCCTCGAAGCCCGGGCGGCCGGGGAGGGGGCGGAGATGTTCGCCCCCGGCATCCGGGATTTCGCCCTCGCTCACGTCACTGCGGGCGGCCGGTCCGGTTCGGTGGACCTTGCGGGCCTGTCGATCGCCCTCTCGGTGTCGGGCGAGGCGACGGTCACGGGGGCCTCGGGAGCGAGCCTCACGCTCGCCCCCGGTCGGGCGGCGCTGGTCACGCCGGAGGAGTCGCCCCTGACGGTCTCGGGCGGCGAGGTGTTCGTCGCGATGCCCGGAGCAGAGCCGCGACACGCCGAGGCGACGTCGTAAAGGTTCACCTCGCCCTTGAGGGTTTACGATCCGCGACTTGACCTGACGGAATGACACGGGTGTAATTACTCGTACGCGTCAGCGTCAGGGGATCGAACGAGGGGGAGGGCGAGATGGCGACATCGCAGTACCGGTCCGGTGTCCCGGACAACTGGTTCGTCGATCCGGTCGACCTGGGTGTTCCGGGCGTCCGTCGAGACATCGACGCCGCCGAAGAGAACACTCTCGCCTGGCAGACCGATGCCCTGTGCGCCCAGACCGATCCGGAAGCGTTCTTCCCCGAAAAGGGTGGGTCCACCCGCGACGCCAAGCGCATCTGCACCTCGTGCGACGTGCGCTCGGAGTGCCTCGAATACGCGTTGCAGAACGATGAGCGGTTCGGCATCTGGGGCGGCCTCAGCGAACGCGAGCGTCGCAAGCTCAAGCGTCGCGCCTGACCCGCGGCATCCGGGTCCGGGGATCGAGGGATCCGGTGACCCGCGGCGCGGCGTCGGCATTCGTGCGACAGCCCGCCTAGGCTGACCACGCCATGCCCGCCCGTGTACACGCCGTTCTCGTGGTCCGCCCCGAAGGACGAATCCCTGCCGCCCCCCACCTCACGCGCACCCTCCAGGCGCTGGCCGCCCAGACCCGGCCGGTGGACGCGCTCACGATCGTGCTGTGCGGAAACGACCCGGAGCTCCGGCAGATCGCCGCGGCGTCGGGGGCCGAGGGCATCATCACCGCCTCGCCCGGAACGCCCTTCGCCGCCGCGACCGCGTTGGCGACGCCGCGCCTGACCGGGGATGCCGTGTGGCTGCTCGCGCAGGACACCGCCCCCGATCCCGACGCCCTTCTCCGACTGGCCGGTGCGCTGGAGTTGTCGTCCTCGCTCGCGGTGGCCGCTCCGAAGCTCGTTGCGTGGGACGCGCCGGCCGAGATCGTCTCGCTAGGGGTCAGCGTCACCCGCTACGGGCGCACCGTCGAACTGGCGGCGGGCGAACTGGACCAGGGCCAACGCGACGGGGATGCCGACGTCCTCGGCGCCGATGTGCGGGGGATGCTCGTGCGCCGGGAGTCCTGGCGCACGCTCGGCGGTCTCGATCCGGCGCTCGGCGGGGCGGACGAAGGTCTCGACCTCAGCGTGCGTGCGCGACTGGCCGGGGACCGGGTGTCGCTCGTCCCGGCCGCGCGGGTGGCCGTGGCCGGGGATGGTGTCGCCGCGATGGCGCGAGGGCGCAAACGCGCGCGGCGCCGCGCCTTCGCTCAGCGGACGGCGCAGCTGCATCGTCGTCTCGCCTACGCTCCGGCGCCCGCGGTGGTCCTGCACTGGCTGTCGTATCTTCCGCTGGCGTTCGGACGCACGATCGCGCACCTCGTCGCCAAGGTCCCGTACAAGGTCGCCCCCGAATGGGGAGCCACCCTGCTGGTCATGGCGCGCATGGGGGCGGTTGCGCGAGCGCGTCGGCGCATCCGTTCCGTCCGCGCGGTCGGATGGTCGCGCATCGCCCCGCTGCGCGTCTCGAACGCCGAGATGCGACTGCGGTGGGAGAGCGACGCCGTCGACAGCGACGCCCCCGTGCGCTCCGAGCTGCGCTTCTTCGTGGGCGGTGGAGCGTGGGCGGTCCTGGGCGCGCTCGCGGTCTCGGCGCTCCTGTTCGCCCCGTTGCTCGCCTGGCCCGTCCTCGGCGGCGGGGCGATGGCGCCGCTGCGCGCCACGGTAGCCCAGCTGTGGCAGGACGCTGCCTGGGGTGCGCGACCCCTGGGACTCGATGTCATCGGGCCCGCCGACCCCTTCTCCGCGCTGGTGGCGCTGCTCGGCTCACTGTCCCCCGCCGAACCGTCGCGCGCCTTCGTGGTCCTGTGGATCCTGGCGTTGCCCCTGGCGGTCCTGGGCGGGTGGTTCGCCGCCACGCGCGTGACGGAGTCGTCGCTCCTTCGCATCACCGCCGCGATCGCGTGGGCGCTCGCGCCGACGTTCCTCGCGGCCTTCGTCGAGGGCCGTCCCGCCCCGCTGCTCCTGCACCTGCTCCTGCCGTGGCTCTTCTTCGCCGCGAGCGTCGCCCACCGGTCGTGGGCCCCCGCCGGAGCGGCATCCATCCTGCTCGTCGCGGTGCTGGCCTGTTCTCCCTCGCTCGCACCCGCGGTCATCGTGCTGTGGTCGGCGGCTCTCGTGGTGGTCGCTCTCGCGGCGCCGCGGGGAATCGCTCGTGTCGTGTGGCTCGTCGTGCCCTCGATCGTGGTGTTCGCACCGCTCATCTGGACGCAGGTGCGCCTCGGCAACCCGTGGGGGCTCCTCGCCGACCCCGGCGTTCCCTTCGCCGGCAACGAGGCCAGCGCCGACCCCCTCGGCCGCGCACTCATCGCGGCGGGCTTCCCGACCTCCGACCCCGGGGGTTGGGCGAGTCTCACCGATGGCCCGGTGTGGTGGGTCGCTCTGCTCGCCGTGCCCCTCGCCGTGCTGGCCGTCTTGTCGGTGCTGACCCCGCGCTGGCTCACCGCCTCCGGGCTGCTCCTGATCGCTGCGACGGGCTTGGCCACCGCGTTCGCGGCTGTCGGAGTCGCGGTCTCGTTCGACAGCGCCGCGCCCGTGCCGCTGTGGCCGGGTGCCGGGCTGAGCCTGGCCTGGCTCGGCGTGGTGGGCGCGGCGGTCACCGCCCTCGACGCGGGCATCGTCGAGCGGGTGCGCCTTCTGCGGCCGATCGGAGCGGTCGTGACCCTCACGGCCCTGCTCGTCGCGGTGGCTCCCGCGCTGACGGCGCTGGCGACCGAGTCGCCGCGTGCTCTCGTCACCAACGGGCCGGTCTCGACGCTGCCGGCCTTCGTGGCCGCCGAGGGACGCGGTTCCATGGCCGTCGGCACCATCGTGCTGGACCCGCGCGCGGACGGTCTGCGCGTCGACGTCGTGTGGGGTGGGAGCGCGACTCTCGGGGGTCAGAGCACGCTCGAAGCGACCCGCACCCAGCCGCGGCCAGCCGACCAGGAGCTGGCCGCCCTCGCCGCCGACCTCGTCACGCCCTCGTCCGAGGACGCCGTGGCCGGTCTCGCGGCGCGCGGCATAGGTTTCGTGCTTCTCGAACCCGGACCCGCGGGAGAGGACGAGGTCATCCGCGGCGCGCGGCTGACGGCGGCGACCTCTCTCGATCAGCGTGACGCTCTCGACGGCGTGGGCGCGACGGCGCGCGGCGACCTGTGGCGCGTCACGTCCGATGTGCAGCCTCGTGCCGCGCTCGACGACCACCGCCTGCGCCTCCAGCAGCTCGTCGCCGCGGGGTCTCTCGCTGTGCTTCTGATCGCTGGGCTGCTGGCCGTTCCCACCGCCGCGTCGCGCCGCGTCGCCCGCCGGACGCCCCGCATGGTCGGACCCGTTCGGGGAGGTACCCGATGAGTGATCGTCGCCTGGCCCGATGGGCCACCACGAGTGCACGCGTCGTCGCCGGAAGCGCCGTGGCCACCGCGGTCGTGGTCGGGGCGGTGGCCGGTATCGCGGCACCGTGGCCCTCGTTCACGGCCGACCCCGTGCGTCTGCAGGTGACCCCCGCTCCCTCCGACACCGTCGTCGCGTGCGACGGTCCCGTCTTCGCGCTCGGCCGCGCGGCCGAGTCGGCCGCGGGGCTCACCGTCGGGGCGGCGCAGGACGTCGTGTCGGGACCGGATGCCGCGGACGCCGAGGTGTCGAGCGTGAGCGGCGCCACCGGCGACGGGTCGGGGGATGCCACGGTCTTCCGGGCGCCGCCGCGTGATCGCGTCGCAACCCCCTTCGCCGCCGCGGGGTCCGCCACAGCGGCGTCACCGGACCTCACCGGGTTCAGCGCCTCGGCGTGCCGTCCGCCCCTGGCGGAGTCCTGGCTCGTGGCCGGCGCGACGACGACCGGCGCGAACGACCTCGTCGTGCTGAGCAATCCCGGCGACGTACCCGCGACGGTGCAGCTGTCGGTGTACGGCGCGCAGGGGGTTTCGACACCCCCGTCCGGAACGGGTCTCGTCGTGCCTGCGGGCGCGCAGCGCGTGGTCCCGCTGGCGGGTCTGCTGCTCGGCGAGGAGAGCCCGGTCGTGCGCGTCGTCGCCACCGGTGCCCCCGTGCGCGCGTCGCTGCAGACGAGTCTGACCCGCGTGCTCCTGCCCGGCGGGAGCGACCAGGCCGCGCCGCTCGCCCAAGCGGCGACGACCCTGGTGATCCCCGGTGTCTCGGTGCTCACGACGGGCGAGGGGAACGCCGGCACGGTCCTGCGCCTGCTCTCGCCGGGCGCCGACGCGTCGGCGACGGTGACGGTCACTCCCGTCGGCGGGGCGGGTGTGACGGGGAATCCGCGCACGCTGGAACTGCCGGCGGAGACGCCCACCTCTCTCGACCTCTCGGGCCTGGCCCCGGGACCGTTCACCGTGTCGGTCGAGGCGACGCAGCCCGTGGTCGGCGGGGTGTGGTCGACGACGGGGTTCGGCGAGGGGGCCGACTTCGCCTGGTACTCCCCGTCGCCGGAGTTCGCGGCATCCGGTCTCGTCGCCGTCGCGCGCGGAGCCGGTGCCTCGATCGTCCTCGCGGCGGATGCCGCGCGAGGCGCGGCGTCGGTCACCCTGACGCCGCAGGACGGGGGAGCCCCGGTGACGGTGGCGGTCCCCGCCGGTGGATCCGTCGCGGTGCCCGTGAACGCCGGAGTGTACGAGCTCGCTCCGGATGCCCCCGTTCACGCGGCGGTGTCGTACTCGGCGCCGGGAGCGCTCGCCGCGTATCCCCTGTGGCCCGCGGATGCCGCGGCCGGGGCCGTGACGATCCTGCCCTGACCCCCGCGGCGCGAGCGCTCAGAAGAAGCGGAAGCGCTCGGGACCGAGATCCCACGGGTCGCGGTCGAGGTACTCGGCGGCCGCGCGGAAGACGGCACCCTCGATCATCATGCGACGATGCAGATCGTCGTCGATATGCGGATGGCCGAGGCGTTCGATGGGAATGCGGTAGAGGATGATCCGCTTCTGCTCGCGCAGCACCTGCCAGCGAGGAATCGCCCCGGTCGCCGCCGGCGGCATGATGCCGACCTCGAAAGACACGTCCCGGAGATCGCTCCACGCCGATCGCAGGAACTCGGCCGCCGTGCTCACCGCGATGTCGAACCGCTCGATGCGCGTGTCCAGCGGCGGGAGCGGCGGGCGGACGACGGGGCTGCGGTTCTGGCGACCGTGGCGACCGTGGCGTGAGGGGCGCGCGACCGGCCGGGTCTCACGGGATCGACGACGCATGGGCCCATCCTACGTTCGTCGGGGTGCCGCGATGCGTTCCGGCGGACGCCGGGCGGGCGCGGCCATCGGCGCGTGGCATCCGCTCGACCGGTGTTCGCGTGCCGACCCACCCCGTTCGGCCGCGGCGCGGCGTCGCCGACCGCGGGCTGAGCCCGCCTAGGCTGACCCGCGATGCGTGACAGACTCTGCTCGAAGGTGGGATGCGCCCGCGAGGCGATGAGCACCCTCACCTACGACTACGGCGACCAGATGGCGGCTCTCGGCCCCCTCGGACGCGCCGGCGACCCGCACGCGCACGACCTGTGCGCCCTCCACGCGGATCGGTTGTCGGTTCCGCGCGGATGGGTCGTCGTGCGACACGAGACCCTGCGCGCCTGAGAAGCGCCGTCCCGCTCGAGCCTGCGAGGCGTCGGGCTGGCGCGGACGCAACGAGGCGTGTGACTCACGTGTGATCGGTGAGCGAGGCCGCCCGTTCGTTCTCGAGCAGGAGCGCGCGGTACTCCCGGTCGCGGCGCACCGACGCCGCGGCTCGGACGAGCGTCTCGGCGTCCACGTCCGGAAGGGGGGAGACGTAGGGCCGCACGGCCTCAGCGAGCCCCGCGGCCACGCGGGCCCGCGCCGCGGGTTCCAGAGCCTCGGCCCCGCGCACGAACTGGGCCATGCGCGCGGCCAGCCGGTCGGGGAGGCGCGAGACGTCGGCGACCGCCGCCCATCCCTCCAGCCCCGGGGGGATGCCGGGCGCCGCCGCCGGGAGCGGTCGGGTCCGCGTGCGCTCGCATGCCGTCCCGGCGAGCAGATCGCCGAGCCGCTGCGCCCGGGGCGTGAACATGCCCACGATCGCGGCGATGCCCCCGAGCGTGAACCACAGCTCCAGCACGCCGACCAGGGCGCGGATGAAGGCCTGACGGAAACCGGCGGCACCGCCGTCGACGCGGACGATGCGGCCCCCGACCGCGAGGCGGCCGAGGCTGCGCCCGCGCGAGAGCGTCTCGACGGTGGTGGGGACGACGACCATCACCGCCACGATCAGCACGATCGCCCCGATGCGAAGCGTGCTGTCGGGGATGGTTCCGCTGCCCACGAGGGCCGTCAGGGTGAGTGACCCGATCACGAGAAGTGCGACCCCGGCGGCCATGTCGATGAGGCAGCTCACCGCCCGGAGGAAGAAGCCGAGCGGCTGCACATCGAGCGCGACGGCCTCGCCGGTGAGGGTCTCGTCCGCCGCGGCGTGGACGCGGGAAGCCCGGGCTGCGGGGGGCGGAGGGGATGCCGCGGGAGAAGCCATGCGTACAGTTGACCATATGGACCTCGACGCCCTCACGGCCGCCCGCCGGCACGAATGGGCGCGGCTGGACGAGCTCGGCCGTTCACGACGCCTGACCGGACCGGAGGTCGACGAACTCGTCACCCGGTACCGCGCGGCATCCGCCGACCTGGCCGACATCAAGACCTCGGCGGGCCGCACCCCGCAGGGCGACTACGTGTCGATCCTTCTTGCCCGCACCCGCCTCCGACTCACGGGTGTCCGAGAGAACGTGCTGCGACAGGCCCCGCGATTCTTCCTGCGGCAGCTTCCCGCCGCCCTGTACCGGGTGCGCTGGACGACGCTGGCCGTTGCGGTGGGCTTCGTCGTCGTGGCGGCGCTGGTCGCCCTCTGGATCTCGTCGGACCCGCGCGCTGTCGCGGCCCTCGGGTCGCAGAGCGAACTGCAGAACTACGCCGACGAGCAGTTCGTGCAGTACTACCGCGAGAACCCGAACGCGATCTTCGCCGGCACGGTGTGGACCAACAACGCGTGGATCGCGGCCCAGTGCGTGCTGTTCGGTGTGACCGGCGTGTGGCCGCTCATGGTGCTGATGCAGAACGCCATCGGGGTGGGATCGTCGGCGGCCATCATGATCGCCTTCGACCGTTCCGACGTCTTCTTCCAGTTCATCCTCCCGCACGGCCTTCTCGAACTGACCGCGATCTTCGTCGCCGGGGCCGCCGGCCTCCACATCTTCTGGGCGTGGGTCGCCCCGGGGCCGAGAACGCGATCCGCAGCGCTCGCCGCGGAGGGCCGCGCGCTGGCGACCGTCGCGGTGGGACTGGTGTTCGCGCTGGGACTGTCCGGGCTCGTCGAGGGCTTCGTGACGCCATCGATGCTGCCGTGGCAGGTGAAGATCGCGATCGGCGCCGCGGCACTGGGCGTCTTCCTCGCGTACATGCTGCTGCTGGGGCGGCGCGCCGCGCGCGCGGGAGAGACCGGCGACGTCACCGAGTACGAGGCCGGTACGCCGACGCTGACATCGGGCTGAGGCATCCACCATTCCTCACCACCTCCGGCGCGTTGTTTTTGATTAATTCAAAAATAGCTAGGATGGAAGCATGCTCGACGATCGGACGGATGCCACCGCGGACGCGCTCCTGCGCGGCGCGGGGTTGCGGGTCACCGCGACCCGCGTGGCAGTGCTGGGGGCCTTGCGCTCTCGGCCGCACGCCACCGCCGACGACGTCTTCGAGACCATCCGGGGCGCTCTGCCCGGCACCAGCATGCAGTCGGTGTACAACGCCCTCGGCGACTTCGCCGACGTCGGACTGGCGCGACGCATCGAGCCGGCCGGTCATCCCGGCATGTTCGAACTCCGGGTGGGAGACAACCACCACCACGTCGTCTGCACCGGTTGCGGCCGCGTCGACGACGTGGACTGCGTCGTGGGGGCCGCTCCGTGCCTCCACGCGCCGGAAGGAAGCGGTTTCCTCATCGAAACCGCCGAGGTGACGTTCTGGGGGATCTGTCCCGAGTGTCGAGCGAAGTCCGAAGCCGACAAACCGAGAGGATCCCGATGAGCGACACTCTGAACGGATGCCCCGTCTTCCACGACGGCCCCGCGCCCGACGACAACCGTCTGCCGGTGGGCGAAGCCCCCGCCGACAGCGAACCCGCCGGCGCTCTGCCGCACCCGACCCAGGGGTCGGCCAACCGCGTGTGGTGGCCCGAGTCCCTGAACGTCAAGATCCTCGCGAAGAACAACGCGCAGCGCGACCCGCTCGACGAGGGCTTCGACTACCGTGTAGCGTTCGAGGCGCTCGACCTGGATGCCGTCAAGAAGGACATCCAGCAGGTCATGACGACGTCGCAGGACTGGTGGCCGGCCGACTTCGGCCACTACGGCCCCCTCATGATCCGCATGGCGTGGCACAGCGCCGGCACGTACCGCGTGACCGACGGTCGTGGCGGCTCCGGCGCGGGAATGCAGCGCTTCGCCCCGCTGAACAGCTGGCCCGACAACGTCAACCTCGACAAGGCCCGTCGTCTGCTGTGGCCGATCAAGAAGAAGTACGGCCAGTCGATCTCGTGGGCTGACCTCATGATCCTCGCCGGCAACGTGGCGCTGGAAGACATGGGCTTCCCGACCTTCGGCTTCGCCGGTGGCCGCACCGACGTGTGGGAGCCGGACGACGACGTGTACTGGGGTCCTGAGACCACGTGGCTCGGTGACGAGCGCTACACGGGCAACCGCGAGCTCGAGCGCCCGCTCGCCGCCGTGCAGATGGGCCTCATCTACGTCAACCCCGAGGGCCCCAACGGCAACCCCGACCCGCAGCTGTCGGCGCACGACATCCGCGAGACGTTCGGCCGCATGGCCATGAACGACGAGGAGACCGTCGCGCTCATCGCCGGTGGACACACCTTCGGGAAGACCCACGGCGCCGCGAGCGACGCGAACGTCGGGGCGAACCCCGAAGCCGCCGACATCGAGGACCAGGGTCTCGGCTGGAAGAACAGCCACAGCACCGGCAAGGGCGACGACACCATCACGAGTGGTCTCGAGGTCACCTGGACCTATCACCCCACCCGCTGGGACAACGAGTTCTTCCACATCCTGTTCGCCTACGAGTGGGAGCTCTTCCAGAGCCCCGCGGGTGCGCACCAGTGGCGCCCCAAGAACGGCGCGGGAGCCGACATGGTGCCGCTCGCCCACTCCGAAGGCCGTCGCGAGCCCCGCATGCTCACGAGCGACCTCGCCCTGCGCGTCGACCCCGCGTACGAGAAGATCTCGCGTCGCTTCCTCGAAGACCCCGCGGCCTTCCAGGATGCATTCGCTCGCGCCTGGTTCAAGCTGACCCACCGCGACATGGGCCCGCGCGAGCGCTACCTCGGACCCGAGGTTCCCGACGAGGTCCTCGTGTGGCAGGACCCGGTGCCGGCAGTCGACCACCCGCTGATCGACGCGGCCGACGCGGCGGCGCTCAAGCAGCAGATCCTCGACAGCGGCCTGTCGGTGCAGCAGCTGGTCACCACGACCTGGGCCGCGGCGTCGACCTTCCGCGGCAGTGACAAGCGCGGCGGCGTCAACGGCGCGCGCATCCGCCTCGAGCCGCAGAAGAACTGGACGGTCAACAACCCCGAGCAGCTGGCATCCGTCCTCTCGGTGCTCGAGAACGTCAAGGCCGAATTCGACGCGCAGGCCGACGGCGGCAAGAAGGTCTCGATCGCCGATCTGCTCGTCCTCGCCGGCAACGCGGGAGTCGAGCAGGCCGCCCTCGCCGGCGGCGTCGAGATCGAGGTTCCCTTCACCCCGGGTCGTACGGACGCGTCGCAGGAGCAGACCGAGATCGAGTCGTTCCGGTGGCTCGAGCCCATCGCCGACGGCTTCCGCAACTACGCCTCGCGCGAGACGCGGCTGCCGGCGGAGTTCCTGCTGCTGGACAAGGCGAACCTGCTCACGCTCACCGCGCCCGAGATGACGGTGCTCGTCGGCGGACTGCGCGCGATCGGCGCGAACTGGGACGGTTCGGACTGGGGCGTCTTCACCGACACGCCGGGCGCGCTGACCAACGACGTCTTCGCCAACCTGCTCGACCTCGGCACGACGTGGAAGCCGCTCGACTCGGGCAAGCACGCGTTCGAGGGCACGAAGGACGGCTCCGGCGAGAAGGTCGGCATCGGGACGCGCGTGGATCTCGTGTTCGCGTCGAACTCCGAACTGCGCGCCATCGCCGAGGTCTACGCCTCCGATGACGCGAAGGAGAAGTTCGTCCGCGACTTCGTCGCCGCGTGGCGCAAGGTCACCGAGCTCGACCGGTTCGACCTGGTCTGACTCACGGCATCCGGAAGGCCCGTCCCCTTGGTGGGGCGGGCCTTCTGCCGTTGTGCCGGGCGGCGCGGGCGCGCGGGCCGGGCGGGGGTGCCGGGCCGGCGCCGCCCCCCCCCCCCCCCCCCCCCCCCCCCCCCCCCCCCCCCCCCCCCGCCGCGGGGCCCCCCCCACCCCCCCCCCCCCCCCCCCCCCCCACGACCAGATC